>QXXL01000211.1 GCA_009911505.1 Lachnospiraceae bacterium | reverse complement strand
GAATATGATGAGGAATAGGCTATTGTCAACACATTATTGACAAAATCACAACAGCGTTTTTTGTTACACCTTAATTGACATTCTACCCCTGTTAAAGAATGTCCAGCCGCTGTAAAAGTTTTAGGCATAACAATTATTATTTTGTGTGGTTTTGCGCTTAAATACCGTCAAAGTCACACCAACCAAAGAAAGGAAGATTTATGGAAACAATTATCAATCATGCGGAGAATAAGACGCACTCTGCCAAGAAATATAAAACCATCCTGGCTGATCCACCCTGGGATATAAACCAGCGAGGCACCTATGGGGCAATTAATCATTATAATTTGATGTCGCTGGAACACATAAAAGCCATGCCCATCAAGGACTTAGCAGAAGAAAACAGCCACTGCTGGCTCTGGGTAACAAATAGCACTTTGAGATGCGGTTTTGACGTCTTGGAAGCATGGGGATTTACTCCGCGTTCGGTGTTTACCTGGATTAAGCTTCGCGTCGGGCTTGGCATTTACCTGAGAAACTGTACCGAGCACGTCCTCTTAGGAACCTGCGGCAAAGCTCCGGTATTATGTAAAAATCAGATAAACTATGGCGTTTATACAGTCCAAGACCATTCACATAAACCTGAAGAATTTCAAAAAGTTGTGGAGAGGGTCAGTCCAGGGCCTTATTTAGAGCTATTTGCAAGGCGACGTACACCGGACTGGGATGTCTGGGGTAACGAAATCGACAGCGACATTGAGATTCCCGGCTACCCCGTGCCAAAATACAGCGATAAAGCCAACCAGGTAGAAAATGCGGAGGAGGTGTGATGCCTATTGGAACCGCCAAGAAATCTTATCACAAGGATACTGGAAGCCGCCTTTATGCTAGCATTCAGCGTCTATCTCATAAGAACCGCCGCATATTGGGTGCTGGAAGTCTGGCCGATGTTGCTTACTATCGCCCTGATCATCCTTGTCGTTATTATAATTTACCGTATTTGGAGGCACAAACACGATGATTTGGGACAATGGTAAAAAGCACAAGAAATATAGGAAGGATAGGAAGGAGTGGGCATTCTTGAAGCATCAAATTGAAGACCTTGTCTTTAGAGAAATAGTATGGGCACGACCTTACAAAATAGAAACTGTGTGGGAGGCTCTCTCGCATCTGGCGGCATTATCGCCACGGGGTGCAGTGATCTGGGAAGTGCGGAGCCGGAATGGACGGGTGAGCCACTTGCTCGGAGCCGCTGGGAGGTACATCAAAAATATCGAGGAAGCAATTAAAGCACATGGCGATATCCAGTTCCATGAAGCCTGCGCAGAAAAACGTATCCCGGTCACTGTTGCCCGGCAGCTCAAGATTAGTCATCCGACGCTCTCGCTTAAGACTGACGTTACGGAAGCAGTCATCCGGGCGGGGCTGGCGGCACTGACCGAAGATAAAAATGGTACAGAAATAGTTATACAAGTTGTACTGGGGCGAGCTTATGCCCCATCCTCCGTTCCAGCCAACCTCGCCGACCCCAATGCCACCTGGCTCCAGATTCTACTTGGGGATGTGCAGAAAGCCTCGGCTGAGAGCCGCAAAACCATCAAAGAGAAATCTGAGCAGCATACGTTCCAAGCGGTCATCCGTATCGGTGTATCGGGAGAAAATACGAGCTTCCGGCTACGCAGTATTATCAGCGCATTCAAGGTATTGGAGGCGGCGGGTGTGCGTATCTGGGAAGAAACTGTAAAGCCTTCCGACCTCAACACCGCCCATGTACCGTGGCATTTTCCGCTGCAGCTGTCAGTAAAGGAGTTAGCCAATTTTCTACTTCTCCCTGCTGGAGAGGAAGAACTGCCCGGAACGCCGGGATTACATCCCAAACTCACTTTACCGCCGAACTGGTATAGAAATCCCACCAACCAGAAAACCGACCGCAGTTTTGCTGTTAGCATGGACACCATAAATCCGAAGCGGCTGAGTATTTCTCCAAGAGATAGTTTGGAGCACTGTCATCTGATTGGCCCGACTGGCAGCGGCAAAAGTACGGCTATGCTGCACCTGATTCTGGCGGACATTACTTCCGGGAGAAGCGTGTTGGTTTTAGATCCAAAGGCGGATTTGATTACGTCTATCTTGGAACGGATTCCAGAGGGGCGCACCGAAGATGTGGTCATTATTGATCCGTCCGATTCCTGCCCTTGCGGGTTCAATCCGCTGGCGTTCAGGGGCTACGGCAATCCCTCGCTGATTTCCGACGCGGTTCTCTCCGTCCTCAAGGAGATATTTAGCGATTGTTGGGGCATATATACACAGGATGTATTAACCGCCGCTCTTTTAACCCTAACGGACACAGAAAACGCTACTCTTTTATGGTTATTGCCGCTGCTAACGGATGAGGTTTTCCGGCGCAAAATCACCAGTAAGGTCAAAGACCGTATGGCGCTCAGACCATTCTGGGAACAGTTTGAAGCACTGAGGGATACGGAGAAACGACAACAAATCTCCCCAGTCCTTAACAAGCTTCGGCAGCTGACTTTACGACCGGGTCTTCGGAATATACTCGGACAGGCAAAGCCAAAGTTCTCGCTGACAGATTTATTCTATAAGCGAAAGATTGTTCTAATTCCGCTGAACCGTGGTTTAACCGGAGGAGAAAGTGCCAGGCTTCTGGGTTCACTTATTGTCGGGCTAACTTGGACGCTGGCACTGTCACGGGCAGGTATTCCAGCGGAGAAGCGTCATATCGTTTCTATATTTATTGATGAACTGCAGGATTACCTGTCACTCCCGACCGATTTATCGGATGCTTTAGCGCAAGCACGAGGCCTGGGTGTCGGGCTAACACTGGCTCATCAGTATAGAGATCAGCTACCCATCAACATCCGCTCCGGGATTGACGCCAATGCAAGAAATAAGATAGTGTTCGGGCTAAACAGCAGGGATGCCAAGGATATGGCGGCAATGGCGCCGGAACTCGCCGCCGAGGATTTTATGTCACTGCCCCGCTACCAAATTTACACCTCATTCCAATCAAACGGTAGGAACACTGGCTGGATACAGGGTAAGACCTTACCGCCACCACCTGCCCTACGGGATGCCGCCGACCTCAAAGCCATAAGCCAGACCACCTACGGCATATCAGCGGAGCAGGTTGAAGAAGACTATCTCAAACTGTTTGATGACGGCAGCGAAGCCCCACCGGAATGGGAGGATGCGGCAATTGGAAGGAGGAAAAGACCATGACGAACCGACCGACGAACGAGGAGCGGAATGCACAAGCGGAAACGCCCACCACACCCGACTTTTCCCGGTACATGGTATGCGATTCCTACTCCGTACCCGCTACGGACACCACCCCTGCCGGCGATGCCCCAGAACCACACCGACGTTTGTCCAGGCAGCAGCTCATCAGCCTTGACGCCAGACTCAGCATACGCGACAAGGGCATCCTGCTTGCCGTCCGGCGGCACCGCTATCTCTTGAGCGGGCAGGTGCAGCGGCTCTTATTCACTGATGCCGCCAACTCCACCGCTGGGCTTAGGGCGGCCAGCCGCAACCTCAAGAAGCTATGTGATTTTGGACTGGTTGACAGCCTCTCGCGGAGGATTGGTGGAGTAAGGGCTGGGTCGAGTTCCCTCATCTGGCATATTACTCATGCTGGAGAGCGGCTGCTACGATTGTATGACCATAAGGCTTATCCGAGCAAGCGCTTCTTTGAGCCAAGTCCCTACTACTTAGCGCACACGCTAGCAGTGGCAGAAGTTTGCATCCAGCTGACAGAACTCTGTGGGGATAACAAAAGTCAGCTGGCAGCATTACAGCCGGAGCCAGAATGCTGGAGGACTTACAGCGAACTTGGGAAACACGTTGCTTTGAAGCCGGATTTATATGCGGCGGTAGTATCGGAAGAATATGAAGACCGTTATTTTATCGAAGTCGACCTTGGCACCGAATCACCCGCCAAAATTATAGAAAAGTGCCAGAAATACCATGCTTACTATCGTAGCGGTCTGGAGCAGGAAGAATCAGAAATGTTCCCCTTAACTGTCTGGATTGTGCCGACTATAAAACGCAAGGAGCACCTGCTCTCCCACATCCGCAACGCTTTTGTTAAACAGCCTAAACTCTTTGCCGTAATAACTTCGGAGGAATTGGAGCAGCTGATTCGGGATGGCGGAGACGAAACTACACTTTGCTGAGTGGCAAAACTAAAAATCCATGCTCCTGGCACAGCTAAGGGACAGACGAAAAGATATAAGCATCTTTTCCCAAAATGTATTTCTATTGGTTATTAATGTTTTAGGAGACAAGTATGAATAACAATATAACAGGATTATGCTCTTTGCTGGACAGAATTAGTGATACGGCAAAAGAAATTGCCCTCTTTCTTAAGATGGAGGAGTATGACACTAATTATGATATCTGTGACGTTGATGCAGAGCTTATAACGTTCAAATCACACTTACAGCTTGATGCAACAGAAGCAAAAAATACTTTACAACGGATTATCGGCTACGAAAAGATGTCAGAGCCTGAAAAAGCAAAAAAGGCAGCAGAGCTACATTATCGTATAGCTGAACTGGAAAAAGAAATAAACAGCCTGAAATAAAAAGCGGAAGAATTGTGCTTATATTCTGATATTTAGCTCTGCCAGCCTTAGCTGCGCCAGAAGCCTGGAACCTGCCAGCGCTGTTATAAATACCAGATATCGATAGAAAGTCTGGGTGCTTGGCACAGTTAAGCGGCATAAGTAAGCTCCATGTGGAGGGAAGCCTGTCAGCTGTAATTTTATTAACCATTGAACTAAGGAGCCTATATGGATACAGCAAAGAACCAAATAACACCAACCATAAAGGAGCAGATTCTCAAAGTACGCGATACCGCGGAGACCAATATGTTCGATTTCCACGCTGTGATGTACATCGCAAACCGCGAGGGCTGGTACGAGCTTGTAGATTATTTGTCTGACAGGAAAAACTGGCCGGAATATAACAATTTTATCATAACTGGAAATACGAAAGGAGCGTAATGAATACCCGGTACAGCATCACCCAGGCAGAGTTTTTCGACCGCAACTGGATATCAGGAAAAATTGGCAGCCTGAACTTCCAGGCTAAAGTCTATAAAGAAGACTCTTGGTTTGGCATTAACAATGGCAATGTCAGCAAGCTGACGATCTGGCCGGAATACGGGCCGACGGTTATCAACTATGACCGGGGATGGGACATAAAGTCAAAGAATGCGGAAGAGGAAAAGATTGTTGACACAATTCTTGACTACTGCAGGCATGTTTATGATGGTCTGAAAGATTCTGGAAGCTCCATC
>QXXL01000210.1 GCA_009911505.1 Lachnospiraceae bacterium | reverse complement strand
GATAACAAATTTGAGAAAGGAAAAATGCCCATGACAATACATAAGGATATCAGGTTCTTCGACATGTTCGCCGGGATCGGAGGATTCCGCGCCGGGCTGGAAAGAGCTGGCGGGTTTACCTGCATCGGCCACTGCGAGATTGACAAACATGCTGACCGGGCATACCGCGCCGTACATAATGCAAAGACAAGTGAGGTTTTTTATGAAGACGCAAGACAAATTGATACAAAAGAAATGCCGGAGTTCGACCTCCTCTGCGGAGGATTCCCCTGCCAAGCATTTTCTGTTGCTGGCAAGAGACGAGGCTTTGAC
>QXXL01000209.1 GCA_009911505.1 Lachnospiraceae bacterium | reverse complement strand
GGGGGGGGGGAGAAGGTCCTGGATGCGGTTCCATTCATCATCGGTTAATTCGTATCGCTTCATCATAGTAATCCCCTTTTTTCTTTCATTATAACATAAAACCCAAAATCAAAATATATGTTTTGTACAATTTTTATTTCTCAAACACGCTCAGTCCTGGTATTATAATTAAATTTTTATTTGCTACACCAAAACTTACATAATCCATATTACTTTATTCTATTTTTATATTATTGTTTTTTGTATTATAAAACATTACTTCAACTCACTTTCAAATTTTCTTATTTTGCAACAAATCTATAAATCGCATAAATTACCCATATAAGCCAAGAATAAGTCCATGCATCAAACACAATACTTATTGTTAAATATCCAACGGTAACTATATTGCTATTATCCAATTCATCGTTCTTTTTTTATCCATTTCAACTCCTCCAAAATAAACCTTGATTTGCCTCTTTGCCAATCACTTTTTACGTCAATAAAAATATCACCCCACTTTGTTGACTGCAAGTTTAATTGTTACAGAAGCTCCACTCGGAGTAACATTGGAAAGTTCTAAACATCCGCCGTGTTTCTGGCTAAGGACACGGCTTGTAGCCAATCCCAATCCCATATGTTCATCCGTTTTATCCTCAGAATAGAGAAAGGTATTCTTTTTGCGGAGCATTGCCTTTGAAAATCCTTTGCCGTCGTCTGTAATGGTTATAGTAAGTACATCATCAATAAATGTGTATAGGAAACTCACTTTGCTATCAGCATATCGAATGGCATTGGAAAAGATATTCTCAACAATACGGTAAAATATTTGCTCATCTAATTTTACTTGACATTCGGATACTGTAGAATGATATTCAATCTCCAGGCTATGCTGTTCTGCAATAAGCGAAAGGCTTTCTGTAGCATTTTTCAAAAAAACTGGTAACTGAACGACAGAATACTTTGTTTCGGTTTCTTCAATGGTATTCAAATCACGAATATAGTCTGTATAACGCTCAAGTCGTTTTGAGGTTATCGCAAGGTTGGATAGTGTATGCTGCAATTTCTCATCATTCAGACTTCCATTTGTAAAGCATTGCTGCATATATTCGACATAGCCCTCTATAATCGCAATCGGATTTCTGAGGTCATGTGCCACTGATGCCTGTAAAATTCTCCGCTGCTCAATCATATTCCATAGCTGTCGGTTGTTATCATACAAAGCTTGCCGCATTTCTTCAAAAGCTGTGCAGAGCCCGCCTAATTCATCGTTACTGTTATAAGCAACCGTAAAATCAAGGTCTTGCCCCTTTATATGCTTTGTTGCATCTGCAAGAACCTGAATTGGCGGCGATAGTTTTTTCCGATAAAACCACCATGCACATAACATGATTCCTATGACTGAATAGATAAAAGGAAGCCCTACCATAGAAATGCTTATTGCTCTATATAGTAACTGTTGTTTCGGGCGAAGTGTGGAGAAGCTGGATTCTATTCTCTCTATTGTAAATTCTGTATCCCCTAACTTTTCTTCTTCCGCTTTAGCGGGGACAAGCATAGACACTTTAGAAGGTTCATCAAGTATCAATCTTTGCTTTGCCTCAGATACTGTCCCGTCTGCCATAATAGTCTGTGTATGCAGCCAAATTTCCTGTGAGTCGGGGAGGATATTCTTCTGCATACGATAACAGATATAACTTGTCAAAGCAGAGGATGTAAAAACAATTATCATTGTAATGGCAACTGTCCAGATAAATGCACTTTTAATAGATTTTACTTTCTTCATTTTTTCCATCTATATCCCATCCCCCAAACGGTTTCTATATATTCCTTGCCCGTAGCTTCCGTCAGTTTATTTCTGATTTTTCGGATATGCTCTTTAATAACATTGCTGTCGCCCTCAGCATTAAAGCCCCATACGGCTTCGTATATCCGTTCTTTATCAAATATCTGGTTAGCGTTACTCATCAGAAACTCGACAATATCAAATTCACGATTTGATAAGTTCAGCTCCGTTTCTCCATAAAAAATTTTGCGTTCAGCAAGATTTACAATTAAGCCTTGTGAAGATACGATTTTAGGAGTACACTTGCTTCGCTCATCCCTCCGCAGGTGAGCCGCCACCCTTGCGGTCAATTCTTGTAAACTAAAAGGCTTGGTTATGTAGTCATCACCGCCGACCTGCAAACCGTTTACCTTGTCCTGTTCTGTAATCCGAGCTGTCAAAAACAAAATAGGGCAGGTGACATTATTACGGATAATCTTGCATAGCTCCAATCCATCCATTTCGGGCATGTTGATGTCAAGCAAAATTAAATCTGGATATATATTCAGCATTGATATTGCCTGCTCCGCATCTTCCGCTACAAAAGTCTCATATCCACAATCCTGCAAGTGGCTTGATAATAATTCAGTCAGCATTTTTTCATCATCAACAATGAGTATCTTATATGCCATAGCAAAAACCTCCCATAATAATCTTAGTTTTTCTGTTGTTAACTCGTTTTTTCTTACTTTTTCATAAATTACATTTGATCTGATTGTCTATGTCATCCCCTTTGGCCTTGTATTCATGGATGAACGGATCTTTTGGGGTATGCGAAATAAGACGTCGTCTTTTTTCGCTATGGTTGGCCATTCTCTTCCCCAAGTCCTTACGGCAGCAAACCTCCCATGTCATACTGGATCTCCCTACACACCAGGGTTCCTAAATTCCCTCGTTCTGCTTATCCACAAAGGGGCGTCATGATGCTCCTTCACTGAGTCGTTGCTCTGATGGAGTAAAATCTGGCTATCGGCTCTTCATGTAATTCTCTTTTTACTTCTATCGATTCTTCCAGCACCTCTCGGTGGACGTCTTCCCAGAAGTCTCTTTGTCTGGCTCTATGCTGTCTGTGGAGGGCGGTGTATATCTGACAGCATCTTCCTTCCGTCATAAACCGCTCCCTTTGTCAGTATCGCATAAAACACCCTGATTAGCTTACAGCTGATGGCTATTACGGACTGCTTTTTCCTTAACGGATTTACAGCTCTGTTTGTATAATACTGATGCAATACCCTGAATTGTGCATTGGTTACTATCAGCGGAATCACTGCAATAAACAGTATGGCCCTCAGCCTGCTCCGACCTCTTTTACTGATCGTTGTCTGTCCTTTATGCTTTCCCGAACTATCTTCCTTCAAGGATAAGCCTGCCAGTTTCTGTATCTGTCTGGGTGATTCAAAACGCCTTAAATCACCTGTTTCGGCCAGAAATCCGCCTACCGTTATCAGCCCGATACCTTTGATAGCAAGCATCTGCCTGCTTTCGGGTATCTTCCGGCACAGACGTTCCAATTCCTCCATTACCGCCCATACTGTGCCTGTTTGTAATCATGGCCCTGAAGTAACAACTTCATCTCGTACTCTGCAGCATTTGTCCCATTTTTGATACCGATACTGTTCTTGGCAGTTTCATACAGGGCCGTTGCCCGTTTTATTCCTACGGCCCTTAGTTCCGCACCTCTCCATATCTGGTTGATTCCTGCAATCCCGGGTTCCAGAATTCTTTCCGGAGTGCATGCTTTCCGTAATACCAGCATGCTGCTCTGTGGCTCATAGTCCCCGAACACTTTTTTGTATTCCGGAAAATATATAGCATACCATCTTGCAAAACGATTTTTGATCTGGGTAAGTTCCCTGATTAAACGCTGATGGTCCGTTACCATTACCCTTAAGTCTGCATACACAACTTTAAGTGCATATGGCAGGGAATATCATCCTTCCGTAACCAGCTTAGCGATTACTTTCGGATCTTTTCTGTCATTCTTACTTTGGCTGTTATCATCCAGTTCCTTGGCCTGCTTTACCGCATAAGGATTAACCATAACTAATAGAATGCCATCATTCTCAAGATAAGCGCCAAGGTCAAACCAGTAATAACCTGTCGGTTCAATACCTGCCTTGACTTCGCTTTTGCCAGTCTTCTTCATAATGCGCTGCATCCAGCCTGACAAACTTTGAAAACATTCCCAAGCTCTATGCCTCTCCAATCAAATGCTCTCGCATAATGAATGGTGCTTCCGATATCAATTCCAACTACCAAAGTGCAATCTTTTACTTGCTTAATTTTCTGGTTCTGTTTACAATACATATGGGGGTACCTCCTGAATTCTGTTGTTTAACTTACTGGTTAACAACTTCATTCTATGGTTGGTACTCTTTTTTTGTAAACCTGTCATTTGTACCCTAACAGGAATGCTCCTTCACAAACATTTTAGAGCAAAAATAGAGCCACTTCCATTATATCATAGATTTCAGAGTTTTAAAAAGGGCTTCCCGATTTCTCGGAAAGCCCCATAAAAGCCAGCTTTTTACTGATTACTCAACAATCGTAGCCACACGACCAGAACCAACTGTTCTACCACCCTCACGGATTAGGTTGGGGGAACCTTTGGTGACAGATGGCGTGTTTTAGGGGTTTTCTGTCGTTAGATTTTCTGAAAATATTGATTTTCTCTGTGTTTTCAGGATTTTTGTAGCCATTTTGTAGCCAAAGACATTAGGTAACCACACACATCTCGTTGAACAAAGTTTGTATTAAGGAAAATATAAAGTATTATATCGGAATATTTTTTGTATGATGACGTCATTTTTTACTAATTAGTCCACACTCTCTTTCCAGTCTTTCAATAATATAAGCAATTGCTCTTCTGAGCGGTATGGATCTTCCTGTGATAATTCTATAGCTTTCCTTTTCAGGTTTCCTAATTCTTTTCCTGGAATCAATCCAAATTCTTCCATTATTCGTTTCCCACCCAATGGACAGATATTAATATCTTTAGAAAAAAGAATCTGTTCTATCAATAATCCTATTTTTTCTTTATGCTCTTCTGGCGAAAGCGAGCTAAACAATTTCATTTTATTGCGTATATTCTTTCCATATGTTTTTGTAAGCACATGTGCATCTGCTTTTACCTCCAGCGTTGTCATTATCTCTTTAAATTGACTTTCAATATAGAAATCAGGGCAATAACTATCCTTTGCCATAAGCATTTCATGAATCATTTGTTCTTTTCTGCTATCCCTCCCTATTTGTTCTATACAATATAACATCGCATCAAGAATATTTTTCGCCAAATCAATCAATTCATTCGAACAAACCAGATAATCTCCATCGCCAATCCTTTTGCTCCCTATCAATCTAAAATGCCATTTTTCAACTCGTTCAATCACACTGTTATCATGCACTTTTGCTTTATCTAGCGTATGACTCTTATATGTTCTGAGATCATGTATAAGTGTTAATGAAGATTTCACCTTTTCATACTCTAAATTAAATAACAATATCTTCTGCATAATAAATTCTCTATAAATATCACATCGTTCAAAAAACAAGCCATAAAAATAATCAATATTAACATAATATGCTGCTTCATTCTCAATATCCGAACGCAATTTTTGATGTGTCTCGGAAAAGAATAGAATATTGCTTTCCATTTTTTTAGTCATATCATTTATCTGTTTTATCATTTCGGATATTATCAGCAATTTATTTCTATTATCCATTTGTCAATTCCCCTTTACTCAATATCCGAAATTCTAATTCCCATAAAACTGAAGCCAATGTGTATACCACCATATTCTATATTCTCTTCTAAATCTCTAGACACAAAATCATAATTATAATAGAACAAGGTCTTTCTTATTGTAGGTATATAGAATTTTGCACGTCCTTTTTCTTTTTCAACTTTTTTTAACTGCCCTGAGAACCCCCTTACCTTACCACCTTCATCAACCTTAGAAGCAATATAATACAGAATTGGCCTCCTTGCTCCAAAATAATAATTGTTTCTTATCTCCTCAAAATGATTGAAACAATCATTTACTTTTCCTAAATGAAATTCACATACTCCTTTCAAATATTTATTCTGTGGTGATACTTCTTCAACCAATTCCTCAATACGCTCTAGTAAAAAATACAATTTTTCCCATGTTTCTCTATCAAAAGGCAAAACCTTTTTCTCTACAAAAAATAATGGTTCTTTCGCCATCACAAGCCAGTAAAGCTTTAGCAGCAAGGACAAACATTTTGTACTTTCAGTCACAACTGATTTGAATTTTTCTGTTTCTAAATACTTTATTGTTTCTTTCACTCTACCTATATCTGCATTAGCTATCTTTTGAGTAATATCTATCCCTCGTAACTTGTTCCTTGCTCTAAGATATATACCGGAATCCGATTTAATCGCAAGCAAACGTTCAAATGCCTCATCTGTAATTTTTTCGTCACTCTCAAATGAATCTACCATAAGAATACGTTTATTATAATCTTCTCTATATTTGATTTCCGGATTCTCTGCAACGACATTTTCAAATAATGATACCAATTTCCCCACTATATTAGTCTTTTCATCATTTGCAATATCAGTTCGGAGAACATTACTTGCGGACCATGCCCAGATATCTACTGGATAGTATGGGTCTGGAGAATAAATCAATGCTTCTTCCAAATAGCATTCTAATTTGTGATACACTCCTAATATTCTATTCAGGTTACTTCCTATTTCGCAATAAAATGTCAATTCTGCTCCTATATTTGATGATAGTTCAATCAACAATTGTCCATACGAATTTCTGAGAGTAAAATCATCTTTCTTTCCCTCTATATTATTAAGCTCTCTAAGTAACAACTCTTGAGTTTCTATAAGAACTTGTATATCACACTCTTTTTCATCACTATTTTTAAAATATTCTCGTATATATGATGCTTCTTGTAAAATAGTACTTGCATTGTATATCCCACAATTATTACGTAATTCCCCAACTGTTTCAGCTATGTCTTTATAGTAACTTTTAAATTCTCCATCTCCTACAGTTCCATTAGGTCCTATCGCTTTCAAAAGGGTTACTAAAAAATTTAATTCTTTCTCTGTTATGTTTTCTACAACCTCTTTGATTATCTCCACCTGTTCACTAATCTGAACTAGCGAAGAATTTGCAACAATCTGTGCTTCTAAACTACTTCTTGGAAATACATTTATATTACCATTCATATCTGTCTCAACATGAAGGAAGTCTATTTTCTCTAACAAGCTACCAACAAAATATGACACATCTCCACTCAGCATTCTAAAAATAACATCAAACGGAATAGCAATTCCATATTGCCCAATCATTGAAACTATTTTTATTATCTTTCCTATGCTAACTTTATTAGAAATTTTTTGTTCCTCATCCGAAGAAATTGGTATACCACACTTTTGTAATAACGCCATCATAGGCGTATTCTTATCCTCAAGTGTCACTAACTCACTCAATTCAATAGTATCCACATCTATTTCTCTTAAAAGTCCTTTTCTAATACTATAGTTTGTTCCCGGAAGCATACGATATAATGCCACCAAAAAATTGTTATCATATTTCGATGTCCACATATCATCTAGGTTTTTCCCCGCAAACTTTTCATAATTTTGTTTAAAATTATTAATTTCTGCCCTCGAAACAATGTCAATGGGTGCTTCCACATATAATGCATTATATGAGTTTCTTATATCTTCATCCAAATTATATGATGTTCCAATTATAACTGCTTTCTTTCCTTTTGATGCCAAATAATTATTCAAATCAAAGTATTTGCTTATATCATTTCCATGCGTGGATGCATCCCAAAAAATAGCAACATTCACATCATCACACCACGAACAAAATTGTTCTATATCTTCACGATGTGGCTCTGTGGTTTTCCCGTCTATAAATAATACAGGATATTTTTTTTGCACTTTAATCCTATAAGCCAGACTCGCTAATGCTACCGATTTTCCAGTTCCCGTTTGTCCATAGAGAATAATCGGCTTCTTAAATAATGAGTCACTATTTAAAATACCTATAATATCATTAAACGCAATATTCTCATATTCTCTAACTATATTCATCCCATAATAAAACGCTTCCCATACCGGTTCCATTGATGATCTATATAAAAAATCCCTAAATAGTTCTTTTTCTTCCGACGATGAAATAGCATCAAATTCAAACCGAAAATCATCTAATACTTTACAAGTTCTTGAAATATTTCTCAATTTCTTTCTAGGAAATACCCTTCGTTCTCCTGCAATCGAAATAATTAAATCATTCGTGTTTATATTTTCCACATAGTTTTCTAGCAATCCGGCTGTTTCTGCTTCTTCTAAAATAGATATTAATGAATCTTTTATTGGTACAATAATTCCATCTTTGACTAATTTTTCGATGTATTTGCTCTGTAGATATTCATCTTTAAATCCAAAATAGAAAACCTGTTCTTTTGCAAGTTTTTTACACACAGCAAACAGAACATCATCCTTCATCCAATCCTTATCATAGTCATAGCCGTCTATTACAAACATTCCCATAGGAGATAAAAACTCTCTATCTATCTGATTTAAAAGAAGTGACGCATTTGCTGTATATGTTGAAAAATCAAAAATAGAGCATGGCGGTTTTATTTCATCCATACTTTGATTTAAGCAGCCATACAAATATGAAATGTGAAGAATCTGTTTGCTTTTAAAATTGTATGGCAAGCCTTTTCCATACTGATAAATTGGTTGTATCTCTCTCATTTCAAGCCGCAACATTTTTTCAACGAAATAGTCTACAGAAGTTGTAATGATTCCATTCCACTGTATTTTTGAAAGATATTTACCCCAATCAGGTAATGTAACATAATCTGCCTCTGTTTGTAGCCACTGAAGTGTATCTTCAACATTGTTTGAAAGTTCATCCAATTCTAAAAAAATATTGCAATCTTTTTTATTGCTTCCCAATCGTTCTGACACAACTTCGTAAAATTTATCAGTAATGGTTTCTGCTAAATATTGTTGTCCCAGCAATAAATACGGTTGTCCAAAATTTAAACGCTCTATAAAACTTCTCATTCTCTCATCCATTATCTTTTAGCCTCTCCCTATTCCTTTTATTAATTAATCTCATATCTGCATTATTTATGTTTATATAACACTATTATTCCTCGTACTTTACTTACATTATTCCTGTTTGTCTTCTTCCTTTCTCCCATATGGTATTGCCCCTTCTGCCACCATAGACAAATTCTGCGGCATCTCATATATATAAGCGCCCGTCTCATCCAAAGCCTTTATGTCCTTCTTCCTCATCTCCCGATACACAACCTCCGCCAACGCACTCATAATCGCATTATACTTAGCCGTATCCTCAAACAAACTTTGATACGACTCTTGTGCCTCCATATATCCATCCTGTGCTGCCGTACCAAACGCTTTGGGGAAAATACTTTCCACAAAAATCTGCGGGTCAGAAGATTGCGCCATCTTTTTCAACTTCTTATCAGAAAGCAACTTATCCCTCAGTGCTGACAGAATAACTTTATCCCCCTCCGTAAAATTGCCCTTAAATTTCTCATTAATCTTTGCAATCACCTCATCCAAAGGTGTTTTTTCATCCATTCCCTTGACGCCTTTGTGCTTTGCTGGAACATACATTGTCTTTGCTTCTTCTAAAGCAATTTCACCTTGGAATGTCTTTTGCAATTTGTAATATTCCAGTTTCAGCTTACCTTCCAAGTCAATCAGTTCTACAGGGTCTTTCGGCAATAAACCAATTAGGTATGAGCAAAATACATATTCCTTCTGCAACTCTTTATCAAACATTCTCAATATCTGCGATATGTAACTATACCACTTAATCAAACTCCGTACCTGTCTTCGAAATTGGTATCTTTCATTTTGAGTCTTTTTGTTATAACGATTGGAAACAGGAAGTAAAATACTACTCATTCGCCCCATTGCTCTATTGTCCTGCCTGCCTTTTTTGTAATACTCATCTGTAAAAGCTTTAATATCCTCATCCGAGTATATACCATACGCCCGCAATTCTCTCTGTGTCTGATACAATAAGTCTGCGTTTACTTCTTCCTGCAAGAATGTTTCCTGATAGAATGGCTGAAATGCGTCCTTGATATCCTCCGCCTTATTTACGAAATCCAGCACAAAGGTATCTGTCTTACCCTCGCAAGTACGGTTCAATCGGGACAAAGTCTGCACTGCTTTCACATTCTTTAATTTCTTATCCACAATCATCGTATGTAAAAGCGGTTCATCAAACCCCGTCTGGTATTTTTCCGCCACAATCAGCACATTAAAATTGTCATGGAACTCCGCTTTCGTCTGATTTTCCGAAATATGGGAACCATCTTTGCGTACATTCAGCTTTGATTCCGTATATTCCTCGCCCTTATCGTCAATGGCACCGGAAAAAGCCACCAGAATATCCACGTCATCATACTTCTTTTCCTCAATATAACGTTTGATTTCGTGGTAATAGCGAACAGCAGCCAGTCTTGACGATGTGATTATCATCATCTTTCCTTTACCATCAATCTTATGCCTTGTGGTATCCCTGAATGTCTCCACAATAATCTGTGATTTCTGACTGATATTATATGGGTGCAATTCCTGATATTTACGGATCACCTTTGCCGCCCTGCTGGACGGAACATCCGGATTATCTGTCATAGTTTTTGCAATTCGGAAACAGGTATTATAGGTCATATAATTCTGAAGGACATCCAGAATAAATTTCTCCTCAATCGCCTGTCTCATGCTATACACATGGAATGGATGGAAAGAACCATCCTCCTGCTCTTGCCCAAACATTTCCAGCGTAGTCGCCTTTGGCGTTGCAGTAAAGGAAAAAAAGGATAAATTCTTATGCTTGCCTTGCGCAATCATTTCTTTTACAAGCCTGTCTTCCAGATCAACTTCTTCCTCCGCTAATCCCTCTCGCTCCGCATACTCTCTTAGGGCTTCTTCTGTATCTGCCAGCGCAGTCTTCAATTTAAGTGCCGAACTGCCCGTCTGAGAAGAATGTGCTTCATCTACAATAACAGCAAAGCATCTGCCATTTGCCTTATCAATTTCCGTATAAATCACTGGAAACTTTTGTAGAGTCGTAACAATAATGCGCACACCGTCATTAATTGCATTTTTCAAATGTTGAGAAGTTTTATCCTCTCCTATGGTTTCTATGGCACCTAACTTATGGTCAAATCCCGAAATTGTTTCCTGAAGTTGTGCGTCTAACACAGTTCTATCTGTCACAACAATTACACTGGAAAATACCGGCTTATTGTTCTCATTAAAAAGCGATGCGAGACGATATGCTGTCCACGCAATCGAATTGGATTTGCCGGAACCTGCACTATGTTGAATCAAATAATTCCTGCCTGCGCCATTTTCCCGTACATCCGCAATCAATTTTCGAACAACATCTAACTGATGATATCGGGGAAATATCAATGTTTTCTCTTTCTGCAAATTGATAAACTTCTGGATAATATCCAACATGCTGTCTTTCTGGAATACATTTTCCCAAAGATATGCCGTAGGATACCCGTTCGGATTGGGCGAATTACCCGCACCGCCATCAGAACCTGCCCCATTAGAACCTTGGTTAAAAGGCAAGAAGTAGGTATCTTTTCCTGCCAGCTTTGTTGTCATCCAGACTTCCGTATGGTCTACGCAAAAATACGCTAAAATCCTTTTATTAAATTGAAAACACAACTCCCTTGGATCTCGGTCATACATCCATTGAGTCTTGGCATTATCTACATTCTGCCCTGTGTACTGGTTTTTTAATTCAAAAGCAAACACCGGAATACCATTTATCACAAGCACCATATCCACCGACTTTTTCGTGTCTGCAGAATAATACCATTGCCGATAGCACTCTACTTCATTTTCCGCATACTGAATCCCTGCTGTATCATTCAATGCAGATTCGGGTTTAAAGTAGCAGACTTTAAAGGTAGTTCCTCTATGCTTAAATCCATTTCGCAAGACATGCAGCACTCCATCCATATCACAGGCATTATTAAAAGCTACACAGAATTTGCGCACCGGGTCTATGTCGTTCTGCCGTTCAAATGCCGTCCACTCCCTCGGTTGGGTACGCTGAATAAAAGAAATCAATTTATCCGGATATAAACCCAGCTTCGGATTGTATGTTCCAATTCCCTTTGTATATCCGCCTTCGGCTGATATAAGAAAAGCTTCAATATCTGATTCAAATTGTTTTTCTGTAGTAGCTGTTATGCTCATGTTTTCCTCCGCAAATCAATTTTAAAAAATTGCTACATGTAGCGACTTTTACTCTTTTCGCTGCTCTAACTGTATTTTTGCTCTTTGAATTGCCAAACGCAGCTTTTCTTCAAGTTCTTCCTTGGGCGGCATAGCTGTCAAGTATTGAGCTACCCTAATATCCCCCTTATCCAATTCAAGCAATTCAATTACTTCATCTGACTTCTCTGCACATAATATTAATGCAATTGGCGCTTCTTCATTTTCCATCCGCTCATATTTGTTAAGCCAGCGCAGATAAAGTTCTACCTGTGCTTTATATTCTGGTTCAAATTCTCCAATTTTCAATTCCACAACAACAAGTCTTTTCAATTTTCTATGAAAGAACAACAAGTCTATTTTGTAATCTTTTCCATCTATAGCAACCTTTTTCTGCCGCGCCATAAAAGCAAAGTCTGTTCCCATTTCCAAAATGAATTTTTCCAATTCTGCCAAAATAGCGTTTTCTAAGTCTTTTTCACTGTAAGTATCCTGTAATCCCAAGAAATCTAATATACAAGGGTCTCTATAAAACATATCTACCGTCATCATATCTTTTTCTTCTAAAAGCCTAATATCATTCCTGATGGTTTCTTCAGGACGCTTGGAAATAGCAGTTCTTTCATATAACATTGATTTTTTTCGTTCTCTTAATACTCTTACACTCCATCCTTCATTTTTACATAAAACAGCATAAAATTCCCTTTTTAATTCGTCATTAACCGGCAATAACTCCTTAAAATGAGACCACGTCAATTGTTGCGACAGTGTAGCAACTTTTTCAAAATCTGGAAATTCCTCATAAAATTGTATCATGCGGAAAACAGAACTTTTTTCATAAGAACGTCCATATTGAAACTCTAAATCTTTGCTCATATTTTTCACAATTGATTTTCCATATTCTGCCTTCTGTCCATTCAGAATATTATCCTTGAGTTCTTGTCCTATATGCCAAAACAGATATACGGTTTGAAAATTAGCCGTCTCAAATACTTTATGTTTTGCTGTTTCAATCATTTTCACAATCTTGTCATATGTCTGTTTATAATTTTCCGGCAAAATCAATTCATTTCCCATTTTGTTCTCCTTCTCGGAATTTTTGTGATAGATTATAATCATGGTTTTAACATGATTCAATACTCTATGTTCATTTCATTCTCCAAATTATATTGCAATATTATAAGAAAATTAATATCAACAATTTGATCTTTGGATTTAAGAAAATCAATATAACCTAAGTAATTTGGAAAGATCTTTTCTATTGCCTCACTTTTAACAGTAAATCCTTTTTCATTATAAGCCGCAATATCACCAAGTAAGTGCATAAAACGATAGCATTGTATCTTCTTATCAGCATCAGATCTAATGAAATCAGGTGCGCAGTCCAATCTTTCCATCATGTCAGTTTCATATTTTCTTCTTTCATCATCCGGCATCCTATTTACATAGTTAAGCATCTGGCATGTTCCTTTATACCGTGCATGAAATTCTGTCCAATACCAAAAAGAACAACAGCTCAACATACTGTCATATGTATTATGGCCAAAAATACCTAAATTGTTCTTGTAATCTCGATAATGAGTAATTTCATGAATCAGTACCTCTACCCAACAAAAATTCTTTCTAATGGAATCAAATAAGAAATCCTCATTAATCAGAATTACTGCTGTTTCATCATCAAGAAAAAGGAGATATCCAGCACATTGTTCTATCTCATCTCTCCCTTGCTTTTTTGCAATATCAGGGCGCAAGTTTTCAATCTCTGACCATATACTTTTTACAATCCTAATATCTCTAATACCAGATAATTCTTCTTTGTCACAATTCTCATCCGCACAGTATTTATCTAAAATCCCACAAAGACAATTCTCAATTGATTCCAAAATCAAACCTCCTTCTTCCCTGTCACATACTCATAAATTAAAGATTTTTTGTAATTCTCTATCTCGGAGAGGTATTGTTCTTTCTTTGCAATAAGTTCATCTATTGCTAAACACTTTTGGTCAAGATAATTTGCTATTTCTTTCTGTTCTTCATAACTTGGCACAGTAATAGAGAAATTCAGGAACTTATCTGCCTGCAATCTCCATCTGCCTAATCCGCTTACTCCTTGCCCTAATCCATAAAAAATACGATTCGCATAACACATTTGCATCAAATATAAATAGTATTGACTGCAATAATTATCCTTATCAATTAGTTCAAACACTCTATAATCTGGACTTGTTACACCTTCATATTTAGAAACATCCACCCACCCGGTCAATAAATCCATATGATTCATTGCAAAATCACCTATATGTACCAGTTGATAATTACTATAGTTCTCAGCTAACTGTCCCTCATTCTTCGATAAATCTTTTGGCTTAATACCCTTTTGTGTTATAGATAACACCGTATGTCCTTCTTCGCCGGCTATATCTTTCTGAATTTTAAAAATATATTTAATCTTTCTCATTTCCCAATCGCTTGGGATTTGTCCAAACCATGTACTTTGACTATCCTTCATTTTTCTGTTACCTCTTACTCCTTTGGTAACAGCCTGTGTAATAATCGCTTGCTTTAATTTTTTGTACTCTTCAATACTTGAATGAGTTTTTTCAGCCACTATATCAACTTCTGAACATTTTTTCTCTAAATACTTCACAATTTCTCTTTGCTCTTCTACTGAAGGAATTGGTATTATGATGCCTTTCAGGTCTTCTTTTGCTACTTTTAATCTGCAAGTATTTACTCGATCATCTCCTCGCACAATTGCATATATCCCCTTCCCTAAACTATACAGAACTCTAAGCATAGTTTTACTTCTAAATATATACTCACAGTATTTCGCCGTCACATGATCTTCTAATTCATCATAAAATGTATAATATGCAGGACTTACACAACCAAAATAGTCAGATACTCCTGTTGCTCCCACAATCATATTCATACTATTCATGACTAAATCACCTTTATGAGCTATTTTATATTGTTCAAAATCATCCTTAAACCTATCCAAATTAGTTGTTTTCTCTGCATAAAGAGTTACTCCTAAATCAATAGATAGGGATAGTCTCTCTCTCGACTTTATAGGATTATTCTTTTCTTGACGTTCATTAAGTACATAACGAAACGGAACCAACTTCCATGCAAACGGTATCTCCCCAATCCACTCAATCCCACTATCCTTCATTTCTCTAGTCATACCTATTTCTCCTCCGCAAACAACTTCTCCAAAGAAGCAGAAATATCAGCCTCCAGCACATGAATCCGCGCCACGATATCCTCCACCTTTTCCGGTGCCTGATACTCATAGAAATATCTTGTCATAGGTATCTCATATCCCACCTTCGTCTTTTTCTTATCAATCCATGCATCCTCCGCATAAGGCAGCACTTCTCTCTCAAAATACCTGTCGATATCCTGTGTAAGCGACACGCTCTCTGTATCGCGCAGGCTTGCATCCGCAACAGGTTTTCCCTTTTTCAGAACAATCTCTCCGTTCTCATCCCGCTGTGGTCTTTCCACCACAATTTTGTTATATCCAAACTCTACCGTCTCAAATATTTTACTCTCACAATAAATTCCGCTCTTATCCCCATACACAGCGCAGTTTTCAAAAGAACCATAAGCCTTTACAATCAGTTCCCGGCACTGATCTGTAATATCGTTTCTTTTCGTTCCAATACTCTTTCTCCTTGCCTCATAACAATGAGAAGCATCTATAAGCTGTACTTTTCCTTCCCGATATGCCGGTTTATTCTTGGAGCAAATCCAAATGTATGTACTGATGCCCGTATTCATAAACATATCCGTAGAAAGCTGCACAATACAATCCAGCCAGTCGTTTTCCAAAATATATCTTCTAATCTCCGAAGAACCGCTTCCGGCATCTCCCGAAAATAACGGAGAACCGTTTTGTATGATCGCCATCTTCCCATTCGGCGCAAGCTTAGAAAGCCCATTTAATACAAACAACTGCTGTCCGTCACTGATTTTAGGCAGTCCGGGTGCAAATCTGCCCTGTTCGCCTTTCGCTGCTTCTTCTTCCACCTTTTTCTGCTCACGTTTCCAGTCGATTCCAAAAGGCGGATTAGAAATACAATAATCAAAGGTAAATCCTGCAAACTGATCGTCTGACAAGGTATCTCCAAACCGCATATTATCCGGATCTCCACCACGAATCATCATATCTGCTTTTGCTATTGCATAAGTAGACGGATTAAACTCCTGTCCAAAACAGGTGACTTCTATATCGCTGTTCAAATCATGGATTCTCTCTTCCATGCAGGAAAGCATCTGGGATGTTCCCATCGTCATATCATAGACTGTCATTCCGCCCGTGTCCAAGTCAGCGTCCGCAAGCAGCAAATCTGTCATAAGGTAAATAATATCCCTGCTGGTAAAATGCGCTCCCGCTTCCTCTCCAAATGACTCTGAAAATCGGCGCACTAAGTCTTCAAAAATATAACCACAATCCACAGCGCTGATTTTATCTGCGCCTAAATAACCTTTTTCAGAATTAAACTCTTTAATAATCAGATATAGTGTATTGCTCTCCACCATTCTTTTGATGATATTATCAAAATCAAACTTAGAAAGAACGTCCTGCGCATTTGCAGAAAAACCAGCTAAATAGTCTCTAAAGTTCGTTTCTATATTATCAGGATCAGCCAGAAGTGTCTCAAACGTAAATTTGCTTGTATTATAAAACTGATAACCGGACGTCCTTGTCAAAAAACCATCAATGACTGCCAAATGCTTCACTTTTTCGTACTGCGCAAGCACATTATCATGAGTAGGCAGTAAGCAATCATGAAATCTTTTTACTACTGTCATCGGCAAGATAACAAGTCCATATTCATGTGGCTTGAATGGTCCGCGAAGCATATCTGCCACATTCCAAATAACAGTAGCCTTTTCTGCTATATTTATTCCAACATCACTGATTTTATTGTTGCTCATTTTTATCAGCTTCCTCCTGCGTTCTTTTATAATTTACCAAATCTGCAAAATCGCAATCCAGCTTTTCACATATACGTTCCAAAATAGATAAATTCACAGACTCTCCATTTGTCATTTTCGCCATAGTGCTTGAACTTAACCCCGTGCTTTTACATAAGTCACCCTTTTTCATACCCTTATCGATCAATAACTTCCATAGTCCGTTATAACTGATTGCCATAATATAGTTCCTCTTGCTTTCTACAAATCAGAGTTTCATAATACATTTAAAATCATAGCATTATTTTTCCAAATAATCAATTTGAATATTCAAATATTGCAACTTAAAATTCAAATATTTTTCTACTTCAACGTCTCTATCAAAAGATTTAGTGATACTGCAATTTCTTCATTTAATTTCTTTTCACTTTCATTCCTAGCGTGTATGTCTGCTATCTCATGCATGACATCTATAATGATATGTGCATCTTCTTTAGTCGGCTTATCTGCGCTTCCATTATTTAACATCAATTGCACGGATTTTAAGAAAATTATAGTAATTGAATATCGCTCCTCGTCAACATCAAAGTTATCTTTTATAAATTTGATTAAATATTCTGCTGATTTCAGCATTTGTGAAACTGTCAAATTCTCTTTTCCATTTGTAGCAAGAACTGTACTACCCTGCAATTTCCCATGTGGAACTGCAAATAACTCCTTAATTCCTATTTTTTCCATAAGGTCTTGTGCACTTTTCTGCATCAGACTCCCTCCTTCAAATCGGTATTGTAAAGTATTACAATCCTATTTTTCTTAAAAACCTCATGTTTTCAGGGAATTTTTAGCTTTTTACAACTAA
>QXXL01000208.1 GCA_009911505.1 Lachnospiraceae bacterium | reverse complement strand
TTGTCTTTATTTACTGTAAAATATTAAATTTTCAATGTTCGGTAGTTGGGCTTTTGACCCCAGCATCATGACATTGAGAGGATAGCCGCTTTTCCATATACGATTTTAATAAATTTTCAGAAGATATTTTATGTATGCCTTTGGACGAGGTGATGAAGGCATTTGCATTGTTGCTGAGGGAAACGGAAAAACATATTATATTTGAAATGTTTGACGTAGAGGACACTTTTAACACTAAGACAATGTTCTTCTTGCCAGCAGGGCGTGCAATAGTTCTGAGCGGCTTTGACAGGAGACAGCGTTTGCAGGAATGCAGGGAAACATCTTATTTTTATAATCAGGAAACGTATGAGCTTCTGCCAGATGATTTTAGGATAGAGAATGGTTATGAGGGAAATCTGCTGAAAGAGTTGTTTTCAAAATTAGAAGCAGTTTTGTCCATATGTTATCTTGCTTCCAATGCCACGGTGCAGGCTGCGGGGGTAAAGCTGCAGATTATAGGGCAGCGTTCTGTAGAATATGCTTACCGTTATTCTGATATATGTGAAAATTCCGTGCTTTATAAGATATACGACTGGATTCATTCCGGGGGGAATCCTATAGATAAGGCGATTATTGCAAGGAATATTATCTGCCTGCACTGCAAGTATGAGCCGCCTTTAAATATGGATGAAAGGGTGTTGGCATCCATCCAATCCAATTATAATCTGTATCTGAAAGACAATGTGGCCCAGTAT
The DNA here is from genome assembly GCA_009911505.1 of Lachnospiraceae bacterium. Classification (GTDB taxonomy): domain Bacteria; phylum Bacillota; class Clostridia; order Lachnospirales; family Lachnospiraceae; genus Roseburia_B. The sequence goes on along the minus strand of QXXL01000208.1, from coordinate 1,085 downwards.
CTCGAACTGAAGAATAAAATGGCGGAATTCATAAGTGATACCGTGTCACGGACGGGCGAATATGCAACAGAATTGCTGGATAGATTTAAAACGAACCTTATTGCGGTCTTCGGTTTTCTGTTCACGGTAATTTTGGCAGATGTCGTATCAGACCAGCCATTAGATAATATTTTTACGAGAGACATCACAGCCATTCTGGAGCTGGTTTTAGCTGGCTCGCTGGTGTATCTATATATGCTATAAACAGTCCCAATACCAGATGAAGAAAGTTTATGAGAGTTATGAAACCTTGAAGAAATCATATAAGGGGATATTAGCGCAGGAGGATATAGAGGAATGTTTCCAGAATGATGAGGTTCTGTTTGAGATGAAAAAGAGCGTAAAAAAATCAGAAATAACACATTTGGTTTTGTGGATTTGCTTTTTGCTTAGTTTGCTAGTTATTGTTGAAAATATCAGCGTAGCTCCTATTATATGGTCATTTGTAAAGGAAATTTTTAGGTAGGTGATTGATATGGTGAGAAACATCAGATATTTATGTTTTACAAGATAATAGGTATGGGGATGTCGTTTTGATAGATACAGGATATGATTTTTGAAAAAATTCCCATATCCTGTATCTTATTTTTTTAATATGCTGCCCTATATTAGATATGGAAATCCTTTTTGGGATGCTTCGTTGCCAGAATATCCCGTTGCTTCGACATTGCAACATGGGTATATATTTCCGTGATATTAATTGAGCTATGCTCAAGCATTTCTTGGATATAGCGGATATCCACATCCGCTTCCAGCAGGCTTGTGGCGAAGGTATGCCGGAACATATGCGGAGTAATATGTAACTCTATGGCTGCAAGGGAAGTGTATTTATTGATCATCCTGCGCACAGACTGGTCGGAAAGGACTTTGCCGGACAGGTTTGCAAAAAAGTGTCCGCAGGACTGCATTCCCGGCAGGAAGGCTGTTTTGTATTCTTCCAGAACATGGATAACGTCATCGTTCCCGATCTGGATCTTCCGTTCTTTCGATCCCTTTCCGTAAATTAAAATGCTCCTGTCGTACAGATTTACATCGCTTACTTTCAG
>QXXL01000207.1 GCA_009911505.1 Lachnospiraceae bacterium | reverse complement strand
AAGAAAAAGGAAATCGATTAGAACAATACCAGTTTATTGACGGACATAAGCAGGAGTACGGCGTCCGCTGGCTTCTGCGCCAGATGGGCGTCTGCCCAAATGCCTATTACAATTATAAAAAGAACAGGAAAGCAGGCTACAGACAAAAAAAGAGAAATTTAAAAATAAGATTCTACAAATATACCATGAATACTCTGGAAATCCAGGATACCGGATGATGGGGGTTTATTTGCTGCGGGCGGAAATCAGTTTGAGCAATACAACTGTATTAAAATATATGCAGGAATTGGGGATCCGGTCCACAGTGACGCCAAAAAAGCCTACATATAAAAGGGGGACTGCTATAAAAAGTTTGAAAACCATCTAAACAGGAAATTCCATGCAGAAAAGCCAAATGAAAAATGGTGTACAGATTTTACCTATATTTTTATGGAAGATGGAAGGAAGCGATATAACTGTAGCATGATTGACCTGTTTGACAGATCTGTGGTGGCAACCGTCAACAGCAGCCATATTGATGCAGAGCTGGCTGTGCAAACACTGAAAGCAGCTCTGGAAAGAAATCATCATCCAAAAAACCTGATGCTGCACAGTGATCAGGGTTCACAGTATACCTCGCGGGCATTTACAGATTACCGTACAGAAGAAGGGATTCAACAGAGCATGGGTAAAGCGGGATGCCCCTATGATAACTCCCCAATGGAAAGCTTTTATGGGACGTTCAAAGCGGAATTCATTAGCAAACACCGTTTTTCAACAGACGAAGAACTAAATAATGCAACTATGGATTATGTATATGTGTATTACAATCATATCCGCCCACATTCATCAAATGGATATATGACACCATTTGAAAAAAGAATGCAGGCATGATTATGTCAAAACTTTTCTTTGTAAGTGTTACAAAAAAGCTTGACCATCTCAGATGTTAAACGCAAAGGATATGCTCCTACAGGCGGTGCTGCCGGTGGGATTGCCGCCGAAGCATTACGGTGCGCTATACCGGAAGTTCGAGGATTATTTTAAGAACAGGGGCATCCAGCAGTTTACCTATAAGGGCATTCCCTATCAGGTTGAGATTGTGGAAGCCGCAGCCTTTCCGCAGGATTATGCGGCTGCCATGACTGTCTATCAGAGAATAGCGGAATTTAACAAGGTCATCACGGTAGACATCGGGGGCTTTACGCTGGATTACCTTATGATCCGGGGAGGAAAACCGGATCTGTCTGTCTGTGACTCTCTGGAGAAGGGTGTCATTCGCCTGTATAATGATATTTCTTCCCGTGTCAATTCCGAGCAGGACATTCTGATTGATGATACGGACATTGACCGGATCATCCGGGGAGAGAAGACAGATTTTGCTGAAGATGTCCTCCGTATTGTGGAGGATATGACAAGGACCTTTGTGAATGACATCCTCGGTACGCTCAGGGGGCGCGGGCTTGACTTGAAAGCGGGCTGCGTTGTATTTATCGGCGGCGGTGCCCTGCTGCTTAGAAAATATCTGGAGCAGTCTGGCAAGATTGGCCGCTGCATTTTTGTGGAAGACATCTGCGCCAACGCAAAAGGGTATGGTATGCTCTACCAGATCCAGAAGAAGGGCAGATAACCGTATGGGGAAAAAGAACCCGTTTGTGACAACGGTAGGATTTAACAGGCATGATCCCGCCCATGTGGAGGTGGCGCAGTTCTTGAATGGCATGGAGCGGGGGAAGGCACAGTATATCGTGGACGCAGTAATGGCGTATCAGCGCGGGGAGCAGGCAGGAGTTCCTGTTTTATCCGAGACTGAAAGGATGGCAGACTATGAGACAATCCGGAAGATTGTGCTGCAGGTCATGGACGAACGGGAGAACGGAACTTACGGCAGCAATGTGGCTGCGGCGGGAGCAATGGAAACGACTGAACAAACAGGAACTTCCAGTGAAAATGGATTGGCAGGATTGGATGATAATGCGTTAGGGGACATCTTACAGTCACTGGATGCGTTTAAGGGATAGGATAAACAGAAACAGAGAATAATAGCAGCATAAAAGGAAGCCTTTTCCAGTCTTTTATGAACCGGCTTCCTTTTGTTCAAGCAGAGGGTCGGTTGATATGTTAAAATATTTAGCGAGAATGGCAACTTCGTAGTTGGGAACAAAGCGGCTGCCCTGCTCGATGCGCAGGATGGTCAGGTCGCTGCACTCCATGCCCAGAAGCTGGAGCTGGCTTGCGAGCGCGGCTTGGGATAATCCTCTTTCCTGCCGGAACTGTCTGATCTTGGAACCAATGATGTTTTTGGAGGTCCCGTTCCAGTAAATTTTCATAAGAATCCTCCAATCTTGCTAAAGTTTGTGAAATCTTTGATTTCACACTATTCCCTTCTAAAGATGAAGTGTATAGAATTGATTTTACCGAAACGGAGTGATAATACATGATTACAGGGTTCGCGAAGCGGTTCCTGTAATATACCTAAAGATGAAGTATAGAAAAATATCAGGGTTAAGCAGTGGATTGATGGTATGAAATAAAACTGATTGTAAAGGAGACACATGGCATGAATAATGTATGGGTGAAAATGGCTGAATTTTTAGGTAGATTGAATGGGGAGAGCGTCAGCAGGGAGAGCTATGTGCGGACGCCGGAATATGAAAAGTCTTTGGAAAAATGGAAAGAAAAGGAACAGGAGTGGGAGAAACTTTTGGAAATCTTTCCAACGGAACAGAAAGAGAAGCTGGAGGAAATAAAAGAATGTCAGGAGGACTTTGCTTCCGCACAAGAATTACGGGCATACATTCAGGGATATGTAGACTGCATTCAGGTAATGTATCATATGGGGGTTTTGAAAGAGAGTAAAGGATTGAAGTGGGCAGAGAAGGCGGATGATTGAATAAATGTTATGCCCTCACAGCGCCGCTGCACAAGTCAAATACCTTGCAACAGGCTACGGGGCATCAATATTGAATGCATCAGGGCGCAATGTGTCCAAAGGATGCTATGGTATTTGACCCTTGCGACAGTCGCCAATATGTCGCAGCCGCTTGGCTCGCTGCCTGCAGGAATAAAAGGCGCAGCCCATTTTGAAACTGTGACAGTTTTACAAAGGGGTTACGCCTTTTCATTAAGGATTTAATCCATTTACTCCATTACAAATAAGCTGAGTGGCAATTTTGATGATATTTTCAAGGGGAATTTTTTTGCCGTCAGCGACCCATTGCTTATAGATTTCCAAAGTGCTTTGTGCCACATATGTCATAATGATATTCTGGATATATGGATTTTCGGCAGATGACTGTGAACCGGTTTTCCATGTCTGGTTCATAATATCGTTGGTAATCTTGCGGCTGATATATTTGTAATTGCCGCTGCATGTGATCCGTTCCCCCAGTTTCCCCAAGTCCTCACTGCACAGAAAAAATTCCCGTGTGATCTTGTCCATGTCGCGGGGGCGTTCCAGTCCCTGGGTGCGCCTGATAAAATTCTGCGCCAGTTCATTCTGGATCTCCAGAAGAAGGTCATCCAACGTGTTGTAATGTAAATAAAATGTTTTTCGATTGATCTTGGCGCGCTGCGTCAATTCTTTGACAGAAATCTGTTCATAATCCATTTCACAGATCATTTCTTCAAAGGTTTTGCGGATAAATTCTTTAGTCCGCTGAACCCGCAGGTCTTCTTTTTTATTTTCTGCCATATACATCTCTCCTTAAAAACGATATTGTATAGAAAAAAGCTGCCTGATATGTTTTGGAATTTTATTCCCAACGATAAAAACAAAAGTCTGCGGAATTTTGGCTTATTACCGCAAGGATAAATACTCACTTGTATCATAATACAGATGTGTATAAAAATCAACATGAGTGTATTATAAAATTTGCAGGACATAAACAAACGGAATAAGAAATCGGGCTATAAGTTATGCCACATTTCCGTCACTTGTGGGGCGTAAACCACAGAATCATTTTGTTTGGTGTGGAGTCGGGCGCTTTTTCCGGATTATAATAGACATAAGGTTGGTTGCAATCCTGATTTTGCGGCAGACCGGTAGGTTTTCAGATGTTTTGGATAAAGAGGAAATAAACTAAAATTTCAGGAGGATATGATGTATATGGAAAATATTTCAGACACACTTACGCTTTATAATGGAGTAAAAATTCCCGGACTGGGTTTCGGTGTATGGCAGATTTCTCCCTTGCATACAGCAAAATGTGTGAAAATGGCAATCAAGGCAGGATACCGCAACATAGATACGGCGGAAGGCTATATGAATGAAAAGGGCGTAGGGGAAGGCGTGCGTCAGGCGATGGATGAATATGGATTAAGACGGGAGGACATCTTTGTCAGCACGAAGCTCTGGAATGATAACCGGGGCTATGACAAAGCAATGAAAGCCTTTGAGGTATCCCTGAAAAAACTGGGGCTTGAATATCTGGATCTTTACTTGATCCACTGGCCCGCAGTTTCCAGATGGCATGATGACTGGAGGGAGATCAACCGGTCAACATGGAGGGCATTTGAAGAACTGTGCCGGGACGGGCGGATCAAAGCCATCGGAGTCAGCAATTTTCTTGCCCACCATGTGCAGGCGCTCACCGAGGACGGCGATATAAAGCCCATGGTAAACCAGATTGAATACCATCCCGGCTTTGGACAGGTGAAAAGCGCGGAATATTGCCAGGCGAACGGCATTGTGGCGGAGGCGTGGAGTCCCCTTGGCAGCGGCGGAGTCTTAAAGAATGGGGAACTGAACCGGATTGCAAAAAAATACAATAAAAGTGCGGCGCAGATTTGTATCCGGTGGCTGCTGCAGAAAAATATCGTTCCGCTCCCGAAATCCACCCATGAAAAATATATCATGGAAAATGCGGATGTATTTGACTTTGCTCTTTCAGAAGAAGATATGGCATCCATTGACCGGCTCCCTTACTGTGGGGGAATGATGTTTGATCCGGACAGCGCCAGGTCATAAATGAGGGCAAGGGAAAATGAGGAGAACGATACTTGTCATGGCTTTCGGAATGAGCCTGCTGTTTATCTTAAACGCCTGCGGGAGTGTAGGGAATAAAGGAAATACACTGGAGACGGTTACCTCTCAGTCTGCTGAAAAAAACACAGGAGACCAAAGCGGGAGAAGCTCCGGTCAGGTTGCCCATGCAGGACAGGAGGTGGCAAAAACGGAAGAATACGAGACAAAAGAAATCCATGTAGATAAGGAGGGGATGGACATTTACCGGAGTTGTCCATATCCCTTCCGGAACAGAAGAAAAGATGCCGGTGGTCATTATGTCCCATGAGCTGGGCGCGACCTTGGACAGGGTAAAAGGCTATGGGGAAGCACTGGCAAAAGAAGGCTATGTGACCGTCTGCTTTGATTTCTGCGGCGGCGGGTGGGGGAGCCGGAGTGACGGGGAACTGCTGGATATGTCAGTCCTGACCGAGAAGGCAGACCTGGAGGCTGTTCTGGAAGAAGTAAAACAATGGGACTTTGTGGATACCGATTCCATTTACCTGATGGGAAACAGCCAGGGAGGGCTTGTCACCGCGCTTACGGCATCTGAACACAGGGAGGAAATCCGGGCAGTGATTTTAATCTATCCGGCATTCAGCATTTATGATGACGTCCATGGAATGTTTGACTCACTGGACGAAATTCCGGAAACCCACAGTCTGCTGGGGCTCAGACTTGGAAACAGGTATTTTGTTGACATATGGGATCTGGAACCTTATGAACGGATCAGGGAATATAGGAAAGATATTCTTTTGATACACGGTGACAGGGATTCTATCATGCCAGTCTCTTATTCTGATAAGCTGGCGGGAACATAGACCATGTAGAATACCATGTGATCCGTGGAGCAGACCACGGTTATCTGGGAGCAGATTTTGAACTGGCGGTTTCCTATATCCTGGATTTTCTGAACGCGGAGCAAGCGGCGGTGCAGGAAACAGAAAGTGGCGGTGTTTTGAAAAGAAAGCATCTGTAAAAACAGCAGGAAACAGAATTGATTTATGGAGGGCAGAAATGAAAACAAGGCAGTTGGGAGAATTAACCGTATCGGAAGTGGGTATGGGATGTATGGCGTTTTCACACGGCTATGGAAAAATCCCGCCGGAGCAGTACAGCATAGAAGCCATACGCAATGCTTATCAGCATGGCTGTACGCTGTTTGACACGGCGGAAATCTACAGCCCGAACCTTGCGGGGATTGGGCATAATGAGCGCATTGTGGGAAAAGCGCTGAAAGATGTGAGAAGGGACGTGGTGCTGGCAACCAAGCTGTTTCTGGACAGGCTGGAAGTCAAAAAGGAAGGAACTGTATATAAAGCAGTCCGCAGGCATCTGGAGGATTCCATGGACCGCCTTCAGACGGACATGGTTGATCTTTATTATCTCCACCGGGCAAACGGCGGCATAAGGATAGAGGATGTTGCCGAGGCGATGGGGCTCTTGATAGAGGACGGTCTGATCCGGGGATGGGGTTTATCCCAGGTGGATGTGGATATCATTGACCGGGCGCAGAACGTCACGCCGATAAGCGCGATCCAGAATATCTATTCCATGGTGGAACGGGATATGGAGAAAGCGGTGATCCCTTACTGCATGGAGCATGGAATTGGGGTGGTCCCTTTCTCGCCCATAGCCAGCGGGCTTTTATCCGGGAAGATCACAACAGAAACAAAGTTTGAGCAAATGATGATGTCAGGAACTGGGTCCCGCAGCTTTCCAAAGCCAATATCGCCGGAAACCAGCCCATCATTGACCTTTTGAAAGAATATGCGGATAGGAAGCATGCCACAAGCGCCCAGATCTCGCTGGCGTGGATACTGCACAAATATCCCAATGTGGTTCCCATTCCGGGTTCAAAGAATAAGGAGCGCATCATTGAAAACCTGGATGCCTCCAAAGTGGAACTGACGGAAGAGGAATTTTGTTCACTGGAAGAAGCGCTGAATCGGTGCAAAGTGTATGGACACAGAGGATTCAACAGATAATAGCGTGAGAAGAAAGGAGCAGAAAATGAAAAAATTAGGTTTTGGACTGATGCGGCTGCCGCAGACGGATCCGGAGGACTGGTCAAGCGTGGACATGGATAAGACAAAAGCCATGATCGACAGGTATATGGAGGAGGGATTTACTTATTTCGACACGGCTTATGTCTATCATGGAGGGAACAGCGAGAAAGCTTTTGGCGAGCTGGTGGCAAAGCGTTATCCCAGGGATTCCTTTACCATCACCACCAAGATGCCGGTATTCATGGTAAAAAGTGCGGAGGACTATGAAAGGATTTTTGACGAGCAGCTTGCGCGGTGCCAGGTAGGTTATTTTGATTATTATTTCCTCCACGCCATGGGGCGGTCCGTGTATGGCGCGGTGCAAGAACAAAAAGGGTTTGAATTTATGGTGCGGAAAAAAGCGGAGGGGAAGATCCGGCACATCGGTTTTTCCTACCATGACGATGCGGATATGCTGGACCGTATCCTGACGGACCACCCGGAGACAGAGCTGGTGCAGCTCCAGCTCAATTACATAGACTGGGAAAATGAGAGCGTCCAGTCCCGCAAATGCTATGAAGCCTGCGTAAAGCATGGCGTACAGGTAACGGTCATGGAGCCGTTGAAGGGCGGCGCGCTGGTGCGCCTGCCGAAAGTGGCAGAGGATATCCTGAAAGAAGCCGATCCAAACGCCGGGAACGCTTCCTGGGGAATCCGCTTTGCGGCATCCCTGGATCAGGTCATGGTGGTCCTGAGCGGCATGAGCGATCTTAAGCAGGTGGAGGACAACATCAGCTATATGAAGGACTTCCGGCCTCTGACGGAGGGGGAGAGGGAAACCATAGCAAAAACGGTGCAGATCATCAACGACAGCATTGCCATTCCCTGTACCGCCTGCCGTTACTGCACTGCAGGATGTCCGAAAAAGATTGCCATCCCCGAATATTTTGCACTGTATAACAACCAGAAGCAGTTCGGCCTGCTGGCGGGGCTTGCCACTACCTACGGAAACCTGACGGCGACCCACGGAAAACCACAGGACTGTATCGGATGTAAACAGTGCGAGGACCACTGCCCGCAGCATCTGCCCATTGTGGAGAATTTAAAGCTGGTGGCGGAGGCGTTTGGGATGTAGCTCAGATGTGACAACAGGAACAATCATGCAGGAAAAGATGGAAGGAGAAACAGATTATGGCAAAATTAGTGGCGTTTTATTCCAGAGCAGATGAGAATTATTTCAGCGGGGGTTACCGTTATGTCACGGTAGGCAATACGGAAAAGGTGGCAAAGATAATCTCTGAACTGACAGGCGCGGATTTATTTAAGATCGAGCAGAAAATCCCTTATGCTGCGGATTATAACACCTGTATCCAACAGGCAAAAGAGGATCTGCAGGCAAAGGCGAGACCGGAACTGGTTTCCGTGCCGGACAGCCTTGACAAGTATGATGAAATCTATCTGGGTTTTGCTGGTGGTATAATAGGACTAAATTAAGAGAAGCCCAGTAAACATAAATGTTTACGGTTAGAGGGAAGTAATTTCAGATTAGGCGGTATAGCCCCGATTACAAGGGCTGTACCGTCTTTTCGATTTCCTATGCGCCTTGCCGTTTCAGCTGCGTGGCAGAAAGGAAATTGAGTTCACCCACAAAGTTGAATACAATATCTACTTTCTGTACCCGTTTCCCGTTCACCTTTTCCGGCGCATGGACTATGATTTTTTTGATAAATTCATTGACGATTGCGGGGGTAAGTTCTTTTATCCCCACATACTTGCGGATAATCGCGGCGAAGCTGTCAAAATCGCTCTTATTCTGTTCGTAAGTATCGACTTCCTGCTGGTCTGCCTTAACTTTTTCTTCCAGTTCCCGCTGTTCCGCTTCATACTCTGCGGACAGCTTCAAAAATCTGTCATGGCTGATTGCACCGCTTATGTCGTCCTCATAAATCCGCTTGAAGATACGGTCAAGTTCCGCTATCCGCTTCCTCGCCTGTCCGACTTCCCGCTTCCTGCGCTTCATTTCTTTTTCT
>QXXL01000206.1 GCA_009911505.1 Lachnospiraceae bacterium | reverse complement strand
TCAGCGGAGCGTTGCTGATACATCATTTCATGGAAAGCCATGATGTCATCAAAGAAAAGGGCGGTCACATCAAATATTCTGCTCCATACTATCTGCTTTAACACTTCCTCGCGGATAAAATGAGCCGTACAGCTTCCCGTATTGCTCTTGTACTTTGCACAGCGGTAATGGTCTTGTGAGCCATTAAAACTTTTACAAGTGGCAAAGTGTAATTTGCTTCCACAATCCGCACAGTATACCAAGCCGGAGAACAAGCCCTGTCGGTCTGCTTTTGTTGGGCGGCGTTTGTTCGCCCTTAGTTCCTGCACTCGTTCAAAAACTGCGTCCTCCACAATCGCTTCATGGGTGTTATAGAAAACCGCCTGCTGTTCCTTTGTGGTAGGAATCCGCTTTTTCAGCTTGTGGGATTTGGAATAGCTTTTGAAGTTCACCGTATGCCCGCAGTAGTCCATACGCTCCAAAATACCGACAATGGTACTATCCCTCCAGTCATAGGGATTTTCGGGAAGTGCTTTCCCCTTTTTCTTTGCGTAGTGGGCTTTGGCAGTCAGTACCTTATCTTCTTTGAGGATTTTTGCTATCTGCATGGGACCTTTCCCACCGATACATAAATCAAAAACCCGTTTCACCACAGCGGCGGCTTCCTCGTCTACAATCCATTGCTTTTTGTCCGCAGAGCTTACCATGTAGCCATAGGGCGGCTTTGTCAGATGTTCCCCCGCCTGTCCCTGCGCCCGCTTGATTGCCCGTACCTTTTTGCTTGTGTCTTTGGCGTAAAAATCATTAAACAGGTTGCGGAACGGGGTAAAATCGTTATCCCCCTTTGCGCTGTCCACACCGTCATTGATTGCGATATATCTAACGTCACGCTCTACGAAAAAGATTTCCGTATAGTAGCCGACTTTCAGATAATCGCGCCCCAACCTTGACATATCCTTGACAATGACTGTCGCCACGTTTCCGGCTTCAATCGCTGCAATCATGCGGTTAAATTGAGGTCTGTCGAACGTCACGCCCGATACACCGTCGTCAATGAAGAAAACGGGATTGGAAAAGCCGTTGTCCGCCGCATATTTGGAGAGGACTGCTTTCTGGTTC
>QXXL01000205.1 GCA_009911505.1 Lachnospiraceae bacterium | reverse complement strand
TATCCCTGTTTGTCATTGGGCGGTTTGACGGTTTCCGATTTTATGAGCCGTATCATCTTGTCGCGGAGCCGTTCCGAGCCGCCGCAGGAGGTAGACACTTCATAGTATGTGCCGCCGATTTTGTAGCAGACGGTTTCCTCTGTCGGTTTTCCTTTTTTTGGCAGATAGCCACTGTCCTTGATTTCCAGTTCCCAATCCATTCTTTTCCATTCCTTTCCGTATTTGCTAAATGATAAGTTTCGGAGCAAGCATAGGAAACGGGTACCCATTTCCGTAAATCTGCCCGTCTGCGCTAGGGCTTGCCGGACAGATTTTGCTTGTTGGGAAGAATCCCAAACCCTCTTGAAAACCCTCTCACTACCTACAACACCGCACAGGGCGGTTTTGACGGAGTTTTGAGAGAAATTCTTCAAAAAGTTTTCCTTATTCCCTACTACGGGGAAGTTTGGAAAATGCCAAACAACAAATTATGCAATTTCAAAAATTTCACTGTCATTGCAATTATTCAGAAGTCCGTATATAATTATGGCGTGTCAAGAAAAGAGATTTTGTGTCATAAAATGGGAACAGCCATATTTTTGTTATTTCCTTCAAAATAAATAGAGGAATGCGACACACTTGCTGTCATATTCCTAATGCTAAAATACACACAAGGAGGATATGAATATGCCGTTTACAGAAATATGTATTTATCAAGTCAAGCCACAAAAGGTAGAAGAATTTGAAGCGTTAATGCTTGAAGCTAAAAGCCTTTTGGAAAAACAGGAGGGACTGCTTCTGCTCCGGCTTGTCAAAAGAGGGTATCACATAGACATGGAACAAATTAAAGAGGGACTTCCACCCCTAAAAATTACCCGTATTGTAAAAAGTGTTAAGTATATGCTCTATTGGGAATTTGATACGAAAGAAAGCTATGGGGCGGCACAGAAAAATCTTTACAACAGCTATTGGAAAGCGATTGAAAAGTGTTTAATCGTTCCACATGACAAATATTTAGGGGAGGCAGTGTTTTAATGGATTTAGCATATTGTGGATTGAATTGTGGGGAATGTGCGGTTTATCTGGCTTCTGTCCGTAAAGATACAGCCGGGCAAATCAGACTGGCAGACGAGTATTCAACGGATACTTATAAATTTTCAAAAGAAGATATGTATTGTTTGGGATGTCATTCTGATACGGTGTCCCAAAAGATGTGTGGTGATTGTGAAATAAGACTATGTGGCACTAAAAAATCTTATAAAAGCTGCGCCGAGTGTGACGGATTCCCCTGTTCCATGCTTGAAAAAAATTTAGGTGATAATTCAGACAACCTGAACAGGCTAAGGCAGCTTGCCGCTGAATACAAAAAAGAAGAGTGATGATATGCAGATAGACAGACTGATTCAAATTGTGTTTCTCCTATTAAGGCATGAAAATATAACAGCGAAACAACTGGCAGAAGAACTTTGTGTTTCTACCCGCACAATATACAGGGACATCAATATACTTTCGGTTGCAGGCATACCAATTACGTCACAAAAGGGATTTGGCGGAGGGCTGTCTTTATTACATGGTTTCTCATTGGATAAATCTTATTTCACACAGGAGGAGCAAAACAATATTGTACAGGCGTTGCAGATTTTAAAATCGTCAAATTACCCCGATGCAGACAAATCATTAAACAAGGTTGCCGGACTGTTTAGCCATAATTTACAATCTGAATGGTTGGAAATTGACTTTTCCTATTGGGGCAGTCCTGAAAAAGAACGAAATAACATTACAGCTTTGGAACGTGCGATAATCAACAAATATGTGATTACATTTACTTATTTTAATGCCGAATTGACTGTAACTCATCAGACTGTTGAGCCGTTGAAATTAGTGTTCAAATCGCATTCATGGTATCTTGTTGCTTATTCAGAAAATAAAAAGGATATTCGCACTTTCAAAATGTCCCGCATAAGGGAACTTCAAATAACGAATCAGTTATTTGACCGTGAACTGCCAAAGGATTTTTCCATTACCCCTGTCTATAAGGAAGAATACAATACGCCCGTATTCATATTGCATTTTTCAGAAAAGATAGCGTATAAGGTTTATGATGAATTTCAAGAGAAGTATATTAAAAAATTAGATGATGGCACATTGGAAGTAACTTTCAGATACCAGCTTAGCGACTGGACTTTCCTTTATCTGCTTTCTTTTGGTGAATACGTTGAAATTATCGAACCGGTTGAAGCAAGAAACATTCTAAAGGAAAAAGCCAAAAAAATATTTTCTATGTATTAACAAAATATCTGCCACTACGGAAATAAAAAAACCGTTGTTGTGGCGGCAGAATTATCATGCGTTTTTAACAAAATAAAGCGGCTTGACGGCGGTTTTGAAACAACATTCAAGACCGCCGTTTCCCTTTTTCAAAAATGGATTTACAGAGGGTGTGTTAAAGTTACACTTTTTTAAGGCATGGCGGTATCAAATGCTTAGAAGCATTGGGGGTATCGCCATGTTGCTTTTTTATTATCCGAATCATGTTTCCTATGGTGAACTGTTAAAAAAATCCTGTCTGATAGAACGGGATTTTCTGCCTATGAATATGAACATACATATCATTTAGCGTGTCTTAATAACTCATATTATCGGAACCGTTTTGCAAACCCGATAATCATGTATTACCCAAATGCCTATGCCGCTTTATGCTATATAGGCGTTTGTTGTAATAGCCCCCTACTGGGAAGAAAGGGGGTGAGAGAAAATGAGATATTCTGAACAATTCATGGAACATATCGAATATGCGTTTCATGCGTTCTGCAAGGTTGTCCTGCGCCATGAAGCCATAAACGCATGGCGGGATTTGAAGCGGAAAATGGAACGTGAAATATCCCTTGACTATCTGATGTCAGAACGATATTTTGAACCGTCTGTTATGGACAGTTACTTTGAAAAGCAGGACAAGACGACCGCATTTCTTGTGTTGGGAAAGGAAGTTATCGTTGATGATAAACGGCTAGCAACGGCATTATCAAAATTGCCGGAGTTAAGGCAAGAAGTTTTGTTGCTATATTACTTCATCGGTTATCGTGATGAAGCAATCGGCAGGCTGTACGGGCGTTGCAGAAGTACGATAAACCACAGAAGAAATATTGCGCTGAAACAGTTACGGAAAGAATGGGAGAGATTGGAACATGAGGAACAAAAAGCTGATACCTTTTGAAGTAATCGAAAAAGCCGTTGCTGGAGAGCCGGAAGCGGTAGACGCAGTATTGCGGCACTACACCGCACACATCAAATATCTGTCTATGTATAAGGGGCATATCAATGACGATACACAGGACAGGTTAAAAGCAAAATTGGTTGAAGCCATATTGAAATTCCGCTTCGACCGATAGGAAGTAGCAAAGACATGAAAAGCTGTCAAGGGTAAACTTCGCGCTACGCGCCCTTGACAGCTTTTCCCGCCTTTGCTTGTGGGTAGTCAAGAGGGCGAAATCAGTAGACTGCTTTCGCCCTCAATCCAGTATGGAATGATTGTTACACGATAGAGGGTGTTTCTCGCTTGATTTAAGCGCATTACAGCGGCGATAAGGACAAGGGTAAGGGTTTTATACTCCTACCCTTAAAAACGGTGTTCTATTGCGTAACATAGTAAACAATATTTCTTTGTACTGCCGTTTCCGTTCCATTCTTTTCCATTCTTGCGGCTCTGTCACTATATTGTGCTTCAAAGGAAAGGGGTTAGGGGAAAGGATAGGAAAGGAATAGATATTTGATTAAGTCTGTATTTGGTTTTTCTTTAGTTAGTTATATCTTTATTTAATTGCGTTGGATTTTCCGATGTCGGATAACCCGGTGTCGGAAAATCCAATATCGGATAATCCAACACCGGGAGTTGTTACGGTGTTCAAAATCCGTCTAATCCAATCGCTTTATAAAACTAATGCTTTCTTGGGTAGGTATGTTACGCAGTAGAGGTTAAAAAGTCCTTGATTTATGCGGCCTTCAGAGCATGGAAAACACTTAGACGATATTTTATATCCCTACCCTCAAAAACAGCATTCTATTGCGTAACAAAAAGCAGAGAACCGACCACTAATGAAAGTGATGTGTTCTCTGCTCTTGCTTGCACCCTGTTTGTCAGCGTTGATGATAAGTTGTTGTGAATACTTCCTTATCAACGTAAAACTAAGGGTTTGCACTGATTTAGTCCTATTATTTTAAGCCCATTTTAGGTCAAGATTAGGACAGCGCTGATCAAAATCGAAAACCTACATTACGAAAGTCAGATAATGGTCGATTACTGATACGGTCATTCTATGGCTTTAAGGAAATGCGAGGTGAAACAAAATAACAAAGATTTAGGTAGGACTAAATTGGCTCTCAAAACGGATATTCCGTTTGTGCATTGCTAATCTGGTCCTACCTTTTGTTTTGAGAAGGAGGATTTACAGATGTGCTTTACAAAAAGGGAGCTGATTCAGTTCTTAGACGGACTGGTGGAGTTAGCCAGTGAGGAAAACAAGGTAAAAGCAGTATTGGCAAAAGAAAAGTTCCTAAGTGACTTTGAAAAGACTTACGGATATGAAAAGGAGGTAATCACAGAAGTTTCAAAGCTGCCGCCACACTATATAGCAGCAATGCCGGATTCAGTGCAGGAAGAAATCAGGCAGAAAGTAATAGCAGCACTGACGGAACACGGCGAATGTACTCCTGAAAATGTTGACCGTGCCATGAGTTCCAAAATCTATGACTTAGAGGATTTGATTGACATTCGTGAGTATGTCGAGCGCATAGAAGCGGAACAGAAGAAAAAAGCGGAACAGAAGAGGAGGGGCGGCAGATGATAGCGGTAGGATTTATAGTAGCATTTATGTTTGTACTTGCGCTTTCAAAATCAGCAGGGTTGGCAGACAGGAAGATGGAGGAGATAAACATGCTTTCCGCCGCAAGAGAGGCGGGTGGCGTAGATGGGAATTAACGTAAGGGTGCAGGATGCTCCGAAACAAAAAGGAATTATTGCTGCACAGGTAAAACTTGAAAAAGACCTGAGAGACTGTATGCGCTGCAAGTTCTTTTACGGAAACAACAGTCAGTGTCTTGCCAAGAAGTGTGTTAAGGAAGAAAGCAAGCCTGAAATCACGGAGCAGGACAAGGAAAATATGTGTTTTGGATGTCCGTACAGACAGTCGGAAAGGTATTGTTTCCCCTGCATGAGAAAGATTTTAAGGAGATAACGCAACATGAAAAAGATATGGAGGAAAAACGGAATGGAAAAACATATTGAAGTAATCGGGATTGATCACGGATGGTCAAAGATGAAAACAGCTACACAGATTTTTACAACAGGAGTAAAGGAAATTACAACGGAACCCGCATTTTATGATGATGTTGTGGAACTGGACGGAAAGTATTACAAGGTAGGCGGGAAACGTCTTGAGGTCAGGGACACGAAAGTTGAGAATGACAACTTCTATCTGCTTACCCTTGCGGCAGTCGCAAAGGAACTGAACAGACGGGGAATGAGAAATACGGATGTTCTTTTGATGTTGTATCATTTTAGTT
>QXXL01000017.1 GCA_009911505.1 Lachnospiraceae bacterium | reverse complement strand
CCTTATACAGAAAAATAAAGTGCGCAGTTAGATTTGCTGTATTTCTAACTTACACACTTTATTTTACACTCCCTTTTACAGCCTCCTATCTTCCTTTTGCTTTTAAACTTCATTGAGAGCTTTTTTTCTCGCGGCATCTTTTTCTATACAATTTGGAACAATGCCTGTCCTTGCATTACCCATATTACCTTCTATTTCTGCATTTTCCCATTCTCTGAGAAACTAAAATAGGAATCCCTGCTTATAATAATATGGTCGCAGAAGATAATCCCCAGCAAATCCGCCGCTTCCTGTATCCTCCCTGTCACCCGGAAATCTTCTCCCGACGGCTGGATGCGGCCGCCGGGATGGTTATGCACAGCCACAATATCCGAAGCCCCGCACAACAGCACCCTCACAAATATCTCCCTCATGCCTGCCACTGTAGCCCGACATGTTCCATGCGACACTTCAAAAAAGCCGATTGGATTACACCCTGCCGTCATGCAGATCAGGTACATATATTCTTCCGCCCTATCCGACAGACGGAACACATCTTCCATGACCTTCACAATTTTCTCTGGGCTGTCCAGGCTGTCAATATTTGAATAATCTTTGGAAAATTCTTTTTCCAGGACATTCCTGCCATCCCCATCAAGGACAATTCCGTATTTCTGTATCTTCATCCCTGCCACCTTTTCCTTTTGCCCTGTTTCATCGCCGCAACCTCTGCATGTGTACCATCTCTTTTTCCCACAAACCCTATGCCGGAATCCTGTCCAGAAATTCCTGTTCCGTAAGAACCGGTACGCCGAGCTCCTTCGCCTTTGCCAGCTTGCTGCCCGGCTTCTCCCCGCAGATAAGGTAATCCGTCTTTTTTGTTACAGAACTCCCGGCGGTTGCGCCGATACTCTTAAGCTTTTCATGGATAGTATTCCGGGTAAAATTCTCTAATTTCCCTGTCACCACAATGGTGCATCCTGCGAATGGACTGTCCTTTGCACTATTATTTTTCTTTGCCATAGTAATATCCTCCATCTTCTTAAAATGTACTTCTTCCTGCAATGTTTTCCAAAGTTTCAGGTTCCTGCCATCATGGAACCATTCCCAGATGTTCCGGCACATTGTTTCCCCAACCCCCGGAAGGGATGTAAAATCGAAGCGGTTCACCGCTGCTTTCGTAAACTCCTGCAAATCACCCTGGAAATGCCGCTCCAATATCCTTCCTGCTGTCCTCCCAATCATCGGGATATCCATTGCAACCACATATCTTGTAAATGTGGTATTGCGGCTTTTCTCAACAGAACCAATGATTTTCTGATAAGACTTCTCGCCAAAGCCTTCCATCTGCACAATTTCATCCTTGTAACGGTCCAAATGGTAAAAATCACGGAATGTCTTTAAGAAGCCCATTTCCATAAACTTCTCAATCGTTGCCTCTGAAATCCCCGAAATATCCATAGCTTTCTTTTCCGCAAAATGGATAAATTTGTGCAGGATTTGGCTGCTACAGTCCGGATTATCGCAATGCAGCGTTTCAACCAGTTTCCCCTTATCCCCGGCTCTTGAAAAAATCCTTGTCGGTTTCCCACAACACGGGCAGGCTTCCGGAATCATATTTTTCTTATAATGACCTCGGTCAAGATTTTCCTCAATATGCGGGATGATCATGTTCCGCTTGGAAACGAGTACCCTGCAGCCGGGGAAAAGCTCCAGATCCCTGATGAATGACAGGTTATGCAGGCTCGCCCTTGATACAAAACAGCCGTCAATCTCCACTGTGTCAAAGACTGCCACAGGCGCAATTTCCCCGGAACGTCCCGGCTCCCATTCGATAGAGCGGAATACAGTTTCAAATGTATCATCTTCAAATTTGAAGGCGATACCATCCTTGTAATGGTGTCCGGTTCTCCCACATCTCTTTGAATAAGAAAGGCTGTCATAACGGAACACCATACCATCAATCGGGATCTGCCCGTCCTCTGCAAGTACCTTTAAACATCCAATCCGGTCCTCAATCTCCCGGAGGGTTACATGTTCCGGCAGAAATGTAAAAGGACAGATAGCAAAACCAAGCTCCCCTGCCGCTTCCAGCAGCCTTCCCCGGCTGTCAGCGATTTTTCCGAAATCCTCCATCCCCTCTAAAATATTGAAGGCATAGAAATACACATGGCGTTCCTTACAGTCCGCCGGATTTAATAACCGGATTGAACCGGAAGCGAGGTTTCTTGCATTGCAGACTTCCTTATCGGCCTTCCCCAAAATTCTGCTCTTCATTTCCTCAAAATCATCCTTATGGATCAAGCCCTCGCCCGTGATAACGAGCCGCCCCTTACGCGGTATTCTTGTCGGCACATTATAAAAAGCGGGGATATTGTGGGTGATTACCTCTCCAATATCCCCGTCCCCTCTTGTGGATGCCTCCACAAGATGACCGTTTTCATACACAAGCTTAATTGTAAGCCCGTCCAGTTTCAGCATCAGCAATGCTGGTGCCTTCCCCGCCATCTGCAGCAGTTCCTCCGTCTGCTTCGTCTTGTCCAGGCTTAACAGCGGGAGCGGATGTCTTACCTTCTCCAATTTGCTGACCGGAATAAAGCCGACGGTCTGCGTTGGTGAATTACTCAAGATAATGCCTGTCTTCTTTTCCAGTTTCTGCAATTCATCAAAAAGATGGTCATAGAGTGCATCCGGCACACTCGGTTTCGCTTTGTTGTAATACTCGTGGCGGTACTGGTTTAACTTTGCTACAAGCTCTGCAACCTTTTTTACATCTTCATCCTTTTGTTTTCTGTGAACTTTCTGCATTGTTTTCACGCTCCTTCCTTGATTTTTTTGTATTGTTTATTATGATTGCCTTTGGCACTTCCATGACTACGGCAGGGTAGCCGTTCAGGAGCATGCCAAAAGCATAATCATCAGCAGTTCTCTTACTTTCAAAATAGAGAGGTTCTTTTCCTGATTTCCAATAAAAACATTTTTCAGGATAATTCTCTATCTTGGTAACATAGGCAATCCCTTCCGCAAAGAGCAGCCCAATTGCCCATCGGCAGTCTACTTTTGCTGTATTTTTGTGTATTCTTACAGACATATTTATCCTCCGTTTTCATAGATTTTTTCTTTCCTTGTCGCATTGTTTCTGACAATAACTTTAATTACATTACCGTCCGAACTGCTATTTAAAGCATTTTAACTCTCCGAATTTCTTCTCTTTCTCCATTTTGAACGCAAAATAAGGGTATTCCATCCAAAATAGAGATAGAATACCCTTACAACCATTACATTATTTATCATTTTTATATGGAATTATCACCAATCTTCGTAAATCTACACAGTCTGCTTTCCGTACTGCTCTAAATAAGTGGCTGCCTGTTCTAAGGACAAACCTATCCATTCCTGCATCCTTTTCAAAATCGTTGCATCGTCAAGACCATCTTTTTTTCCCATTTTTATAAGCATCTTGGCTTCACCCTGACTTATTCCTTCGCGACGCAGTTTCTCTGATTCAGTCTCAATTACTGTTCCTCCCATAACACTCACCAACCTTTCTTCATTTTTATTCCCATTTGTGATATGCGTAATAATGGTGTTTACAAATCCCGTTAAGTCTAACAGTTCTTCATCGGACAGCTCCCCCGTCTTATATAAGCGGCTCATTTCATCCCTGAAATATTCCAGGTCGTTTACCGCATTTTCTATATTTCCCTCAGATGCAATTTCCTTCTCGTACCTTGCAATATAAAACGGAATGTAAGGGAACAGCCGCTTTTCCACAATGTATTCCTTCGTAAATTCCTCAATGATTACGTTTTCTGATTCATATTTTACTTCCTGTCCGTCCGGAAACCGGAAAGTAATCGTTGTGTTTTTCGGTGTCCTTTCCGTCCGCTTAACATAGATTACAGAAAACCTCGGCATGGGAATAGTCGCATGACCGATATCCCACGTTGCGGACTGTCTGGCAACAATGAAAGCATATTCTGCAATCCGGATCGCCATAGAACCGTCATCATAACTCTGGCACTCCAATAAATAAACTTCACTTCCAATTTTAATCAGAAAATCTGAAATCTGCTCCTCTATTTCTTTGCTTCCGTCTGCCGTCTCGCTCTCAGTCAGGTATCCTTCTGACGGCAAAACCTCAACTTTCGCATCCAACGGATATTCTTTATC
The DNA here is from genome assembly GCA_009911505.1 of Lachnospiraceae bacterium. Taxonomy (GTDB): domain Bacteria; phylum Bacillota; class Clostridia; order Lachnospirales; family Lachnospiraceae; genus Roseburia_B. Next base: position 39,226 of record QXXL01000017.1, on the reverse strand, counting down.
AAAAATATCATTGATTACGGATATAAACAATCTCTTGTGTTTACTCTTCATGGTCTTAAACACATTATCGTAATCAGGCGTCTTTTTCTGCATATTCTTTTATCCTTTCGCAATATTTTCCAGCCTGACAGTAAGGAAATCAGTCAGACCTCCATTATTTTTCTACTCCAAACATTTTTGCGATTTCATCGTTGCTTTCATCTATATCATATCCCTCTGCAATAAGTCTCTGCCCTTTCAGACTACCCATCCTGCGTGGTTTGCTCTGGTGTTCAGACGAACTTCCGACACTCTCCTTATGATCCAATGGAAGCACAACCTGCTTTACCACTTCTAACAAAATCCGCATAATGTCATCTGATAACCCTTCTATGGTTTCCATAAATTCCATTTGTAATGTTGACATCATACCACCTCATTCCTGACTTTAATTTTTATGAATATGTCGAACCCAGCAGTTTCTATACATTAATAAACCATATTTTTCACCTATTTTCTAACAAGTAAAAATGTTTCCTCATTACAAATACCTTTTAAATCTACAACCTCATCATATCATATTCAGCATTTTCCCTCAACCGCAAAATTTCCTGCTGTCCCAAAACATTAGCGATGCCCTGCATCACCACAATGAATCAGCGAATTAAACTCCTTCCTGCAGATTTTTCATTCTGTGACACCGCTTTTCCCTTACACGAATTTTGGTTACTCGGTCTGTCTGTCCGCATAGTCCAATCAGGTTCAAATCGTCCATTCGCTCTCCATATATTGTATTTTTTATCCATTCTTTATACCATATATGGTGCCATCATTATTTAATCGTTGTAGGACACAAAATACTCCTCTGCATTCTCAGGGAACATCTCCTTGAATTCTCCGTTAAACTGCGCCGCAAGCGTCTTGTTGTGGGCGATAACAAGAGTTGGCTTGTGCAATTCCTGAATGACATTCGCCATCGTAAATGTCTTGCCGGATGGAGTACTAGAAAAGTCTGGAATTGATTGCCCTCCTTGAAGCCTTTGACCAGATCGGCAATGGCCTGCGGCTAGTCGCCTTTGGCCTGCTTTTATGAGTAAGAAGCGAAGCGGATTGCCAACATCCTCTTTGTTCTGGCATATGAAAATCCTTTCTTTTACGATATTGTTATGACCACTATGAGCCACAAAATTCGTGTAATTTCAATAAAAATGTGTGTAACTTTCCATTTTAAGGTTGGTCTATAGACGAACTTTTGTGATTACACGAATGAAAGTCACAAATTTGTAGTCATAACTGTTTACAAAGTAGCCTGTTTCGTATTCTATATCATTTAAATTAAATATCCACTCTTAATATTGCGCTCCAAAACTCTTACAGACAATTTTCTATACTTATAATATCCCATATTATCTGGGGTTGGTTTCAAATCCTCCTGAAAATACACGGGCAGCTGGGACAGTTCCGGCTGATTCTCCTTTTCAAACTCATTGTTCCCTAATTTTTCCATAAAACAATCCATTACAACATCTGCTTTTGTCATATCTATCACCTCTTTGATTACAAGGTAATTTTGTGGCAGTGGACTGATATGATATCATATCCCATATACATTTTCAACAATTTTCCCCTTTTTTTTAAAAGCAAATTATACAATATTGCCTTATACATTACAACTATTTTTTTATTTTGCCCAACTTTTAAAAATATTTCTTGCACTAATGGCAATCATAAGCGACGCAATACCCGAAAAGAAAACAACGGCATATTCGCATCCCTTACAAATTTCAAACAAGACACCATATAATGCATTTCCCAATGGCTGTGCACACATCGAAACGGTAAGGATAACAGCAATCACCTTTCCAATCAAATTTTGCGGGGTTTCTGTTTGGACAAAAGACATCATCTGCACCGTAAACATTGTTGAAAACAACATAATCAAAAAACAGCATCCAGTGATAACGAAATAAATAATTCTTGCAGACGAAAACAGCAATAATGCCGCACCGATAGGAAATACACATACCGCACAAGCAACCACAAGGCTGCCCGATTTATAAATTTTTAGCCTGTTTGAGAAAATACCTGCACAAATCCCACCTGCCAATCCGCCTGCCGCCAATGCCCCCTCTGCAAAACCATAAAGTCTGTTTGCCTGCGTAGCCCCTATGTTTAATACCTCCGTTACAAGGTAAGGCAAACCAACAATAATCATTGCCGCCAGAAACAAATTAATTCCGCATACTATCAAAAGGGCTTTTCCAATTACAGGCTTTTCCTTTTGGATAAAACGGATACTCTCTGCAAAATCAGTTCTGGCCGTCTTTAATATGCCCCCATCTGATACCTGCTTCTGGAACGGTATTTTAATAAAAATTTCCATAACCGCCGACATAATAAAACATACTGTACAAATCCACAACACGGGTTCTAACCCATATGCACTATATAAAACACCTCCCAGCACAGGGCCTGCCAGAAAAGCAAATGAGCTGATCGTATTAATAATAGAATTTGCCGCCATAAAATTAGACTGATTGGTAAGAGCAGGGATGCTTGCCTGCACAGACGGCTGATATGCGCCCGCAATACCATATAAAATCATTAATGTAACCGTCAGAAGAAAAATTAAGTTGCCCCCTTTCATGAACACGGAAAAAACTATAATAACTGCCGCTGTAAAAAAATCCAGTATGACCATAATATTTCTTTTATTTACCCTGTCAGCAATAATACCTCCAATGGGCGACAGTAAAATAGCAGGAATAAACGCACATGCCGTAACAGTTCCGTAAAGCGCCGACGAGCCTGTCAGATTTAATAAATATAACGGCAACGCAAACCTTATCGCTGCATTTCCAAACAAGGAAATAATCTGGCCGACAACCACTAACGTAAAATTTTTTGAAAATAATTTCTGATTCATTCTGTATACCTCCATTTTATCTATCCTTTTTACTACAGCAAAACTTTAACAACCATACTACCCTGACCACGCTACTGGATGCAATATCCTCAAAAGACACCTCCTTTTCATATCATACCATACGTCGGTATGCATTATCTTAAAATAAAGCTGCCCCTTTTACAGGGCAGCTTTTATTGTTAACAATAAAAAACCCACAAAATACACCTTCTATTGCTTGTTCTTTTGATAAATAGATGTCAGCTCCTGCAGCCTTTCTAATATTTCACTATCTACAATATCCAGCCCAAAGCTTTGCAGCATCTGTCTAAATATCATAAACTTGCAGTAAGACTCTTCCTCAGAACTATCAAATATCATAGGGTTCATCCAAACATTTGCTGCAAGTAAAATCAGCTCCGCCAATTGTTTTGGGTAATCTGTTTTAATAGAACCGTCTGATATACCTTGCTCAATAATTGGTAAAATATAGTTTGGCGCCACTTCTTCTATCGTATCATGCAATAGGGAAAAAAGTAGCTTGGGGTTATTATGAAAATCTGGGGCTACAGTAAAAATATCGTTCTGTACCGGCCTGCTGATGGATTCCCAAAAAATTGTTTTCAACTTTTCTTTTCCACTCAGATCCGTACGGTCACGGATAGCTGCAAGCATCCGGTTTGATTCAGCCGTCATCCTTTCTGTTACAGCAACTAAAATATCCTCTTTCGACTTAAAGTGATGATAGATAGCGCCTTTGCTAAGGCCTCCTAACTGATTAATAATATCCTGAATAGAAGTATGCTCATACCCCTTTTCCATAAACAAACGAAAAGCAACATCTAATATTAATTGAACCGTTTCTTCTGGATGCTTATTCCTTGCCATTGTTTTCCTCTCCCAAACATACCTTTAGTATGTATATTAACATACCATTGTTATGTTTGTCAATACGTTTCATTATATAGTTACAGAACATTAATTACGCTCAAAGAATCCTACACTTCTTCCATTACATCTTCATTTATAAAATTATAACCGTTATCCATCAGCATTTGCAAATATTCATCAAAACTATCCGCAATAACCGTTATTTTATCAGGATCATGCAAATATCTGACAACCTGCCCCTTGACGCCCTTAGATGATGGTGAAAAATCAATAAATAGTTTTGATGTCCCTCCATTGTTCATACAATCGGAGAAATGGAGCCAGCACATTTTATCCCTTTTTTCATATTTTTAATCCATATTACAACAAAAACTGCCCAAACCTTATTACACCCTTTTGATTGCCCAATCACAATAATACAGCAAAAGATAAAATTAATCATTATTCTGCTGTAATATATTCCAATAATTACAAAACATAAAACATATTGCACTCTTTTCCGTCAAACAGTATAATATAAAAGTACTTAATAAAAAGAAAGGAACGACAAAATGAACGTAAAAACGATAAGGAAAGTTACATCTTTCCTGCTGGCAGCGGCTATTATTTTCTACAATTTCCATGGATCGTATATTCTGGCCCATGCCAGCCAGACAGGCAGCCAAAGCAATTTTGAATTTACTCAGGCCAAAGCCGCTTTTGCAGCGCTAAAGCAGGAGTATGATCTGTACGGAGTTGTAACAGGCGGTGAGGCAATTCCCGTATATGAACACGCATCCGCAAATACATCCGTCGTAGGCACACTTGCCAGCGGTTCCCAGGTAACATTGGCAGATGCCCTATGGGACGGAAATACCCTTTGGTTTCAGATTGCCTTTGCCGTCCATGATACCAAGTACAATGGCTATCTCCAAAGTGAACATATTGTAACTGCCGATCCTAGGCTTTCAGAATGGCAAACACAATACCTGCCAGACAATATAGTACAGTCATTCCAGCGCGGCGCCGCGAAGGGCAGCAGCCAGACCGCCGCTTTTCCAGCCAGCTACCGTCCGCTAATCCAAAAATTACTCCAATTACATCCAAACTGGAATTTTGTGCCGATGAATACAGGCCTGGAATGGGAGGATGTACTAAAGGCCGAAATGGTAGACAGCAGGAACCTGGTACAAACATACCACCCTGATACCTGGAAATCCACAAAACCCGGCGATTACGATGCAAAAAGCGGGACGTGGGTTATTAAAAGCGGTACCGACTGGGTACAAGCCTCAGAGTCCATTGTCAAATACTATTTAGACCCGCGGAATTTTTTGACAGAGGAATCTGTATTCCAGTTTGAGCAGCTTGTATATGGCAGCCACCATACCAAAGCCGGAGTGGAAAAAATTTTAAAAGGTACTTTTATGGCAAACAAGCCGCTAGAAGATGGATCTGCTGGCGGGATTACATATGCCAAAGCATTTGTAAAGATTGGCAAAAGCTTAAAAGTAAGCCCCTATTTCCTGGCAAGCCGCGTCCGCCAGGAGCAGGGGGTAAACGGGGATTCCCCCTTAATCTCAGGCACTTATCCTGGTTATGAAGGCTATTATAATTATTTCAACAGGCGTGCCTCTGGCGTCGGTGAGGAAGTGTTCCGCCGCGGTTTAGAGGAAGCCAAAGCCAATGGCTGGAATACGCGCTATAAGGCATTAAAAGGCGGGGCAAAGTCGACTGCTTCGGATTTTATATATAAAGGCCAGGATACCCTTTACCTTCAAAAATTTGACGTAGACAGCTCTTATGACGGGCTGTACTGGCACCAGTACATGCAAAACCTCTTAGCGGCCGACAACGAAGGAAAAACGGTGCAAAAAAGCTACCAGGAAATGGGGATCTTAAATAATAGCTTTGTATTTAAAATTCCAGTATATAACAACATGCCTGCCACACCGTGCCCCAAACCACAAGAAAGTTTAAGCAAGCCCAGCTTAACTGCAAAGCAAAACGGGTATGCTTCCGTAAAACTGTCATGGAATGAAACTGCTGCCGCACAAGGCTACCAGGTTTACCGCGCAGAAGGGGCAAACGGCACATTTAAAAAGATAAAAACTATAAAAGGCGGAGCCTGTTTCTTTGAAGACATATCCGCAGTGCCTGGAAAGCTGTACCGGTATAAGGTACGCGCTTATCTGAAATTAAATGGCAAAAACCAATACTCCGCTTATTCCGATATCAAATCTGCGGACATGACCATCCCTGCCACCGCATGGAAGGATCTTAGCATCAAAAACTACCGCACCATCGAGCTCTCCTGGAAAAAGAAATCCGTAGACGGCTATAAGGTTTACCGGAAAACCAATAATGAGGGATACCGCTGTATCCAGACCTTAAGGGGCAAATCTTCCATCCGCTTCCAGGATACATCCGTAAAGCCGGGACGCACTTACACCTACCGCATCCGGGGATACATTACCGTAAATGGGAAAGACTATTATTCCCCTTACACATCTGTCAAAGCAGCAGAGATTACAATGGCCAGGCCCAAGCTAAAAAAAGCATCCTCTTCCAACAGGAACAAAATAAACCTTACCTGGAAACGCGATGCTATGGCAGACGGGTATCATATTTACCGCTCCCGTACCCAAAAAGGCGGCTACAAAAAGGTAAAGGAAATCACCAAAAATAAAACTGTAAAATGGGCTGATACTGGGTTAAACCTGGAAAAACATATTACTACAAGATACGGTCCTATGTGAATGTACCCACAGGTACAAAGGCCTCCGGCTATTCGGAAGCGGCCGGCGTAACGGTTCAAAAAAAGTGATCCATATGTTATATTTGAGCCCTCAGGGCTTCAAAAAGAGGCCTCTTCTGCGTAATATCAGAAGAGGCCTCTGCACTCTAAAAAAGCCTGCTAATTCCTCACTGCAAATAAATTTCATTAAAATAATCATTTAGTTTCGCCAGTGCATAGATCAACACTGTCGTCTCATGCTCACTTATGCCACCCTTAATATGTGCAATCATATTCCGGTGGAATTTCTCATGATGGCGGAATGCCCGGCGCCCTTTTTCCGTCAGGGACACAAATACGACCCTTTTATCTTTTTTTCCACGCTCACGGATCACATATCCTTTTTCCGAAAGCCCATCTATCGATCTGGTTAAAGTTCCAGTAGTAACCGACATTAGCTTTGCCACTGCTGACATACTTTTCGGCTCTTTTACCCCTACTGCTTCCAAAATATGCATATCATTCACACTGATATTCTTATACTCCGGCGTTATTAACCACTTTTCCTCGATCTCCATGATATTTTTAAACAGCTTTACCAAAAGCTCATTTAAAATCTCATCCATCCCTGCTTTCTTTTCCCGTTGCATGCTACCCTCCATATATACAGCAGCTTACCATACCAGGACAGAAGCCCCCCAGGTAAGCCCAGCGCCGAACCCGGCAAGGACAATCTTATCCCCCTTATGCAGCAGGCCGCGCCGGTTCACATCATCAAGCAAAATTGGAACGCTTCCAGCAGAAATATTGCCACAGAAAGCAAGGTTTGTTGGAAATTTTTCCATTGGGGCTTTTAAGCGCTTGGAAACAGACTCAATAATGCGGATATTTGCCTGGTGGATTAAAAACAGATCAATATCTGAAATGGCAAGCCCCGCTTTCTCTACCGTATCTGTAATGGCCTTCGGCACGGTACGCACAGCAAATTTATACACTTCCTGCCCATCCATGGAAACAAAAGGCAGCTTTATACTATTTTTCACATACGGATTATTGTTTTTCCGGCCACAGCAGGAAAGCACACCGCCCTTTGCACCGTCGGATCCCTGAACACTGCTTAAGATACCACAGTTTTCATCCGGGCAGACAACCGCCGCCCCGGCGCCATCACCAAATAAAACACAGGTAGAGCGGTCGTTCCAGTCCATAAGCTTTGACAGAATTTCCCCGCCGACGACCAGGATATTCCTGTACTGCCCGCTTCTGATATAAGCGTCGGCCGTCTGCAGTGCAAACAAAAACCCGGCGCATGCCGCGTTAATGTCAAATGCAACGGCATGTACTGCGCCAAGCTCCCGCTGCAGCTCGCACGCTAAAGACGGCAGGATGTTATCTGCCGAGATCGTACCCGCCAGAATCATATCCAGATCTTTCGCGCAAATTCCCGCTTCCTCTAACGCCTGCAATGCCGCTGCTGCTGAAAGCCCGGCCAGCGTTTCATCCGTTGCCAAATGCCTTGCGGCGATTCCCGTGCGGCTTTTGATCCACTCGTCCGAGGTATCCATTATCTTGCTTAAATCCTCATTGCTAACTACCCGTTTGGGAAGTGCACTCCCCGTACCACATATTCTGGTTTTCATCTATATTTACTCCTATATTTGCAATCAAAATGCCTTATAGCGCACTACCACAGAAATGCAAAGCGTACCCTGGCATGGTTAAAAGCTGCGGAACCGCTTGTAACGCGCCTCTGCAAGCCCCTCCCCGTCCATGCTGCTGTATTTCTCTAAAAACTTTCTCATATGATGCTTCATAAACATGGAAATATCATGCAGGGCATCCTTATCTGCGCCGCCGAATTCCGGAATAATTTTTTCCACAACCTGTAAACGGTACAAATCCTGCGCTGTAATCTTCATAACATCCGCAGCTTCTTTTGCACGCTTTCCGTCTTTCCAAAGAATAGAGGCAAACCCTTCCGGGGAAAGAATCGAATAAGTCGCATTTTCCATCATCCAGACCTCATTGCCTACCGCAAGCGCAAGCGCGCCGCCGCTTCCCCCTTCTCCAATCATCAAACACAGGACTGGCACGGTAAGACCGGACATTTCATACAGGTTCCTTGCGATTGCTTCGCCCTGTCCGCCTTCTTCAGCCTCCATACCGCAAAATGCACCGGACGTATTGACAAAACAAATCACGGGGCGGTTAAATTTTTCCGCCTGCTTCATCAGCCTAAGCGCCTTACGGTACCCTTCCGGAGACGGCATTCCATAATTGTGCTTCATACAATCCTTCAAATCGCGCCCTTTATGCACGCCAACCACCGTAACCGGCTGCCCGTCTAACGCCGCAATCCCCCCGACTACCGCCGGATCGTCCCTAAAGAGGCGGTCGCCGTGCAGCTCTAAAAATCCATCAAAAATTTCATCTATATAATCAACTGACGCCAATCTCCTGACATCCCGGACCGCTTTCACCTTATCCCAGGCATTCATCATCTTGCTCTTTGCACTTCGTTCCTTCATTAGCTCACTCGGCGAAAAACTTTTTGCCGCTTCCGTATCAAAATTAGCATACCCCTCTTTCTGCCTGTGCAGCTTTAAAATGCGGTACAGCGTCTTTTTTAAGTCCTTCCGTTCCACAATTGCATCCACAAACCCATGCTCCAGCTGAAACTCTGCACGCTGGAAGCCTTCCGGCAGCTTCTGCCCGATGGTCTGTTCTATTACGCGCGGCCCGGCAAAACCGATTAATGCCCCTGGCTCCGCCAGAATAATATCCCCCAGCATTGCAAAGCTCGCCGTCACGCCCCCAGTAGTAGGATCGGTCAAAACCGGAATATACAAAAGCCCCGCATCGGAATGTTTTTTCAACGCGGCAGAAGTTTTTGCCATCTGCATAAGAGAAATAATGCCCTCCTGCATCCTGGCGCCCCCGGAACAGCAAAACAAAATTACCGGAAGACGTTTTTTTGTCGCAAGCTCTACGGCTGAAGCAATCTTTTCCCCAACCACATGCCCCATGCTGCTCATCAAAAACCTAGCGTCACAGATGCCAAGCACAACTGGTTCCCCATAAATCTTTGCTTCTCCGACCGTCACAGCTTCATGAAGCCCTGTCTTTTCTTGTGCCGCGGTAATTTTTTCCTGATAGCCCGAAAAATCCAGCGGATTAAACGATTCCATCTCATCAAACCAGGCTTCAAAGCTCTTCTGATCCGCAACCATCCTGATACGGTTGGAGGTTCGTACGCGAAAATAGCTTCCGCACTCATAGCAGACATATTTATTCGCTACAACCTCTGATTTGACCAGCTCCTTTTTACAAGCAGGGCACACAATTACATCTGCCGGATCCTTTTCTCTTTCTTTCTCTTTTTCCTTAATTGTGATGAATTTTTTTCTCTTTAACAATGATGCCATAATTTATTCTCCACTTCCAATCGCAAATGTCAATTCCGCAGACGCAGCAAGCTTGCCGCCTACCTTCGCGGTTCCTCTTCCGATGCCAATTGGCCCTTTTTCTTTTATAATCTCAAGCTCCAACGTCAGCACATCGCCCGGGACAACTTTCTGTTTAAACTTCGCCTGGCTAATTCCCGCAAAATATGCCGTTTTCCCCTTATTCTCCGGCTTGCTTAAAATTGCAACCGCACCTGCCTGCGCCATTGCTTCAATAATCAGCACGCCCGGCATAACAGGCTCCTTCGGGAAATGCCCGGCAAAAAAAGGTTCATTATAAGAAACGCATTTTTTGCCGACGGCCCTTAATCCAGGGGTTAATTCCTCAATCGTATCCACCAAAAGAAACGGCTGACGATGTGGGATGATTTCCATAATTTGTTTGGTTGTTAGTAAAGACATGTTGATTCCTCGCTTTTTTAGGTTGATTTGGGTGGTGGCGCATACGCCGGCAAAGGGTAACGTGGGCAAACGGGGCGCCTACCCCTGGTACCTCGCTACCAAAAGGCTCGCATTATGCCCCCCAAAACCTAAGGAATTGCTGAGTGCATAAGGAAAATCCCCTGTTACGGCTTCTTTACAGTAATCTAGATCCAATTCCTCATCCGGCGTGGTATAGCCCACCGTCTGATGCAAATACCCCTCCTGCAGCTCTTTTACACAGGTGACAAACTCAATTGCCCCTGCTGCCCCAAGCAGGTGCCCGACCATGGATTTTGTGGAGTTGATTTTGAGGTTTTTCGCATGATCCTGGAATGCCAGCTTGATTGCCCTGGTTTCAAACAGATCGTTGTGGTGCGTTGCCGTTCCATGTGCGTTGATATACGTTACTTCCTCCGGTTTTACGCCCGCATCTTCCATTGCGTTTGTCATAGCGCGCGCCGCGCCTGCCCCAGTTTCTTCTGGTGAAGTGATATGGTACGCATCCGATGAACAGCCATACCCGACAACCTCTGCATAAATATTTGCCCCCCTGGCTTTTGCATGTTCCAATTCTTCTAAGATGACGACTGCAGCGCCTTCCCCCATAACAAAACCGCTTCTGTTTTTATCAAACGGAAGAGAACATTTTGCCGGATCGTCAACAGAAGACAATGCCGTTAACGCGGTAAAGCCTCCGATTCCTATGGGGGTAACAGATGCTTCGCAGCCTCCTGCCGCCATGACGTCTGCTTCGCCGTACTGCACGGCGCGAAATGCCTCGCCGATGGTATTTGTCCCAGTTGCACAGGCGGTAACGCAGTTGATGCTTTTTCCTTTTAAGCCAAACTGTATTGATACGTTTCCTGCCGCCATATTGCAGATCATAAGCGGCACCAATAGCGGATTGATGCGGTTCGGCCCTTTTTCTAACAGTTTTTTGTGTTCACGCTCCATTGCCTGCAGGCTTCCGATACCAGAGCCAATGGCTGTGCCAACACGGTATGGATCTTCTTTTTCCATATCAATGCCGGAATCTAAAAGGGCTTCTTTCGTTGCCGCAACTGCGTACTGGGAAAACAATTCCATCCGCTTTGCCGCTTTAAAATCCATAAAGTTTTTACCCTCAAACCCTTTTACTTCCGCTGCAATGTGGCACTTATACCCTTCTGTATCAAATCTGGTGATCGGCGCAAACCCAGTTTTTCCTTCTTTTACAGAATTCCAGAATTCTGCAATGCTAAGGCCAATTGGCGTGATTGCGCCCATACCTGTTACTACCACTCTTCTGCCCATAATTCCCTCACTTTCTGGTACGGCTGCACCCGGATATATCCCGCTGCGCGCCGTCTCTTAGATAGACATGCCGCCGTCTACGGCAAATACCTGCCCTGTAATATAATCCGCCTGCCCGGATGCAAGGAATACTGCCATATCCGCAATGTCTTTTGGCGTTCCGATCCTCTTAAGCGGGATGTTTTCTGTCATGGTGTCTTTTGCCGCCTGCGGCATAGTCTCTGTCATATCCGTCGCAATGAATCCGGGTGCAATGGCGTTTACGCATATGCCGCGGGAAGCCAATTCCCTTGCCACGCTTTTGGTCAGGCCAATCACGCCTGCTTTACTGGCGGAATAATTTGCCTGCCCGGCATTGCCTAAAATACCGGAAACGGAGGATATGTTGATAATTTTTCCGCTTTTTTGCTTTAAGAACCAGCGGGACATATGGCGGATGGTGTTGAATGCACCTTTTAGGTTGGTCGCGATGACATCGTCAAAATCTGCTTCAGACATTTTCATCAGAAGGCCGTCGCGGGTAATACCTGCATTGTTGACCAATATATCGATCCTGCCGTATGTCTGGATTAATTCTGTTATCATATCGCCGCAGGCATTATAATCAGAGATACAGCACTGGTAAATAGCTGCAGACCCACCGGCAGCCTTGATTTCATCCGCCACGGCCCTGGCGCTGTCTTTAGAACCGTTGTAATTAATAATGACATGGGCGCCCTGTGCCGCTAAGGCTTTGGCAATCGCCGCGCCTATCCCCCGGCTTGCGCCTGTTACAAGCGCTGTTTTATTTTTCAACATACCGCAAAAAATCCTCCATTTTATCAATATTGCAAACCGTTACGTCCCGGCTGATCTTGCGCATAAAACCAGAAAGGGTTTTACCTGGCCCGATTTCTACAAATGTATCTGCCCCGTCTGCAATCAGGCGCCGGATGGTCTGTTCCCAGCGGACACTTGAAGCGACCTGTCTGGCCAGAAGCGGTTTAACATCAGAAGCATCTGTGACATAATCTGCCGTTACGTTTGCTACATATGGAAGAAAAGTCTCAGAAACCGTTATATCGTTTAATGCTTTGGAAAGCTGCTCTCCGGCATGGGAGAGCATGGGAGAGTGGAACGGGCCGCTTACATTCAGCGGTACAATGCGTTTTGCGCCTGCTTCCTTTAACGCTGCCCCCGCCTCATCAACAGCTGTCTGCTCCCCGGTTATAACGATCTGGCCCGGGCAGTTATAGTTTGCAATAGATACCATACCCTCGGTTTCGCCGCAGACTTTTTCAATAATGCCTGCGTCAAGCCCAAGCACTGCACTCATGGCGCCCCCTGTGGGCACGGCGTTCTGCATATAAATCCCCCGCTTGCGGATAACGGAAAACGCGTCTTCCATGCTCATAACGCCCGAAGCGATCAGCGCGCCATATTCGCCTAAGCTTAAGCCTGCTGTGATATCCGGCGTATGGCCCCTTTCTTTTAATGCGGCATAAATTGCCGCTTCGGTTGCAAGCATTGCAATCTGTGTGTATTCCGTAATGTTTAACTGTTCGTTTTCCTCAAAGCAGAGCTTTGCAACGTCAAGGCCAGAAGCCTTTTGTGCCAATTCGTATACTTCTTTGCAGACCGGGATGGCGTCGTAAAATTCTTTGCCCATCCCAATGTACTGCGAACCCTGCCCAGGGAACATAAATACCAGCTTACCCATGTATTCCTGCCTTTCTGCTGCCAGAACCGTTGTCCGGCGGCTTTTCACTTTTACTGCCTGGCCTGCTTTCCAGGCAGCTTTTTGACATTTACTGCCGAACTATTATCAAGCAGTCATGATTGAACATGCAGCAGCGTGCCTGCTTTTTGCATAATTTCTTCTATTATCTCTTTACAGGACTGCTCTTTTTTTACAAGCCCTGCGATCTGGCCTGCCATCAGGCTGCCGTTGACTACATCGCCGTCCATAACGGCTTTGCGCAGTGAGCCTAACGTCAATACCTCAAGCTCTTCCAATGAGACTCCTTCGGCTTCCATTTTGAGGTATTCACGCGTCATTTTGTTGCGCAAAACGCGGATGGGATGCCCGGTGCTCCTGCCGGTTACTTCAGAATCAATATCCTTCGCTTTAATCACGCGCTCTTTATAATTTGCATGTACGATAGATTCGTTTGCCACAATAAAACGCGTACCCATCTGCACTCCTGATGCGCCAAGCATCATAGCCGCCGCAAAGCCCCTGCCGTCTCCAATACCCCCGGCTGCAATGACCGGGATATTTACTGCGTCTGCAACCTGCGGGACTAAGGTCATAGTGGTTGCGGCGCCGATGTGCCCGCCGGATTCTGCACCTTCCGCTACGACGGCGTCTGCGCCTGCCTTTTCCATCATCCGCGCCATAGCCACGCTTGCCACAACGGGGATAACCTTAATCCCTGCCTCTTTCCACATCCCAATATAGGCTGCAGGGTTTCCTGCCCCTGTAGTGACTGCCGTTACGCCTTCTTCCACTACGACCCTGGCCACTTCGGGGGCGTTGGGGTTCATTAACATGACATTGACGCCAAACGGGCGGTCTGTCCGTTCTTTTACTTTACGGATCTGCTCCCGTACGGCCTCCGGCGGCGCGCTTGCCGCGCCGATAATCCCAAAGCCGCCCGCCTCCGATACTGCGGCGGCTAAATGATATTCTGCAACCCATGCCATCCCGCCCTGCAGAATGGGGTATGTTATCCCAAGCAGTTTTGTAATCTCGGTTTTCATCTTAATTTTCCACACCTTTTGCGTTTAAGTACTCTATTACGTCGCTTACAGTTGCAATTTTTTCCAGATCCTCAGACGGGATTTCAATGCCGTATTCCTCTTCCAGGCTCATTACAAGTTCAAATAAATCCAAAGAATCTGCGCCCAGGTCATCTTTAAAATTACTCTCTGCGCTGATTTCACTTTCGCTGATATTTAACTGCTCTGCTATAATTTCTTTTACTTTTTCTAACATGGCTATCTCCTTTTGATTGTTTTGCTTGTCAAATACTTTGACTATCAAACTATTTGACAGGCAAAGTATATGACACATGGAAGGATTTGTCAATATGTTTTTTTAAATAATTTAATTACGCTTAAATCCGCCAATTGTTTTTTTCATCCCCACATGCTATAATCCCACATAACATCATCTGGAAAGGAGTATCACACATGCCAATCAAACTAATTGCCCTAGACATGGATGGAACGCTTTTAGATTCTAATAAAAAGCTGCCGCCCGGTTTTACAGGCTGGGTTAAGGCACATCCCTGTATCAAAACCGTAATCGCCAGCGGACGCCAGTACTTCACCCTGGCCAAGGATTTTGCCCAGATCAGCAGCCAGCTTATCTTCGCTGCCGAAAATGGAGGCATTGTATTTGAGAAAGGGGACATCCTGTACCTGGACGAAATGCAAAAAGAAGACGTCTGCGCCTGCCTGGATCTGATTTGCCCGCTAAAACACCTGACCCCTATCGTGTGCGGCGCTAAATCTGCCTATATGAACCCGTCAAAAGAGCATATCTATCGAGAGGCCAGCATATATTACGACCACCTGCAGCTGGCCAAAAACCTCTATGAAGCTGCCCTACAGGACAATATCATCAAAATCGCTGTTTATGTAGAGCATAACAGGGCAGAACTCGCTATGCCGCATTTTGCAGATATACAACCACATTTAACAGCTGTGCTGTCTGGGGGCTGCTGGATTGACATTGCAAACCAATCCGTTAATAAAGGCGCCGCTATTACTGCAATCCAGCAAAAATACGGCATTGACCGCGCAGAATGCATGGCATTTGGGGATTACTTAAATGATGTGGAGCTGTTAAAAAGCTGTGAAGAAAGCTATTGTATGGCAAATGGGCATCCAGATCTGAAAAAGATAGCAAAACATATAGCTGACAGCAATGATAATAATGGGGTCTTAAAAATACTTACGCAATTATTTTAAACAAAGGGCACCTGAAGCTTTCAGGCGCCCTATAAAGCGTTTCCGCCATCCTCTAATTAAACCCGACAACTTTCTGTGAAATCTTATAAGCTGCAATCGAAATCTTACGGCCGCTCCTGCCTGGCAGATTCATCGTATTGCCCATAATCCCTGACCTAAGCCTGTGGAACAGCCGGATATCCTGCTGCTTGATATAACGCCACAGCTCCCGTTTTTTCTCCAGATTTTCGGCTGTACCAGAACGTATCAGCATGACCGTAGATATTACCGTAATAATCTCCAAATAATTAAACATATAATGCCGCAGCTTACGGTTTTGGATTTTCCAAAGAGTATACGAATCCACCATGATTTTATTTACCTTAATCTGCTGGTCAATCCTTCCTATCATAACCTTTTCATTAACCGACTGGTCGTCCCTGCCTATAAAATACCGGTAAAAATCCACATCTAGATAATACATATATTTTACATGGGGCAGCGGCTGGTACACGAACAGGTTATCTACATAAAATGTATGGCGCGGCAGCTCTAGCCCGCAATCCTTAAGAAGCTGTGTCCGGTAAATCACAGAATGCATAAGGATATACTGGCCCTTGCGGAACCTCTTTACCTCTTCCCATTCAAACACACGGCCCTGCGGCAGCACAGAAGCATAACGCATAACCCGTTTGTGCTTTGCCCCTTCCTTTTCATACACAAAATTGCTGATCATCATATCCAGCATTTCCCGGCCGCCTGCAAGCTCCCTTAGCTTTGCAAGAATGACCTGGTAGCTTTCCAAATCTACCCAGTCGTCGCTGTCTACAACTTTAAAATACAAGCCATTTGCACACTTTAACCCGGCATTGACGGCAGCCCCGTGCCCGCCATTTTCCTGGTGGATGGCGCGCACAATACCTGGGTATTTCTTTTCATAGGCATCGGCAATTTCCGGCGTCATGTCTTTTGAGCCATCGTCTATTATTAGAATTTCCACATCTTCCCCGCCTGGGAGAAGGGATTTGATGCAGTTTTCCATATAATCCTGCGAATTGTAGCAGGGAATTGCTATTGACAATAATTTCATCTTTTATCTCCTTATCGTACCCGCAAGCCGAAGGGCTTCTTTTACAATTGCGTCTATATTGTAATATTTATATTCTGCAAGCCTTCCCAGCAAATATACATTTTTGAAAGGGGCAAGCTTGTCTTTATACCTTTGGTACAGCGCCCGGTTATCATCATTTAAGATCGCGTAATAGGGGATTTCGCCTTCTGCACCCGTATAGGCGAACGGGTATTCCCTTACGATAGTTGTACCGCGCGCATCTTGCTGCCCAGTCAGGTATTTAAATTCTGTAATCCGCGTAAAATCCTCGCTGACGGTATAATTGACGACGCTCCTGCCCTGAAAGCTGTCCTGTGTAAGGTGCTCAAACTGAAAATCCAGCGATCGGTACGGCAAACGCCCATATTCACAGTCAAACAGCTCGTCTAACGCTCCCGTATATACCACATCTCCAGTAAACCCTTCCCCTTCAAACAGCACCTGATCGCCAGTAAACGATATACAGCTTTTGCAGTCTGTAGAAGTACGCACCGTAATATCCGGGTGGGACAGCATTTTTTCAAACATAGCCGTATAGCCGCCTTTTGGCATCCCCTGGTATTTATCCTGAAAATAGCGGTTATCATACGACAGCAGCACTGGGACGCGCCCGGTCACTTCCGGATCTATTTCTTCCGGCGTCTGCCCCCACTGTTTCATAGTATAATGCAAAAAAATATTTTCATATACATAGTCTGCAATTGCTTTAATTTCCGGGTTCTCATTTTTCTTAAGCTCCATAATTGTAACGCGGCTGCCTGCGCCATACTCTTCTACCAGCAGCTTTTCTAACCTGTCTGCTTTTCCCTTCCCATATACCTTATGGAGCGTATTTAAGTTAAACGGTACTACAAGCTGCGTACCATACACGTCTGCAACCACCTCGTGCCCGAACAGATGCCATTCGGTAAATTCCGATAAAAACCGGAATACCTCTTCTTCATTAGTATGGAAAATATGCGGCCCATATTCGTGGATTACGATTCCGTACGCATCCAGCCTGTCATAGCAGTTGCCGCCGATATGCGGCCTCTTTTCCAGAACTAACGTTTTCTTACCGCTTTCCGCCAGCTTGCGCGCTACGGTACTGCCTGCAGCGCCCGAGCCTATTATAATACTGTCATACATCTGGTTCTCCTCCAATTCCATCCTGTCGGCAACTCTTTCCATTATAGCTGTTTTTGGGGACGGATGCAATAAATCTAACTATCTTTAAGAAATCCTATTTTTTGTGTTTACAGAATGTTTACAATTTCATCATAGACTTCTCATATTATGTAAATATTGGCTTCATAAATGCTTATTATACTAATCATACAAATCAAGGGAAGCCAACAGACAGATTTCTCCACTTGGTAACTAGTGAGTTGCTTCACTTTTAATAAAATCTTTTTCATATGAAAAGCCGGTGCCAAGCACCGGCTCCCTCTTTATATTATCCTGATTTTGCGCCATATTATACTTATAATATTATCCGGGCAAAACCATCTGTCCCGCCGCTTTAAGCACCTGCTCAATTGCATTTGCAGCACTCTCCCGCTGCCTGGAATTGAGCTTTAAAAAATAAATAAAACACGGTGCTTTACGATCCGCATAAAACCTTACCTTCCCCCCAAACCCTGCAACAAATTCCGGTATCTTCGCCGGATCTAATTTGGCCCGCTCAAACAGCGCAAAGCATACTTCATCCCCCTTCTGTGACACCTCTGTAAAATAACACCGGTGCGCCCATGCCTTATATTCTGCCAGCATTAAAAGATTCTCCACTGGCTTTGGGGGATCCCCAAACCTGTCGATAAATTCCTCTAAAATCAGCTCCTTCTCCTCCCTGTTTTCTATCCCTGCAATCCGCTTATACAAATCCAGCTTCTGCGCCTCATTGGGCACATAGGTAGATGGGATAAATGCGTCTATATCCACGTCAACCGCCGTCTCAAAGCGCTCCCCTGTTTCTATTCCCTTTGCCTGCTTAACTGCCTCATTCAACAGCTTACAGTAAAGGTCATACCCCACGGCCTGCATATGCCCGTGCTGTTCTGCGCCAAGGAGGTTGCCAGCACCGCGGATTTCCAGATCCCGCATGGCAATCTTAAACCCACTGCCAAGCTCCGTATACTCCCGGATTGCCGCAAGGCGTTTTTCGGCCACCTCCTTTAACATCTTATTGCGGCGGTACAAAAGAAACGCATATGCCGTACGGCTCGACCTGCCCACCCTGCCGCGCAGCTGGTAAAGCTGGGAAAGGCCCATAGTGTCCGCGTCCTGGATAATCATTGTATTGACATTTGAAATATCCAACCCAGTTTCGATAATAGTTGTAGACACTAACACATCAATTTCACCGTTGATAAAACGGTACATTATGTTTTCAAGCTCCCTCTCCTTCATCTGCCCGTGCGCAAATTCCACTGCCGCCTGCGGCACAAGCGACGCTATCTTTGCTGTCACGTCTGCAATCTGGTTTACTCTGTTAAACACATAATATACCTGCCCGCCCCTTGCAAGTTCCCTGGCAATGGCTTCCCGCACCATCTCTTCATCATATTCCATCACATATGTCTGAATTGGCAGCCGGTCTAACGGCGGTTCTTCGAGCACGCTCATATCCCGGATGCCGATTAAACTCATATGCAGTGTCCTTGGGATTGGTGTCGCCGTTAATGTCAGCACATCCACATCTGTTTTCAGCTGCTTGATTTTCTCCTTATGCGTAACGCCGAACCGCTGCTCCTCATCTATGATTAAAAGCCCCAGATCCTTAAATTCCACATCTTTTGACAGCACCCGATGCGTGCCAATAACAATATCTGCCATACCCCGTTTTAAGTTCTCCACTGTTTTTTTCTGCTCTGCGCTGCTTTTAAAACGGCAGAGCAAATCCACCACGACAGGGAAATCCTTCATCCGCTGGGAAAAGGTATTGTAATGCTGCTGGGCCAGTATTGTCGTAGGGACTAGATAAACGACCTGCTTGCCCTCCTGCACCGCTTTAAACGCTGCCCGTATTGCAATTTCTGTCTTACCGTAGCCAACATCCCCACATATGAGGCGGTCCATAATTTTTCTGCTCTCCATGTCCCGCTTCGTAGCCTCAATAGCCGCCTCCTGATCCTCAGTTTCTTCAAATGGGAACATTTCCTCAAATTCGCGCTGCCAGACTGTATCCGCCCCGTACGCAAACCCTTCGTTTTTCTGCCGTTTGGCATACAAGTCCACAAGCTCCGATGCAATTTGCTTTACTGCTCCCTGAACCCGGCTCTTAGTCTTATGCCATTCCTGCCCGCCTAATTTATTCAGCTTCGGCCTTTTCGCATCTGCACTGGCATATTTTTGAATCACATCAAGCTGTGTCGCCAGAATATAAAGGCTGCTGCCCTTGTCATATTCGATTTTAATATAATCCTTAACAGCCTTATCAACTTCTATCTTTTCGATGCCGCGGTAAATCCCAAGCCCATGGTTTTCGTGTACCACATAATCCCCAATAGAAAGCTCCGCAAAGCTTGCAATTTTTTCCCCTTCATAAGCTTTTTTCTTTTTCTTTTTTTTCTTAATTTCTGATCCGAAAATATCGCTTTCCGAAATCACCGCAAATAACAGCAGCGGGTATTCATACCCTTTGCGCGCCTTGCCATAAAGGACCATCACTTCCTCAGGCTTTGCCACATGGCCATAGTCTTCCGTATAAAAGCAATTAAGCCCCTCCGCCAGCAAATCCTCTGCCAGCCGCTTCGCGCGGGTCCTTGAGCCCGACAACAGGATTACAGCATAGCCTTTCCTTTTATAAAGCTTTAAATCCTTAATCAGAAGCTCAAAGCTGTTGTTATATGCACCGATGCTGCGCGCCTCCACCCCGAAATGGGCCATAACAGAAAAATCCCTAGCCCCTACATCCAGCGCCCCAAGCGCCACGCAGCGCCTGGCCTCAAGCTTCGCCGCCGTCTCACTGCCGGAATAAAGCGCCTGCATCTGCCCGGGCAGAATATACCCTTTTTCCAGGCGCTGCTTCATGCTTTCAGAAAACTCCTGCTCCGTCATGCGGCCACGCTCTGCACACCTGGCTGCCTCGTCCAAAAAAACCAAAGTTTCTTCCTCCGGAAAATAATCCAGAAGGGATACTGTATCCTTCTCAAAATACGTCAAATACGCATCCAGCCCATCCACGCACGCCTGCTCCCTAAGCGCCTCCGCAAGCTCGTTTACCGCCTGCCTGATACGCGCCGCTTCTTCTGTTTTCATATCCTTACGGTAACACGCATACAGCTTATCCGCATCCTCCTGTATCCATTTTAACCCAGCCTCCTTTTGCTGCCGGGATAAAATCATCTCCTGTGCCGGATAAACCTCAATGCTTTCCAGGTTTTCAATGGAACGCTGGCTCTCCACGTCAAAGCTGCGCAATGAATCAATTTCGTCGCCCCACAGCTCCATCCGGTACGGGTTTTCTTCTGTCAGGGGAAAAATGTCTACAATCCCTCCACGCACCGCAAACTGCCCCGCGGACTCTACCTGGTATGATGGCTCATAACCGATTTTTACCAGCTCCTTTTTCAGCTTTTGCAAATCTACCGCGTCCCCGGCACGCCAGGTTTTAACTGCCTTCAAAAACCTGTCCGGCTTCTGAAGCCGGTTCATAAGCGCATCATATGTTGTAACGATTGTCACCGCATTGCCCTCTGCAAGGGTCTTTAACGCCAAAATCCGCTCTCTTGTCAATACATTGCCCCGCAGATCTGACTGGTAAAACAAAATATCCTTTGCTGGATAATACACCGCGCCTGGCTCAAAAAACCGATATTCTTCACAGAGCTCCCGTGCTTTCTGCTCATTAAAAGTGACAATGACTTTATACTTAAAATCATTGCCCAGCCCATACATCAGATGCGGTTTTTGTGGATCTATACATCCGGACACCATCCGGATCCCAGGTTCTTTCCGAAGCTGCGCCCTTAGCTTTTCCATCTCTTCCAGCGAACGCAGCGGCTCTAAAAATGCTCTCATACTACTCCTGTTTCTTCCTGTTAAATTCGTTCATGGCACGATCCGTTTCGCCATTTACCACATATCCGGCCGCCGTTATTGCGTTGGCAGCTGCCTCGTCAACCAATCTGCGCTCCCCCTGTGAAAAATGGCCCAGCACATAGTCAGCCAGATCCCATCCAGCAGGTTTTTCCCCCACGCCTACCCTAATCCTGGCAAACGTATCTGTCCCTGTCTTTGTAATAATATTTTTGATTCCATTGTGCCCTCCTGCGCTCCCTTTTTTACGGATCCGGATATTGCCGGGGGCAAGGCTTACGTCGTCGTATACTACCAACAGATGCCCCTCCGCAGAAAGCTTATAAAATGCCAAAATCTCTGCGATACTCTCCCCGCTTAGATTCATATACGTCTGCGGCTTCACCAAAAGCGCCTTAACGCCTTCCACCATCCCGCTTCCGCAAATAGCTTTGTGTTTTCTGATATTCATATTGATATTATATTTTTCCGCCAACGCATCGATGACATCAAATCCAATATTGTGGCGGGTATTTACATACTTTTTGTCAGGATTTCCAAGTCCCGCAATAATATACATAATCCCTCCCCCTAACGCTTCCATATCCTTCTTTTTCCACATTACCTGCAAAAACCCCATGGCAACACCTCCCGACGTTTGCAGTTATTGCATATTCCGTACAGCATCAATAACTTCCTGGCTGCATTCCGCCATCATACAGATATCTTCGTCTGATATCCCCTGCTTGACCATATTCACCACAATACGCCTTGTCCGTTCATCTAACCTCTTTGCAGCCCCTCCGTACTGTCCATCTGCAGCCAAATCTCCCACCGCCATACACATATTTCCATTACCGTCCTTTCTATGGCAACCTCACATAATCTTTTTTATTGTATCACCATATCAAGATAAATACAATTGGATTTTGGAGTGTTTTCCATACCACAAAAATCCCCGCCCTGTCTGGTTCCCACCAGGCAAAGCAGGGATTTCAGTTATAAAAATCACCTCTCAGGCAATATATCCGCCCGATACTTATCAATAATCAAACTCTGTATCCTGTCCCTCGTACCTGAATTAATCGGATGCGCTATATCCCGGTACTCGCCGTCTGCGGCTCGGCGGCTCGGCATTGCGATAAACAACCCCTTCTCACCCTCTATCACCTTAATATCATGCACCACAAACTCCTCATCGATGGTAATGGACACAACAGCTTTCATCTTACCCTCTTTTTCAACCCTCCGGATTCTTATGTCCGTAATCTGCATAATCTCTCCCCCCTTTCTTGAAAAGATAGCTTATGCCTTTCTCCTTTACATCACATACCGGGCATTCTCTTCACAAACCACTTTAATGCCATTGTCCCCGCAATAATAGGTATTCGCGCGCAGTGTATTGCGGCTTTCTACAATGCAGTTCTCAATATGTGTATTGTCCCCGATATAGACATCGTTTAATATGATGGAATTTTTAATTACACAATTTTTGCCGACAAACGCTTTTTTAAACAAAATGGAATTTTCCACCTTGCTGTTAACGATACAGCCGCTTGCCACTAAACTATTGCGCACGTCGGAGCCTGTATTGTACTTGGCCGGCGGAAGGTCGTCTACCTTCGTAGCAATCTTTGGTTCGTCGCGGAAGAAGAATTTACGCACCTCCGGCTTTAAGAAATCCATGTTGGTTGCATAGTACGAATCAATAGATGCAATATTATTCCAGTAGGTTTTGAGCTTATAGCCATAAATCCGTTTTAAGTTCTTGTAGCGGATTAAAATATCTGATACGAAATCATAACGCTCTTCCTCAGCACAGCGCTCTAGCATTTCAATTAACTGGCGCCTCCTGATAATATAAATCCCGGTAGAAACCGTATTGGAGCTTGCCATCATCGGCTTTTCTTCAAATTCTACAATCCTGGCCTCTTCGTTCATGCGCACAACGCCATAACGGCTTACATCTGTGCCCGCCGGAAGATCCTTGCACACAATAGTAATATCTGCCTTTTTCTCAATATGGTAATCCAATAATTCATTAAAATCTACTTTGTATACGCAGTCCCCGCTTGAAATGATGACATACGGCTCGTGGCGGCGTTTTAAAAAGTCAATGTTCTGGTACATTGCGTCTGCCGTCCCGCGGTACCACCAGTTGTTGGATGCGGTTACTGTTGGGGTAAATGTATAAAGCCCGCCCTGCTTCCTGCCAAAATCCCACCATTTAGATGAGCTTAAATGCTCATTTAAGGATCTTGCGTTATATTGGGTTAAAACCGCAACCGTATGGATGCGGGAATTGCTCATATTGCTCAATGCAAAATCGATACAGCGGTAGCTGCCCCCGACCGGCATAGCCGAAACGGCCCTGCGGTTTGTCAGCTCCTGCATACGGTTACTGTTACCACCTGCCAGAATAATCCCTAATGCCTTCATTTGCTTTCACCTGCCTTAATAATATATTCTCCTCCGGCAAGCATGCCGTCCGGATAATCTTCATTTGCCGTCGTGCCGGCAATTGCCGTGTTTTTTCCAATTTTAACTTTGGACGGTATATAGGAATTTTCCCCGATAGTGACAAGGCCAAATGCATATACCGATTCATTTAATTTGCTTGGCGCTTCATCCCCGATGCCCATTTCCACCTCGTCGCCAATTTCGCACTCTTCAGCAATGATTGCCTTGTCAATGGTACAGCCCTTCCCAATATGTGTGTCCCGCATAATGATGGAGTCTTTTACTACCGTGCCTGCACCGATAACGACACCTGCACCGATGACAGAATTGTGCACCTCGCCATAGATCTCCGTGCCTTCCCCAATGATGCTCTTTTCGATCACTGAATCCGCGGATACATACTGCGGCTCAACATTGTCTGTCCTGGTATATATCTTCCAGTATTCTTCGTATAAATTAAATTCCGGAATCAGGTCAACCAATTCCATATTGGCTTCCCAGTATGAACCTAAGGTGCCGACATCTTTCCAATATCCGTTGTACTCATATGCGTACAACGGCCTGCCCCCCTTGTGGCAGTATGGAATGATATGCTTGCCAAAGTCGCAGTTGCTCTGATCTTTCATAGCGATAAGCGCTTCCCTTAGCACCTTCCAGGTAAATATATAAATACCCATGGAAGCTAAATTGCTCCTCGGATGCTCCGGCTTCTCCTCAAACTCTAAAATCTTTTTATTCTCGTCTGTAATTACGATACCAAAACGGCTGGCTTCTTCTATTGGTACGGGCATTGCCGCAATCGTAACGTCCGCATTGTTCTCCTTATGGAAATCCAGCATCACTTCATAGTCCATTTTATAGATGTGATCCCCAGACAGGATCAGTACATATTCCGGATTGTAGCTGTCAATATAGCTTAAGTTCTGGTAAATGGCATTTGCCGTGCCACTGTACCATTCACTGCCGGCGCTCTTTTCATATGGTGATAAAACGGTTACACCACCGTGGTTGCGGTCTAAATCCCACGGGATACCAATCCCAATATGGGAATTTAACCTCAACGGCTGATACTGTGTCAAAACGCCAACCGTATCAACACCTGAATTAATACAGTTGCTCAGCGGGAAATCAATGATGCGGTACTTGCCGCCAAAAGCCACTGCGGGCTTTGCTACATTAGCTGTCAATACCCCAAGCCTGCTTCCCTGTCCTCCTGCTAATAGCATTGCTATCATCTCTTTACGAATCATATCACTCACCTCTCGTCAAATTTGTATATGTGATAGAAAAATTATACCATACTTATAAATTATTGTACAACAGTTTTCACAAGAAGATCGGCAGTATTTGTAATTTTTTGTAGTTTTTCACGAAAAAAAACCTCTAATTACTGCTATTATTCAGTCACTATTATGGTAAAAACGTAAAACAGGAACCCTATTTTTTATTTTTTTAGTGATCTAAGTAAAAATATACTGCTTCTAATTTGCAAAACAGCAATTGCCTGTTATAATATTACCAGATATTTTTCAAAAAAAACAAGAATGGGCAGGTAACTATTATGTATCAAATTGATTTCAAAAAACCAATCCACATCCACTTTATCGGGATCGGGGGCATCAGTATGAGCGGGCTTGCCGAAATCCTTTTAGAAGAAGGCTTTACCGTATCAGGCTCCGACCGGGAAATGACCATGCTTACAGACCGCCTTATGGCAGGCGGAGCTGTCATTTCCTGCCCGCAGTCCGCCGGCAACATTACTCCGGACATAGACGCAGTAGTATATACTGCCGCAATCCAAAAAGACAACCCGGAATATGCCGCCGCCAAAGCTGCCGGCATCCCCCTGCTCTCACGTGCCGGGCTGTTAGGGCAGATGATGGACAATTACCCGGATTCCATTGCCGTTGCCGGGACGCACGGCAAGACGACTACCACTTCCATGCTCGCCCACATCCTGTTGGCAGCAAAGGCCGACCCTACAGTTTCCGTCGGCGGGATGTTAAAAGCCATTAACGGCAACATCCGTGTAGGCCATTCCGGCGTGTTCTTAACAGAAGCCTGCGAATACACCAACAGCTTTTTACAATTCCATCCCAAATATAGCATTCTCCTCAATATAGAAGAAGACCATATGGACTTTTTTAAGGATCTTGAAGATATCCGCCATTCGTTCCGGCTGTTTGCCGAAAACACGCTCCCTGGCGGCACCCTGATCGTAAACGGTGAAATTCCGGAATATGAACTACTTATCAAAGGGCTTCCGGTTTCCACCATCACGTTCGGCCCATCCGATAGATTCGGCTGCTACCCGGCACAGCTTACATTTGACAGAAAAGGCTGCGCGTCGTTTACTGCAATGTGCCTGGGAAGGCCTTTAACGGATGTCACTTTAATGGTACCCGGTATGCACAATGTATCAAACGCCTTAGCCGCTATTGCCGCAGCCGCGTCCCTTGGCGTCCCGGCAGATGCCATCCGTAAAGGGCTTTTGGCATTTGAGGGGACAGGGCGGAGGTTTGAGCTTAAGGGCGCTTTTGCAGACGGCGTCATGGTCATTGACGATTACGCCCACCACCCGACCGAGATTACCGCTACGTTAAACGCCGCCAGAAAACTTCCGCACAAGCGGCTAATCTGTGTCTTCCAGCCGCACACATATTCGCGGACAAAAGCTTTTTTCCAGGAATTTATTAAAGCGCTTGCCGCCGCAGACATAATTGTATTCGCCGATATTTATCCCGCGCGGGAAACGGATACGCTTGGCATGAGCTCCCTGGCACTGCAAAAAGGCTTGGAAGATCTTGGCAGAGAGTCCTATTATTTCCCATCTTTTTCCGAAATTGAGGCTTTTTTGAAAAAAAAATGTATACACGGTGACCTGTTGATAACTATGGGGGCCGGAGACGTTGTGAAAATCGGTGAGGAACTACTTATGCACTAAGTTATCCACATTATCCACATTCCAAATGGTATTTTATACACATTTACAATGTGGATTTTTTCTTTCCGCCCGCAGACGCCTATTGACCGGATTTACGCAGCATTTTGGTTTCCCACCCTTTTTATCCACATTATCCACATTCCACGGAAGCATTGATTTTACTGGACTTTAGGCAAAATTAACCCTTTTCAAACCCGAAAAGCCATGCTATAATTTGGGGACAGAATCAGTACAAATACGGAAAGAGGACAAAGCAATGGCTAATATTACCTTAACCGGAAACGGTTTACTTACTTCTACCAGCATCCCGAATATCTTCATAGACAAGTATATGACAAATGCCAACGGGGAATTCGTAAAGATTTACCTTTATCTTTTACGCTGTATGAACTTAAACCGGCAAGGCTGTACCATTTCTGAGCTTGCAGATATTTTTGAGCATACAGAAAAAGACATTATGCGTGCATTGGCTTACTGGGAGAAAATGCAGCTTTTAAACCTCCATTACAACGAAAGCCATGAGGTTTCCAGCATATCGCTTACGATCCCGGCCGATGCCCCTGCAAAGGAGGCTTCCGGTACGGAGCCTTATGCCCCCTCTTCCCATACACAAGATAAAAAGGCGATAGAATATACCAGAGAACAGCTGGATGCGTTCCGAAAAGAAGAGGCTGTACAGGAAGTATTGTTTATTACGGAAAACTACCTGGGCAGGACCCTAAACGCAACTGACATCCAGACAATCCTGTACTGGTATGACGGGCTTTGTTTTTCTACGGATTTGATTGAATACCTGATTGAAACGTGTATCAGCAACGGCCACAAAAGCCTTAGGTATATGGAGAAAATCGCATTCTCCTGGGCCGACTTAGGCATCCATTCCGTCGCGGAAGCCAAGAAGGAGCACAGCTTACACCATAAGGACACCTATGCCGTCATGAAGGCATTTGGCATTAGCGGGCGCAACCTGATTGCTTCCGAGCTGTCAGTTATCCGCAAATGGACAGGCTCCTATGCCCTGTCTATAGATCTAATCAAAGAAGCCTGCCGGCGCACCATTTCAGCCACGGGCAAACCCAGCTTTGAATATGCTGACACCATACTGACCAACTGGTACAAAAATGGAGTACACACCGTAAACGACATTGCCAGGTTAGACGCAGCGCACCAAAAATCACGTTCTGCCTCCAAATCCAGAGAAAGTACAGGACGCCCTGCCTCCAACCGTTTTAACAATTTCCCGCAACGGACCTACAATTACGATCAGTTAGAAAAGCAGCTTTTAAACACAACGCACTAAACATACAGGGAGAACCGCTATGCCATTAAGCAATACGCAATACGATGAAATCATACGTGAATACCATGCCACGCAAATCCGCAACCAGCATGAAATGGAAGCCCGTATCAAAGAGGTATACAGCAAGGACACCCGTTTAAAGGCGATTGACGATGCTATCGCTTCCTGCTCCCTTTTCCAAGCCAAGAAATTACTAAACGGCGACGTTTCTGCACTTGCAGAGCTGCGTGAGATGTTAGACGAGTACAAACGCCAGCACAACGATATCCTGCGGGAGCTGGGCTATTCACAAAAATATTTAGACCCTACCTACCAGTGCAAGGACTGCAAGGATACCGGTTATATTGGCAATGAACGCTGCCACTGCTTTACGCAGCGCGCTATTGACTTAGTCTATACCCAGTCGAATATCCGTGGGATTTTACAGGAAGAGAATTTTGAACATTTTTCTTATGACTACTACTCGAAAACTGACCACAACCCCACAACCGGGCTGTCTTCTTTTGATACCATGCAAAATGCCGTAAAGGAATGCAGGCGTTTTATCGACTCGTTCGACCTTTCGTTTTCCAACCTCTTTTTTTATGGGGATACGGGAGTCGGCAAAACATTCCTTTCCAACTGCGTTGCAAAGGAACTGTTAGATACCGGGCATTCCGTTATTTACTTTACGGCGTTCCAGCTATTTGAGATCTTTGAGAAAAACACATTCCACAAGACTTCAGATGAAGATATTATTGCGGCCCATCAAAATATTTTTGAATGCGACCTTCTGATTATTGACGATCTGGGCACGGAAATGCTCAATTCTTTTACTACATCACAGTTGTTTTTATGTTTAAACGAACGGATACTCCGTAAGAAGTCTACGATTATTTCTACTAACCTGCCTCTAGGGCAAGTCGCAGAAACGTATTCCGAACGTATTTTTTCCAGGATTTCCAGCCATTACATCATACTCAAGCTATTTGGCGATGACATCCGCATCCAAAAAAAGCTCCACTAAAAACAGGATCCATTAGATATCATCTATTGATCAATAAAAACCAAAGTTATATTTTCAGGGAGGATTTATATGGCAAACGATGAAAAACTACTACAGACTATCCCCAACGGCACCCTTGGGCTAATTCCGCTTGAAAGCATCAAAGATATGGGGGAACGGGTGGACAAGTACTTGGTCAAATGGCGGGCAAAGCGTGAACACGGGCATGCCGATACGATTACGTTTAACCGTTATAAACGGGATACCTACATTTTGGACGCCGACTGCCCGCGTTTTGGAAGCGGCGAAGCAAAAGGCGTAATCCGGGATTCGGTGCGCGGATATGACCTTTACCTGATGGTCGACGTGACCAACCATCATTTACGCTACAAGCTGTGCGGACACGAAAACCTCATGTCCCCGGACGACCATTTTGCCGACTTAAAGCGCATTATTGCCGCAGTCGGCGGCAAAGCCCGGCGTATCACAGTAATTATACCATTTTTATACGAAAGCCGGCAGCACAAGCGTACTTCCAGAGAATCCTTAGACTGCGCCTTAGCCCTTCAGGATCTAATCAATATGGGGGTAGACAATATCATTACCTTCGATGCGCATGACCCGAAAGTGCAGAACGCAATCCCCTTAAAGGGGTTTGATACTGTACAGCCTGCTTACCAGTTTATCAAGGGCCTGCTCAACAACGTAAAAGATCTGACCATTGACAGCGATCATATGATGGTTATCAGCCCGGATGAAGGGGGCACTAACCGTGCTATCTACCTTGCTAACGTGCTGGGGCTTGATATGGGCATGTTCTATAAACGCCGTGATTACAGCAAGCTGGTAGACGGCCGCAACCCGATTGTAGCGCATGAATTCTTAGGCTCTTCTGTGGAAGGGAAGGATGTACTTATCATCGACGACATGATTTCTTCCGGTGACAGCATGATTGATGTTGCTACTGAATTAAAGAAACGCAAAGCGGGGCGGATTTTTGCCATTTCCACCTTCGGTTTGTTTACAAATGGCCTGGACAAATTTGACAAAGCATATGAAGACGGAATCATCTACCGTGTCCTTACAACAAACCTGACCTATCAGGATGAAGCCCTTTTGGCAAAACCCTATTATATTAACTGTGATATGAGCAAATATATTGCGTATATCATCGACACATTAAATCACGACGTTTCTATTAGCGATTTATTGGATCCGTACGAGCGCATTCAGCGAGTGCTTGAGAAATACAAAAAAGCACGCCCCTAAACCCTTACCACAATATAAAAAGCTGTCTCAGGGAGGGATACGCCCCTTGCCCGCGGCAGCTTTTTATTTATAGTTACGGCCAGGCTTTTAAGCCTGGCCGTAACCTTTTATGTTCATTCTGTGACAGATCATTAGCCTTAAAACAAATCAATCTGCCC
The DNA here is from genome assembly GCA_009911505.1 of Lachnospiraceae bacterium. GTDB lineage: Bacteria > Bacillota > Clostridia > Lachnospirales > Lachnospiraceae > Roseburia_B. The sequence continues at coordinate 8,394 of QXXL01000017.1, read as the reverse complement.
TTCGATTTTATTGTTAATGACATAATATGCTTTCCAATCCTGCGGCTTTAAATATACGCGCAGGGCTTTGATGGAGGATTCACGATGGCCTTCTGCAACATAGGCAGCTTTAATCTTTGCTACGACATTTGCTAAATCAGCCTGCTGTGTGCCATTATCATCAAACTGGAGCACAAATTCCGGAACGACCGGCTCTTTCGCTGCTTTTTTCTCTTTCTTGGCTGCCTTCTCGGCCTGTGCCTTTACTGCAGCAGGTTCCTTCTTAGCTGCTTCTTTTTTCGGTTCTTCTTTCTTTACTTCTGCTTTTTTAACCGGTTCTTCCTTCTTCTGCTCTGCCGCTTTCTTTACCGGCTCTGCTTTTACTGCTGCTGAAACAGATACCTTTGCTGTCTTGTCTGCCTTTACTGTCGTCGTTTCTTTGCCCTTCTCTGCTTGTCCGGATGTTTTCTTTGATCCTTCTTGCATTATCATTGACCTCCCTAATCCTTTACTATTCACATACTAAAAACTTTTCCATTGCCTGTAATGCTTCCTGTTCGTCATTACCTTCTGTGACGATATTCACAGTCATCCCTTTCGAGGGGTTAAAGGCCATGATTCCCATAATGCTTTTGGCATTGATTTTGCGGTTCTCACTTTCTAAAATAATTCTACTGTCAAACTGACAAGCAACCTGCACCAATTCAGCAATCGGGTTATCATACTCCTTTGAAACATTAGAAACTACAATCTTTTTTTTGCTCATGATTCCTTTCCTCCTAAAGCACATTCATTAATATAAACTATTATTTTACATTTTACAATATGTTTTTAGAAAATCAGTAAAATCAACGAAAGAAATGCTTTCTGAGGGGAAAAATTATGCATTTTTATCTAGGCTTACGATGTTTGCAAACGCTTACAGAAAAGTTCAGTAGAAAAAAGAACTGGTGCTTTGCATATTTTACCCGAACCTCCATAAACTAATCCCCGCCTTAACAAACTACATGAAAGGAGGACCAGTTATGGACGTAACAGAAAACACTGGCATTTCATTTGCCGTTAATACCCTGGACGATATTCCCACTCCGAAAAAAAATGCAAAAGAAATCACTGGATTAGTAAAAAGGGGCGGAAAAATCACCGGATACCAACTTTCGGATAACCGGATCGTTGACAAAGAAGAAGGGGTTGCCCTTGCAAAAGCCGGGGAAATTGCAGGTGTTGGCATTGCGCACCGCAGGGGGACCGAATATTTAAAATCCATCCCTGACGGTACGGACGAAAACAACTTAAGCCACCTGCCAACCGTAAAGGCTTCTGTAAAATAAATCTCAACAGGATTGATGCCGCACATCAATCCTGTTTTATATGCCCCTAAACTATTAGAGCATGTTTGAAAAAAGCTTTTATTTTGTATCCTTAGACGCCCTCATGGCAATCACTGGCTTCCCATCTTTATCCAAAAGCGGCGTAATCCCTCCCCCATAACCTGATTTGTGCCATAAATATTGTACGCCTGTTTCCCGATCCACCCAAATCTGAGTTTCATCAAACATACCTTTTTTTTCACTGTAAACCGTTTCAAACCGATTCATTTTGTATTATTCCCCCTTATCCATCTGTTCCATAAATTCTGCCGCGTCATCCGGTGCATCGTCCATGGATTCGTCTCCGATATCCACCACATGAACTTCCTTGCGGTATAAAATATCATACATCACTGGGACAATAAACATCGTCATAAATGTAGCGTACAAAAGGCCGCCCGCTACAACGACCGCCATGCCCCTGCCCATCTCACTTGCTGTATTCGTGCTAAAAATCATGGCAAGCATCGCAAGGATCGTTGTAAACGCCGTCATTAAAATCGGGCGCATACGTGTTTTCCCAGTTGCGGCCAAAGCGTCGTGCCTTGACATCCCCCCTGCGCGCAGCTGGTTGGTATAATCTACAAATACAATCCCGTTATTTACAACGGTCCCCATCAATACTAAAAAGCCCATTAGTGTAATCAAGGACATCTGCTCCCCTGTAAAAAGCATCGCCAAAAGCCCTCCCGTAAAAGCCAAAGGTACAGTAAAAATTACGATAAAAGGCGATAAAAGGCTCTGGAACTGTGCCACCATCACCAGATAAATTAATACAAAGCCCAGGATTAAAAGCTTGCCCATCTGTTCTAGCATATCCGTCGTATTAGACGTCTCGCCGCCAAATTCATAAGTATAGCCCTCCGGCATATCATATCCATTTAACAGCTTTTGCACTTCCCTTGATAAAATCGTTGTATTATACCCATCCAGTGTCTCTGCCGTTACGCTCATATAGCGCTCCCCGTTGGCCCGGTTGATGCCCGCCACACTGGTGCCGTAATCAAGTGTGGCAAATTCGCTCAGCCGATGTGTTTCCGTGACGGTTTTGCCGTCTTCATCCTGTTTTTGCGTTTCAAATTCCATATCCATCAAGTTTTCTTTGGTCAGAAGGTCGGTTTCATCTACAATAACAACATCCATATCTGTTTCGTCTGCCTTTATGGTAACAGCCGTTTTATCTGTAGTCAGCCTATCCGAAATTTCCCCGTAAATCTGTGCCCCGGTCAGCCCTAAACGCATGGATTTATCCTTATCGATATTCAAATGGATTTCTTCGTCGGCTTCCTCCTGCCCATTGCTGATATTGGCAAACCCTTCTACATTTTGGAACATTTCCATTAATTCTTCGCTGATTTCCGTTAATTGATCCAGATCCTGCCCATAGATATCTACCTGAAGGCCGCTTCCAAGCATTTGATCCATCTCGCCCATCATGGAATTGGATACGGCAACCTCGCAGTCCATTTTTTTTGTATTTTCAACGATCTGCTTACAGATTTCCTCTACCTGTTTTTTACTGTTAAATTCTTCTTTTGGAAGGACATATATGGAAAAGCTGCCAAAGCCCTCCCCGGAGCCTTCCGCCATGCCGCCAAACATCCCGGCAGAACTGCTGCCGTCCATAGCTCCGGCATACCCCACGCCTTCAACCGATAAAATAGCTTCCATCACTTCATCCGCTTTGCCAAAAGCAGTTTCCTTGCTGTCATCCTCCGGCATAGTAACCGTGACAGAAATCTGATCGCCCCCCATATCTGGTATCAGCACAATCCCCATGCTTAACACTGTAACGATACAAAATATTAAAAGCGCTACTGATATTCCAAGCGGTATTACCTTAATACGCAGGCAGAACCGTAAAATAACAACATACCATTCCTGTATCCTGTCAAAAATATGATGCGGCTTTGGCGTTGCTTTCTTCAGAAGTGCAGAGCCAATCGTCGGTACGGCAGTAAGCGCTACAATCAAGGATGCAGTAAGCGCAAATGTAATCGTAAGCGCAAAGGGAAGCAGCAAATCACGTACCATGCCCGTTGTAAACACCATCGGGAAAAAGACACATATCGTAGTCAGCGTGGATGCAATGATTGCGCCCGCTACCTGTTTTGCCCCTTGGAAGGCAGCACGCGGCGCATTAAGCCCCCGGTACCGTAAACGGTAAACATTTTCAATGACTACAATCGAGTTGTCTACAAGCATCCCGACCGCCAAGGACAATCCCGAAAGCGACATCATGTTGATAGAAAGCCCTGCAAAATACATAATAACAATAGACACCAGCACACTAAAAGGGATACTGAATGCGACGACAAGCGTCGGCCGGATATCCATTAAGAAAACAGCCAGGATAAAAATAGCCAGCAGCGCGCCTATCAGCATACTCGATGCAATACTCTCAATTAACACGGAAATATATTGGCCCTGATCTACAAGGGGGGTAATATTTAGATCTGGGTAATCCTCTTTTAGCTCCTCTATTGCCTGCATGCACTCCTTGGACACATCGCTCGTACCCGCTGTGCTGCCTTTAAAAACCGAAAGAATAATACCTGGGCTGTCTCCTACTTTTGCGTAGGATTCCCCAGTATTGTCAATTGTTGTAAGATCCGCTACATCCTGCAAGCGGATATCGCCGATATCCTTGATTTCACAGAGCACCATCTTCTCAAGCTCTTCCTGCGATGTATAGCTTTCTCCAACCTTTAACAGCCACTGCTTGTCGTTTTCATCATCAATATAGCCCGCAGGCATGGAAAAGTTTTGCGCATAAATCATGCCGGAGAGCGCTTCTAATGTCAGCATCTGGTCTATATTGGCATTTTTCCGCGCTTCCGTCACGGAATCCTGATACGTTTTATTGGCGTTTTCCAGCTCTTCCTTTGCTTCTTCCATTGCTGTTTTGGCAGCCGCAATCTGCGCGCTTCCCGAGCCAAATCCAGCGGCCGCCGTGATTTTTCCGGCTTCCGCCTGTTTATAAGCGTCGTCTATAGACGCCATCTGTGTTTCTACCTGTTTTAACACTTCCTCTGCCACCTTTATCTCGATTTCCAGGTTGGCAATCTCCGTATCAATTTGAGACAGGCGGACATTGACCACATCATAAAGCTGCTGCAGTGTCTTTTTGTCAAGGCTCTTTGCCTGCTGGACCATAGAAGCGTCCAGCTGGGAGCCTGGCATTGAAGAGAGGGTTTCTACTGCTGTTTTAAAATATTTTAGCTTCTTTGGGTTATCAATCGCATCCTTGACATCTACAGGCATCTGCGCTGCATCTAATGGGCTGTATTCCCCAAGCTGCGCCTGCATTGCTGCCGCTGCCGCCTGCATCTGTGAAAACATTTCATTTAAGCTGTTATATGTACTCTCAACCTTATTTTTTTTATAAGCTTTCTTTTCCCCTTCCAACGCAGATTTGCTGGCTTTTAAACTGGTAAGCTGCGATTCGTAGGAAGCCCTTGTGGCAACCGCCTGGTTAAGGGCGAGCGTGGCATCCGCCAGCTCCGTAGTCGTTGTCTCCTGCTGGTCTGAAAGATCCTCCTCCCGCTTATTAATCTCTGATCTGGCTTCTGCCAGGGAGCTTTCTGCATCGGAAAGCTCGTTTTTGGCGTCGGATAGCTTGTCGTTTGTCAAAAGCAGGATTTTTTCATTTATTTTATCAATTTTTTCCTGATTTAAACGTACCTCAACGGACTTTTCCACCATTCCGATATCCGAAACACTGGCCACGCCCCCCTGCCTCTCAAAATACGGGATTACGGTTTCTTGCGTAAAATCCGACAACTCATAAATATCCTTGCCATCATAGCTGACACTGGCGTACATAGTCGCCATCATATCCATGCTGATTTCCATAATATTAGGCGTACCACAGGTGTCAGGCAGCAGTGGTTTGATCTGGTTTGTTGCAGACGAAACCTTGACCATTGCAGAATCCATACTGGTATCTTCTTCAAATTCCAGCATTACCATACTGTAATTTTCCGCACTGGTACTGGTTACTTCTTTGACGCCGTTAATAGTACCAAGCGCACTCTCCATCGGCTTTGTAACACTCTCCTCCACCTTCTCCGGGCTGGCTCCAGGATACGTCGTAACAACCACCATATACGGCATACTCATATCTGGCAGAAGATCTGTTTTCATGCCCGTAAGGCAGACAAACCCGATTACCAGAACAATGATGACCGCAACCAGTACCGTAAACGGCTTTTTTACACTGTATTTAATCATCGCAACCTCCATGTCCACATCGTACTGTGCTAAACGTTTGTATTTTATCACAATTTATGTTTGGGTGATATTGATTTTGGGAGATTTTATATTTTTTTCAGATTTAAGCAGACTGTAGCCAGGCCTGCCACATTCCCTCTTGTATTTTCTGCAGTTTCGTTATATGATAATAAAAATCTATATCAAGGAGGACTTCTATGCGCCATTTAATGAGTCCGTTAGACCTGACTGTAGAAGAGTTAGACTCCCTTCTGACCCTGGCTAACGACATTGAACACAACCCTTCCAAATATGCCCATGCATGCGAAGGCAAGAAGCTTGCAACCTGCTTTTATGAGCCAAGTACCCGGACACGGCTCAGTTTTGAGGCTGCGATGCTAAACCTCGGCGGTTCCGTTTTAGGTTTTGCCAGCGCCGACAGCAGTTCCGCCGCCAAAGGTGAGAGTGTTTCCGATACCATCCGTGTTATTTCCTGTTATGCAGATATCTGTGCGATACGCCACCCCAAAGAAGGCGCAGCGCTTGTTGCTTCTTCCAAATCTTCCATTCCAGTCATCAACGCCGGAGACGGCGGCCACCAACATCCAACGCAAACCTTAACCGATCTGCTTACCATCCGTTCCTTAAAAGGGAAGTTAGATGGCCTTACAATTGGATTGTGCGGAGATTTAAAATTTGGCCGCACCGTCCATTCCCTGATCCATGCGTTAATCCGGTACCCAGGCATACAGTTTATCCTGATTTCCCCGGAAGAGCTGCGTGTCCCAAGCTATATCAGGGAAGATGTGCTTAACAACAACAAAATTCCCTACAAAGAGCTGGAACGCCTGGAAGAAGCCATGCCCCAGCTGGATATTTTATATATGACACGGGTACAAAAAGAACGTTTTTTTAACGAAGAAGATTACGTGCGTATGAAGGATTACTATATCCTGACAAAGGACAAGCTTGCGCATGCCAAAGAAGATATGATCGTATTACATCCACTGCCGCGTGTCAATGAAATTGCCGTAGAAGTAGACGATGATCCGCGCGCCGTATATTTTAAACAGGCACAATACGGCGTATACGTGCGTATGGCCCTGATTCTCACCCTGTTAGAATGGAGGTAGAAATATGTTAAATATCAGTGGAATCCAGGAAGGCTTTGTACTTGACCACATCAAGGCAGGCATGAGCATGTCCATTTACAAAGACTTAAAATTAGACCATCTCGACTGCCAAATTGCCATTATCAAAAACGCAAGGAGCAATAAAATGGGCAAAAAAGACATGATCAAGGTCGAATGCCCGATTGATACGCTTGACTTGGATATTTTGGGATTTATTGATCATAATATAACTGTAAACATTATCAAAGACAATAATATAGTTGAAAAAAAAGAACTGCACCTGCCGGATCAGGTTGTCAATGTGATCAAATGTAAAAACCCCAGGTGCATAACTTCCATTGAACAAGAGCTGGATCAAATTTTTATCCTGGCCGATAAGAGTAAGGAAATCTACCGCTGCAAATACTGTGACGAGCGGCGGAAAAAGAAACGCCACTTAGAATAATTTTAGTCTGCTTGCCCAAAAGCTGTGCGTCCTTCATCCTCCGGCGGCAACTGCCGGATACATATTATGCTTTTGCAGTTCTGCCATGCCAGGCGCCGGAGCATCATAATCCCAAAAGCATAATCACATACAGGAGGATGTAACAGACGCTATGAAAAAAATCACAAGGCTTACTTTAACCCTTTCCGCCACGGCTGTTTTGTCGCTGTCTCTTGCTGCCTGCACGCAGGACGAACCCGCAGGCAGCGGCAAAACAAACGTGCGCATCGCTTATTTTCCAAACATTACCCATACACAGGCCCTTGTCTTAAAAAACCAAGGCTCTTTAGAGTTAGCATGGGAAGATACCTGTGATGTTACCTGGACTTCATTTAATGCCGGGCCTTCCGAAATCGAAGCTATATTTGCAGGAGAAATCGACATCGGCTACATCGGCCCTGTCCCTGCGTTAAATGCCAATATCAAATCCTCAGGGGACGTTAAAATCATCTCAAACGCTACAAATGCCGGAGCCGTGCTTTTAGTGCGCAAAAACGCCGGAATATCTTCTATAAAAGACCTTTCAGGTAAAAAAATCGCTGTGCCGCAGATTGCCAACACACAGCATTTATGCCTGCTGTCCCTGCTGTCAGAGCATGGGCTAAAACCCACCGGCAAAGGCGGCGATGTCACTATCAATGCCAGCTCCAATGCTGATATCGTAAACCTAATGGACGCCGGAAGCATTGATGCAGCTGTCGTCCCCGAACCCTGGGGGACAATAATAGAGAATAATGGAAACGCCGAAATCCTGCTAGACTACGACGAGCTGTTCTGGAACGGCCATTACCCCGCTGCACTTGTCGTCACAAGCGCAGATTTTATCCAGGAACATCCGGAACTTGTAACAGAATTTCTTGAAATGCACGAAAGCACCACTTCATTTATCAACCAAAACCCTAACGAAGCACAGCAAATCGTGAATACAGAAATCGAAAATACCACTGGAAAGCCCATTGACGAAATGATAATGCAAAACGCATTTACCCGTATAGAAGCCACCACTGAATTAAATACCCAAGCCATCCTTTCCTTTGCCGCCATTGGCAAGGAAGAAGGCTTTTACAGCGCCATACCGGAGGAAACCGATGTATTTAACACTGAACTCAGTCCATAAATATTTTACCCATACAAAAAAAGAGGTACTAAAGGATACCTCCTTGCCGTTCGGCAGTAATAAGGAAACCCTAAAGGATACCTTTTTGCCGTTCGGCAG
>QXXL01000016.1 GCA_009911505.1 Lachnospiraceae bacterium | reverse complement strand
GCCATTCGGCAATAATAAGGAAACCCTAAAGGATACCTTTTTGCCATTCGGCAATAATAAGGAAACCCTAAAGGATATTTCCTTTGATGTTGAGAAAGGGGAATTTATCTGTATTGTAGGCCCCTCTGGCTGTGGGAAATCTACGCTGTTAAATTTAGTTGCAGGCCTTGATACACCCACTTCCGGCGAAATCATTTTAGATGGCAGGCGCGTGCTTGGCCCTGGTGCTGACCGTGTTGTCATGTTCCAGGAACCCGCCCTCTACCCCTGGCTAAACGTTATGCAAAACGTCATGTTCGGCTTAGAGGCCGCGGGATATTCAAAAACCCGCCAAAAAGAAATTTCGGAAAAATATCTGAGAATGGTACAGCTCTGGCACTATAAAGACTACCACATCCATCAGATCTCCGGCGGAATGCGCCAGCGTACTGCACTTGCACGGGCGCTTGCATTAGAAGGCAAGCTCCTTTTAATGGACGAACCATTTTCTGCATTAGACAAACAAACCATCCACATCTTACGCGCCAAGCTTGAGGAAATCTGGGAAAAATACGGCCGGACTATTTTATACGTGACACACAGCGTCGAAGAAGCCGTCTATTTTGCCGACCGTGTCATCGTAATGGCGGAAAACCCTGGCCGAATTAAAGAAATCGTACCCATTGCCCTAAGCCGCCCACGCAACATAGAAGATACTGAATTTGTCGCCCTCCGCAAACAGATCCTCTCAAAAGTACAGCTTTCTGCATGGAAAAGCGCCGCAGGCGAATTTGATCAAACTGGGAGGGAATAAAAATGCACAGAAAAAAATATATCGCAAATGCCCTGTTTTTTGCTGTTATACTGCTGCTGTGGCAGCTTCTATACACCGCTGCCTGCGACTGGCTGCACTGGGCGAAGCCTTACGCCGTACCAAGCCCTGCCGGGGTAATACGCTGCACCTTTCTTTTATTTGCCAACGGCACGCTTACTGCCGCAATCTTATGCAGCATGTCACGCGTACTTCTCGGTTTCATACTTTCAGTTATAATAGGGATTATACTTGGCTCCCTAATCGTGCATACCAGGCTGGGGCAGCAATTAAAACCTCTAATCTTGGGCATGCAGACGCTTCCAAGCATCTGTTTCGTTCCATTTGCAATCCTATGGTTTGGGCTCTCAGAGAGCGCTATTCTTTTTGTAGTAGTTATGGGTTCAGCGTTTTCAATTGCTATTTCGATTGAAAGCTGTGTAAAGAATATACCCCCGATCTATATCAAAGCCGCACGCACAATGGGAGTGGATTCTTTTGCTTTGTACCGCCGTGTTATTTTCCCTGCCGCCCTGCCTGCATTTATCGCCGGATTAAAACAGGGCTGGTCATTCGCCTGGCGCGCCCTCATGTCCGGTGAAGTAATGTCTGCATCAATAGGGCTTGGTTATACACTCATGGTAGGGCGGGATCTGGCAGATATAAACCAGGTAATGACTGTAATGCTGGTAATTGTATTACTCGGCATACTCATAGATAAAGGAATATTTCAGCTCATTGAACAAAAAATTTTAAGAACAAGGGGGCTAGTACCCCATCCGGACAGAAATTGAAGTCTGGAACTATCTGCCGAAAAGCATTTTTCAAACACGCTCTAGCACTGGCACAAAGCAATTATTAAACACGCTCTAATATAAACAAAACATAATTCCAATACTTTTATCAGTGGTGCCGCCCGCCGTGGTGACCGCCTCCATGGTGACCCCCCTGGCCTTGCTGCCTATTACCATTGCCGTATCCCCCTACACAGTGGTCACACACACCGTCTCCATCGTCATCCACATAATACCCACATGTTCCGTTTCCTGCAGAAGCCGCTGTCCCTGTACAATGGTCACAAATCCCATCCCCATTATCATCCACATAATAGCCGCAGGATCCGTTTCCGAATGCCGCATTCGTACTATTCCCTACACAGTGATCACAAATACCATTCCCGTCTGCATCAATAAATTGATCACAAATCCCATTACCAGAAACCGCATCTGCGCCTCCCCCTGCACAATGATCGCAGATCCCGTCTCCATTTGCGTCTATATAATAACTACAGGCCAAATCTGCCGGCACCACATCAGACACAGGCTCCGCCTTTATCTGTGCCTCCTGCTGCTGTACATCTACTTGATCCCACTCCGCCGCTTCATCTGTTTCCGTATTCTTCGTATCCATTTCCTGTACCCTGCCATCCACACGGATATCACCTTTCAAGGCACTAGAAGCAATCACTGGTATAGAAATACCAACCAAAGCAATAACCGCCAATCCTGTTACAAAAATTTTCTTCATGCCACGTCCTCCTTAACAAAACAAAGCTTTCTGCACTGTACACTTAAATTTAATTATAGCACACAAAAAATATTTTTCCAGTAATAAAATAATTTATACAAATATCTCCACATTCATCTTAAAACGTGTTTGAAAATTACACAATATAACAAAAGCACAGAAACAAAAAAGGATACCTCCATAACATCCGGCATACATGAATAAAAACCCCTCCGTAGGCCAGCCAAAACCGTAGTCAGGCAGAGGGCAGGATATGAGACTGGGGCCTTGTGATGGGGCTAAGGGGCTCTAAAGCATCCCAAACACGCTCTACCCCTTCACCCCAGTCATTCTGCCACTAAAACCACAACTGTCCGAGGTGGAATTTTCAGCTTACTCTCATAATCAAATTCCGTCTGTGCCCCAATATCCTTTCCATCCTCGTATTCCACAAACGTATTAACACAAACTCTCCACCGCTTGCCATCCGGCAACGCAGGCAGCTGCAGATCCAAAGGCTCCCAAAACGCATTCATCCCATAAAATACAATATCGTCACGTGTATCCGCTTCATCCCTGCCCGCATACATAATACCAATTAGCCTGGTCGAATGATCAGTTCCTCCATTCCACGGATAACCATTGTGAATACTAATCTCTGGCAGGCCGCATACTGCCTTCGCCGTCGGCTTCCTTACAATTGCATATTTTTTACGGAAACGGATCATAAACCGGAAAAAATCATGAATTTCCCGGTACTCCTTTAATCTGTCCCAATCCAGCCAGGATGTAAGGTTATCCTGGCAATATGCATTATTATTCCCAAACTGGGTATTACAAAATTCATCCCCTGCAAAAAACATAGCGGGTCCACGGCTTAACATCAGAGTCGCACAGGCATTTTTTACCATACGGCGGCGCAGGCTTTCAATCGCAGGATCATCCGTTTCCCCTTCCACGCCGCAATTCCAGCTATTGCCGTTATTATCCCCGTCTGTATTATCCCAGCCGTTCTTCTCATTGTGCTTCATATTATAGGAATACATATCATACAGTGTAAACCCATCGTGGCAAGTCAGAAAATTAACAGAAGCGCTCTTGCCGCGTTCGGACGGATCATACAAATCCCTCGAGCCTGTAATCCTTGTAATTGCCGTCCCTGCCATGCCCTCATCGCCTTTTAAAAAGCGGCGCATATCGTCACGGTACCTGCCGTTCCACTCCGACCACCTGCGGTATGCCGGGAAGTTCCCCACCTGGTAAAGCCCCCCTGCATCCCAGGCCTCTGCAATCAGCTTTACCTTGCCCAGAATCGAATCGCATGCGATCGCCTGCAGAATCGGCGGCTCTTCCATTGGTGCGCCGTTCTGGTCACGCGTCAAAATAGACGCCAAATCAAACCGGAAGCCGTCCACCCGGTATTCCGTCACCCAATACCGCAAACAGTCAATTATAAACCTGCGCGTCATCGGATGGTTGCAGTTTAATACATTGCCGCATCCACTGAAATTATAATAATATCCGTCTGGCGTCAGAATGTAATAAACATTATTGTCAATTCCCTTGAAGGAAAAACAAGGGCCATTTTCATTGCCTTCTGCCGTGTGGTTAAACACTACATCTAAAATAACCTCTATCCCGTTTTCCTTTAACTCATATATCATCCTTTTAAGCTCGTCACCCTCATGGTTATGTTCCACGACGGAAGAATATCCCGTATTGGGCGCAAAAAAGCAGACCGTATTATATCCCCAATAATTATACAGCCGTTCTCCGTCCACAACCCTGCTGTTTTCCATTTCGTCAAACTCGAAAATAGGCATTAGCTCGACTGCATTAATCCCCAGATCCTTTAAATACGGAATTTTCTGGCGAAGCCCCTCGTATGTCCCTTTTGCCTCTACACCAGAGGATTTGTGCTTTGTAAACCCCCTTACATGAGTCTCATAAATAACCAAATCCTCTAATGGGTACTCCGGCTGCATCATATTGCCCCAGTCAAAATTATTCTCCACAACCCTTGCATGATATACAAATTCTTTGCCGGATTCGGGGCGCTCCCCCCAGTTCCTCTGCCCCGTAACAGCTTTCGCGTAAGGGTCAAGCAAAACATTTTCTTTCTGGAAAAGCATTCCCTTTTCCCTGTCATAAGGCCCGTCGAGCTGGAACGCATACTCAAATTCCTCAATCTTTAACCCGAACACCAGCATAGAATACGTGTTCCCTATATGGTATGATTCCGGAAAGGTTAACCTTGCATATGGCTCTTTTTCCTGTGGGCGGAACAAAAGGAGTGTACAGCCTGTCGCCCCAATCGAATGGATGGTAAAACTGACCCCATTTGAAGTCGCCGTCGCACCGTCCCTATTATAAAACCCTGGCCGCACCTGAAACCCCTCAATAACATCCAATGGCTGCAGCTTCACTCCGCGCCGCGGCCGATGCTGCATAATATCCATATCAGCGCCTCGCTCTTCCTCTGGTTTTTTCGTCCTTTTCGGGACTGCCTTCTCTTCATATTTTGGCGCTGTATTTCTGTTTTTAATCACATCAGGCTTTTTTTCCTTAAGCCCTAGCATCCCCAATAACCCATTAAATCTACCTGGCATAGCACCTCTCCCTTTCCTGCTTTTTCCATCCTCCAAATAATATGGAAAGTATAACCGAATTCCATTCATATGTCCAGAGATAATATTGGCAAGGCCTGTCAAACATGTTCCCGATCAAAAAAAGAGCCGCCGCACCCCAAACGCAGCAGCCCTCAGCAAGGCCTGAAACAACAATTACACAACATATTTAAAAACAACATGCTCAAGCACCAATTCCCCGTACCCGCATATGGCCTCTCATATCCCTGACCCATACTCTGGTACCACGTCCCTCCAAACGCCAGATGCTGCATAAACTGCCTGTACTCCATATTACTAGGCTCCAACCGCACCGCCTGTTCAATATGCTGCTTGGCCGTCACATTATTCCCAAGCCCCATATTGGCAACCGCGCTAAAATAATACCACTGAGCCCCCCTGTTCTGTGGTTCAATGGCCCCAAGGGCATTTAACGCTTCCGCATAATGGCGGTTGGCAATATAATTCGCCGCCGCCTTAAGTTCAATCGGATCACTGCCGTTTCCGGAGGAGTATCCGCCATAGGTATGTCTGCCCCCGTAGCTGTAGCCCTGTTGCTTTTCCTTCATAATCTGGTCATATGCCTGCTGCACCTGTTTAAATTTCTCCTCCGCAGCAGCCTTGTTGGGATTATTTACATTCGCGTCCGGATGGTATCTGCGGCTTAAGCTGCGGTATGCTTTCTTGATTTCTTCATCACTCGCACCCGGCTTAATGCCTAAAACCTCATAAGGATTTGACATTCTGTTTTCCTTTCTTTTTCTTCTCCAGTTTCTTCTTTTTTAGCTGGATATATTCATACTTAGACCATACGCCGGAATACAGCACATTTCGCAGGATATCCGCATGCAGTAAGATAGGCAGGCGTTCAAAGGATTTTGCACATTCCGACATCATGCTGGTCAAAAGCAGCTTTACAAACGTTTCAAAATCACCTTCCTGTTCACAGACCATTCCCGCAAACGGATTGTACGCCTGACGTTTTTTGTCCTTTTCCAAATCCTCATAAGCGTCCATCAGATAAATAAACTTGCCCATATAAAAACCCAGGCAATGCAGTTCCTCAGACCATTCATCCTGCTTCCATGCAAATATTTCCCCCGTCATTTCCCCAGTTAGCCCGGCGATCCGGTCAATATTTGCTTCCTGCGCTTCTTCTGCAGCCATAAGCTGCTGCATATAGCTTTCAACTGCCGCAGCCTGCCTGGGGTACCTTTCGCGGATACGCCCATAATCCTTTGAAAATGCCCTGGCAAACGCTTTTTTGGTATATGCCCTGCCGTCCCGCCAGTCATCTTCCATGTTATGGTATGCAAGCATTACATTCATATCTGCCGCATACCCGGTCGCCTGGTTTTCCCATGCTGTCTGCTTTTTAGTCGGGTGCAGCGGGCAGGTAAATTCGGTCTGGTTGTGCCCAAACTCGTACAAACCAGTCAAAAGCACAATCAAAAATGTCATATCGTAATTCAAAAGCATCTGCCCCTTTGTACCGAAGCTTTTTTTCAGCTCCTGGCACAATCCGCAGTAATATGCCTGATATGCTTTCGCAGCATCCTTTGCCAGTTCCCCCCTGTTGATGTTAATATATCCAAACATAAGATTTCATCCTAACTTTTCCTGATAAATTCCACCTGGCATTTCGGGCAGGTAATGCAGATCCGCCCCCTGCCTTTCGGCACGCGTACCATCTGCCCGCACCCTGGGCATTTATAGAACCGGTAAACCTTCTTCTGCGCCTGTCGTTCCTTCCATTTGCCCCATCTTGCCACGCCCCGGTACCTGATACTTAAAAACTTCCGGTTCTCCTGCTGCCGCTTCTTTGTATTTTTAGACAGCGCCCTCCAGTAGGAAAAAACCAAAAGTATAAGCGAAACCAGGTAAATAAACCTGTTTTTGGTAAACAATGAAACCACCATCAGCACAAGTGTGGCGGCAAGGGCTACTTTTGAAAGCTCATCAAAACCGTAACGCCCATACATAAATCTCTGTACTTTTTCTCTCATTCTATGCACCTTCATCCGTATTTACTTTCTGTACAGATTTAATGGTACATTCCAAAACAAGGACTGTCAACTGACCTATTGACTTTTAAGAAACATTTTATAAAAACTTCATCTATTCAAACAGATAAGCAAAGCGATAAGCCGGGTTATGTCGTGAATGATCATCTATCTAGGACAGCCGTTACCGGCTGCCTCAAGCGACCAACCTAAAGCTGGCGGGCCACGTCAACGCTTTTATTCGGTCTTGCTTCGGATGGGGTTTACATATGCCCCCGCCGTTACCGGCGGGGCGGTAGTCCCTTACACTGCCCTTCCACCCTTACCGTGGCAAAAAGCCTCGGCGGTATATTTCTGTTGCACTATCCTTGGAGTCGCCTCCACCGGACGTTATCCGGCATCCTGCCCTGTGAAGCCCGGACTTTCCTCACCCGCAGTCTAATACTGCGGCCGCGATCATTTACTCTACTTATCTATAAGCGCTGTTTTAATAAAGGCCATCTTACACTTGAAATGCACTCCCTCCAATGAATTCCCTTAATATTGAGTTTCTCCCTATATCTTCACTTGGCATCGGGAGAAAATAGTCCAAAAACTTTAGAAGCCGTTTTGCTTCTATATACTCCGCCGCGCCTTTATCAATATGGAATAATAGCGGCTCTGCATACGCTTTCAATACAGAAAGCTCATAAATCAGCCCCGAATTAAACATTACATCTGCACTATCCTGAAACGGGAATATGTAATTTTCTTCACCGCGCCGTACCGAATGCCACATTGCAATGGTATCCTGTGCCGTAGTATTACGCGTCCTCGCATCCCTTACAATCCGCCGGATAAGCCTCGCGTCCGTCGTCGGAAGGTAATTATGCTCATCAATATTGATCTGGGTTAATGCGCTGATAAAAATTTTAAATTTGCTTTTCTTTGGAAGCATATAAGAAAGCTTGTCATTCAACCCGTGTATCCCTTCTATTACCAGGATATCCCCCTTGCCCAGCCGAAGCTGCCTGCCCTTATATTCGCGCTTTCCGGTTTTAAAATTAAAAGAAGGCAGTTCTATCGTATCCCCCCGCAAAAGCGCTGGCATGTCCTGGTTAAATTGTTCTACGTCCAGCGATTCCAGGCACTCAAAATCCAGCTTTCCGTCTGCATCCCTTGGAGCCTTTTCCCGATCCAGGTAATAATCATCCAAAGACAGCGTGTAAGGATGAAGCCCAAGCGCAGAAAGCTGGATTGCCAGGCGGTGGGCAAAGGTCGTTTTGCCAGACGAGGAAGGCCCTGCAACCATGACGAATTTCCTGTTGCCGGATGAAGCGACCATCTGCGCAAGCTGGCCAATCCGCTGTTCCATTAACGCTTCCTGTACCATAATAATTTCCTGCATCTTGCCAGAAGCAATTGCGTTATTTAACGCCCCTACCGTCTCCACCCCCATAGTACGCCCCCACTCCCTAGAGCTGTTTAGCGCTTCAAAGTATTTTACAGAAGGGGTAAATTTTGCAACCTCCTTCGTGTCTTTGTCAGGAAACATTAACACAAAACCGCCCCCATACGGTTTTAGGCCAAAATATTTCAGATAACCGGTATGCGGCGCCATATAGCCGTAAAAGTAATCTTTATAATTGCCCAGAGAATAAATGTTGACCAACGAGCTTCTGCGGTAACGGAACAGGCATTCTTTTTCAGCCATCCCCAGCGCGCCAAATAACGCAACCGCATCGTCTGTATTGATACTTTCCTTGCGGATCGGCATTTTACGTTCCGCCATACGAAGCATTTCCTCTTTCAGCCTTTCCAAAAACGCTTCATCCGGCTTCCCATATGCCGGAAGTTCACAGTAATAGGCCTGGCTGATGCACGAAAGCACGCGGACTTCTGATTTTCCCTTGCCTAACAGGCCATACAACGCTTTCTGCATTAAAAGCGTAACGCTTCTGCGGTATGCCTTCCTGCCTACCCTGTCCGCTGTTGTAACAAACGTAACCTCTTCATCCTTACCCGCCTTTTTATGTAGCTCGCACAGGCGGTTATCCACATAGGCCAGGATAATATCATCCCGATATTTTTTCTGGAAATCCTCCGCAACCACTAGATACTCCGTCCCTTTGGGATAAGCCCTCTCCTCGCCAAGAACCCTCACGGTAATGCTTTCCCCTGCCATTTTCCCCTCCTTAAAGAACCCAAAACGGGAATGTAAGCTGCTGTGCCACGACTTCTACGCCCACACAGCGTTTTTCCAAATATTCTTTCATATACCGTATAAATATATGCTCAAGCCCGTAATGCCCCGCATCAATAATACAAAGCCCGCGCGCTACCGCATCAATCCCGTCGTGATGATCAATATCACCAGTAATCAATACATCCGCACCCTTTGCTATGGCATTAGCAATTTCAGATTTTCCGGAGCCCGGGGAAATTGCCGCTACTTTTAACACCTTATCCGGATTACCAAAAATTTTGACCTGTTCCAGTGAAAATGCCGCTTTAACAAAATTAGCACAATGCCGTAATGTCATAAGCTCCATAAATTCCCCTACCCTGCCTATGCCTTCCTCCCTATCTTCTTCCGCCACCGACACATCCAAAACACGCAGGGATGTTAACCCCAGCATAGCCGCCGAAAGCTCCGCCATACCCTTTACGTCAAAATTCGTATGCATGGCATAATAGGCTATATCATTGGTAATCAATTTGATCAGGCGGCGCCCGATAAAATCATCTGCCACCACACGCCTAATCCCTTTGAAAATCAGCGGATGGTGCGTTAACAGCAAATCGGCCCCAATGCGGGCTGCTTCATCAACCGCTTCGTCTGTAGCATCCAGTGATATAAAAATTTTATGGATTTCCTTATCGGCATTTCCAGCCAGAAGCCCCACATTATCCCAATCGTATGCATAAGACAGCGGGGACTGGGCTTCTAATATTTCGATGATTTTCCTTCCTTGCATTGTTGCTCCTCCTTTAGTATGGCACTAATATGCCAACTGCAGCAAGCCACCCGGCCCCCGGGCTACTCCATCAGCCCCAAAGCCCTCTGCACACAATGTAGCTTACTTAAAACCTCGCTTCTGCGGCACTTTGCGGCATCAGACTGCCGCATCTTATCCAGCCTGCTTAAAAGCCCTTCATACACCCCAGCCTGTTCCTTTAAAAACTGGCGCATCACACTGTGTTTTTCCTGAATCAAAAACTCCCCATAACAAAAAAACATCTGTTTTTTTTCTTCTCCATATGCCGCGTACCGTTTGCGGACCGCTTCCCCTCCACAGGTCAAAACGCGCATCATAGGATAATATTTCCCCTCTTCATACACCATATCTTCTCCGGCAACCTCATACCCCTTTTTAAAAAGGTATTTCCTGACTTCCCGTATTTTGGACTGCGGCTGTAAAATAAGCTCCCGGGACGATGCAACTACCGCCTCCCCATCCTCCAAAATATGGCGCATCACATCACCGCCCATCCCGGCAATTAAAATCGTATCTGCTTCCCCCGGCGAAAGTGCGGCAACGCCGTCTGAACGCCTTACTGTTATGTAGTCATCCAAACCAAAAGCCCTGATATGTTCTTTCGCCCGGCCAAGCGGCCCTTCTTTAATATCCATAGCAAATGCACGGCAGATTCTCCCAGACTCTACAAGATAAATCGGGATATAGCCATGATCTGTCCCTACATCTGCAAGCACAGCGCCCTGCCGTACCATATCTGCCAGATGCAGCATCCTTTCCGAAAGCTTTACCATATCGTCTACTCTAAATAATCTTTTAATTTGCGGCTTCTGCTTGGATGGCGCAGCTTGCGCAATGCCTTCGCCTCTATCTGGCGGATGCGTTCACGGGTAACATTAAATTCCTTGCCAACCTCCTCTAAAGTCCTTGCACGCCCGTCTTCCAGGCCAAAACGCAGCGTAAGCACCTTCTGCTCACGTTCCGTAAGCGTACCAAGGACCTCCTGAAGCTGCTCCCGCAGCAAAGTAAATGCGGCTGCGTCCGCAGGCACGGGGACATTGTCGTCCTGAATAAAATCGCCAAGATGGCTGTCTTCTTCCTCGCCGATTGGAGTTTCCAAAGAAACCGGCTCCTGGGAAATTTTTAAAATTTCCCGCACGCGCTCTACTGGCATATTCATTTCTTCGGAGATTTCTTCTGGGGTTGGTTCACGGCCAAGCTCCTGCAGTAACTGCCTGCTCACACGGATCAGCTTATTGATCGTTTCCACCATATGCACCGGAATCCTTATAGTACGCGCCTGATCGGCAATCGCCCTTGTAATTGCCTGGCGGATCCACCAGGTAGCATAAGTAGAAAATTTGTACCCTTTACGGTAATCAAATTTTTCCACAGCTTTGATAAGCCCTAAGTTCCCTTCCTGAATGAGGTCCAAAAACAGCATGCCGCGGCCCACATAGCGCTTAGCAATTGAAACCACAAGGCGTAAGTTGGCTTCCGCCAGGCGTTTTTTGGCTTCCTGATCTCCCAGCTCCATGCGTTTTGCCAAATCAATTTCCTCGTCTGCATTCAATAGCGGCACTTTGCCGATCTCCTTTAAATACATACGCACCGGGTCTTCCGTACTGACGCCGTCTGGCACAGAAAGATCGATTTTCTCTACCTCGATTTCATCTTCCTCTGTAATCAGTATATCATCGTCGTCATCGTCGCTGATACGGAGCACGTCAATGCTGTTCGATTCCAGGCAGTCTAAAATCTTCTCAAATTCCTCCGCATTCAGTTCCATCTTCTGGAAGAAGTCGCTGATTTCCTGGTATTCGAGAATATTTTTCTTGTTCTTGGCAAATTCGACAAGCTCTTTTAATTTTTCGTTTAATTTTTCTGCCCGCTGTACCCGTTCCGCAGAGACGATTTCCTCTCCAGGATCTTTTACGGCCTTATTTTTCTTTTCTTCCATGTTTCCTTCCTCTCATAGTTCGTTACTATTCTGTCCTTATTCGATAGAAATATGCAATTTTTCCAATTGTTCTAACTGACGTTTGTCCAAAACAAGCTGCTGCAAACCTGCCATATCCGTCGGTGATAAATGGGACAGGCGGTAGTCTATGCCGTTTTGCCTTACCTTGACAAGAGTCTCCTTGAGTGCTTTTTCCTTCTCATCCTTTGTTTTGACAGCATGGAAATGTGTATGGAACAGGGCTGCAATCTCCTTCTGCTCCTCCTCCTGGCCAAACATACTGACAATTTTCGCCGGATTCACCTCCCCTTCCTTTTCAAACTGTCCATATAAAGCTTCCGCTGCCTTCCGGTATACACCTTCTGTAAAGTCTGCGGGTGCAACGTATTTTTGGATTATAGGGAATAAATGGGGTTCTTCTATCATCCAGGTTAAGAGAAGCTTTTGCGACTGCTTAACGCCATCTTCCCTTTTCTTTTTCCCGGGGCCAGTTTTGGGCTTTGCCCTCACTACAGCGCCTTCCCCTTTGGCCGCCGCCGATATGACAAGCTTCCTTAAATCCCCAAAGCCAATCCCGTATTTTTGTGCAATAGCTTCTATATAATTATTCCTTTCCAGCTCTTCGGCAAAACCCAACAGCCTGCGTGCAATTTCATTGTAAAATAACGTTTTGCCCTCCGGATCGCCCAAATCGTATTCCCGCTCTAAAATCCGTATTTCAAACATAAAGCTATTCTCCGCCCCGCCGATCCTTTCCTGAAATCCCCCTCTTCCAATGCCTTTAATCAATTCGTCTGGATCTTTGTATGGCTGCATGGAGATAATTTTTGTAATAATTCCCGCTTCTTTTAAAATAGGTATGGCCCGCAGAGCCGCCTTCACGCCCGCCCCGTCGCTGTCATACGCTAAATACACCTCTTTGGTATACCGTTTCAAAAGCCCGGCGTGCCCGCTTGTAAGCGACGTCCCAAGAGATGCTACAGCATTGTCAAAGCCTGCCTGATGCAGCGCTATTACATCCATATACCCCTCGCACAGGATAAGCTGCGGCTTTTTAGCCGCCCTTGCAATATGAAGGCCATACAGGTTCCTGCTTTTGTCGAAAATTATGGTTTCAGGGGAATTTAAGTACTTTGGCCCGCCGTCACCCATGACACGCCCGCCAAAGCCAATCACCTTATTGTGCACATCCATAATCGGAAACATAGCCCGCCCGCGGAACCTGTCATAACAGCCCCTTCGCTCATCATAGGAAACAACGCCGCTTTCCCGCAGCAGCTCGTCCCCATACCCCTTCTGCCTTAGATAACGGTACAACACGCTGCCAGACTTGTCCGAATATCCCAGCCCAAAACGCCGCATGGTTTCTTCCGTTAAGCCCCTCTCCGTAAAATACGATAATGCCTGCCTTCCGGACTGCCCCCTCAAAAGCGTATAATAGAACTTTGCCGCTTCCCGGTTGACTGCAAGCAGCTGCTGCCTGCGGCCGGCTTCCTGCTTCATCTGAGAGGAATATTCCTGTTCAGGCAGCTTTACGCCTGCCCGTTCTGCCAACGCCTGCATGGCTTCCACAAAGCTGAAGTTTTCATATTCCATCAGAAATGTAATTGCATTGCCGCCCGCACCGCAGCCGAAGCAGTAATACATCTGCTTAGACGGGGCAACCGAAAAAGAGGGTGACTTCTCATTGTGGAACGGGCATAGGCCAAAGTAGGTATTTCCTTGTTTCTTAAGCCTGACATAGCCGGAAATCAAATCAACTATATCATTTTTGGATCTTACTTCTTCAATTAAATCTTCCGAGTAGAAAGGCAAGCCGCCTCACTCCTTTCCCGTAAGCCTATGTAAACCACAGGCTTTAATACCCGTCTACCTGCCACTTCTGCGGCATAAAGTACTCGCTAAATTTGGCAACGGCATACTGGTCTGTCATGCCGGATATGTAATCACAGATAACACGCCCTATTTCTTCGCCCTCATCTAACATATGCAAAAATGTATCCGGGATCCGATCCAGATGCTCTGTGTAATACCTATAGAGCTGCTTTAATAATTCCCTCGCTTTTACCTCTTCGCCTTTGGCTGCCGGGTTTTGGTACACAGATTGAAACATAAAACGCCGCAGCCTGTGCATCGCTTCCTCTACGTCTTTTGACATCCGGATATCGTCTATACCCGTACTATTTATAATGATGTCGTGTATCAATGTATTCAGGCGCTCCCTGGTAGTTTCGCCTAAGATTTCCCGCAATTCCCTGGGGATATCCTCCTTCACCAGGATATGCGCCCGGATGGCATCGTCTATGTCATGATTAATATATGCAATTTTATCTGAAAGGCGCACAATTTTGCCTTCCAATGTATGAGGCATAGTCCTTGTCTGGTGGTTTAATATGCCGTCCCGTACCTCCCAGGTCAGGTTAAGCCCTTTTCCGCCCTTTTCAAGCTTTTCCACAATCCTCACACTCTGTTCATTGTGCCGGAAGCCATCTTTACACAGTATATCCAACATATACTCCCCGGCATGGCCAAACGGGGTATGCCCCAGATCGTGCCCCAGCGCTATTGCTTCCACCAGATCCTCATTTAAGCGCAGCGCTTTTGCAATAGTCCTGGCATTCTGGGACACCTCTAAGGTATGAGACATGCGGGTACGGTAATGATCTCCCTTGGGAGTCAAAAAGACCTGTGTTTTGTTCTTTAAACGGCGGAACGCCTTGCAGTGCAGTATCCTGTCCCTGTCCCTCTGAAAAACCGGGCGGATATCACACGGCTCCTCCTCAACCTTCCGCCCTTTGCTGTCCTGGCTGAGGGTGGCAAAAGGGCTCAGTGTTTCCTGTTCTATCTTTTCTATGTTCTCACGGATTGTCAAAATAGTATACCTCCTGTAATATAGGGAGATTGTCTGTCTTATATATATTTACTGCGTGTTTTGCTTTTTTCCTTTTATTTTTACAAATTTTTATGTTTTAGATGAAAATTTCATAGAAAATATGAACCGCCCCTTGATGCACTATCCTGATACACCAAGGGGCGGCCCCTTCGCTCTAGAAGGCAGGCAAAACCCTGCTAATCACCTACCCCCCTCCCCGTTTCCATCCACTCCAAACTGCGCCGATTCTTTTTCAAGGCGCGCCACAGCCTCCTCCATGCCCTTAAAATGATCCGACACAGAACTAACACGCGCTGCTGCACGTACTGACTGATCTGCAATTCCTGAAACACCGCCGCTGCACACAGCTGCCGCCTTCTTAATCTCCCCGACAGAATCTGTAATTTCGCCTACAAATGCCAGCAGCTCCTCTGACGTTGCCCCGACATCCGATGCCATAAAATTCATCTCCCCGGCATCACTGTTATATGTATCTGCCATCCGGACAAACAAATTAAAGCTGGGGGACACATCCCTGTCTATAAATTCCAGTAAACGCTTTGCGTCTTTCCTCAGGCTTACCAGCGCTGACGTCACCTCATCTATAGCCCATTGGATATTCTCCGCATATTTTTTAGACTGGTCTGTCAGATTGCGGATTTCTTCTGCAACAGTTGCAAATTCTTTTCCGCGCTCACCTGCCCGCGCAGCTTCAATGCCCGCGTTTAAAGACAGCAGGTTTACCTGCCCTGTAATTTCAACCACAGATTCCGCCAACACAGAAATCTGTTCAATCACCTTAGCGTCATTTAAAGTCTTCGCCAAGCTGTCCCGGATGTCTTTTTTACTGCTTCTGACCGCATCAGATTTGTCCAATGCCGTTTCTTTGGCATACTGCGCGCGTTCGCGGATATCTTTTGCCCATTCCTCCCCCTCCTTCGCACGCACTGCCATATGGCTTGCAGCACCTTGAATACTGCCAGAAATACGGCCAATCCTATCCGCCGCTTCTTCTGCCTCCTTCAGGGAATCCGACAGCTCTTCCGCTGCAATAAAAATATCCTCCATTTCACCGCTCATTCCATTTATGTGGGAACGTATCCCACCGGCCGCCTTTGAAATCCCATCCGCTTCACTTTTTATCCCAGTTATCATAACCCCAATATTTTCCCGCATCCTTTCAATAGCATGCGCAAGGTTTGCGTATTCCTCTTTTAGCCCCAAAACCGGGCCGCCCGTTTTCTTAGTCAAATCCCCCTCTGAAATCTGTTTTACCGTCCCTTCGAGCGACTGCAGCGGTTCTGCAGAACCCCGCAGGATATCTGCCAGGAAAAATACAATAAACAGCAAATAAGGGATGCTTATGGCAAAAACCGGGATCATTTGTTTTACAACCGCCACAAATGGGGTGCCAAAAGTACGGCTTAATATGTAAGCTGATAAACATAAAATAAACAGGATAAATAGAAGGATACTAGTACCTAATAGCCTAAGCTGGGCTCGCAGTGTAAGATTTTTCATGATTTTTTCTCCGAGTACACGATATTGTTTTTCGTCTGACTGAAAAATCCCTTAAACCCACAAAGATTGGATTTAAGGGATTCATGCGGAAGATGGGACTTGAACCCACACGATGTAACCATCACAAGATCCTTAGTCTTGCTCGTCTGCCAGTTCCGACACTTCCGCAGATGCAGCCAGCTTCTGCTGACGGCTTATTTATAATATCAAATCATACGCCATATGTCAACAATTTTTTTCATAAAAACTTCGTAAAAATTCTTTAAATTCCTCTTGACTTTTTCATTCAAAAATAGTATTATAATTTTTGTCAGTTTTGTGCAGGAATGGCGGAATTGGCAGACGCGCAGGCTTCAGGTGCCTGTGGCAGCAATGTCGTGAGGGTTCAAGTCCCTTTTCCTGCACCAGAAAGTCCTTACTCCAACCTTTACCAAAAAATTTTGATAAACGGTTGGGTATTGAAGATAGGAAACTCGTGAGTAAGTGCTCACGAGTTTTTGCGTTGTTTACGGAATTATATTGCGCCACCTCATCCTTAACCGATGTGAATTGTGAGAAAAGTGAAAAATGGGAAGAATAAACAAGGTGAAAATCTGGTGTATGTAGATAGCCCTCATAAAGTAAACATGGTAAAATCTTAGAAGAAACTAGTACTCCATCCGGACAGGAATTGAAGTTTGGAGACACCTGCTTTGTGCCAGTGCAAGGCAAAATTTCGACGGCGATGCGGTGGCATCGTCTAGAAATTTTAACGACGCAATGGTGCGAAGCAGATGGTTTCAGACTTCAATTTCTGGCCGGATGGAGTACTAGGTAAATCAATATGGAAAAGCAGGTTTATATCACAGAGGAAGAACGGGATTCCATGATGCGGTAAAAGAGCTTTTATTGTATGGGGAGTGAGTAACTAAGTTGTAACATTTTTCTGGTATAATAAAAATAAAAAAATAGGTGGTTTATTGAAAATGATCGAACTATTTTATACTGAGGATGACGCTCATATTGCAGGTGTTGTAAAAAAATATTTGGAACAGAAAAACTTTAAGGTAGTAATATATAATACAATTTCAAAGGTCAGACGAGCTTTGGAAATTCATGTGCCAACGGTTATTTTGTTGGATTGGAATATGCCGGATGGCCGTGGGGATAGTCTTTGTCAATGGATACGCGGCAGATGGAAAGAACTGCCGATTATTTTCCTTACGGTCCGGGATGATTCCCATGATATTGTTTCAGGTTTTCAAAATGGTGCGGATGATTATGTAGTAAAGCCTTTTGAATTAAGCGTATTGTATTCAAGGATTCAGGCGGTACTTAGAAGAACGGGCAATGTGGCGGTGCAGTACCTGTCCTGTGATGGGATCAAGATAGATTTAAACCGCAGGAAAGTTACTTGTGGCACGGAAGAAATAGATTTAAGCGTATCAGAGTATGAGCTGCTTTTGTACCTCTTGCAGAATAAAGGAAAGACTGTTACCAGGGAAAAAATCTTAGAACAGGTATGGGATGTAAATGGAAACTACGTGAATGATCATACATTGACAGTTACTATGAAACGGCTGCGGGACAAACTGCACCAACCGTCCTGTTTCAAAACAATTAGAAGTGTGGGATACCGTATGGAGGATACCATATGAGCGGGCGAAAAAATTTAGTGATCCTCTTTGGATTTGTGGCAGCCGTTAGCCTGATTTCTTCTGCTGTTACGGTAATGCTAATTTCCTGCCATTACAGCAGGCTTCAATTTGATTTGGTAAATGTGATCTGCGGCGAAGTACTGGAACAAGAGCCGGAAATGAAGCACATCGTTTCTGCTGCATTGAAAGAATATACGGATGGAAATGCCGATGGTGTGGCAATGGGGGATGTATTGTCCGTTTTAGGATATGACATATCTGATTTTTCTGATTCTTCTGTTACATATGATATTATGTTCGCAACAACAGGGTTCCTGGCAGGAATTGTTCTCTTTGCTATTACTTATGCATTCCGTAACAAAACAGAAGCGAAACGAATAGAAGAGCTGTCAGATTATCTGGAGCAGGTTAATATGGGAAAAGTGGTTGTCCTCTCTGTTTCAGGAGAAGATCTTTTTTCCAAGCTGGAAGATGAAATATATAAGACTGTGACATTTCTTTATCAGACAAAGGATGCGGCGGTACAGGCCAAAAATGATTTTACCGAGAATCTATCCAATATTGCACATCAGATAAAAACTCCTATTACCGCCATTTCTTTATCACTGCAGACATTATCTGAAATGCCGATGAAAAAAGAATATGATAAAGACAGGGTGGAACAGATAAAGAAACAGTTAAACAGACTGATTCATTTAGAAGAATCCCTGCTTGTTTTATCCCGTCTTGATGCAGGTACATTGATGTTTCAAAAAGAAGATGTGGATGTTTTTACTTTGCTTGTCCTTGCGGCAGACAATTTGCAGGAATTATTTGCAGATTCCGGCACTTTCATTGATATTCCAGAATCAGGGGAGATGGCAGTGACAGCCGATTTAAACTGGACTATGGAAGCAGTTATAAATGTAATGAAAAATTGTATGGAGCATAATGCGGGTGGAACAGTCCATTGCTCTTATGGGCAGAATCCTCTATATACAGAAATACTTATCTGGGATGAGGGGGACGGATTTGCCAAAGAAGATATTCCGCATCTTTTTAAACGGTTTTATCGCGGAAAGAATGCAGATGAGGGCGGTAATATCCGTGGAAGCGGCATTGGGATAGGCTTAGCATTGTCAAAAGAGATTATAGAACATCAAAATGGGACAATAAGGGCTAAAAATCTGCCGAATGGCGGTGCATGTTTTGAAATCCGGTTATATAAGCAATAAATTTAATATCAATTCTGCTGCAGTTACTAAGTTGTAACTTTCATTTAGTACAATATAGCTTGTAAACAGTTTGCCTGCAGGAACAAAGTTTACAAGCTAACGGGCAGCTTTGCTGCAAGCGTAGGAATTCAAAACATCCAAAGGAGGAAACAAAAATGAATATCTTAACATGCGAGGGGGTTCGCAAAATATATGGCTCCGGCAATAATCAGGTGGCTGCACTGGATGGAATTGATCTGACGGTGGGCAAGGGAGAATTTGTGGCGGTTATCGGAGCGTCCGGTTCAGGTAAATCCACATTGTTACATATTCTGGGAAGCGTGGATAAACCTACAAGCGGAAAAGTTACAATAGACGGAACGGATTTGTCAAAACTGAATCAGACACAGGCAGCGATTTTCCGCAGAAGAAAAGTGGGTTTGGTGTATCAGTTCTATAACCTAATTCCAACACTTACCGTGCAAAAAAACATTCTTATGCCGCTTGCCCTTGATAAGAAGAAACCAAATAAAGAGTATTTTGAAAAGATCGTCCGTACGCTTGGAATTGCTGAACGGCTTGAAGCCCTGCCAAACCAGTTATCAGGCGGGCAGCAACAAAGGGTTGCCATAGCTCGTTCATTGATTTACCGCCCGGCTCTGCTTTTGGCGGATGAGCCGACTGGAAATCTGGATCAGAAAAATTCCAAAGAAATTATTGATATGCTGAAATTATCGAACCGTAATTTGGAACAGACGATTGTGTTGATTACCCATGATGAGAATGTGGCTTTAGAAGCAGACCGTATCATAACCATAGAGGACGGGCATATCATAAGCGATGAGAAGCGGAGGTAATGGGCTATGTGGAAAGATTATTCATCAGGCTATATTAAAAATAACCGTTCATCGGGCATGTCTGTTATGATAGCGGCATTTATATCAGCTTTGCTGTTATCGCTGCTCTTAGGGTTATTTTATAACGCATGGAAGTACCAAATTGAAAGCGTTAAACAGGAAGAAGGAGACTGGCAGAGCAGGATTGTCGGGGAATTTACTCAGGAAGATATGGAATCCATAAAGAACTTTGCCAATGTCAAAGATATCGTCATCAGTGAAAAAGGAGCGCAGATTCCGGAACCTATGATAGATATTTATTTTGATGACATGGGGGCTGTCCTCGACGATACGATGCAAATAGCCAGAGTTTTGGGCGTTTCATCGGAAAATGTTATTTATAACCATGAGCTTCTGGCAATGTACATGATACGTGATCCGCAGGATACTGCGCCAAGACTGCTTTTTCCGTTGTTTATACTGATAGCCGGAATTGCATCTTTTTCATTAATTATAGTAATCCATAATTCTTTTGCAGTGTCTATGAATGCAAGAATCCATCAGTTTGGTATTTTTTCCAGCATCGGAGCCACACCAAAACAGATACGCTCATGTCTTTTGCAGGAAGCGGCTGCGTTATGTATTCTGCCGATTTTAATTGGGAATCTGCTTGGCATTCTAATCAGTATGGGAATTATACATATGGTGAATGGTTTACTGGGGAGTGATGTGGCAGGCAGGCATGAAGCAGTCTTTGGCTATCATCCGTTAGTCTTAGCGGCGACACTTCTTTTGACAGTGGCGACAATATGGATTTCCGCATGGATGCCAGCCAGAAAATTAAGCAGGCTAACGCCGCTTGAAGCGATTAAAAATACAGGCGAATTACAGTTAAAGCGTAAGAAAAAATCTCCGCTGCTTACCTGCCTTTTTGGATTGGAAGGAGAATTGGCAGGCGGGGCATTGAAAGCACAGAAAAGAGCCTTACGGACAGCATCGCTTAGCCTGATATTCTCTTTTCTTGCCTTTACCATTATGCAGTCCTTTTTTGCACTTTCAGGAATCAGCACAAGGGAAACTTATTTTGAACGTTATCAGGGTGTTTGGGACATTATGGTTACAGTAAAGGACACGGATGTGGATTCTTTTAGTGAGACACAAAAATTACAGGAGATTTCCGGAATAAGAAGTGCTATTGTATACCAGAAAGCAATGGCAAAAAGAATCATTGCAGAGGATGAAATAAGCGAAGATATGAAGTCCTTCGGCGGTTTTGCTGTAGCCGGGGATAATTATGTGAGGAAGACGGATGGGGGATGGCTTGTAAATGTTCCCATTGTCATACTGGATGATGCGAGTTTTTTAGCGTACTGTGAACAGATTGGCATCACGCCGCAGCTTAATGGGGCAGTCATATGGAATCAGATACGTGATGTTACAAATCCGGATTTCAGGCATCCACGATATATGCCCTATGTGAAAGGGGAAAATGCAGTAAGCATTTTAAGACAGTCCGGCAAGGAAGAAATGACAGCAGAGGTCCCGGTTTTGTCCTATACGGAGAAAGTGCCCGTTTTAAGAGAGGAGTACGCAAAGCTTGATTATTATGAACTGGTGCATTTTATTCCCGTATCTTTATGGAAAGAGATCAAGGGGCAGATTGGAGGCAGCGAGGAGGATGCCTATATCTGTATGCTTGGCAGGGAAAATGTGGCAGCAGGGGAATTGGATGCTTTGCAGGGGCAGGTAGACAGCCTTATTGCGGGAAACTATAAGACAGAAAGCGAGAACCGTATTCAGGAAGCAGAAGCGAACGATAAACAGATACAGGGAATGATGACAATCTTTGGCGGTTTCTGTGTCCTGCTTGCGGTGATTGGCATTGGAAATGTGTTTTCCAATACGCTTGGCTTTGTCCGTCAGAGAAAAAGGGAATTTGCAAGGTATATGTCTGTTGGAATGACACAGGGTGAAATCAAAAAAATGTTCTGCGTGGAGGCGCTTACCATCGCAGGGCGTCCGATTTTAATCACCCTTCCACTTGCAGTTATTGCAGTGGGGTATTTGCTGAAGATAAGCTATGTTGAAGTGGGGACATTTCTTGCCGAAGCTCCACTCATTCCGATTATGATTTTTATGCTGGCTATCTGGGGAATTGTGGCATTTGCATATTATCTTGGTTGGCGTA
Organism: Lachnospiraceae bacterium; assembly: GCA_009911505.1. Lineage (GTDB taxonomy): Bacteria > Bacillota > Clostridia > Lachnospirales > Lachnospiraceae > Roseburia_B. Next base: position 73,282 of record QXXL01000016.1, on the reverse strand, counting down.
ATATACGTAAAATCAACTTAGCTGAGGTTTTGCGGGATGATACAATGATGTAAAATGCGATGAAATATTATGAAAAAACGGAATGGATACGTTGCCCTGTTTGCGGTAAAAAACAAGGAACAAAATTAGAGAAGATACAGTTTTTCTATACTTTCCGCCCTGCTGTCCGAAGTGTAAACAGGAAAGATTAGTGGAAGTAAAGAAATTGAAAGTAAATGTCATCAATGAGCCAGGCGCATAGACGCAGAACCCGTTGAACCCGTGAAATAAATGATATGCACCATATTGCAATGCAATTCTTTTTTAGACAGGATTGCATTGCAAATAGTCAATGCCATAGACAAAGCCGTACAGAATCAGGCGGCGCAGGAAGATTGAGCGTATGCTGCTGTCGGGGTGGAAGCTGACGGTATCGGAACTTATGGGAGGTGCTGTTCAGGCAGGATGTAGGACGGATTTTGCGGACATTCAAAATAAAAAAGGCCAATCCCTTTGCCACCATTCCCTATAATTAGCCATAATTCTAAAGCATATTCAAAGCATCCCTCCTCCACTTAACAACACAAATCCAAACAAATACCAGCAAACAAACCGCACTTATCCCCCCGCCAAGCAAAAGCCCCGGCGTCCGGTACCTCAGTTCAATCTCATGCTCCCCAGAAACCAGCGGAATCTTCATCATACTTTCCATAAATACCCCTGCTTCTATCTCTTCCCCATCTACAAACACATGCCACCCCGCTTCCATTGGCACAGAAACTACCAGATTCCCTGGCCTCTTCACATTCACATGCCCGCGAATCTTTGTATCGTCAAACTGATCCACTGTCATAGCCTGCTCATTTAATACCGCGTAAGCCTGCTCCACTGCAAGGACATTCAGCCGGTAAACCTGTACCTCAAAATTTTTAACGTCCGATGTGTTGGTAATTTCAACCACATCCCCTGCCTTACACCATCCCAAATCCAGAATATACCCATGGTCACACTTAGAAAACTTCCTGGTACGCTTCCCGTTCTGTACCGTAATATTCGTAACCGAAGTATCCGTATACGTCCCATACAGATAGCAGTCCTCATCCACCGTCACCTTAGTCACATCTTCTTTTACTTCTGCCGCACCTTCCAGCTTTTGAAGCATCAGCCCATCCGCCCCCAAAAGCGATGCAAGCCTGTTCAGGTTATTAATCGGCGCCCCCCTCACTACATCCCACCGGGATTCAAAATCCACATCCATCATAAATCCAAGCGGAAGCGTATATTTATTCTCATATATATAATTTACACCGTCATCTGCCACTAGCGTACGCAACGGGCTATCTTCATACGGATTTTTTCCAATCAGGTATTTCACCGAAAGCATCGCGGAAGAAAGGGGCGTCGCCCCACTGTAGCTGTAAAAATTCTTCCCGCCTTCCATTCCCAGATATCTGTAAAAACGGCTGACACCAATATTCATCATAGAAGAAAAAATGGTAGATGAGGGGTACCCATAGACTGCCGCGTCATTTTTTGTTAAACGCTCCATATGCTCAATCCTATAAAAAGCAGTTTCATCTTTGTCATTAACCCCTGCTAAAAGCGACTTCACAGACGTCCAGTTTTTGGTATAGCTGGTACGGCTGGTCGTCCCAAGGCCCGTAATAGAAAAATTAACAAACAGCTCACAAACCACCAGCGCCAGGAACGTATAGCGCATAAAACCCTGGATATCCCGATGCCCTACCCGCCAAAGAAATAGGATAATTATATAAAGCGCCAAAAACGCCCCTGTCAGCAATATATCGTTCCTGGTGACAAGGTTACCGCCTGAAGTATATACCGCTGCCGCAAGAAATGCCGCCGACACCAATACACCTGGCACAAAATCCCTTATCTTATTGCCTTCCTGATATACAAATGCTTCATACGCCATCACAATCAACAAAAGTGTATATAAAAACACCTGCCTGCCAGGAAGAGAATCTGGAAAATGCAGGCCATGCCAGAAAAAATCCAGGATATTATTAGAAAAACTAATCCAGAATAACACAATCCATACCGCACGTACTATCTTTTTCCTGCGCGGGATTTTGCGGTTGCAAAAATAAAACGTTAAAAACAAAAAAATTGCAGCGCCGCAATAAAGATTGGGCCAGTGATCGCGCCCAGTATAGGACGATACATTGACACAATGCCTTACCAGCATGGAACACAGGTCAAAATACCACTCCACAGCCTGTGGGAAGCGGATCCCGGAGGAACCGCTGTAACTTAAAATAATTGCCTCTGGAATGATAAGCACGGCGCCTATGCCCCCGGCCAGCACCGAATAAAAGACAAACCTGCCAAAACTTTGCACCCGTTTTTTTATGCCCTTTACTTCTTCCAGGCAGTAAACCACATAATACAGCACCAGAAAAATGCAGAGCATAAACGCTAAATAAAAATTGGACAATATGGCAAGGGCAAGGCAGCCACAGTATAGCCTGCACCGTTTTTCTTTTACCAGGCGCTCCAGCCCTAAAACCACAAGCGGGGCAAGAAAGACCACATCCAGCCACATAATATTCCAGCTATATGCCGCCATATAGCCCGAAAGGGCATAGATGGCAGAAAATACAACCGTTTCCGGCTTCCATTCTCCATAATGCCCGCGCAAGTACGCCGCAAAATTCATCCCGCACAGCCCGATTTTTACCAAAATCAAAACTGTCATAAATTCAATGACATGGGACTGGGGGCACAAAATAAGCAGAAAATTAAACGGGCTTGCCAGATAATACGAGATTAATGACACAAAATCCGAGCCCAGCCCGATCCGGAAGGAATATAAAAGGCTTCCCCCATGTTTTAATTTGTCCATCAGCTCCGTGAAAAACGGCTCATACTGGTGGTACATATCAATATGCAGGATACAGTTTTCCCCGAATGGATATACTCCGTTGCGGATACAAATTGCTACACCAGCTACAAATGGGAGCAGGAACGCACACAGATACCAATTTTTTTCTTCTTTTATTTTACCCATGCCCATCTCCTCTCTTCCTACATGTCAAACAACATATAATATTGAAGCTTTTTATATTCCTCAATCGCCCCGCCGCTGCTTCCAGGCACATCCGTTTGAACGGATGTAAGAATGGGGCAGTTTTTGGAAAGGCGCGCTAAAAATGCCTGGTACGCCGGCAATTCCATCCCTGCCGCTTCTAACACCTTCGCACCCAGGTAATTGGCGCTCGTGTCTGAATTCCCCACATTGCCATTTAAGGAAAAATTCGCCCAAATAAGGTATGGAACCTGGTAGCGCAGCTTTGTCTGTTCTTCCGTCAGTGTACGGTAGCTCATACCGTTTTGCCTTAAAATTGGTTCTGCAACAGTATCGTTTGGCTGGTGATCCCCAAAAAATACGACCATCACCGGCTCATTGGCTTTGGAAAAATAGGAAAGCAGCGCTTCAAGCGCTTCGTCTGTTTTTTTGATCAGGGATAAATAAGTCGCAAGCGCATAAGATGATGTCCCTTTTACCGTAATATCAGGTGTAAAATCATTATATACCGTACTGTACGCGCCGTGGTTTTGCATTGTAACATTAAAAAGGAACATCGGCTTTCCAGCTTCCTTCTGTTCATATGTCTCTATTATTTTATCTACACAGGACTGGTCACTGACATACTCGCGGATATACTTCTTATTACTGTAGCCCTCCAAAAACTGCAAATCAGAAAATCCCAGCAGCGGATACACCTTGTCCCTGTCCCACCCGCTTGCATAATACGGATGCATCGCATGTGTCTCATATCCCTGCTCCTTAAAATACCAGGGAAGCGCTGGGATATTTTTTTTGATGTACTGCTGGTAGGGGACGCTGCCCTGCGGTAAAAACGCCATGGTATTTCCAGTTAAAAACTCAAATTCTGTGTTAGCCGTATTGCCGCCGCAAACCGATACGTGAAGCGATCCTGTTATTATATTGGGGGCAGTCTCCGACTCCTCTTTCAGACTATGGTAATACGGCATATACTCCTTACTTGCCGTAAAATCCCCCAGCACACCCAAATCAGAAAACGCTTCATCCATCACAACAATGATATTTGGCTTATCCGTCCCTTTTTCTCCTTCCCCTTCTGGTTCATAAGACTCCAACAGCCCTTTTGCTTCTTCCTTCTGGTAGCCCAACGGCTTTTCCACCGCCAGATAAGGCAGCTCCATAACCATGGTCAGCGCAAACCCATTTACCTGCCACATAAAAACAGGTGTAAACAGCTTGTTATACATCATATGCCTGTTCTGGAAATCCTCCTGCTGTAATACACCTGCAAACGACACCATACTAATGCAGGCCACAAGTGCCGCAGGCAAACTGTAACGCCATTTCCATTTTTTTGTATCTATTTTACAAAACCCTTCCAGTACAAATATGGCAAGAAAGCCTGCCACTACCGCCACCACCCTCGGCGTAGGCGTAAAATCATAATTTCCCGCAACGCTTGCCGCCGTACCAACAGATAAAAGATCCCACGGCACAAGCGGCAGGGAACGGAACGTATACACATAGTAGTTGGCAAGCCCAAGTACCATTGCTAAGATCCCTTCCGTCCAAAGCGCCACTTTTACACTGCGCAAAAAAAGGAATAAGATCCACGCAAACAGCTCAAACAACAGGATGTTAAACACCTGAGACCAGCGGCGCACCTCCATAAGCCCGTTATGCGTATAGGCTTCCAACAGGTAAAAATGTACCACAGGAAAAATAAAGAGGGCCAGCCATCCCCTATATTTGATTATCGTTGTAATTATCTTCTTCATATGCCCCATTATCACTTCTTAATCCGGACCGTTTTTGCCTTTGACCAAGGACCGTAAGATTTTTTGCCGGAAACAGAATTCTTCTGGTACATGCGCGCCTGGACATAATAAGTTTTACCCTTACCGAGTTTTTTTATGGTTAAGCTTGTATCCTTTGTTTCCTTGTTCTTCGCGCCTGACATGTTTTTGTTTGTAGAATACCGGATCATATATCCGCTTGCCTTATCGGATTTTTTGATTTTAATTTTCATTGCCCGCCCGGATACATTTTTTACGGATGACAAGCCCACCTTGCCCGGCTTAATCTTTGCCCATCGCGCATAGTAGGTCCCGCTAGAGGAAACGTATGTAGATGCGCTTACTTTGCTGCCGCCGGATTTGGCAGTGTACCATCCCATAAATGCGTAGCCCTTGCGTTTGGGGTCTGCAATTTTACCGATCTGGTTCCCCGACACAATCGTCTTTGAAACAGCTTTTACACTTTTCTTGCCAATATATCCGCCGTTTGCATTTAACTTAATGCTGTACTGCGGCGTTACGGTCGCCCCGGTAACACCGCTGTCATAAAATGCGTTTGCTACCGCAACTGCCCGCACAACTGTGACGCCGGAAAGGGTAATCACCCCTGTATACCGTTTGGCCTTCGTCGCTGCAATAGACGGATCCGTACCGTCTGTCGTATAATAAACAACCCCACCGGAAGGGGACGTCAATGTCACCTTGTCATCTACCGCCGAAATAACCGGAGCCGCAAGCGCACCAGCCGGAGTATAAATGCTCCCATATTCCGTATCCGTTGCACCAGAATCATAAATTAGCTGCGGCAAATATCCGTCCCACATACTCTCCGTAACATGGGAAGCAACATTATACGGGTTGCTGTCGGACATATAAGCCTGTGTGCTCCTGTTAAAATAAAAATACGAGCTGTCCCATCCAGCGTCGTCTGCAATATTGTCGTCCCATGTACAGTCCACATTGTACCACGTACCGTTTAAGCGGACAATGTTCCATTCATGCTCCTCGCTTGTCACAACCGCACAGTCAATGCCTGCCGCATTGCACAACAGCTGCATGGCCTGGGAATAGCCGGCGCATACGGTGGTATCCGTAAAAAATACGCTATAAATCGTCTGATTATACTGGTTTTGCGCAGGTTTATTATAATACGGATCGTATGTAACCTTCTTACAGATCATATCGTGTATTTTCTTCTCTTTCAACAAAGCTGTCGGTTCTGCGTTTATCTGCTGCATCCAGCTGTTAATAATTGCCCCAAGCTGCTGTGTCACCATCATCCTGGCCGCGCCGTCAGCAAACGCCTCATTGACGCTTAACATAACAATCCCGGCATTGTTTGAAGGGATAACGCCATAAATGGACTGTAGGAAATAATACTGGGGGTTCGACAGGACAAACATAAACATTACATCATACGCCTCGTTCCTGCTCAGATTCCTGTACACAATGCTCTTTGTCCTGTAATACCTAGTACGCAGGCCGCTGACACTGCTGACATAAGTATCCGAGTCCGTCAATGTCTCCGTCCCTGTCAGATATTCATGGCACATCTGGTCTAAATTATCCCAAAGGACCCTCTGGGCATCATTTAGCATATTATAATAATAGTTAGTGGAGTAGGAATCCCATACCGAGCGGTATACTGCCGATCCCCTCGTTTCCATAATATCCCTGGATGGTTCATAACGCTCCGTTACTTCTTCCGGTGAAACTTCCACTTCAATTAACGGCTGAAAACCCGTAGGCATATCCGGGGCCTTATCCATACCCCTTTCCGCCCCTAAAGGCCCGTCGTCTGTTTCCTGCACTGCCTGCCACGGTCCGCCCGTGCCCATCTCTTCTTTTGCCGCCTGCCCGGCAAACGCATTGCCCGTATTTACGCCAAATACCATCACCACTGCCAATAAAAATGACACAATCCGTTTTTGCATAATTATTCTCCTTATTTTAATTTTTGTATCTTCCATTAAAACATCCTACTCCACAGCGTATTTAGCTTTTATGCCGCAGAGCCTCTAAGGTACATTCGCGCCTGTATCATCCACAGGAATCAAAACCGCCCCATCAGCTTCCTCCAAAATCTGCAAAACGGCTGCTTTCGCCAATTCCTGCGAAAAATCCCCCTCCAGGCGCAGCTTACAGCGCAGGCTGCCTTCTCCTTCCCGCCCTGCCGAGCACGCCAACACCAAAAGCCCTCCAAGTGATATTGCATTCAAGGCTGACGCAAACCCCCCACTCTCTTCCCCACAGGAAAACACAATATCCACCGCGCCTGGCCTGTCCGGAATTTCACCTGCCCTGCTGCATACTCCAGCCAGCTTCGCATACTGGTAAGTCCTGCTAATCCCCATCAGTTGCCCAAAAAATGCCCTGCACTCCATAGCTAGCTCCGGGCCTACATCCTTCTGCCTCATTTGCAGGATCTCCCGTTCACGCTCTGGAACAAAAACACTCCCTCCCGTACACCTTTTTTCTTCTGCCACTTTAGCTGCAAACGACATCCGCTCCAAAAACAGCCCTTTCATTTGAGCATCTATGCGGTTAATATGCTGCCTGATTTCACTTAAATCCATACAAATCCCTTCCTATTCCCCATCAATCGTAATAAACCCCATTCGTTTCAACCGAAACCTCTACCCCATCCTCCGACAATCTGCGAAAAAACCCCCTTTGCACCGACGCATCCGCCAGCACAGAGCTAAAGGTAAACATCAGCCGATCCCCATAAGAACAAATCGTCCCCTTCATTGGCTGCCCCTTCGACATCGCAAGAAATGCCCCAAACATTCCAATATACGGCTCATACACATCCCCCACCGAAATATTCCCGATATTTGTGACCGTTGTTGTATTCGCCAAAGCCGATTTTGTGTACACATAGCGCATCGCCATATTCTTTATCAAAAGCGGCACAGCCCTTGCTAAAATATTCTTCTCATTAGACACATTATAAGAAACAGCTCCTCTAGATGCTCCTTTGTAATCTGCCCTTGTAAGCTTTTTTGCGTAATCTTAAGCACCTCGCCAAACGAATACGATTCCTCCTGCGGCAAAAATTCCGCCGAAACCATAACAAAAAAATTCTTCGTTGTCACCGAATGGAAAAACGGCCGCAAATTAACGGGAACCGCCGCCCGGATTGCCTGCCTCCCTGGCATCCCATGCATACATTCCATATAAATACTATATATATACGCCGCTACCAGATATTCATTAATACTTGCGCCATACCCCCTTGCAACTTTTTTTAACTCCGTAACCCCCATAGTACCATGGATTACCCCAAACTCCCCGGGATGCAGACGTTCTCCCTTTAGCTGGTACGCCTTTGTCGTCCGATACCCCTTCGCATGGCTCTTCTTATAATTTTTTAGAAAACTATCCTCTCTGTTTAACGACGTATCTGCCGACAACTGATCCCCAACCTGCCCCACAAGCTCAGGGTGCGCAATCCGTAAATACTGGTACGTCAGCTCCTTTAAAAAATTAATCCCGCCCATCCCGTCCGTAAGTACATGGAATACCTCAAGGTTAATCCTCTTTTTATAATAAGAAACCCTAAACAGGTAACTTCTGTTGCGGTTTTGTACAATATAACGGCATGGATAAGCGCCTTCCCGGCGCACCTTAGGGGCTGGCTTGCCATTTTCCTCAAAATAATACCAGAATACGCCCTGTCTAAGCCGCACATTAAACCCGTCAAACTTGGGAAGGACAATATTTAACGCCTGCTGGAGCATATCCCTATTCACCTCTTCATTCAGCGCCACAAAAATACGGTAAACATTCGTCATATCCTCCCCCGCAATCACAGGAAACAGATGTGCCGTGTTGTCCAGCTTTTCCCAGCGGATTTGTTCGTTTGTGCCATAGCGGTGCTCTCTGCGCAGCGCTTCCTTATAGCGGCGCTTTTCTTGCCTGCGTTCGTGTTTTTTCTTTTCCTTCTGCTCCTTTTTCCTCGCTTTTTCAGAGCCATGTGCCTTCTTGTCCAAACATAATCCTCCTAATGGCCGTATGTTTTTTCTATCCCAAATATTCTATCATTATATGGGAAAATTCACAAGTTATTTGTTTTGTCTAAATTATTTTCGTATCTCTGGTTATAAAAAGTAAAAGTGTAAAGCCTTGTATAAAAGCTTTACACTTTCCCCTCTTTTACAACTGCCCCAGCAAAATCCCAAGCACCATAATATGGTACTCTTCATCTTGTATAATACGTGCAAGTACGGCATTGACGCGCTTATCCCTGATTTGTCCCATGTGCATCTTATACTGTTTTATTGCGGCTTTTTCTGCTTCTATATCTGCCAGAAGCATACTTTTGGCATGCTCCGGGATCGCTAAGTATTCCGGAGTCCACATCCTGCCCCTTCCATTTTGCCCCTTTGCCACAAAATCAACTGTCCCGCCCAGTAAGGAAATTAACTCACCCAATTTCTGCAAATGCATCATTTCTGCCAATGCAATCCCTAACAGCGTTTTGGCCAGGGAGCAGCGTTCGCCTGATATACGGTTTTCATTGTTGATATACTGTGTAATTGCAGACAGCTCTGATACAGAGCCACAGTAATCAATGCTTAATAAATTTGCATATGACAGGTTTTTGCCTTCTGCTTCAATAGCCGGATAAGGCAAATCCAGCATAATTGGTTTGATTCCGGCAAAGCTGCATGTATTAGCCAGTATGTGCGTATGTTCTTCCATAACAATTCCACCTGGATTTTCTTTTAAAATAATATATTGGCAATTTCTTATGCTGTGCCTGTACTCTTACACTTACTATAAAAGATATATTTTAGGGATACGCTCTAATATTGAAGCGAACTGTAGGGGGTGGTGGCAAAGGGGCCTCCAAAGCCGTATGGACGCTAAAGGTTCGCTGCAGTACAGGAAAAATTATTTAAAATTTAATAGTTTCCTTAGGAAAGTTTTACACTATATGCACATATTTGACAAAAAAACAAGGTATACTATACGTGTTTGAACAATACGGCAGATGTACGCCTTGCTTGGCGAGGGATTTTCCTGGATGCGGGAAACGTTGGCTGATTGTATGCAGATTGAACTACTAATATTTATTCTAATGCTGCAAATACCACGTTAAGCAAGCGGTACATATGACAGGAATGAATTTGGGGATACGGTTTATACGGCTTCTCCCCAGCGGAACTTTACAAAACTATTTGGAGAGGTACTAACATTAACTAAGAAAGAGGAAAACACAACAGCAATGACAAATGAGCAATATTACACATTTATACAACCTTACTCGGATGCGAAAGATATTCTCCATGCAAGGCTGAATGTACTAGAACACAACTTGTACAATATATCAGCCGCACATCCCATACATAATATTCAGGAACGGATCAAGAAAAAAGAAAGCATTGAAAATAAGCTTCTGAAGAAAGATAAAGAGCCAACGATGATAAATGCAAAAGACTACCTGCAGGATATTGCAGGCCTGCGTGTGATCTGCTATTTTACCGAAGATATTTACAGCCTGGTAGACACCTTAAAGTTCCAGGCTGATTTAATTGTAATCCGGGAATCCGATTATATAGAATACCCAAAACCAAATGGATACCGTAGCTATCATATTATCGTAGGCGTTCCTGTTTATTGTTTAGATGGAATGGAATATTTCCCAGTGGAAATACAATTCCGGACACTATCTATGGATTTTTGGGCAAGTATGGAGCACCGTGTCCTTTATAAGACAAAACGGAATGACAGGGAACAAATTGCAGCCGAATTAAAAGAATACGCAGAAGCACTTGTGGCTATTGAAAAACAATTTGCCAAATATACAGGGGGGGTAGGGCATGTTTGAACTCTACCGTAGACGAAGAAGTCCATGGGCACCTGCCCATGGACTTCTTATCATCAATACCCAACCGTTTATCAGATTTCTTTGGCAAAGGTTGGAGTAAGAACTTTCTGGTGGAGCATACGGGGCTCGAACCCGTGGCCTCCACACTGCCAGTGTGGCGCGCTCCCAGCTGCGCTAATGCCCCATTAGGAACAGTATATCATACCTATTCAAAAAAAACAATGAAAAATTCTATTTTTTGTCAACCTCTTTGAATGCCAAATGAGCCGCACATTTGTCAAAAAGCATTTTAGAGCCACGCTCTAACCAATAGCAATACTATTCCCCGTATAAAGCTGATAATACTTCCCTTTCTCCTCCAACAATTCCTCATGCGTCCCCTTCTCAATCACACACCCGTTCTCCAGCACTACAATACAATCACTGTTCTTCACCGTAGAAAGCCTGTGCGCAATTACAAACGTGGTCCTGCCCTTCATCAGCTTATCCATCCCGTCCTGCACAATCCGCTCAGTCCGGGTGTCAATCGAGCTTGTCGCCTCATCCAAAATCAGCGCAGGCGGATCCGCTACCGCCGCCCTGGCAATCGCAAGCAGCTGCCTCTGCCCCTGGCTTAAGCTTGCGCCGTCTCCCTGCAGCACCGTATCATACCCCTTCGGCAGACGCCGGATAAACCCGTCCGCATTGGCAAGCTTCGCCGCCGCTATTACTTCCTCGTCCGTCGCGTCCAGCCGCCCGTAACGGATATTTTCCATCACGGTATTCGTAAACAGGTGCGTATCCTGCAGCACCATGCCAAGCGAATGACGCAGATCTTCCTTTTTAATCTTGTTAATATTAATCCCGTCATAACGGATTTTCCCGTCGGAAATATCATAAAACCGATTGATTAGATTGGTAATCGTCGTCTTTCCGGCCCCGGTAGAACCGACAAACGCAATTTTCTGCCCGGGCTTTGCATAAAGGCGGATATCATGCAGCACGGTTTTCTCCTCCGTATAGCCAAAATCCACGCCGTCTAACACGAGATCCCCCTGCTGCCGGATATAATCCGTCGTGCCCGAATCCTTATGGAAATGCTTCCACGCCCAGATCCCGGTACGCTCGTCGGATTCCATAAGCTTCCCGTTTTCTTCCTTTGCATTGACTAAAGTCACATAGCCGTCGTTGGTTTCCGGCTGTTCGTCCAACAGGGCAAACACGCGCTGCGCGCCCGCCATAGCCATAATAATACTGTTCAGCTGCTGGCTGACCTGGCTGATCGGCATGTTAAAGCTTTTGTTGAAGGTCAGAAAGCTGGCAAGGCCGCCTACCGTAAACCCGCCTATATTGTTTAACGCTAAGATACCGCCGGCCAAAGCGCAAAGCACATAACTGATATTGCCCATCTGGGCGATTAACGGCATCAGGATATTGGCGTACTGGTTGGCTTTATAGGAGCTGTCAAACAGCTTTTCGTTTAATTCCAGAAAACGTTTTGTACTCTCCTCTTCATGGCAGAATACCTTAACGACCTTCTGGCCTTCCATCATTTCCTCAATATAGCCGTTGACCTCGCCGATATTTGCCTGCTGCGCAATAAAATAGCTGCCGCTTGCGCCCGCTACCTTCCCCGTAACCACAAGCATCAGGACAACCATAAGAATTGTCACTCCGGTTAAGGGGATGCTAAGCCTTATCATGCTGATGAAAACAGACAAAATCGTAATGCCGCTTGATAACAGCTGCGGCATACTCTGGCTTATCATCTGGCGCAGCGTGTCGATATCGTTGGTGTAAACCGACATAATATTGCCGTGCGCGTTCGTATCAAAATACCGGATCGGCAGCTTTTCCATATGGGCGAACAAATCGTCGCGCAGGCGGCGCAATGAGCCCTGCGTCACATAGATCATAATCCGGGTATAAGCAAAAGTGCTTAAAACACCAATGGCGTAAAAGCCGCCGACGCGGATTATCGCGTGCAGCAGGCCGGAAAAATCCGGGTTTTCGCTCCCGATTAACGGCATAATGTATACGTCAATCAGCGTCTTTAAAAATAAGGTTCCCTGTACGTTTGCCAGCACGCTGATTAAAATACAAATCACGACTAGGATACAGGCTGCGCCGTAGTTTTGAAATACATAGGAAAGCAGGCGCTTTAACAGCTTTCCGGGATTTTTGATTTTATTCTTTCCCTTTGGGGGAACTTTTCTTGCATGCATTGGCCCTGGCATTACGCATCACCTCCATGTTTGTCAAAATCTCCTTCGCCGCTCATCTGCGACTCATAAACGTCCCGGTAAATTTCATTGGACGCCATCAGCTCTTCGTGCGTTCCAAAGCCGTGTACCTTACCGTCTTCTAAAACGATAATCCGGTCCGCGCCCTGTACGCTTGAAATCCGCTGCGCGATAATAATCTTTGTCGTATCCGGGATTTCTTCGGCAAACGCCCTGCGGATTTTCGCGTCCGTCGCGGTGTCAACCGCGCTTGTGCTGTCGTCTAAAATCAAAATCTTCGGCTTCTTTAACAGCGCCCTCGCAATACACAGCCGCTGCTTTTGCCCGCCGGAAACGTTCGTGCCGCCCTGTTCGATGCGCGTCTCGTATTTTTCAGGCATTTTGCTGATAAATTCATCCGCACACGCCAATTTACAGGCGCGGACGCATTCTTCCTCGGTGGCGTTTTTATCGCCCCAGCGCAGATTTTCCAGAATCGTGCCACTAAAGAGCACGTTTTTTTGCAGCACGACGGCTACTTCGTTGCGCAGCGTTTCCATGTCGTATTCCCGCACGTTTCTGCCGCCGACCTTTACGCAGCCCTCCGTCACGTCGTACAGACGGCTGATTAAGTTGACCAGGCTGGTTTTGGCGCTGCCCGTTCCGCCGATAATCCCGATGGTTTCCCCGGCGCGGATGTTTAAATTCACCTGGGAGAGCACGGGGCTTTCGTTATCCTTCTTATAAGAAAACGATACGTTTTCAAAAGCAATGCTGCCGTCTGCTACCTGCATCCTGGGATCTTTTGGGTTCGCCAGATCAGCCTTTTCATTTAAAACCTCCGCGATACGCTCTGCGCTCGCCATGCTTAACGTAATCATAACAAAGACCATAGAAAGCATCATCAGGCTCATCAGTATATTCATACAGTAGGTCAGAAGGCTCATCAAATCTCCGGTAGAAAGCGTATTCTGCACAATCATGCGGGCGCCGAGCCAGCTGATACCGAGAATACAGCCGTATACGGTAAACTGCATCACCGGCGCGTTCCACGCCACAATAGATTCCGCCCTTAAAAACATACGGTACAGATTGCCGCTCGCTTTATGGAAACGGCCGATTTCATAATCCTCCCGCACAAATGCCTTCACTACCCGGATCCCGGTGACGTTTTCCTGTACGCTGGCGTTTAAGTCGTCGTATTTGCGGAACAGCTCGTTAAAATATTTCATTGCCTGACGGATGATAAGCATCAGGACGCCCCCTAAAAACAGGACGGCAACCAGATAAACGGTCGCAATTTTGGCATTGATCCAAAACGCCATACACAGTGCGCAGATTAAACTTGCAGGCGCGCGCATACACATCCGTAAAATCATCTGGTAGGCGTTCTGCAGGTTGGTCACGTCGGTCGTCATACGTGTGACAAGCCCTGCCGTGCTGAATTTATCAATGTTGGAAAAGGAAAACGTCTGGATGTTTTCATACATGGCCTGGCGCAGGTTTTTGGCAAATCCGGCCGACGCCCTTGCGCCGTATTTGCCGCCCATCACCCCGGCAAAAAGGCCGACTGCCGCGGCAAGCGCCATAAAGACGCCCATTTTGTAAATATGCGCCATATCGCCCGCCTGCACCCCGTCGTCTACAATGGACGCCATCATCAGTGGGATCACCATTTCCATCACCACTTCTAAGATCATAAAAAGCGGCGTGCGGATGGAATCGGCTTTAAATTCTTTGACTTGTGCACCAAGTGTTTTCAGCATATCTTCGTCATCTCCTCACTTGATTAAATTTTGTTTGATCTTGCCCAGCAAATTTAAAAGCTGCTCCTTTTCGTCCTCCGAAAGGTTTTCTTCTAATTTCTGGTGGAACCGTTCCATTTCACGCCAGGAGCGTTCCTGTAACTGCTCTGCTTTTTCGGTCAGGACGATTTTTTTGAGCCTTGCATCGCGGCTGACCGGAACACGCAAAATATATCCCTTTTGCTCGAAGCCCTGCAGCATAACAGTGACGGTGGAACGCCGGAGGGAAAATTCTTTTTCGATATCGCGCTGAAATACTTCACCCTGTTTGGCATGGCGCATGATATAACCCATGATTGCGTGCTGTACCCCGGTCATGCCGTCGTACTCGGGCGCTGAAAATGCAATGTCAAGCTTCCTGCGGATCAGATGGGAGATGCTTTTGATCTCATATCCAATGTAGCGTTTCTCTTCCACTGGTGTTCCCTCTTTCGATATTTTTTGCCGGACAAGATGTTAGCTTTCTAACGTTTTATGTTAGTTTACTAACATTATACAGAAAAAATTGGCAAATACAACCGGAAAATCTTACAAAAAGGGAAAAAATATCTTCGTTCTATTGGTCAAAATCCATGAACCAACTATATAAAAGAACTGCCGCACGAAAGAACTCTCCTTCCTTCGTGCGGCATCCCCTTTTATTCGCTGCCACTTACAATTTTCATCATTTCACAAACCCGCTCCCGATATGTGTGCCTTTGGCAAACCTTCTGGTACCCCCGCATTGCAATCTCTTTCCGCTCCCCGTCATGTGCCAGGTAATACCCTGCCAGCTCCACCAGCTCCTCTACGCTTTCAAAGCAGACCAAATCTTCTTTATGCTTGAAATAATAGGGGATCTCCGCCTGAAAATTTGTCATTAAAAATCCCCCGCACCCCAACACGTCCCAAATCCGAAGGGGCAGCCCGCTTTTAATATTTGGAATCGTAAAATTCAAATTAATCTTAGACCCATAAAACACCTTTGGCATTTCGCTCCAGTAATCCAGCGAACCGCCATAGCGCACCCCGTACAAATCCCTCGTATTGCTGTTGCTGTATATCGTCACTGGATATTTTTTGGCAAGCTCAATCAACGCGCGCTGCCTCTGCTGCTGCGCCGTTTTAAACCCCAGCACCGTCGTGGAAAAAATCAACCCCAAATCCGAAAAGGAATCCTTTGACTTTTCCAGCTTGAAATACTCCTGCAGCTGCCCTAGTACATCCACTGTCAGCATCTCCTCCAGGATATTGCCGCCGTTTACACACTGCTGCGCCCAGATGGCCGCATCAAAATACCCCTGCAGATACTCCGGCAGCTCTGGGCGGAGCATATCATAGCTATTGCGTTCATAAAGGCTTCCCACAAAAGATATATCATTTTGATAAGCCGCCAAGCTGCTCCCATTTTCTAGCAGATAGTTAAGGCGTTTTGTATTTACCGCCAACGGCAGATACCAGATATGCCCTACGCCCAACTCCCTAAATTCCAGATAATTTGTCTTATCAAACGAAAAGAAATAATTGCAGCTTTCAAATACCTTCCGGTTGTACATGCTAATTAAAGGATTGTCACAGGTCCAGACCACATAGGGGATTTGCAGCTTCGTACAGACCGATGTAACCAGCGCAAAATAGTTCACTGAAAAAACCATATCACATTTTTCCTGTAAAATAATTCCAAAGAGCTTTTCCTCAAATTCCCTGTCCTCATCATAGCATTCCAGATCCTGCTCCACTGTCACATACTCATATCCCAGCTCCGTAAAGGCTTCCAGAATATCCAGGTAATTATAAGCTTTCCACCGGTATACCAAAATCCGCATCGCGTTTCCTCCTGCCCATACATAGCAGCCCGCCTTCAATTAAATTGGCAAGGCATCCTGTACTATGCACCCATTCTTTATTCGTCATAAATTGAAACAAGTTCCCCGTCTAAAATCCGGTTCATATTCTTCACCGCACAAAAATTTCCACACATGGAGCAGGTATCTTCTTTTTCCGGCGCCGCCTGGGCACGGTAACGCCTTGCCTTTCCCGGATCCATGGCAAGTGAAAACATCTGCTCCCAGTCCAGCTTTTTACGCGCCGTACTCATAGCGTCGTCCCAGTCCCTTGCACCTTTTACGCCCTTTGCAATATCTGCGGCATGAGCCGCAATCCTGGATGCCATAATGCCCTCTTTTACGTCATTTACATCTGGCAGGCGCAAATGTTCCGCCGGAGTGACATAGCACAGAAACGCCGCGCCGTTCATTGCAGCAACCGCCCCGCCAATAGCCGCCGTAATATGGTCATAGCCCGGCGCAACGTCTGTGACCAAAGGCCCTAAGACATAAAACGGTGCGCCGTGGCAGATGGTTTCCTGGATTTTCATATTGGCTGCAACCTGATCGAGCGGCATATGCCCAGGCCCTTCAATCATGACCTGTACATCCTTTTCCCAGGCGCGTTTTGTCAGCTCCCCTAATGTAATCAGCTCTTCTATCTGGGAAGCGTCTGTCGCATCCTTTAGGCAGCCTGGCCTGCAGGCATCCCCAAGGCTTAACGTAACGTCATACTGCCTGCAGATTTCTAAAATTTCATCAAACTGTGCGTAAAACGGATTTTCTTCGCCTGTCATTTCCATCCATGCAAAGATAATGGACCCGCCCCTGGAAACGATATTAGTCAAGCGCTTATTCCGTTTAAACTTCCCGGCAGTTTCCCTGTTTATGCCGCAGTGTATGGTCATAAAATCCACACCATCCTCCGCGTGCATCCGTACAATATCAATCCATTCCTTTGCGGTAATCTCTTTTAACGGTTTGTGGTAATACACCACCGCGTCATAAATCGGTACTGTGCCAATCATTGCAGGGCATTCTCTGCAGAGCTTTTTGCGAAACTTCTGCGTATCGCCGTAAGAGCTTAAATCCATAATCGCTTCTGCGCCAAGCTCTACCGCCGAATGTACCTTTTCCATTTCTACATCCAAATCCTTGCAGTCCCTCGAAACGCCGAGGTTAACATTGATTTTGGTCTTTAACATGGAGCCGATTCCGTTGGGGCAGATGCCCTTGTGGTTTTTGTTACAGGGGATAATAGCTTTTCCTTCGGCTATCAGGCGGCAAAGCTCCCCGATATCCATGTTTTCTTTTTTAGCCACCTCTTTCATTTCTTTGGTGTAAATCTGTTTGCGTGCTGCGTCCATCTGTGTCGTATAATCCATACTATTCCATCCTTTCCAGCCCTTATAATAAAAATAGGATACATCACGGGGATATATCCTGTCTGCTGCATAGTCGCTGTCTTAGCTTCTTAATCTTCCTACGACGGCATTACCCGTATCAGGTTCATGGTTCGAAATGTAACCGCATTTCCTCTCAGCCTATCAATATAAGCTCCCCAGATCGTTATTTGGTTTGTTCTAAGTATAGCGGATTCTCTAACAGGTGTAAAGCCTTTCTTGCCACCCTCAAAAAAAGCACAGCAAAGGGGGGCTAACCCCGCCTTTTGCTGTGCTGGATTCATATTATTTTATTGTTACTGTTTTTTTCTGCCCCTTGCCATTAAAAATCTTCGTATATTCCGCTTTCATTCCTTTCGGCGCTTTTATCACCGCTTTTTTGGAAATATATTTAAGCGCAGATGCCCCGACTTTTTTAAGCTTCCTGCCTTTGATCACAATGTTTTTAAGCTTCTTGTCTCCATAGAACGCCCGTTTGCCAATGGAAGCTACATTCTTGCCAATGGTGGCTTTCTGAAGTTTTGCCATTCCTTTAAAGGCATTGTCTGCAACAGACGTTACTTTTACGGTAACTCCTTTAATTTTAACAGCCGGAGCAACCGTTACCGTCTGCAGGTTCTTTGATTTTACGCCGTATACTTCCGCGGTCTTTTTGGCAGCGTTTGTCACACGGTATTTTACTTTGTTTACAGTAATGGTATCGCCTGCCTTAAGCCCTTCGGCTTTGCTTTCTGCCTGTGCATTTACGGCGCCCTGAAGTTTTAACAATTCTTCCTGAATTTTCCTGATTGCCGCCTGTGCTTCTTCTTTTTCCTGTTTGAGCTTTAGAAGCTCTGCTTCGAGTTTTGCAACGCGTTCTGCTTCCGCTTTGGTTTCCGCAAGTTCTTTTGCCTGGCCTTCGAGGCGTTTTATTTCTGCTTCTAAGAAAACGATTTTGTTCACCTGCTCGGTAAGCGAGACAATCTGCTCTTCCAAAGTCCCGATTTTTGCAACTTCCCTTTGCAGCTCCGAGATCTTTTCCGCCTGTTCTTTCAGCAGGTTTATCTGTGTCTGCAGGCCGCTTATTTTTTCCACTTCGGTCTTTAGCGCCTCAACCTGCTCTGCCTGGCCCTTTAATGTATTGACGTCGGACTTAAGCGTATCGATATCCGTCGCCAAATCGCCCGGTATCTGACCAGCCTGATCTATCAAATCTTTCAGATCGCTTTCCAGTTTTCCAATTCTGCCGTCAAATCCGTCGATGCCTTCCGGAAGCGCGTCCACTTCGCCCTGCAGTGCGTCCATTTGCTGTTTAAGCCCTGCAATGGCGCTTAATTTTTCTTCCAAATCCAGCCCCGCGACAGCGTCGGCCTGTTCGCGCAGATCCTGAATCTGGCCTTTGAGCGTTTCAATTTCCGCCACTTTATCCTCAAGCGCTTCTATTTTGGAAATCTCACCCTGTAATTTTGCAATCTCGCCATTCAGCCGTTCAATTTCATCTGTATTGGCCTGTACGTCTTCGAGTTTTGCAGCTTCTTCCTGAAGCAACTTAATCTGGGCTTCCAGTTCGGTAATCTTTTCCGCTTTGTCTTCGAGAATATCAATCCTGGATATCTCGCCCTGCAGCTTTGCAATTTCACTTTCCAGTTCCGATAATTGATTTACCCTGTCTTCCAAGCCTTCAATTTTTTCAGCTTCTTTCTGCAGTTTTACAATCTGCGCCTGCAATTCGGCCAGCTGATCCGGAGCGTCTTTTAAACGTTCCATCTCGGCCTGTAATTCTGCAATCCTTTGCCTTAAAATTTCATCCGAATCCGTCGAATCTGAAACGGTAATACGTATACTTGCCGTAATCTCCGGATTTTCAGATAATGCGGCTGTAATCTGGGCGCTTCCTTTTGCTACTGCCGTAATCGTCCCTTTTTGATCCACACGCGCCACGGATTCATCGGAAGAAGACCAGCTTGCCGCAGTGTTCACCGTGCCTGACGGCGTAACGGATACGGCTGCTTTCACCGTTTCATTTGGAAGCAGTTCTGTTTTTGCCGCAGACAGCTGCATGCTTCCAACCCATTTTACAGACAATGCGGCGACTGCTTCCCCTGCCATATGGGTATCTGTTTCGGATGTCGCCAGTTTGATCCGTATGCTGCCGAACCTGGAAACCGTAAGCGTTTTGCCGTCGGTTTTGTCCACGCGGCCTTTTCCTGTCCCGCCGCTTACCACACTGTAAACCTGATTCTTGCCCGCATTGGTATCTATATCAAACAACCCCAGCCTGCTAAGGTCAATCTGATTTCCTGATATTTCCACCGTTTCTGTCTGTTTCGGCGTAATCGTAACAGGGACTTTGTATATAGCGTAAAGCGTCAAATCCGCTGCCGGCATAGTAACGGTATCGCCTGCGCGGTAGCTTATGCCCGTACCATCGGCTTTTGTATTCCATTCTGCAAACAGCCTGCCGTCCGGCCCTGTAATACCGGTTCCCTTCGCTGCCGTAAATGTCTGCGACGCGTCCAAAGTGGACTGGATCGGAGCCGTTCCCGTCCCGCCGTTTAAATCATAGGTTACCATATAATCCGGATCTTTTTCCACTTCTACTAAAAGCATCGGGGCATTGGCCGCATTTGAGCCGATCCCGCCTTCTTTTGACGTCAGCCTGAAATCTCTGGCATTGGTGTTTACCGTTACGGCAAATGTAATCTGTTCTTCGCCTTCCGAAAGAGCCTCGTAAAATCCGGTTACATCCAGTTCCAGTGTTTTGCTGCCGTTTTGCGTCGCCGTAAACGCTTCGGACTCTACAATCGTATCCGGATCGGTAAGCGCCGGCCTGGTGACCCAGGTTACTTTGCTCTCATCCCAGTCGGAGGACGCCGTTGTTGCCAGAAGCTTCACATTATCCGTTGTGCCCCCGCCGTTCTGGTTGCCTTCATAGTGAAGCGCCAGTTTTACGGATTTAACGGCCTGATCCTGAAATTCACTTACGTCAAAACGGATGAACGACGCCTTCATATCCGTGCCGTCCGTGGTGCTTTCGCTTGTAAATTTCTCGCCAAACATTCCATATTCTGTGGTATTGCTGTGCTGGCGCAGTAAAAGTGAAGCATCGGCGCCATAATTTGTAATTTTCTCATTCTGCCAGGTCTTTCCGGCAGCGTCTGCATTGGCCCTGACAACGACTCTTGGATCTTTGTTCCAAATTGCATAAAATACGGTGTCTTCTTCAAACTTCATTTCCTCTACCTGCATGGCTTCTTTGTCTGAGCGGTCTGTCGTCCAGCCGCCGAAGAGGTAGCCTTCCCTGGATGGGGACGCGGGCGTCAAAACAGCCCCGCCCTTCGGGATAAAGTTCGAAACCGCCTGCACGCTGCCGTTGATATTACCACCATAAAGGTCAAAGGAAACGGTTACGCCCCTGGTTACATTTACAACGTAGCGATTGGTTACGCTTCCGTTTGTCACCGTATAAGTTACCGGTTCTGTAAAATCCTGCGGCCCTTCGGGACTTATGGATGCTCCCGGCGTTACGGTAATTTCCGGCGTAACCGCCGTAATATCCATAGAAGCCGGAACCGGCAGGGATACGGTTTTGGTATCCTGATCAATTGCGCCTGTATAGCCGCCAAGTGCAAAACCTGCCAGAACGGCGTCTGCAGCCTGGCTGCCGTCTCCGCCCTTTAATATGATCTGCGTCATATTAAACCGCCACGTTTCACTGTTCGGGTAATTTACCCGCAGATAATTTGTGCCTTCCGGAAATACGGCGTCCTCATTTGAGGTATAATCTCTCTGCGCCCAGATTCCGTCTTTTGTTCCGGTACCCGGTAAAATATCTCCTTTTGTAAATCCGGTAAACGCAGTCCAGTTTTCCCCGTCAGCGGATGTTTCAAATGTAAAGCTGTTGTTATTGGATATTTCATTGCTGCCACTATCGCTCGTATACGCAACGTTGCGCACCTGGAAAAATTTCAGATCCGGCGCCGCAAATACGACATTCTTGCCGCCGCCGTTTGGTTCCGGATAAATTCCGTAATGGAACCCGTAATTGCCCACGTTCTCTACAAGCATTCCGGCGCTTCCGGAGTAAATCAGCTTCGGCGTAAGCTTCATCGCGCTAAACTGCACCTTTTTGCCGCTGCCGACATTCGGATAATCAAACGTTTCCGTAACGCTCCAGGAACCTATTTTTTCTGCAAACCCTTCTGCTTTTACCGCTTCTTTATAATCTGTCATATACTTAAACGCAACCAGGTTATCCGCAGCGCCTTCTAACCTGCCGTATACCGTCTGTACGGAGCCTGCCGTAAACATTGCGTCCGAAACCGGGGTAAGCCATTTCACGCGGAACGTTATCGGTTCTTCCACCCCGTCAACCGACGCCTGTACCGTTTGCGGCAGAGATGGGCTTTCGCCTGCGTTTGCCGTGTACAGCTGCGGCGTGATAATTTCATTTACCGTAATATTTGCTGAAAGGAACCTTGCGTTCACCCAGTCGGCCAGGTCGTCTTCTGCGTTCTGCGACCTGGATTCGGTTACCAGGCGGACAGTGGATTTCCCTGTCACGTCGATGTCTACGAGTTTTGCTTCGTTTGCCCGGTCCATGTCTCCGCTTGAGAAGGCGGGCTCTGTTTCGTCATCCAAAAATACTTTAAACGCAACTGCTCCCGGAGCGGCCACACCGCCTTTTACAAGGCTTAAGTTGACCAAAGAACGGAACCGTTCATAGCCTTTGCCCGCAATATCAATTACGATTTCGGCCGGGGCCTGCGTCCCGAAGCCTTTTTCATAAACTTCCCCGGGGCCGCCCTGCATCCCTCTTGCCTGCAGGCTTTCTCCGTTTGCCATAGTATCCTTAAATACATTATCCTGTGCCTGCGTCTCATAGTTTTGATCGCTTGCATATACTACCGTGCTGACATTCAGCCAGGCAACGGCTTTCGTTTCGGAACTTAACACCGTACCGGTTATCTTTTTCATTCCCGCAGACGCTACGTCCTCTTCAGAAAGAGCCCATTTTACGCCGATGGGTTCTTCCGATCCGTCCGTAAACGTTACGTTTACCGTAGACGGCATAGTCGGCATAACGCCGCGTTCCGTGCTGAGGGAAATTTCTTCAACAGACGAAATTTCTTTTACCAGGACTTCCGCGGTAACTGTTTTGTCCGGGCCGATTTTTCCGTTCACGTCAAAAATACCCTCTTTGGCGTACTCAGACGGATCCACCCCGTCCCAGGCCACTTGTGCCGAACCGGTTTCCCCATCCGTATAATGAAGCGTTACAAAATTCGGAAGAGGAGGCTCTATCCCTGCGACCGTAGTTACTTCTACTTCCTCAATCGTATCAATCCCTTTGACATGGACAATCGTTTCCACACGTTCGTCAATCTCACCCGACACCGCATATACTTTATAATTACCCGGCCTGTTCAGGTTCAGGGCATCCAAATCCCAGGAATCAATCTGGTATTCCTGGATCAATCCGTCGTCATAAACGGCTCCGACTGTTTCCGGCAGCATTGGCGTAACGCCGACTCCGGTCGTCACTTCCGGAAGGTCGTAAGAAAGAACTGTCGTTCCGTCCCCAACGGTATCTACCGCGCCGGCCGAAAGCGTATTGGACGCCGCCTGGCCGCCTGCCGTTTCCACCTTTGCTTTTACGGTTATTTCACCCGATCTTGCCGCAGCGTTTACGGATGCCTTTATAATCGCAAGCGCTTTTCCGTTAAATGCTTTTCTGCTGTTGCTGGTATTGCTGTTATTGTGGTTATTGGTGCCGCGGAACGGTTCCCTGTCTCTTGGATCCCCGTTGTCAAGAGCTATAATTTCTCCGCCTTCCACTTCAAACGTAATCCGGTTGTCTGCGTCTGGAACTATAATTCCCGCACTGTCAACGACTGTAGCTTCTACATAAAGCAGATCGCTTCCATCGTTTTTAATAAATGCCTTTTCACCGGAAAGCACGACAGATTCCGCTTCCCCCGCGGTGTACACGACATCTTCTGCAATCACTTCGCCCGCCGCATTTTTCGCAACGGCCTTTAATTCGCCTGCCTGGTACTCCTGATAGCCGTAATCTAAGTATACCGGCTTGGCCGTATCCCTGTCATATTCTTTTACGCCAATGGATTTTCCGTTGATAAATACTTCTACGCTTGCCGCATTGGTATAAACCATAACCGGCACCTGGGTGCCCATATCCCAGTTCCAGTTCTGCGGCAGCAGATGTACGGTCGGGATATCCGTCCATGCAGAACGGTACATATAAAACGCGTCTTTTTCAAAACCCGCCGTATCGATAATCCCAAAATAAGAACTTCTTGAAGGGCTGCTGTGCGGCGTCGGCTCGCCTAAGTAATCGTGCCCGGTCCAGACCATTTCGCCAAACATGTACGGAACCATATCGTCCCTGTGCTCACGGATGGAAATGCTTGCCGTCGTAAAGTTCCTATTGTACGGCCACTCGGACGCATAACCGCTTCCATGCGGCCAACGGCCGCCCTCTTCACTGGCGCCCCTGTAATCTTCAATATTGTAAACGCCCCTGGTGTAAAATGCGGATGCGTTTTCCGTGCCGACTACGCAGGCATTTGGATACCGCTCCTTGTGCGCGGGGTACTGATTGTTTGCCCTTGAATAGTTGTGGCCGCCGATATCCGCCATCACCATATTGTCGATAAACCCGTATTTGCGGGTTACCTTGTTGCTGCCGGTATCCCAGGTCGGAGGAGCCGCTGAAATCGGCCTGCCGTAACGCGCGCCGTATTCGGCTCCGCCCTCAACCGTATTGCCGCCGCCCCTGACGTTATAATCCGTCTTATAGCCGTTTTCCTCTCCCGGCAGGGCCGCATAATTTTCGGCCGGTTCCGGACGGACTGTCCGTTTGGTTTCCTTGTTGATAATATTGGTATATGGAATATTATCCAGAGAGTCAATTTCTTTGATTGCCGCAGATAACAGCCACTGCGTATCTATCCCGTGCCCGTCGGACGAATCGTAAATTTCATTTCCGGTACTCCACAGGAAAATGGACGGGGAGTTTTTGTCCCGGTCTACCATTGCCTGGATATCACGCACGCAGTTCGGCTTTAAGTCCGGATTGACCCAGCGGATATAGGTATCCGGGCCGTCTGCGCCGGAATATTCAAATACGGTCGTCGTGCCGTCGTCGGCTTTATTAAAATAGTTGTGGTAATCGTCGCTGTTTTTGGCTTTGATCCACTGATCGAAGCCTTCTTCAAATATCAGCATCCCCAGTCTGTCCGCCGCTTCGATATACTCGGGCGATACCGGGTCATGCGCGCAGCGCACTACGTTTACGCCCATGGATTTCAGCTTGCGGATCCGCCTGTCAATCGCCGCCTGGTACGTTTCCATACCGAGCGCGCCCAAATCGCGGTGTTCGCACATACCGTTAATCCTTGTGTATTCTCCATTGATAAACAGTCCTCCAAGCGTGTTTTCTTCACTGTACGCTTCATCAAACGTACCCGGTTTTAAATAAAGGTAACGGATACCAAAACGCGTATCCAGCGTATCTATCACCTTGCTGCCCTGTATAATTTCAGTCTTTACCCAGTACAGGTTCGGGTCGTCCACACTCCAAAGATCCGGCTTTACAATGTCAATCAGCTGATCCACCTTTACCGTTTTCCCTGCGGGAACCTGTATATTGTCCCGGCGCTTTTTGGCAACCTCCGGATTTTCCTTACTGTAAATTACGGAATTTACCGATACGACGGAATCATCCGCCGTTTTGTTTTCAATGCTGGTGCGTACGTTGACGGTAGATTTCTCTTTTAACGTCTCCATATCCGGTTCCGTATGGAAATCCGGCTGTATGTATTTTCCATCCTCTTCCACAACAGTCGCCACATGTACGCCATTGACCGGGACATGGATTTTTTCTGTTGCAATCAGGTAAACGCTGCCGTAAATGCCGGCGCCGGCATACCAGCGCGCGCTGTTCTTGCTGGAATAAGCTTTGACCGCAATGACGTTTTCTTTCCCGTCATAATTGAGGTACGGCGTTATATCATATTCAAATGTCACATACCCCAAAAACTGTTTGCCCAGGTCATGCCCATTGATCCAGACCTCGCTGACCATCTGCACAGCGTCAAACTGAAGCACAATGTTTTTGCCCTTCATATCGTCCGAAAGCGTAAACGATTTGCGGTACCACCCCGTACCGCCTGCAAGAGACCCCTGTGCAGGCCTTGCCTCACTGTCCGTAAACGGCTGGTAAATACTCCAGTCATGCGGAAGCTGCACCGTATTCCATTCGCCGCTTTCGGTATAATCCGGCCGGCTTGCCGTCTCGTCTAAGCTGTTATTGATTTCCGTGGCTTTATCAAGCAGGCAGAACCTCCAGTCTTCGTTGATTTTGATTTTCCGCTCACTTGCCTCTATGCGCCCGGTCAACGCGTCCGCAGGCGCGGCATTTGCCGTCACCGCGCCGCCCAATAAGCCCGTCGGCAGTAAAGCCGCCGCCATTGCAAGCGAAAGAACCAATGACAGAACTCTTTTTAAAATCCTTTCTTTGTCCATTACTCTTTCTCCTTTCTTTTTTGCCTGTTTTGTATCTTTTTCCTGCCGCTTTTTTGTTACAGATGTACAGGATAACAGATCAAAACATCGCTTTGAAATCAGTATAAAAAAAATTCCCATAAAAATATATGGAAATTTTTTTGTATTTTGGTACTTTTTTTGGTTTTGTCGTTATCTGTCTTTTTCTTTCAGCCAGTATCCCATCTGCTCCATTAGCTTTGGAATATCAAGCGGCTTTGCCAGGTAGCCGTTCATCCCGGCTTCACGCCCCGCCGCAATATCCACCGCGGAAGCATTGGCCGAAACTGCAATAATCGGAATTGTCACCGCATCTGCTCGCGGGAATTTGCGGATGGCCCGCGTCGCTTCGAGCCCATTCATAACTGGCATCTGAATATCCATTAAGATCATGTCAAAATACCCCTCCGGCATTTCCGCAAAGCGCTTTAGCCCTTCATGGCCATCCTCGGCATACTCTACCATAGCGCCAGTTTCCCCTATCAGCTCTATGGCTATTTCCCTGTTAATCTCATTGTCCTCCACCAGCAAAATCCGGCTCCCCTGAAAGGAGATATCAGGGCTTGTGCCGCGCGCTAAGCCGGATGGGCCATCGACATGCTCAGCCGGGTTTTGTAGCCTTAATATCACTGATACTGTAAATTGGGACCCCTTTCCCGGCGCACTTTTCACACTAATCGCCCCACCCATCATACGTGCAATATTCTGCGCAATTGAAAGCCCTAAGCCCACACCATCCGCATAGCCCCCCTCTGCGCTCTCCATATGGCTGAACGGTTCAAATATATGCCCGATAAATTCTTTTTCCATACCGATCCCGTTATCACTAAATACGAAATCATACGATCTGCAGCCGTGTTCCCTGGATTCGTGTTCCGCAGACGTTACTTCAATTGTGCCGCCGGACGGCGTATATTTGATGGAATTTTCAAGGATATTTAAAAATACCTTTAAAAGACTCTTATGATCCCCTAATATATGATCATGCTGCACCTGCATCGGATGTACTAAAAGCTTTAAGTTTTTCTCCTGGACAGCAGGCAGGACCTTAGAGGCAGCTTTCTGCATCAGCTCAGATAAGCTGAACGCTTCTGCCTTTAAGTCAAAACTGCCTGACTTAATCTGGCTGATATCCATAATCTCATTTAGGACAAAAAGCAGCTTGCGGCTCGAAACATATGCTTTTTCCAGGCAGTCTTTTACCTTCTGGTGATCTTCTACGTTATCGGCAGCAATTTTAATCATGCCCATAATGCCGTTCATCGGAGTACGGATATTGTGGCTCATGCTAAACAAAAATTCCTGCTTGGATGCATTGGCCAGATCCGCCGCTTCACAGGCAGCCTGCAGCGCCTGGTGTTCACGCATCTCCTTGCGCTTACTCTCCGTAACGTCCTGGGCGGCATATACAATAGACCTGGCCCTGCCCTTTTCGTCTGACTGCGCCATAACAGCGGTGCTCCGGATCCATCCGTATTCCTCTGGCTTTGTGTCAGAATGCTCCGGCAGCTTGCGGTATGCTAATGTCACATACGGGTTCTTGGGGCTTAACGTATTGCGCAGGTTCTGGCGGCTAAGTACATGCAGGTACTCCTCGCGGTCGTCAGGATGGACAAAATGCTCCGCATAAGCCTGTAACCCTTCTGCATAATCCATCTCATCGCCCAGGACGTTTCCAACTTCCTCAAGCTGTGTCACGCTCCGGAAAATTTCATCCTCCAAATCCGCATAATAGGTCGTAAAAAACATGCCGCTTAACGTCCTTATGATATCGTCCTGCTCCTGTTCCCCTTTAAGGCGCATTTCTTCCTCAAGCTTTTCCTTCGTAATATCCCTTCCTAAAATATTAATGGATATACGGCTTCCCTGGCGGGCGTATATAATATGCTGCTCTAACCACTGTAAGGATTTCCCAACAATCCGGTACTGGCAGGTTTCTTCAAAATAATCCCCTACGTTCGCTGCTTTCTGGTAAAGGTGCTCCGGGCTCATAACACTGCGGAATGCCTGGGCGTCTTCCGGCCTTACTACAGTTTCAAGGGCACGCTGGAAAAACTGGTGGTAGTTCCCGGTATAGACTTTCCTGATTTCGCTTTCTTCATTGATCCAAATACGTTCACACTGGCCGTTTTCTAAATACACTGTCGTCATTACACTGTAGCGGGATTTTAAAATCGCAGCAAGCTGCATATCCCGCAGGTTTAAGGTATGCTCCTGGCGCACACGCCGATCGACGTTCTGAAGCGCCAATATTGTGTAGTTTTTTATCCCCTGGCGCTGCCCAAAATAAGCTATCACAGCCATATAGCGGTATTCATGATCCTCTTCCCCGCGCCACTGGCAAAGCATATCTTTTTTGGGGATGTCGGAATCTTTAATATTTAAAAGGCCCTGCAGCGAAAACATATCGTATACTTTGTCCCGGTCGAGCGGGTGGATCTGTTTTAAAAGGCGGGACTGCATAATTTCATCCCACTGGATTGTCCAGGATTTCCAGCCTGTGTGCGTATGCCCGTTTTCACGCACCAGATTGGCTTCCCCGGTATCAAGATCTATGCCGTAAATTCCATAATTTTGCTCGCCCAATGTCCGGATCACTTCCTGGATCCGCATACTCGCATCATCCATTTCCAGGCTTTCCTGTAAAATATCATGGATATCCTTTACATAAAGGAGTATGTATGAATCGCTGCCTGGGGAACTCTGATCCGATACGACCTCCATTAAATTCCAGCGGTAATCCTCACCCAAACGCCTGCGGTAACAGCAGGTCAGCACATCCTGCCTGTTTTCTAAGATGCCCCTTAGATGATCGGGGCGTGTAAATGAGATAAAATTGTGCATATCGTCCGGATGGATGCCTCCATTGTAAATAAACTGCCCGAGCCAGCTGGAAAATACATCCGTACCATACCCAAATGCCCTGTCCTCCGGCCTGATTTTGACCACCTCATAGGTATCCTGCGTAAGGTTGACGCGCAGTATTTTGTGGTATGCCTGGTTGATGGCCTGTACATGGGGCGCTACAGTTATGATAAATGCCGGGATCTTCTTTTCCCACTTTGTCCTCACTGCCGTGATATTGACGATTTCGCCAAATGGATTATGGTAGCTTATGGTCTCATTTTCCTGTTTATCTCCGATAGTCAGGATCGGGCAGTTAGCACAGGAATAACCCAGAAGGCTGCCGCATATAATCCCTGTCCGGATTTGGGGCAGCACTTCTTTTACGTGCTTGTTATAATATAAAACCTCATGGTTATCTTCCCGGATGATGAATACTCCGGTCGTCGGTACCGCGTTTAGAATTTTTTCATAATCTTTGATATCCATCGTCTTGCCTTTCTTTGACTGAAACTTATATAAAGAACTTAGAGCGTATTTGTGGTTGGGTTTGTTTGCTTCTATTGTACTAAATTGGCAGACGGCAATCAAGGGGGTGGGAGAAATTTACCGGGCAAATCCCAATAAAAAGAGGACGCCGCCCAGGCATCCTCTTTTTATACCCATTCTATCTGACAAGGCCATTTTGACATGGGGACAGGAACAAAGCTACCTCCCCATAATATAACCGCAAAACACATTTCCGACATTCCCAAACATCTGCTGCGCATCCGAAAGCCCCATTTTTTCTGCCTTCCCTTTCAACGGATCGTACAAAATTACATTCTGCGCATCATACCCGGTAACAAGTACTGCTTCTGCATCGCTTCGCATCGCAAACACCGGAGTACCCAAATTGACATAATACAATACCTCTTCGAGTGAACACCCCATCAAATCCAGCACTATCACGTCCTCCATCGCTGTTTCTAAAATCTCTTTTATGGTTTTGCCCTGTTCTAGCAGCGCCCCGACATTAATATGGATTGATTCGTGCACCAGCATACCGCTCACACACTGGGCGACAGAAGAAGCCCCCTCGTCCTCCTCCCCGGCACGCGCTTCAATTTCGGGCTGTATGGATTTCCTGGCTCGTTTCCAGATATACTGCTGTTTCTTGCCTATCACAACACCCATTTCCTCATTTGCCGCTGCAATTGCTTCCGGGAGGTTTTCTGTCACTTTAAGTACGTCCCCCCTGGCATATGCATAATAACACCCCTCTTTGCCGGAATGTTCTATCGTAATTTCCCTCTCCTCCTCTACGACAATCTCTTTGGGGGTCATCACTTTTGCCGCTATAGCCTTTGCCGGCCCCACAAGGGTGAGCTGCACCTGTGTTTCCTTTACCTCAGTTACCGTTGTATGGACGCCGACCACCGTACCGCTGTCCCCCTCCCTGTTCATAATAGTATCCTGGGGCGCTTCCACATAAGCTATCCCATTAAACTGGATACGGTCTAAATACATAATATAATCTTCAATTTCAATGCCGGAAACAAAATACCCTTCCTTCTCGTATGATTTTAGATTTTCCAAAAATTTGGCGTTAGCAATCCTGACCTGGTACATGGGAAATACTGTATTGCCCGCAAGATCTTTGTAGATATCGGATTTTCTTGCCACGCCATATACAAAATCCTCATCCATAAACCCAAGTGGTTTTAAATACTCCCCGCCCCCTGCCGTAACCTTTCTGCGCTCCTCTTTTTCCAAATCAATAAAATGGATAACAGGGGACGCATCGGGATCCTCACTGTCTGTCCACGCAAAATACTGATGAGATTGTGAAATGGTATACGCCCCTGCTTTTAAACCGGTAATATATTCTTGTACCTCCATAGTCGCCAGCTCAATCCGGTACACATTCCCATCCACCATCATAAAAAACACGCCCTGGGCATTCTTATACATCAGCTGCCCCAAATCCGCTTTCATCACCTGATAACCCCTGTTAGACGGAATAAACAGCTCTTCCTCAATCGTGTTAACCACACTGTCGTAGTGGTACACGCATATACCCACTTTCCCCTCATGGGCACCGCTGTTCATATAGCCGTAAACTACAAAATCCATACTGCCTGTTTCGTCGATATTAATAATCCTAATGTCATGTTCCCTATAGTTTTCCCTGTCGTCAATGCCTTCATTGCCCATAAAGCTAAAGACACGCGCAATCTGGCTGCTAGCCTGGTTGTAGCACCATAGCTCGCCGCCCTGCACAAAGCTTACAATGTCCCCTTTCTCATTGGGCGTAAATTCCACGTCCTCCCCCCGGATACCAAGCTGGATATAATTGTCATACGCCTCTAGATTTTCCCCGCGGAAAATCTGCTCCATATTCCTTTCGTAATTTAAAAGGTACATCCTCTCGTTGGTATAGCGTATCCGGTAATATTCTTCTACATTATAATATTCCAGCTCCCCGTTTAAACCGGAGGATGTCACCAGGTAATCGAGTATGACAACTGTATAAGAGTTATTAATCTCTTTTATAGAAGGGACAGGGGTCGTAAGCCGTTTCCCCGCAAAATCCGCCCATGCCACCTGCTTTAGGCTGGAATGGATATTGACCTTTGCCAAAGTTGTATTATCCCCGGAAGCATCCGGCTCCAGGTAAGTAGCCAGGCTGTCCGCCTCTGCTTTATCAAACGTCTTCGTATGGAACTCCATTGCAAACCTGACACATTCCCCTGTATAGCAGTCACGTTCTTCCATGATCCGCGTATAATAATAAATGATATTTTTGCCGGAGGAAAGCTTTAGAATCAGAAGATATTCTTCGTTTTCCTCCAAAAGGTTCTGAATAGCAAGATCTGCCGTAATCTTGCCTTTTTCTTCCTTATAGCCTTCCACCACGGTATCTGAAACCAGCCTGTCCGTACTCAGACTTCTGATTTCATAAGATATCCCGTCCACCTTCGTATCATAGGAGCGTATCTGGATGGGCAGGATACGTTCTTTCCCAACCGGCGCAACTGAGTCGCGCATATAAACGCCGTCCATCTCCTGCGTATAGCCCCGCAGCTCATTAATTTCCATATCATTTATATATAAAGAAACAACTGGCAGCGTTGCATCTGCCATTTCCGTCGTCAAATCGCGGTTAGAATGGTTTGTTAGCTGCCCAAACCCGATTATCCCCAGGCAAAACACAGCAACTAACACCAGTACCTTTACTATCCCTTTTTTCACGGCGCACTTCCACCTTTCTTTTATCCCAAATATGCCATGGCCCCCTGTACAGATACAAACAGGCCATGGCTTTTTTCTGGCAGCCCTGTTTACCACCATCTGCGGCAGCAGCGCCTGCGCCTGCCCCGGCGGCGGTACATTTCATCATATAAAAGGACCTGTATCACATCCATCAGATCCCGGTCCCTGCCCCCTTTGTACTCCGCCTGCTGCACGGGGACTGCTTTATCATAAATGCCTGCTGCCGTCCGGTACAAAAGCACTTTATCCGGATATTCGTCATACATCATGCTTCCTTCGTATTCCATTTTATCACATTCTTCTTCCACGTATGCAAGCAGCTTTTTCATACGCTTTGGATACAATTCCTTTATACGTTCCATATCCCGCTCGTACTCTTTTTCCGCCTGGTATACATTCGTCATCGGATAAGTCAGATAAAAAGGCATCCTGCCGCCGGGCTGTTCCGGCATCTGCAAAAATGGTTCGCTGAAATGATTCACCATACTCGCTCCGTATAAAATATTAGTATACTATATGCGGTAATTTGGGGGATGTGAAATTTTCTTCCGTAATATTATATCCCAGGATATGGGGAATGACAACAGGGTTGTGGGAAATATTTGATAATTGTTAATTATAAGACAGGCAGGCGGGCAGCGCTGCCAGAAGAAGGCGGGGGCAATTAAACCTGTCTGCCCCCCTTTCGTTTTAATTACGCCGCAATGCCTCGATTGGGCTCATTTTTGCTGCCTTCCTTGCCGGATAAATACCGAAAAACAATCCAATTGCAGAGGAAAATAACGTTGTAACCAGAATTGTGCCTATGCTTACCGACGGGGTAAATGTAAACATTGGGTTAACTACGGCTACGACCCTCGCAACCAGAAAGGCCCCCGCTATTCCACTTGCTATCCCAATCAGCCCGCCTATCATGGTTATGATTGCCGATTCGGATAAAAACTGCAGCAGAATAGAACGCGTTTTTGCCCCCAGGGCTTTCCGTATGCCGATTTCACGGGTACGTTCGGTTACAGATACCAGCATAATGTTCATGACGCCGATACCGCCTACGATTAGGGAAATGGCGGCAACAAGTGAAATTAACATAGTAACGACATTTATAACGGTGTTTACCGTGGCAAGGTAGTCGTTAAAGCTTTCATACTGGTAAATATCTTCTCCAGCACACTGGTGCCTGTTTTCTAACAGGTTTACTACCTGGGATGTGATAGCCGCGGTATCGGCGTTTTGTTCTGCCAGCAGATAAATCTGGTAGTAGGGTGCCGCCGATACGCCGTATACCTGTTCAAATACGGTCAGTGGAAAATAGACAGTAACTGGTGTGTTGTCGTAGGTGAAGGTAAACATAGACTCCTTTTCCGCGGCCTCTACCCCGACAATTGTCATAGAAATATCCATTCCCCAGACATTCACATTGAGGCTCATACCAATCACATCTGTAGAGCCAAACAGGCGCACGGCATCGTTTTCCCCAATTACACAGACTGGCACCCCTGCTAAATATTCAGATTCGTTAAAATACCTGCCCTTTAGTATCCCCGTTGTGGAAAAGTACTGGAAGGACGCCATCTGGGCGCTTGCGGATACCGTAAATTCACCTTTTTGGGTGACGGTGCTTCCGTCAGCATACATGTAGCTGTTAATGGCCTTGATTCCGGGTACCTCTTTGATCGCTTCGATGTCTTCCTCTGTAATATAATAGGAACCTGTGCTGTCAAATGTGTACAGGGCAATCTGGCCGGATGCGATACCCGCCATCTGGTCAGTGATAACATTCTTGGCGCCGTTGCCAAGGGACATAATCAGGATAACAGATGAAATCCCAATGATGATACCCAGCATGGTAAGAAAAGATCGCATTTTGTTTGCCCTGATGTTGGAAACCGCCATTTTCAGATATTCATAAAGCTGTGACATGGCTGCCTCCTATTCTGCCGTATCCTGTTGGGCATCTTCATGATCAGCCTTTGACGGGCTGTCTGTTTCTTCTGTATCCCCGTCTGGCGACGGGCTGCCTGCATCCTCTGCATCCCCGGATTGCTCTGCCGGGGCTTCGATCACTTCAAGCCCCTCCACAATTGTAGAATCTACTGTTGTGATAACTTTTTCGCCCAGCTCAATCCCGCTTTTGATTTCGATTTCTTCCTTGGAGGAAAGCCCGGTTGTAACATATTTCTTTGCGACAATCCCATTTTCCACCACATAGACAAAATTCCCTTCCATATCAGAGTTGACAGCGGATATCGGTACGGCTAAGACGCCAAGCGCCGAGCCCAGGTCGATTTTCACCTCAGCGTCCAA
This sequence comes from Lachnospiraceae bacterium, assembly GCA_009911505.1. Classification (GTDB taxonomy): domain Bacteria; phylum Bacillota; class Clostridia; order Lachnospirales; family Lachnospiraceae; genus Roseburia_B. The sequence continues at coordinate 38,479 of QXXL01000016.1, read as the reverse complement.
TCCAAGTATCAGGCTGTCGTCTGGTTTGTCAATATGTACCTTGACAATAACCATGGCGCTGCCGGATTCGCCTTGCTGGGCAATTTTACTGATGTTTTGGACGCTGCCAGTGTATTCCTTCTCCTGGAATACGATAGTGGCTGTCTGCCCTGTCTGTATAGATGCCAGGTTATATTTGGAAACCTTAGTCTCTACACACATATCGCCTGCGCTTGCCAATGTGATAAGCGGCGTACCCTCTGCCGCCATGGTTCCGGCAGATACTGCTATCTCGGTAACAATACCGTCAAAGTCCGCCGTTACGCCTGCTTTGGCACGGGAGAGGTTGTCGGCGCTCTGCTGCAAGGTCAGGTGGCTGGCCTGCTGGCTGTAGCTGATATTTGCTTTGGCAGCTTCGGATAATATGCCGGCTTCCGCGGAAGCGTTTTTAGATTCGGCCTCGCCTAATTTGCCCTGCAGCTCTGCAAGCTGGCTATTCTTCTGGGAAAGCTGCGCCTGGATATTGGTCATATTATTAGCAAGCTCTGCCGAACTTCTGACTTTCTTCTTCTTGGCCGCAAGAGATTTTTCCCTGTCTTTTTTACTGCTGCGCAAATCCTTTAATTCACTCTTTTCCCTTTCAGAAATACCGCCCTGCTCCTTTTTAGATTCAAGCGCCGTAATCTGGGAGCCTAAGCTTTCTACTTCCGCTTCTAAGCGGCTTACTTCTTCGCTTGCTGCCGCATTGTTATTGGTTGCTAATTCATTTTCGGTCGCCTGCGACTGCAAGCTGGCAATTTCCGCATTTAATGCGTCAATCTGCCCTTTAAGTGTCTGGATATCACTGGCGCTCACTGCGAGGTCGCGCGCACTTTCACTGCTTTTTGCCAGGGTATCATTGCCTGTCGCATCCTCCGCCATTGCCTGAAGCTGGGCAATGTCATAATTTTTCTGCAATGACGCCGTATCATATGTCAATAGAAAATCCCCGCGTTCTACGCTTTCCCCCAATGCCACCGGGATCTCTCCCACCTGCGCGTCCACCGGGGAAGCATAGACATGGGTCAGCTCGCTTGCTATCACCCCACTGGTGTCTAAAGTAGACACAATATCCCCTGTTGCGGCTTCTGCGGTAGTTACCATCGGGCGCAAATCCTTTGGCCCACCCAAAAACATTCCTGCTATAAAACGGATAATAAGCACAAGGACTACTACGGCTGCAATAACTTTCCATGCCTTAGTCTTCTTTTTGGGCCTGTGCCCTGCCACGGCTTCGGTTTTGCTCTTTCTTTGAAACATAATCTCACTCCTTCATTCCTTCCGTCTCTATTTTTGCTGCAACCTCTTCAATGGACCCCCCCTGATCCTGCCCCATATCGGTATCCGACACGATTTTGCCGTCCATAATCCTTATGACCCGCCTTGCGCTTGCCGCGATTTTATTATCGTGGGTAATCAGGATTACAGTCCTCCCTTCCTGGTGCAGTTCACGTAAAATCTGCATAATCTCTTTGCTTGACGCCGAATCTAAGTTCCCGGTAGGCTCATCGGCCAATATCACCGGAGGGGCTGCGGCAAGCGCCCTTGCAATTGCGACACGCTGCTGCTGCCCGCCCGACATCTCCGAGGGCTTATGATCCATCCGGTTTGATAAGCCCACTTTCTTTAGGGAAGCAACTGACATTTCATAGCGTTTTGCCGCCGGGACATTCCGGTAAATAAGGGGCAGCTCTACATTTTCCAGCGCCGTCAAATTGGGGATCAGGTTAAAACCCTGGAAGATAAAGCCGATTTCTAAGTTGCGGATCTCTGAAAGTTCATCGTCCGAAAGCCCTGCCACGTCTCTGCCGTTCAGATAGTAGCTTCCAGATGTCGGAATATCCAAACAGCCTAACATATTCATAAAGGTAGACTTGCCAGAACCGGATTGGCCAATGATGGCGACAAATTCACCCTTGGCAATCCGAAGCGACACGTCGTTTAAGGCGCGGACTTCATTCTCGCCTGGGTTGTAAATCTTCATAAGATTTCTGACTTCGATTAATGTGTCCACAGTTTTTTCCTTTCTGCTTATTTCGTTTGTATTATCTGCTTAGTACAGTAATGCAAAATATGGCAAAAGTCAATGGTTTTTTATAAATACTAAGATAATTTAAGAGAATTTTAATTTTCACACAATTGTGAAAAGCGGATTACAAAAGCGCCGTCCCCGCCTGCTTTAAGATTACAGCCTTATTCAGGCATATAATTTATTTATATTGAGTGTTTTTTACGAAATTCTTAAGAAATTTTTATAGATTTTTTCCCTTGATTTTTAACATTTTAAGTTATATTCTTGATTGCGTGGCATTAAGATTGTATAGGATGCCGCCCTGCATGAAACAACTGACAAGGAGGAACATTATGAAACTATTGCAGAGAATCCCAAAACTCCATATAAATCAAGAGAAAAAAGCACGTATTATAGCGGTGTTCAACCGTTATTCCCTTTTTATCCATGTACTGCTTTCTATGGTACTTTGTTTTACAATTGAAGCGATTTCAAGGCATTCCGTGTTAAAAGCGCTTAGCTTTTTCGGCGGGCATACGCTGGCTTTTGTATATAATTCCTTTATTATCTTTGCATCACTTTCGCTGGTATATTTAATCCGCAGGCGGGCGTTTTTGCGCATCATTATCTGTGGGTTCTGGCTCTTTTTGGGGACAATCAACGGATGTATCCTTTCTAACCGGGTGACGCCGTTTGGATATACGGATTTAAAATGCATTAACGATCTGCTGTCTATGCAGAATACCAATTATTTTACGGCACAGGAAGCTACTCTCGTTGTATGTGTAACGGCGTTGTTTTTCATTTTTTGTACTTATATGTTTATTAAAGGGCCAAAATTCCAAGGGGAGCGCAAGAAGATCCTGACTCCCTGCCTGGTGGGTTTTTGTTTTTTAATGCTTCCAGTTACAACACAGGCGGCGCAGAATTCCAATATACTAGCAAGCTATTTTGCCAATATTGCACAAGGGTATGAAAATTATGGATTTGTATACGGTTTTTCTACCAGCGTCATAGACCGGGGAATGGCAAGGCCAAAGGGGTATTCCGAAGATTCGGTTACTGCAGCGCAGCAGGTTTCTAAAAAAGAAGCTACCGCAAATGAAGCAAAACCCAATATTGTAGTTGTGCTTTTGGAATCATTTATTGATCCGACGGAGGTGAATTTTTTGAATTTTTCCAAAGATCCGATTCCTAATTTCCGAAAGCTGTCTAATGATTTTTCTTCGGGCTATCTTACCGTCCCGGTAGTTGGCGCCGGGACAGCTAATACGGAATTTGAAATTCTAACAGGTATGAGCATGCAGTATTTTGGGACAGGGGAATATCCCTATAAGACTATTTTAAAACAGACGGACTGTGAAAGTATTGCGTCCAACCTTTCCAAAATCGGATATGGCACACACGTCGTACATAACAACGGAGGCAATTTTTACAGCCGGGCAAACGCATTTTCTATGATGGGCTTTGATTCCTTCACCAGTAAGGAGTTAATGGACATCCGGGAATATACGCCCCTGGGATCTTGGCCAACGGACGATATCCTGATTGACGAAACAGTTAAGGCCATGGATGCAACTGAAGGGCAGCCGGATTTTGTTTATACGATTACTGTGCAGGGGCATGGGGATTACCCAAAGGAAAAAGTGCTGGCACACCCCGAGGTTTTAGTCACCGGGGCAAAGGACGAGGCATCAAACAACCAGTGGGAATACTATGTCAATATGCTTCACGAGGTGGATCAATTTATCAATAACTTAACCACCGCGTTAGACGAACGCGGTGAAAATACGATTGTCGTATTTTTTGGCGACCACCTGCCAAGCCTGGGCTTAGAAGAAAGCGACTTGGCTTCCGGCAATACCTTTTTGACCAAATACGCAACCTGGAATAATTTTGGGCTAGCAAAACAGGATGCGGATCTGGCGGCTTATGAGCTTTTAGCGAGTACAACAAATGCACTTAATATCCACGAGGGTACTATATTCACCTTTGAACAGGCCGGCTTAGAGCAGGATGTACAGGGAAGCGAAGGATACCTTATGGGCCTTAACCACCTGCAGTATGATTTGCTTTACGGCGACAGGCATGCTTACCATGGGGAAGATCTTTACCCCGCCTCAGATCTTGTGATGGGGGTTGAGGATACCTCAATTGTCAATATGTGGCGCACTGGGACATCGGATTATATCACATTAAGCGGGCAAAATTTTACACGTTGGAGCAAGATTTATGTAAACGGCGTAAAAGTACCTACCATATATATCAGCAGCTCCAGGCTTCGGATGAATGCAAAGGATGTTAAGGACGGCGATACGGTCGTAGTCAACCAGATGGGTTCCGGAAATTCTATATTCCGGAGTACGCCTGAATTTATCTATGATGATCCGTATGCGGAAAGTACGGAAACACAGCCAATGGAATAGAACGCGAAATCTATCAGAATAACATAATATCTAATGGCAGCCACACCCGTTTTGGTATGGCTGCCATTTTGTTGTCTGTTCCATGTTGCTGTATACTTCTATGCCCTTGGCGCATAATAAAAAATGCAACATTTTGTATAAAATGTTGCATTTTTCTCTCTACACATCTTATTTCGGCCTTTTTCAAAAAAACTTAACCCCTTATTTTGATTTTTATATATCAATTTTCAAAAAAGCCGAATCACGTTCATCCTGTACAATCCCCAGATAGCGTTTTGTGATATGGTACGAGGAGTGATTATAAATATCCATCAATATAACCGGGGAAATCCCCTGCTGCCACGCGTGGTAGCCAAATGTCTTACGCAGGGAGTGGCAGCTTATGTTTTTGTCTTTTAAAGTTTCAGACGCCGCTTTTTTTATAATCCGGTATGCCTGTGAACGGCATAGCGGGACAGCCGGGTTGCTGTTTTTGGAAAAAATATAGTCTGCAGGTTTTGGGGTGCGTGTGGCGCGGTAATATTCCAACGCAGCCACTACATGCCCATTTACTGCTATGAGACTGTTTTTTCCTGTCTTTTTTTCTTGTACGCAAAGATGCTTTTCGTATGCATTTTTTTCAAAACGGTAAAGATCCCCCCACTTTAAGTTCAAGATATCGCTAATACGCAGGGCAGTATGAAGCCCTGTTACAATCAACGCATAATCGCGCGGCCTTGGTTTTGTATCACGGTAATATGATATAAATTTTTTCAATTCTTCTTTGTCCCGGATTGGTTGTGTTGTCCCCATTTTATCTTCCTTTCCGCTGTTGCTACAGCACTGTTGTATTTGCCGCTTAAACCGCGGCCATGCCATTCCCCATTTCCCATGCCTCCTTCCCAGTGCGTGTTTGAAAAATCATTCCCGCCATTTTCTCACCCTGCTAAGTGGCGCTCACATCTGCCGGAAAGCATTTTTCAGATACACTCTACGGCCCTTATGCAACATTATATACAAAATGCTGCATGGCTGGAAAACAAAAAACAAGGAGGTTTTTATGCTGAAGCTGACATTAAAGCCCGGTGATTTTATTGATATCGGGGACGAAGTCAAAGTTATTTTTTCAGGAGGCTCCGCCAACAATATCCATTTGCTGGTGGATGCCCCAAAAAATATGAATATTGCCAGAAGCAGCGCCGGAAAACATAAAACGCCTTCCCCCTATTATCGTGAAAAAGACATTTCGGAGGAAGCAAAAAAGGAAATCACGGCGATTTTAATGCTGAGAAAAAAAGACAAATGCACGCAGGATAATAATACCAGGGCAGCGGGGCAGGACTTAGCGTAAGAGCCAGGCCACCTACACCTCTGGTTTATTATAAAACAATTATCAAAGGGGAAAGGATTCCCCAAACTTTATCACACGGAGGTAAATATTATGGTAGTACAACACAACATGCAGGCAATGAATGCAAGCAGGATGCTTGGCATCACAACAGGCAACCAGTCAAAGGCAACGGAAAAATTATCTTCCGGTTACCGGATTAACCGCGCAGCAGATGATGCGGCCGGCCTTACCATTTCCGAAAAAATGCGCAAACAGGTACGCGGCCTAACACAGGCTTCTACAAACGCACAGGACGGTATTTCCTGTGTGCAGACTGCTGAAGGCGCTTTGACGGAAGTACATTCTATGCTGCAACGTATGAACGAACTGGCTGTACAGGCATCCAACGGAACCATGTCAAAAGATGACAGGCAGGCTGTACAGGATGAAATCGATCAGTTGGTAACAGAAATTGAACGTGTATCCGAAACGACCAAGTTCAATGAAATTTATCTGTTGAAAGGCGATCCGGCAACACAGCAGAAGGAAACGGCCACAACCTATGAATTTGAGCTGACAGCTGCTGCTAAGGCTGCAGAAAAAGGCGAGATTTCCGTCATTGCAGGTAAAGACGCCTACGGCGCTGGCAAGACGAATGCAGTTACGGCGGATGCTGCTGCAACCGCGGCTTCTATGGCGCTTAATACGGGGGTGCTTGGAGCAAATAAACTGTTTGTAAGCCCCACTGGCGGCGGTGTGGGCGCAACAGATCATGTAGAAGTAACAGCCGCGGACTTAGCTACTTATTTTGACGTAGACGCAGCCGGAACCGTAACTGCAAAAGCAGGCCTGACATTCGTAACAGCAGCAAACCTCACGATAGCAAATGCAGGCGGGGGTACAACCTCTACCGGTATTGACTCAGTAACAGGAACCCCTGCCACTGCCGCTACAACCGGAGATTTGTCGGAATATGTAGAATTGGATGAAAATGGCAAGTTCAAATACAAAGACGGCAAAATGCTCTATACTGCACCCGCAAACAATGCAACAGACTTTGGAGATCAGAAAGAAGCAACTGCCATTGCAGAAGCAGATTTAGATCAGTATTTTAAAACCTCTGCAAACCCGCTGGTAGATCAGAATGGCGATAAAATTACAGATTACTCCCAGTATTTTGAAAACGGCGCTTATAAGGGCGGCATTTTCAGAAATAACACTGGCGGAAATTTAACAGAAATCGGTGCAGAGCAGATTTCGGACTATATTACAGTAAAAGGCAATACCGTAACTTCTACAACTGCAGAAGCATTGGAATTTAACCTTCATGTAGGTTCAGAATCATTAGAAGACAACAAGATTGGTATTACGATTGAAGCCATGTCCGCCAATGGCATTGGTGTAGACACCCTGCGCAATACTGGCCTTATGACAGAAGATGATGCAACCAAGGCCATTGATACGATTGCAGAAGCAATTTCCAAAGTATCCAAACAGCGTTCCGCACTTGGTGCAGTTCAAAACCGCCTGGAGCATACAATTGCAAATCTAGACAATGTTGTGGAAAATACGACTGCTGCAGAATCCCGTATCCGCGATACAGATATGGCGGCGACTATGGTGGAATACTCCAAGAACAATATCCTGGCACAGGCAGGGCAGTCCATGCTGGCACAGGCAAACCAGTCTACACAGGGAGTCCTTTCCTTACTTCAGTAATAATTCAATACACAAAGAAAAATGGCCCGCTTACATTTGTAAGCGGGCTATTTTATTGCAATTACAGATAAGCCCTACCAAAACCCCCTGCCTTATGTTAAAATATTCTCCATAAAGCAATTCATATTTTTTTCAAACTACCCCATACTATCCATAAAAGGCAGGTTTAAAAATATGATATCAGCCAACAGAAAGGAGCAATCTATTTTATGAGAGACTATGCAGAGGAATTTAAAGATGATATAAAAGCGTTCCAAGCTGCCACCAGCCAGTTCTATGCAGGGGAGATGACCGTAGCGCAGTACAAAGGCATTTCGGGCGGCTTCGGGAGCTATGCCCAAAGAGGCGGCAAATATGGAATGCTGCGGCTTCGCCTTTCAGGCGGGGAGATTACAAAAGAACATCTCCGTTTTATCACAGAATGCATTGAAAAATACAGTATCGGACGTATCCATTTCACCACCTGCCAGACGGTACAGTTCCATGATTTAAAACCAGATACAATCTGCGATCTGGTAACAGACGCATGGCGCCACGGCATTATAACACGAGGCGGAGGCGGGGATTATCCGCGCAACGTCATGGCTTCGCCGTTAAGCGGGGCAAGGCAAGACGAAGCATTTGACGTTATGCCATATGCGAAAGCAGCGGCTGACTACCTGCTCGGGTTTATCCATACAGTCAAACTGCCGCGGAAGCTAAAAGTCTGTTTTTCCAATGACCCGCACGACATGCCACATGCCACATTCCGGGATCTGGGATTTGTTGCAAAAAACAATCAAACATTTGACGTTTACAGTGCAGGCGGGCTTGGGAACAATCCCAAAATGGGAGTATGCGTAGGACAGGACGTAAGCCCGGATAAAGTACTATTTTATATCAAAGCCATGGTAGACACCTTTACTTCATATGGCAACTACGAGCAGCGGGGCAGGGCTAGGACACGCTATATGCAGGACACCCTCGGCACAGAAGGCTATGCAAAAGCTTTCAAAGAAAAACTTGCAGCGGCATTAAAGCAAGAAGACATAACACTCTCCATAACCCCACAAGAAACCGCCAAAACAGGCCAAGGGACAATTGCACACCCGCGTGCAATAAAACAAAAACAGCCAGGGCTATACGCCGTTTCCTACCATCCTGTCGGCGGCTGCCCGTCCCCCAAAAAACTAAAAGAAATCTATGATGCCATTTTGCCTATGGAAGACGTACATCTGCGCCTTGCCCCAAATGAAGGAATGTATATTATCCACTGCACGGCAGAAGAGGCAAAACAGCTAATTGAACTGACAAAAGACAGCGCCGCAACCGCATTTGAAGCATCCGTCGCATGTATCGGCAACCATATCTGCCAAGTCGGCGTACGGGACTCACAGTCACTTTTAAAAGCATGCGTCGATGCGGTACGCCCCTTAAAATTTGCCGACGGCGTACTGCCCAAAATCCACATTTCCGGCTGCCCCTCTTCATGCAGCGCACACCAGATTGGCGCCATCGGTTTCCGCGGTGCAGTAAAACAGACCCCAGACGGGCCGAAAGCAGCTTATGCCATGTTTGAAGGCGGATGTGAAACACTAGGCAAAGAACAGTTTGGGACAGACGTCTGCGTAATGGCAGAAGAAGATATCCCCAAATTTTTTATAGATCTAGGAAAACGGATTACACAGGATCATTCAACATATGATTCATGGATTATAAACCACCGGGACGAAATGCTTAAAATAGCAGAAAAATATAAATAAATCCTCCCTTGTAAATGCCACCCAAAACTGTAGTCAGTCAGAGGGCAGGGTATGAGGCTTAGGGGCTCTTAAGCATCCCGTCCAATCCACAGCAATGCCCTGCCCTCTGACTGACGGCCCCTTTGCCATTTCGCCCCTTTACTACTCTGCCTTCACAGCCCCCGTTTTAATAATAAATTTCACATTTCCCGCCATACACCCTGCCTTACCTCCAAACGATTCATAACCATTCCCAGCATCTACAACCGCCTGAATACGGTCTGCAAGCCCTTTTACATCCCCATTATAGCTGTCTGCCATTTTTTGAATACCTTCTTCGTCAAATTCCACAATCCCGTCTGCAAGCTCCTTAGAACCTCCAGAAAGCCTTTTCACCCCTTCTGCAAGCTGATCCTTACCTGCCAATAGCCTTGTAGCCCCGCTGTTTAACTCCTCGTTTTTAGACGCTAACGCCTGGCTTCCCGTATACAGCTTATCAATCCCTTCCGTCAAAAGCGGTATTTTCCCAGACATCCCCTGCACCGCGCCGTCTAACGCTTCCATTCCGCTTACAAGGCTGTAGCCAGATTTGCTGTCTTTTTTCTCAATACTCTGCGCAGCTGCTTTCTTTGCCTGCTCTGCCCCTTCTATAGCTGCTTGGCCTGCCGCCTGGCCCGCCGCTGTTTTTGCGGCTGCCTTTACGCTTTCTGCCATAGCTGTGCCAATACTGCCTTTTGCCTGTTCCGCCACACCGCGTACCGTAGCTTCTGCCAGCTGTGGAGCGGCTTCCTTAACAGCGTTTGCCGCTGCCTGGCCTGCCCCGCCTGTGACAGACTGCTGTATACCCGCAATTGCGGCCTCTGCCGCTGCCTGGCCCGCTGCCTGGCCGTTGCCGTCATTGGCCATCACATTAGCGCTCGCGGCCGCCACTAATATATCCTGCAATGCCGCCACCTGCTCCGGCGAAAACCCGGCTTCCATTAGCTGGCCTGCCATGCCTGCCGCCTGTTCTGCAATAGCTGCGCGCCCGGCGTCCGACTGCGCGTACTGCATCTGCCCCGCTGCTGTTATGGCTGCGCGAAGATTATTCATCTGCGCCTGTATTTCCCCGTCCTGCTGCATCTGTGCCGCCGCTGCCTGCGACGCCTGGGCCGCAATCTGCCCTGCCTGCGCGCTTGCGGCATCTGCTGCCTGCTGTTTTACTGCGGCGAGGCTTGCATCCGAAGTCAGCGCCCCGGTAAACTGCGCCTCGGCCTGTGCCTTAATTTGATTATACCCCTGTGGATTTGCATTATCTGCAAACTGCGCGTCCACAACCGCCTGTGCCGCCGACTGTGCCTTTTCGCAAGCCGTCTCCTTTTCTTTCTTCCCCATTGGCGTATTTAGGGCTTCGTCAAGTGTTATCACCCCGTCTGTTAATGTACGCACACTCGCAGCCAAATCGGCAACACCGCTTATTAAGGTTGTAGACTGCCCTTTTAATGCACCAATGCCGTCAGCTAATGTTTTTGCTCCGTCTGTATAGGCCAAAATTCCGCCCTGCAGGGAATTTACACCATCTGAGAATTCGCCCATTTTGCCATCCAATGTCAAAAGCCCCTCCGAAAGCTCCCCTGAGCCGTCTTCTAGTTTTGCCATTGCATCGGTTAAATCCTCTATTTTTCCGTCTATCTCTGTTAAATCAATTGACCTGCCGCCGATAAACTCTGAACCGCCCATAACTACAGTCATTGTCATATCCAGCTCAAATTCTTTTACATCCGCTGTTATTTCCACATACTCTGGTATGGAAAAACCGCCGGAAAAATCATTTTCGTTGACGCGCAGGCTTTCTTTTAATCCTGGCATGGCAATACCAAATACCATATTTTTATCACCGTTAGAAACCACCTTGCCATTTGTCACCTCCACATTGGTAAAGCTATCGTCCAAAAGCATTCCGGAAGCTACGGTAAATGGAACATAAATATTTCCCTTTTTCTCGTGATTGGTATAATCAAAGCGGATTGCCACCTTGCCGCTTTTTCCCGCAATGTCTTCTGCGGATATTTTTTTGCCGTCTAGGAAAAAGGATATTTTCTCCGTAACAGGAGCCTGCTTCGTAGTTTTCCCCTGGTAATAAATATCCTTGCCGTTCGCATTCCAGCTTAACGCATTGCCTTTTTGCTCAAATGTCTCATCTCCTTTTACGTTTTCAATATCTGTTAAATCAGATACATCCTCTAGAATATCTTTACCCTGCGGATTTTTAAGCCATTCACTTACAATCGTTTTTTGCGGTTTTCCGGCCGCATCGGCAATGATATAAACCGTTTCTTCTTTGCCTATGGCTGTTAAAGAGGTGTCCCTGTCTTCATCGCGCCCTATGGCTGACTGCATCCCCTCCTCCAAAGCCGGGCCGCCATCCAGCTCCCCCTGCCGCACACCTGCCATGCCCTCTTTTGGCATAACACTTTTAGCCTCATACGCTTGGCTGGCTGCAGAAGCGCTTCCAACAACTGCTACTGTAAGAATTCCCGCAATGACACGGATTAAATATTTGCTTTTGAAGGCTGATTTTAATTTTTCTAATTTCATGATATTTCCTCCTGATAATTATTTGATATAAGCTGCCTTTTTTCATCTTTCCCACAAAAACCCGCGCTGCTATGGATAATAACCCTGTCAAATACCATAAACATCGCCGGCAGCACAAGAGCTACTACAAACAGGCTAATAACCGCCCCTCTCGCCAAAAGCGTACAAAGCGAGCTTATCATATCAATGCTCGAATACAGCCCCACTCCAAACGTCGCTGCAAAAAAGCTAAGCGCGCTGACCAGGACTGACTGTAAAGAACTGCTAAGGGCCGCCGTAACCGCCTCTTTTTTATCTGCGCCCCGTCTTCTTTCCCACTTATATTTATTAGTCATCAATATTGCATAGTCCACAGTCGCCCCAAGCTGTATAGTACCAATTACAATTGACGCAATAAACGGCAGCACCGTTTTCGTATAATACGGGATCCCCATATTTATAAAAATACCAAACTCAATGACCATAACCAGGATAACCGGGAGGGAAACCGATTTGAGCACCACCGCAATTATTAAGAAAATCAATACGATAGAAACTACGCTTACTACCTTAAAATCCCGGTCAGTAATCCGAATCAAATCCTGTGTACATGGAGCTTCCCCAATCAGCATTGCCGTGGGATCATAGCGTTTGATAATTTGTCGTATGGCGTCGCACTGTGCGTTTACCTCGTCCGTCCCAGTTTTATATTCCGACATAACATAAATCATCTGATACGTGCCGTTGTCTAATATTTCCCGGATATGCTCCGGCGCCAGTTCATCCGGCACAAGCGGCCCTGTTACGGCATCTAACCCAAGCGCCAGCTTTACGCCATTTACCTGCTGAAGCTCTTTTTCCATCTGGTACGCTTTTTTTTCGGAAAGGCTGCTGTCTGCCAAAATCACATGGGTTGCGCCCATATCAAACTGGGATTCCAGGATATTGCCCGCTTCCACGCTTTCCAGGTGATCCGGCAGCGTACCGACCAAATCATAATAAACCTCATTGTGGTTCTGCGCATAATACATCGGCCCGGCCAGCAGGGCAAACAGCGCCAAAAACACCGGATAATGCCGGACAATCAACGCCCCCAGCTTCCCAGCGTCCGGAATGATGGGCTTATGCTTCGTCTTTTCCAGCCACTTATCCATCACAAGTATCATAGACGGCAGAATCGTAACACATCCGATCACACCAAACACAACGCCCTTTGCCATCACAATCCCAAGATCCTTCCCAAGCGTAAACGTCATAAAGCACATGGCAAGGAACCCTGCAACCGTCGTAATCGAGCTGCCCACCACAGAAGCCACTGTCTGCGAAACCGCATGCGCCATTGCGCGCTCTTTATCCCCTGGATACTGTTTTTGATTTTCCTCATAGCTGTGCCACAGGAAAATGGAGTAATCCATTGTAACCGCAAGCTGCAGCACCGCCGCAAGCGCCTGGGTGATAAAGGAAATCTCTCCTGCAATCCGGTTCGTACCCAAGTTGTACAAAATCGCCATCCCGATGCTAAAAAGGAACACCAGCGGAATCAGGTAAGAATCCATTGTCAGCGCCAGCACCAGCGCAGATAAAAGCGCCGCAAGCGCCACATAGACAAGCGCCTCACTGTTACAGATTTTTTTGATATCCAATACAACCGCCGACATTCCGCTAAGCAGGCACTTCCGGTCCGTTAAGCCCCGGATTTGTGAAATAGCGTCTAATGTTTCATCCGCCGACATAGAAGTATCAAACGTAACAATCAAAAGGGAGCTGCCCGTTTCCGCATTTTGTAAGGCCTCTTTTATATCCCCCGGAAGTAAATCTATCGGAACGGATAAATCAGTTATCGCGCCGTACCAGATAACATCCTTCACATGGGCGACTTCCTTTAATTCCCCTTCCAGGGTACTGATTTCCCTATCCTGCATTCCGGACACCACGCACAGCGAAAACGCCCCCGTACCAAACTCCTCCAGCAAAATATCCTGCCCCCGCATCGTCTCAATGTCTCCGGGAAGATAAGAGAGGATATCGTAATTGATCCTGGTATGCAGATACCCCAGCACGGCAGGAATCAGCAGCAGAAAACTAACGATTAAAATTGGTACGCGGAATTTTACTACTTTTTTGCCTAATTGGTCCATATTCCCTCCTCATCTCTTTTCTTATTTCTTACAAAATGCAGTATATAAAAAAAGACTGCATATGGGAATATGCAGTCTTAGCTATCTGTTCTGATTGGTATACAAAAAAGTTAATCTGTATACCGCCCAAAACACACTTGTTAAATTGTATAACAGCCCCCTATCCATCCATCCGCGGAAACAGCACCTCCTCCATCGAATGCCGCATCACATAATCGTAAATCTCGGCCAGCTCCTTTGCCGTAATTGCCATCCCGCTTTTGATCCACACAATGACCACCGAGCACATCGACTGGGCATAATACTCTGCAATCCGCTCCGCAGTCAGCCACTTAAACTTCCGGATCACAGCCGCCTCATCCTGCTCCATAATCTCAAGCAGCACCCGCTTTACGCAATTCCTGGCAATAAGCTCAAAAGAAAACTGCCCCTCTAAACGCGCCGCCTGCATGTAAAACCCGCGTTCCTTCCCAATGTTCGTAAACAACAGCAAAAGCGCCTCATTTACCATCCGGTTTTCAAGCAGCGGGCGGACCGGCTCAAGCAGTTCCGTATATATAATCCGTTCCAACAGCTCATACTTATCCTGAAAATGATTATAAAACGTCGGCCGAATCACACCCGCCCCGTCGGTAATCTCTTTTATGGTAATTTTCTCAATCGGATCATGCAATGCAAGCTCTTTAAAACTTTTTATCAGCAAACGGTCTACATCCTGTTTCCCCTGCACCGTATCCATTCCCCCTTATTTCCGCTCCAATATCATACTGTCTAAATTTTTCATAATCCGCCTTAAGAAAAACAGTGCAATTGCAAAAGCCACAATTTCTGCAATCGGAAATGAAAACCACACCGCGGTCAGCTCCCCAGTCAAAGAAAGCAGGTAAGCCATCGGGATTAAAACCACAAGCTGCCGGATTACAGACAATAGAAGGCTGTACTTGCCTTTCCCAAGCCCCTGGAACACACCGCTTCCCACAATAGAAACCCCCGCAAATACATAGCTTACGGACAAAATCCGAAGCGCCGGCACACCAATGACAAGCATCTGCCCGGAAGCGTTAAATAGCTTTAAAAGCTGCGCTGGGATTATTTCCGCCGTCAATAGCCCCGCCGCCATAATAATCACGCCGACTACCATGCTGCTCTTCATAGCTTTGACAATCCGTTCCTTATACCCAGCCCCAAAATTATAAGCCACGATTGGGATCAGCCCATTGTTCATCCCAAACATGGGCATAAAAATAAAGCTCTGCAGTTTAAAATATACGCCGAACACTGCCGCTGCCGTCGAAGTAAATGAAAGCAAAATCCTGTTCATAAAAAAAGTCATAACAGAACCTATCGACTGCATAAGGATCGCAGGCACCGCTTCCCCGTATATATGCCTTAACGTCACAGGATCCGGCCGCATCCTGCGAAAAGACAGGCGGATTTCATGGTTCACCTTCTGGTTATAAATAAACCCAAACACCATTGCCACAATCTGCCCAAGTACAGTAGCCACCGCGGCTCCCGCAATCCCCATTTTAGGAAACCCGAACAGCCCGAAAATCAAAATCGGGTCAAACACCAGGTTAATAACGGCGCCTGTCGTCTGCGTAATCATCGTACAGACTGTACGCCCGGTCGCCTGTAAAAGCCGCTCAGAACAAAACTGCCCATACATCCCAAAGCTAAACGCCGTACAGATAAAAAGATATACTTTCCCGTAGGCAATAATCTCTGGTATACCAGTCTGTACCTTAAAATATGTTTCCGAAAACAAAAGCCCAATCACCAAAAACAGCAAATAATTGCAGACAGCCAGAAAAACAGAATTATTTGCCGCCTTATCCACTTCATCAAACCGTTTTTCTCCCAGCCGCTTTGACAAAAGCGCATTTACACCTACACCGGTTCCTGCAGCCACTGCTATCATAAAGTTCTGCATCGGGAATGCCAGTGAAACAGCCGTCAGGGCATTCTCATCAATCCGGGCCACAAAAATACTGTCCACAATATTGTAAAGCGCCTGCACCAGCATCGAAATAACCATTGGCAATGATATGTTGACCAGCAGTTTATTTACCGGCATCGTCCCCATCTTATTTTCTGTCTGTGCTCCCATCTTAATTATCCTCTCTAAACGTTATGATTCGTCAAACTCTACCATTACAAAATATCCCTTCGGCGTTTCCTCAACCGCAATAACTTTGCCCTCCGCCGATTTTAGCCTTTCACCTGCAGTATAATTTGCAGACATAGCGTACGCCTGCCCAAGAGTATAATAATAAGAGCCTGGAAGCTTCCCTTCTGTAACCGGAAGTACGTCGCCCACTTCCAAAAGCCCCATACGCTCCATTTTAAATTCCATGCGCCTCATAACCCTACAAATCCCTTTCTGCGGTAATGTCTGACTCGACTGCATCCCACTCCTGCACTTCGCGTTTCACACGCCTTGCCGCCTTCTGCACACGGCTGATCACCCATAGCAGCGTTACACCGTCATAAACCAGCGCCACACCTACCAGCGTTAACGTCATAGAAATTATGCCAAAGCAGTCCACAATACAGGCTATGCCAAGCCCCATGCCAAGAAGGGCCATCATAAGGAGCTGCCACCACTGCAGATATCCGTTGGATTTCGCGTAAAACGCATACCGCATGGCCTGCAGGCCGTGTACGAAAAGTACAACGCCAATTCCGATTAACAGCATATTTTGGATACTGGCAGGCTTCAAAAATATCCAAATGCCGATTACAAAAAGCACCAGGCCAAGCGGCAGGTTTAATCTGTGCTTTGCTTCAGACTCCATAATATAGCTTATAACACGTACTGCGCCTAATATAGCTATAATAACCGCGATAAACTGGCAGGCAATCGTGGTAACCTGTACCGGCCAGAGGATTAATACAATGCCAAAAGTAATACAGGCGGCAGCGCTTACAATGGCATCTAATTTGATGCGTTTTAACAGATCCTTCATAGTACAATTCCTCCTTTTGTGTTTTCTTCCCCATCAGCTTCTCTTTGCATAAAAATAAGTTGCAAAATACAAAATCCCCGCAAAAATTACAATCGTAGGCCCTGCAGCCACATTCGTATAATACGATACAAACAGCCCCGCCACTCCGGAAAACATGGAAAACAGCACCGCAAAGAAATGGTATTCCCGCATATTCTCTGCCAGGTTCTGCCCCGCCGCCGCAGGCAAAATCAAAAGCGCATTGATAATCAAAATCCCGACCCACTTGATGGAAAGCGTCACAACCAGCGCGACAAAGACAGCAAACAGATTTTCCAGAAGGCGCACCGGGATATGCCTGCTCGCCGCTAACGTACGGTGGAGCCCCGCCGCGTGCAGCCCATTAAAACAAACCGTATAAAACAAAACCGCCAGTACAAAAATAACTGCCAGATACCCGATTTCCCGCTCTGTAATACTGAGGATATCCCCCACCAAAAGGCTCGAATAACGGCTAAAATTCCCGCCTTTTGACAAAACCGCAAGCCCTGTTGCCACAGAACAGGAGGAAAAAACGGAAATTACCGTATCTGCCGCGGCCCCTCTGCTGCCACTGATATAGTTTAATAAAAGGGCAAAAAAAACGGCAAACAAAAGCATTGGCAAATCTGTATCCGTACACCCCATTACAACGCCCACTGCAATCCCCGTCAAAGCAGAATGCCCCAGAGCGTCCGAAAAAAACGCCATTTTCCGGCTGACAATCATTGTCCCAAGCAGGCCGAATAACGGCGTAATCACCAGTACCGCAAGCAGGGCGTTCCTCATAAATCCATACGCAAGCATATTACCTCCTTTTCGATACATAACCGGGAAGCTCTTCCACTCCAAACAGTTCCCCAAACGGGGCGCTTTCATATACGTCCTTTGCGCTGCCCTCTTTTAAAATCGTCTTATCCAGCAAAATGACTTTATCCGCATATTTCGCTACATAATCCAGATCATGTGAAATCAGGATAATAGCCAAATCAAAATTTTCCTTCAAATACTGCATCGTGCGGTAAAACAGTTCCATGCCGTTTTGATCCACCCCGGATACCGGTTCGTCCAAAAGCAAAAGGTTGGGCTCATCCATAACCGCCATTGCCAGAAGGACCCTCTGAAGCTGCCCGCCGGAAAGATTGCATACCTGCCTGTCCATAAACTCCCCGGCTTCAAACACATCCAGGGCCTGCCGGATTTTTTCTTCCGTTTTCCTGCTCTTTGCCAAAAATACTGGAAAACGGCTCTGGTAGCTTGCAATCAGATCATACACACTGACCGGGGTATTTTTCTCAATATTAATACTTTGCGGCACATAGCCGATTTTTAACTTGCGCAGCCTGCCGTTTTCGCGATCCTTAAATTCAATTTTGCCCGTGTGCGGGATATCATTTAACATGGCGCGTATCAGCGTTGATTTTCCTGCGCCGTTTTTGCCGATAATGGCATTGATGCTGCCGCAGTGGATATGCAGGTTAATATCCTCTAATATCACCTGATCTCCGAACTGTACGCCCAGATGGTTTACTTTGATGCAGTGCAGGCCGCATGGCCGGATGATTTTTTTCATGTCAGTTTACCCCAAACGCTTCTTTGAGCAGATTGATATTCTGCTGCATCCCATCGATATAGCTGTCCGCGCCATAATCGCCCCGTACCAGCGTATCCAGAAAACAAACGGCAACATCGGCTTCTTTTTGTACCGTTTCCGCCATTTTCGCCCCGTAGGCGCCTTCCGCTAAAATCACGCGCACGCCCCCGTCTTTTACCGCTTTTAATACGTCCGCCACTTCCCCGGCGGAAACCTGCCGTTCTTCGTCCAAATCCAGGGTATACACAATCTCAAGCCCGTAATCCTCAGCCAGGTATTCATATGCCTCGTGAAAAGAAACCACCTTGCTGCCTGCAATGGCGTCCCTTAACCCCTCCTGCTGTTCTTGCAGCCCCTGAAGCTTTGCGTCATAGCGCGCCGCATTTGCCTTTAGCTGCTGCACATCCCCTTTTGCTGCCTGGCAGATGGCGTCTGACACTGCGCCCACCTGTGCGCGGTACTTCGCAATCCCCATCCAGGCGTGGGCATTTTCCTCTGCCACAAGCCCGTCTGCGGTTTCTGCGACTGTAAGCGACGGGTACTGCGCCGCCACTTCTTCCAAAAATGTTTCCATACCGCCTCCGTTCACCAAAAACAAATCGGCGGACGAGAGCGTCTGCATATCCTCTGGCGTCAGCACAAAATCGTGCAGGCAGCCCGACTGCGGCTCACTTAGGCATTTAACAGATATACCCTCACAGCTTCCCACGACATTTTCCGCCGCAATATAGACCGGATAAAAGGAAGCCGCCACGAAAAGCCCGCTACCCTGCCCCGCCTGCTTTTCTGTCCCATAAGCCTTGACAAAAAGCGCGGCGCATGCCGCTACCGACAAAAGCAGTACGGCTACAAAACGATACTTCGCTTTCACAAAACACCTCCCAGCCCGTTAAAGCACCAGGGAATCAATATATTCCCAAATCTCATCCCGCCCCTGTTTTGTCGTGGAAGAATACGGAAAAATCTTTGTGCCTGGGGTCAAAGAGAGGCCCATGCGGATAGCGTCTACATGCTTTTTTACCTGAGATTTTTTAAGCTTGTCCAGCTTGGTTGCAATGATAACAGGTTCATACCCCTGATAAACAATCCAGTCGTACATCGTCTTATCGTTTGCCGACGGGTCGTGGCGGATGTCAATTAAAAGGAATACTGCTTTTAACTGCTTTGATTGGTGTAGGTAGCGCTCAATCATTTTACCCCATTTGAACTTTTCCTTTTCCGGCGCCTTAGCATAGCCGTATCCGGGCAAATCAACCAAATACATGGCATTGTTGATATTATAGAAATTAATGGTCTGGGTCTTCCCTGGCTGGGAAGAAGTCCTTGCCAGTGATTTGCGGTTCATAAGCCCGTTAATCAGCGATGATTTGCCAACATTGGACTTGCCGGAAAAAGCCACTTCTGGCAAGATATTTTCCGGCAGGGTGCTTGTAATGCCGCACACGGTTTCAAGTTCTACGTTTTTTATTACCATATCTATCCCCTTTTTATCCTTTTTTGTTAACAAAAGCCGCTTTCAGTACGTCAGTCATTGTTTCCACATAGACAATCGTAAGCCCCTGTTTGATTTCATCGCTGATCTCATCCATATCCTTTTCATTTTTACGCGGGACACAGATTGTTTTAATCCCCGCATTTTTGGCTGCTAATGTCTTTTCTTTTAGCCCGCCAATCGCAAGCACCCTGCCGCGCAGTGTGATTTCCCCGGTCATTGCCACATCTGCACGCACCTTTTGCCCTGTAATAGCCGAAAGCATGGCAGTCGCCATCGTAATCCCCGCAGACGGCCCGTCTTTAGGCACAGCGCCTTCGGGAATATGGATGTGGATATCGTTTTCCTTAAAAAAGGATTTGGAAATCTTATACTCTGAGCTTACGGAACGGATATAGCTAATGCCTGCCTGCGCCGACTCTTTCATCACATCGCCAAGCTGCCCTGTCAAACGGAACTCCCCTTTCCCTGGCATTACATTGACTTCAATTTCCAGTGTGTCTCCGCCTACGCTTGTCCACGCAAGGCCCCTGACAATACCAACCTCGTCTGTTTTATTTGCCATATCAAACGTATACTTTTCTTTCCCCAGGTACTGCGGCAGGTTCTTTTTCGTAATAGACACCTTTTTCTTGCTGCCCTCATAAATTTCCCTGGCGGCCTTTCTGCAGATTTCACCGATCTTGCGTTCTAAGCTGCGCACGCCCGCTTCCTTGGTATAACCGCGGATCGCCATAGCGAGCGCATCCCCGCTTATGGCAATCTGGCTTTTGGTAAGCCCGTTTTTCTTTACCTGCTTGCGCACCAGATGCTCTTTTGCAATGTGTATTTTCTCATTCTCCGTATAGCTGCTGACCTCAATCAGCTCCATCCGGTCCAAAAGCGGCCTTGGGATCTCCTGCGCGGAATTCGCCGTCGCAATAAACAGCACCTCTGACAAATCCAACGGGATCTCTACATAATGATCTCTGAATTTGTCGTTTTGCTCCGAATCCAGCACCTCCAGCAGCGCGGAGGAGGTATCCCCCTTGTAGTCGCTGCTTACCTTGTCAATTTCATCCAAAAGCATTAACGGGTTTTTTACCCCTGCCATCCGCAGCCCTGCGGCAATCCTGCCCGGCATTGCCCCGACATAAGTCCTTCTGTGGCCGCGGATTTCTGCTTCATCCCGGACGCCGCCCAGGCAGATACGCACATACTTTTTGTCTAACGCCTTTGCCACCGATTTGGCAATACTCGTCTTACCTGTTCCAGGCGGGCCCACCAGGCAGATAATCGGGCTCTCCCCTTTATTCGTCAGGTTGCGGACTGCCAGAAACTCAAGCATCCTCTCCTTCACCTTTTCCAACCCGTAATGATCATCGTCTAGCACCTTCGCCGCATTTTTCAAATCCCGGTTATCCTTTGACGCCTTATCCCACGGCAGCTCCAGGATCGTTTCAATATAGCCCCGCGCTACAGCGCTCTCGGATGAATTGGAATTAATATTTTTAAAACGTTCAATTTCTTTTCGGATCTTATCTTTAATATCTTTTTTTGCCTTGAGTTTTTTTAACGCTGACAAAAACTGGTCGGCATCAGACTCTGTATTATCCTCCCCCAGCTCCTCGCGGATCACCTTCATCTGTTCCCTGAGCAAATACTCCTTCTGGTTCTTATCCACACGATCCTTGACTTTCGCCTGAAACTCGTTTTTAATTGATATTACATTGATTTCCTTCAGCAGGATCCCCATCAGCACTTCGTAACGTTCCTCTAATGTCACTGCTTCCAGATACCGCTGCCTGTCTTCATAGTAAACAGAAATATTATTGGCAATCAGATCCATCAATTTGCCTGCATCCTTTGTCTCCGAAGTCTGGCGCAAAAATTCTTTGCCCAGCTTGGGGTTTAATGTCGCATAGCGCACATAGGCTTCCTGGACAGCGCGCCGTATCCCCTCCCTGGCTTCATCTGTATAAGTATCATGCCCTTCTTCCAGGTAAACGGCTTCCACCAGCAAATAAGAAGCCTGTTCAATAATACCGGAAAGCTCTGCGCGCTGCTCACCTTCCACTAAAATGCGGACAATCCCATTTTGCATCTTAATCACCTGTTTAATCCGGGCAATAATGCCGATATGGTACAAATCCTCAATTTGTGGATCATCGTCTTCCACATCGCGTTGTGTCACCAGAAAAATCTCCTGTTTTTCCATCATAGCTTCTTCAATTGCCCGGATAGAACGTCCTCGGCTCACATCAAAATGTGCCACCATACCGGGCAGGATTGTCATTCCGCGCAATGCTACCGCTGGAATTGTGATTATTTTGTCGTCCAATGTTGTTCCCCTTTCCAAAAATAACATTGAGCTGTCAGCAGCAACAACATCCATCATTACCGCGACAGCTCCCCTCTGTACGCAATCCGTCCTACGCACTCTTCGATTCTAACAACAACCCGTCTTCTATACCTTCCACCATATCCCGATGAATCGTATATTCCGTGATAAAATCATCTGACGGAACTGTATACATCAGATCCATCATCACATCCTCCATAATAGCGCGCAGCCCCCTTGCACCTGTCTGCCTTTCCATTGCCCTGTCAGCAATCGCCTCAATCGCATCCTGATCAAAGTGCAATGTTACTCCATCCAGCTCAAACAGCTTCTGATATTGTCTCACCAGAGAATTTTTCGGCTCCGTCAAAATTCGTACCAATGCATCCCTGTCTAGCGAGTCCAACGATACCGTAACCGGCACACGGCCAATAAATTCCGGTATCAAGCCAAATTTGATAAAATCCTGCGGCATTGCATGCTGAAATGCTTCGCCTACATTAATGTCCCGCTTATCCTTCACAACAGCATTAAATCCAATGGACTTCTGGTCAAGCCTCCGTTCAATAATTTTCTCTAAGCCGTCAAACGCACCCCCGCAGATAAACAAAATATTTGTCGTATCTATCTGAATCAGCTCCTGCTGTGGATGCTTCCTTCCGCCCTGCGGCGGTACGGATGCGACGGTGCCTTCTAAAATCTTCAAAAGGGCCTGCTGTACCCCTTCCCCAGATACATCCCTTGTAATGGATACATTTTCCGACTTCTTGGTAATTTTGTCAATTTCATCTATATAAATAATCCCATGCTGTGCACGTTCCAGATCGTAATCCGCAGCCTGTATAATTTTTAACAGGATATTTTCAACATCCTCCCCTACATAGCCTGCTTCTGTTAACGTGGTAGCGTCTGCAATGGCAAATGGCACATTTAAAATACGCGCCAGCGTCTGCGCCAGGTACGTCTTGCCTGAACCAGTCGGCCCCAACATTAAGACATTGCTCTTTTGCAGCTCCACATCCAAATCCGTACCCGCCAGAATCTTCTTATAATGGTTATAAACAGCTACAGAAAGCACCTTTTTCGCTTTCTCCTGCCCGATTACATATTCGTCCAGGAAGGATTTCAATTCCTCCGGCTTGAGCAGGTTAATCTCCTGTTCCGGCGCTTGGAATTCTACTTCTTCCTCTTCCTGCATCTCCTCTTCGATAATTTCTGCACAGATATCTACGCATTCGTCACAGATAAATGCGCCCCGTGGGCCTGCAATCAGCTTTCTAACCTGCTCCTGCGGCCTGCCGCAAAAGGAACAGCAGATCTTATCTGCGCCGCCAATAATATTTCTTCCTGCCATAGTTGCTTTTCACTCCATAATTAATTTTCACGATTCGTTATGACGAGATCAATTAAGCCGTATTCCTTCGCCTCCTGCGCTGAAAGGTAATGATCCCGTTCCGTATCTGCAGCAATCACCTCATATGGCTTGCCAGTATTTTCCGCTAAAATCTCATTCAGGCGTTTTTTGGTTTTTAAAATATTCTCAGCTGCAATTTCGATCTCCGTTGCCTGACCCTTAGCGCCGCCGGACGGCTGGTGGATCATAATCTCCGCGTTCGGAAGCGCCATCCGCTTGCCCTTCGTGCCCCCTGCCAAAAGGAATGCACCCATACTGGCTGCAAGCCCGATACAGATCGTAGACACATCGCATTTGATGTACTGCATCGTATCGTAAATCGCAAGCCCCGCTGTGACAACGCCGCCTGGCGAATTGATATAAAGCTGGATATCCTTCCCTGGGTCTTCCGACTCTAGAAACAAAAGCTGAGCCACTACAAGGCCCGCCGTCGCTTCGTTGACTTCTTCCCCTAAGAAAATAATCCTGTCCTTTAACAGCCTCGAAAAAATATCGTAGCTGCGTTCTCCCCTACTCGTCTGTTCAATGACATAAGGTACTAAACTCATATATCCTGCCTCCTGCTTATAAATCCGTTATGCCAAAACAGACCGGGCCTATGTGGCCCGACCTATCATGCCATTTGCCTATTCTTCTATTTCCTCTACTTCCACTGAATGTTCTACAATCAGGCTGGCGGCTTTCTGAAGGGCATAATCCCTGCGGATAGACTCTTTGTCTTCCTCACTCATCTGCTCCATCATTTTCTCTGCCTTAAGGCCATATGACGCCGCCATCTTTTCAACTTCCGCCTTTAATTCATCTTCCGTTGTCTGGATATTTTCTTCTTTTACAATCTGCTCAAGGACGAGGCTCCTTTCAATACGCGAAACTGCTTCCGGCCTCATCTGCTCCTTAAGCTTATCAGGGGTCAGCCCGGAAAACTGCATATACTGTTCAAATCCAAGCCCCTGGTTCTGTATCCTCTGTGCAAAATCTTCTATCATGACCTCTACCTGCGTATCGATCATCGCTTCCGGAATCTCCATAGAAGCCTTTTCCACTACTTTGCCGACTGCTTCGTCTTCTTTGACACGCGCAGCTTCTTCTTTTGCTTTTTTCAAAAGCTGTTTTTTAATGTCTTCTTTATATTCTTGCAGCGTATCAAACTCTGATACGTCCTGCGCAAATTCATCGTCAAGCTCCGGCAGCTCCTTTACCCGTATTTCATGGATTAACACCTGGAATACAGCGGGCTTTCCTGCCAGCTCTTCGGCATGGTATTCTTCTGGGAAGGTCACATGCACTTCCACTTCCTCGCCGCTCTTCTTACCGATTAACTGCTCTTCAAATGTATCTATAAACGAATGCGAGCCCAGCTCAAGGGGATGCTTCTCACCCTTCCCGCCATCGAACGCTACGCCGTCCATAAACCCTTCATAATCAATGACAACGGTATCGCCGTTTTCGGCCCCGCGATCCTCTACCACGATTGATCTGGCGTTCTGTCCGCGCTCGCGCTCTACAACCTGGTCTACTTCTTCATCTGACACCTCAGCATTTGCCTTCATCACAGAAATGCCTTTATATTCCCCGAGCGCCACTTCCGGCCTTACTGCCACTTCCGCGGTGAAAATAAACGGCTTGCCCTGCTCAAGCTGTACAATGTCAATTACCGGACGGGATACAACCGATAAGCCGCTTTCGTCTGCAGCCGGCATCCAGTTTTCCTGGATTAGCTGGTTCGCCGCATCTTCAAAAAAGATATCCGGCCCATACATCTTCTCAATCATCTTCCGCGGAACCTTCCCTTTCCGGAAGCCCGGGAGCCGGATCTTTCCTTTCTGTTTTAAATATGCCTGTTGTATTGCGTCTTCCACTTTGTCCTCAGACACTTCGATTGTAAGCTTTGCCATATTCTTCTCTAAAGTTTCTACCTGTACGCTCATAATAGCTGTTTCCTCCTTATATACAAATGTATACGCCTCTGCCGTTACATTTTTTGTTGCAGATAAACTTCCTTACCGGCAAAGCGCCTGATTCACTGGAAAACCCCAAAATAGGCATACTTCCGCCGCCGCAGTCATTTTGATATTATAACATATACATTTTCAAAAAACAAGAGGAGTTTTTCCAGATATGCGCGGCAAAAAAATCCCCCTAACGGCGTCCACTGCAAACATTTTAAATAGAAAGGTTCCGGCAAACCTCGAACTGATACTCAGAGATGCCCTTTTCCATCGAAAGCGCCTCGTCAATATCAAAATCCACAAAATCCCCATGCCGGTACGCTACCACACGGTTTGTTTTTCCCTTGCACAGCAAATCCACCGCATACGCCCCCATAATAGAAGCATACACGCGGTCCTTACAGGTCGGGCTCCCGCCACGCTGCATGTGCCCCAAAATAGTCGCCCTCGTCTCAATGCCGGTGGCCGCTTCAATCCGCTTTGCCATACTCTGCGAATATCCAATCCCTTCTGCATTGATAATAATATGGTGCTGCTTGCCGCGCCTGCGGTTCTCAATAATATGGTTTACCAGCTTTTGCTCGTCATAATCATACCGCTCAGGTAAAAGGATATCCTCCGCCCCATTTGCAATCCCGGTCCAAAGCGCGATAAACCCTGCGCCACGGCCCATTACTTCTATAATACTGCAGCGTTCATGGGATGTAGACGTATCCCGGACTTTATCAATCGCTTCCATTGCTGTATTAACCGCCGTATCAAAGCCAATCGTATACTCTGTGCAGGCAATATCCAAATCTATCGTACCCGGAAGCGCAACCGTATTGATACCAAGCGACGCAAGCTTTTGCGCCCCGCGGAACGAACCGTCGCCGCCCACTACAATGACGCCGTCAATCCCGTGCTTACGGCAGATATCCGCCCCCTGCTGCTGCCCTTCATATGTCGTAAATTCCCGGCAGCGTGCAGTCTGTAAAATAGTGCCGCCGCGCTGGATTGTATCGGAAACGTCCCTGGCCTCCATGTCAATAATCTCTTCCTGCAAAAGCCCTGCGTACCCCCTCTTAATCCCTTTTACCTTAACGCCTTTGCCCAACGCCTCACGGACTACCGCGCGAATAGCAGCATTCATGCCCGGTGCGTCGCCTCCGCTGGTTAATACGCCAATTGTCTTAATTTCATTTGACATAACATGTATCCTCCTCAATTATCTGTGTAACTGGCTGCCTGTTTCTTCCATTTGATTCTATTTTAATCTCTTTACCTCTGCATTTCAATAGGCTTTTCCACAACTTTTACATTATTTTCACCGTAAGCGGCGCTCAGAATCCCCAACAATTCCGTACCAATACAGACATTTTTACTAGCCGCAAGCCGCTTCATCCTTTTTTCTGCCGAGATATAAACAACAACCGCGTCATTCCCATCTGAATCAGCCAGCATCCCATAAAGGGCTTCTTCACCTGCCGCAAACTGTTCCCTATCCGCAAACTGAAGCCAAAGCTCCCTCTTAGCCGCATCAAACGAATACACCTTTTCACAGATCAGCTTGCCGTTTTTTTCTTCCTCTACGCTCGCCCTGCCACGGATAAATACTTTTGCATCCTCTGTAAGCAGCTCTTGGTTTTTAGCATAGTCGCGCGGGAACACAACGACCTCAACAGTTCCAAGCAGATCTTCAATTGTAACAAATGCCATGGCCTGGTTGTTCTTCGTATATTTGACAGTTTTGTCCGTGATCATCCCGCCTGCCATGACAGATGCCCCATCCTTGACCTTAACCTCCCCCGTTTCTTCGTCCAGCAGGAAATCCGCAGTGGTAGCAGTGATATTTTTGCGCCAGCGCTCCTCGTATTCCTCAAGCGGGTGCCCGCTGACATAAATCCCCAAAACTTCTTTTTCAAAACTAAGCAGCTCTTCTTTTTCATACTCCCCCACGTTTGGCATGGAAACCTCATATTCTTTTTTTTGTTCCTCGCCAACCAGGTCAAACAAGCTTAACTGCCCGGCGATGGAATGCTTGTGTTCCTGATGGATATTGTCCATAATCATACTGTATACCAGCATTTTCTGCTTCCGGGTGCCTTCTAAACCGTCAAATGCGCCTGATTTAATAAAATTCTCTACTGCACGCTTGTTGACCTCCTTGCCACTCATACGGGTGAGGAAGTCTTTTAATGAGGAAAAGCTGCCCCCCGTCTGCCTCTCCTCAAGAATGGCCGAAATTACCAGGCGCCCTACGCTTTTGATCGCTGACAGCCCATAGCGGATCCGCTGTCCCGAAACGGAAAAGCCGCTTTCGCCCTCATTGATATCTGGCGGCAGAATCTCAATGCCCATCCGGCGGCAGGTCAAAATATATTCAGATACTTTGTTGACATGATCCTGTACAGAGGTCATAAGCGCCGCCATAAATTCCTCCGGATAATAATATTTTAAATAAGCTGTCTGGTAGGCTACAACAGCATAGGCCGCGGCATGCGATTTATTAAATGCATATTTGGCAAAATCAATCATTTCGTCAAATATCTTATTGGCTGTTTTCTCTTCAATGCCGTTTGCCACACAGCCTGCCACATGTTCATCTTTATTCCCGAAGACGAAGTTTTTCCGCTCCTGCTCCATGACAGACTGCTTTTTCTTAGACATTGCGCGGCGCACCAGATCGCTCCGGCCCCAGGTATAGCCCGCCAAATCCCGCACAATCTGCATAACTTGTTATAGTGATAGGTAAGCCTTTGAAATGATCTCTGGCTTTTCCCCCACTCCACACCGTGCATGCGGCTTTCACCGCACACGGCGTTCCACCGTTGCAGCCTTCAGTTACAACGGCTTGTGGCCATCCCTCCATTCCCATTACAGGAGCTTCACAGGTTCGGCCACTGCTTTTTAACACCGGTTCGACTGCTTATTGTCCTTCGACAGTCTATATCCAACAAATTTATGCTACATACCCGGTATCTTTCCCCGTTCCACAATTTCTATCTTTGCATGGCTTCCTTAGGCGCTCAATATGGACCTGTTAGCTTGGATGTGCCTGTAACACAACATGGTATTTCATAACCAAGATTCTTACTTTACCACACTAACACCGCTATGGGCGGCCCTGTATGTTTCCATACAGCCGTATTTAGATCCTTTCAATCCTCGAGTTCGTCAGTCATTACAACATACTCGCCATAGAAGCTTTATAGACTTCCGGCATATCACAAACCATATCCCATACTTTCATCCAGTTAGGAATTAAGCTTGCCCTTGACTTAGGTTTATTTCTGCCGACTTCACCGGGCTTCTGACACCTGGCGTTTCCGCTTATGATGCCAGCCGGAGTATTAAAGAGTATGTTTTAGGGCGTTACCCCTTCATTCCATACTTTGAAATTGCAGTTCTCCATTACTTTAAATAATGTGCCTAGCCTTTGTTTATTTAAACTAGGAACGGGTCGCACCTTGGTAAACGATACAGCCGTAGGTTGATTCTAAGATAGGTTCAAGCTGCGGGCAGTCATAGGTAATCTGGCCCGCATTGTTTTTGCCGCGGATATATGCCGGGATAAAATCCATAGGCCCCGGGCGGTAAAGGGAAATCCCCGCTATGACATCCTCTAAATTCTTAGGCTTTAACTCCTTTATAAAGTTTTTCATCCCAGCGCTTTCAAGCTGGAACACCCCCTCAGTTTTACCTGTCCCAAGGGAATGGAATACCGCTTTATCGTCAAAATCCAAATGGTCAATATCCAAAAAAACCCCACGGTTTTCCCCCACCATCCGCACGGCGTTTTGTATTACAGTCAACGTCCGAAGGCCCAGGAAATAGTGATAGGTAACGGACACCGTCAGCATTGCCTGTACGGGCCGTTTTCCCCCACTTCACACCGTGCATGCGGCTTTCACCGCACACGGCGTTCCATCGTAAATAGTAGCCTCCGGCAGATATCATATCCTATTTACGACTATGCCCCTTCCCTCCAGCGGTTTATTGCCGCCTTTACAGGTACTACGGGCTGCTGCCCCTTGAATTTACAGGCCATTTCCTGCACTGTTAGGAACATCGGCTCTTAACTGCCTTCGCATTTCCTTTCAAGGTTCACTTGTTCCGACAGTCCTATCCTTTCATTATTACAACTTAGCCCCTGCCTTTAACCCGTCAACTATCCTTTCTCCCTTTGCCGAATGGAATCAGGACTAATACCGTCTGCGCGGTAAAAGAAGCAACCTCAACGGATAATAATGTTACCTCAATTGAAATCCCAATAGGGACACCCAGACTTTCGTCAGGGCCTTAAATCACGAGCCTTTCATACGGCAGTTCCTGGTGGGTAGGCATATTGTATTTACAGGACCCCCGGCTTACTTCGCCGCCTTATTTGATTCACTTAGGCTTCTTTTCGGCCGGCTTTACCGAGCTTCATACCAAATCCGGTTAAGCGGAAATGGCATGTCGGAGTCTTAGGGATTGGAGTATCGGCATTTACCCCATAACAGGAATTGCACCTGTCAAATCAAACTGTCAGTTAGGCAGATTTTTCCTGCCCTGCCAACTTGTTTCTGTTTCCAGAGTGTTTCGTTAGCAAACAAGTCGCACATCCATTTTTAAAAGCCCCAGCTCTTCAATCGTAGTCATGGTAAACTGGGTTGTCACCATACCGTCCGTACCCCTCGCAAGAGGCACATATTCCTCCATTGGCTTCTGGGAAATCACAACGCCTGCAGCATGGGTGGATGAATGCCGCGGCAGCCCTTCTAAGCGCTTTGACATGTCAATTAAACGTGTCACCTGTCCGTCGTTTTCATACATGGAACGCAGCTCTGGGTTCATCCTAAGCGCTTTATCAATCGTAATAGAAGCTGTAGGGTCATTGGGGATGCTTTTGGCAATGGTATCTACAAACGCATACGGCAAATCCATCACACGCCCAACGTCACGGATAACGCCCCTTGCAGCCAGCGTACCAAATGTAATAATGAGTGTCACACAGTCTTTTCCATACTTTCCCACGACATAATCTATAACCTCCTGCCGCCTCTCAAAGCAGAAATCCACGTCAATATCCGGCATGGAAATACGTTCTGGATTTAGGAAACGCTCAAAAATCAACCCATAGCGGATTGGATCAATATTGGTAATCCCCGTTGTATAGGATACTAGGCTGCCCGCCGCGCTGCCGCGCCCAGGGCCTACCATAATGCCCTGCTCCCTGGCAAAGCGGATATAATCCCACACAATTAAAAAATATTCAACGTACCCCATATTTTTTATGACCCCAAGCTCCTCGTCAAGACGGGGTTTTAAGCTATCCGCGCAATCAGGATAACGTTCTTTTAATCCGTCATAGCAAAGCTTCTGCAGGTATTCAAAGGTTGTAAAGCCCTCTGGAACTGGAAAATCAGGCAATTTGGTATTTCCAAACTCAATTTCAACATTACAGCGATCCGCAATCTTCTGCGTATTTTCAACCGCTTCTATGGCATAGGGAAAAAGGGCCTTCATCTCGGCTTCAGATTTGACATAATACTGGCCGCCTTCATAACGCATCCTGTTTTCGTCGCTCAGTTTTTTCCCCGTCTGCAGGCAAAGCAGGATATCGTGGGGCTCTGCATCCGCTTCGTATGTGTAATGGACGTCATTAGTAGCTACTAATTCTATCCCCGTGTCTTTGGCCAGGCGCAAAAGCTGTTGATTTACAATCTGCTGCTGCTCCAATCCATGATCCTGCAGCTCCAGGAAAAAATTCCCCTGCCCAAAACATTCCTGGTATTTAAACGCTGTCTTTTTAGCTTCCTCATACAGGCCCCGCGCTAAATACCGCTGCACTTCCCCAGCAAGACAGGCACTTAATGCAATAATCCCTTCATGGTACCGTTCTAAAACTTCCATATCTACCCTGGGTTTATAATAGTAGCCATCAACAAAACCCTTAGATACAATTTTGACCAGATTGCTGTAGCCCTGGTTATTTTGCGCAAGGAGCACCAGGTGGTAATAGCGGCCTTCACCATGTGAGGTTTCCCTGTCAAACCGGGAGCCTGGGGCAACATAGACCTCACAGCCTAAAACCGGCCGGATCCCGGCGGCTTTGGCAGCTTTGTAAAAATCAATGACGCCATACATCACGCCATGATCCGTGATAGCGGCGGCAGTCATACCCAGCTCTTTTACCCTGGCAACATATTCATTTATTTTATTCGAGCCATCTAACAGGCTGTATTCGGTGTGGACGTGCAAATGGGTAAATGACATGATAATACTCCGTTTCTATTTTCTGTGGTTTTACTATAGTTACAAATTTTTATCTTTTACGCGGCCTTCCATTTTTCCACGTTACATAGGCAGAGTACAGGAATGCGCCTCCAGGAATAATATAGATAATTGCCAGCGTAATATTATTGCCCAATACGCCGCTCACATAAGCTGCTGCCAGCCACATAACGGCTATTATCACACGTATAAATACATGAAACATAACAGCCCCCCTTTCATTGAATATTCAAATACGCCCTGCAGAACCCTTGCCACTTTCCCTGCAAGCCTCTGCCCTTTTATTTACGGAACCCATTATACTACATTCAAATGCTTTTCTCAATCATAACAAAAGGCTATGACATGCCACATACCTGCACATCATAGCCCTTATTTTTCCCCTTATCCTGATCCAGAAAGCCCAAACGGCTTCATCCGGATGAAACGACCTAACTTGCCACATTCATCATATATGATACAAACTGGATAAAATCTTCTCCGTCGGACACCTGGATATCCATTCCGTCTACCCCTGGAACAAGAACCTTTAGCAACTGTGTCCCCATTTTGTCTTCTTTCAAATCGTACACTTCATTATTCGGGAGTCTTAAAAGTACATTTCCTTTGCTTTCTTTGATCACTTTCTCCAATTTTTCTGCATTCGGAATCTGTTTTAAATTTAAACGGTACATAGTGATTCTCCTTTCATTTAAAAACCTGCACATATTTTTGATATGTGATCCATCTCAGTTGCCTGATTATCATACTCCCTGTCATATCTTTTGTAAATTGACACTTCCAACAAATATACTGTCAAAATTTTCCTAAAATTTGTGAGATCGGTTTCATATTATGGATTTTACACAATAACTTCGATCTCGTTGCCTTCCAAATCCAAAATACAACTCTCATAATACCCGTCCCCCGTAACACGAGGCCCGCTTACCATCTTATATCCATCTGCATTTAACCGCCCTGTCAATTCATCTACCTTTTCTGCACTCCCCACCGAAAATGCCACATGGCTATACCCCATGCGTGCCACCCCATTTTTACCCTCTGTTACATCTGGCTTATTCATAATTTCCAGACGCGCCCCATTTTCAAACGACAGGAAATATGACCGAAAGCCCGTTTTAGGGTTATAATATCCCATGCCTGGTTTCGCATCAAAATACTTTACAAAAAACCTCTTCGCTTCCTCTAGATTTTTTACATACAATGCAACGTGTTCTATTTTCATCCTCTCCTCCTCCATTTGAGAAATAGCCAATTCAAAACGTCATCCTGCCTGCAATATCCGCCCAGGCTTCCCTGTCAATTTTCTCGCCCCTAAACAGCTTTTGCCTGTCTTCTTCCGTAACCGCCCGTATTACCCGGCAGGGGTTGCCCGCTGCAACTGACCAGTCTGGAATATCCTTTGTGACCACACTGCCTGCGCCAATCACCACATGGTCCCCAATGTGAACGCCCGGGCAAACCACGCTGTTCCCTCCAATCCACACATTATCTCCAATCACAACCTCTTTTCCATATTCATATCCCGAATTGCGCGTCACCGGATGGATTGGGTGCCCTGCCGTATAAATCGCTACATTTGGCGCCATCTGGCAGTTATCCCCAATTATTACCTTTGCAACATCTAAAATTGTACAATTATAATTGCAAAAGAAATTCTTCCCCACTTCAATGTGTTTCCCATAATCACAATAAAACGGCGGATTTACAAAAGCCCCGTCTGACTTTCCGAAAAGATCCTTTATTACATCCCGGATCCCCTCAAAATCTGAACGATCCATAAAATTTAATTGCTGCAGCTTTTTCCTGCATATCTTTTGCTCTTCCCAGATTTCCTCATCTGTAATATACGCCATCTGCGCGTTCCTGCGTTCTTTATTTGTCATTGCC
Organism: Lachnospiraceae bacterium; assembly: GCA_009911505.1. Lineage (GTDB taxonomy): Bacteria > Bacillota > Clostridia > Lachnospirales > Lachnospiraceae > Roseburia_B. The sequence goes on along the minus strand of QXXL01000016.1, from coordinate 4,677 downwards.
TTATCTCCTTCCTATTGCCCCGCCTGTCCATCCACAAGATAATACCCCAGCTTCACTTCCTTTAAAACCCCTTCTTTTTCCGCCAGCAGGTCAAACAGCATCTGTACTGCTACTTCGCCGCTCTTTTCATAATAATAATGTACTGTTGGAATGCGCGGCTCTATCACCCGCAATAGATCCGAATCCCCCTGGCCGGCTACAGCCACCTGGCTTGGAACCTCAATCTTATGATCCCGCAGATACCTAACGGCGCCTGCCGCCATTGCATCAGTTGCACAGATAATACTGTCTAACTCCCCGCTTTTTTTCAAAAGCTCTCCCGTTTTTTCATAACCGCAGGCGATGCCAAACGGGGAACTCACAACGTTTGCTGCAGCCGCTTGCATCCCCATATCACGGACTGCGTCTGCAAACCCCCGGAACCGTTCTTCCCCGACTGACTTATCCTGGCGCGTTGCGCAGATATATCCGGGCTTCTTTCTGCCTTTTTCCAGTATCCGCCTGGTCAAATCGTATGTAGCATGGTAATCGTCGTGAAATACACAGCAATACCCGGAAAGCTGCTGCCCTACCAGCACAACCGGGACAGACAGCGTTTTTAACAGCCGTTTATGTTCTATACCCAGAATTGTCGCAACCAGTATGACGCCGTCTACCTGCTTGTCACGAAATGCGGACAGGTATTCCAATTCCTTTTTGGGGTTATCGCGTGTAACTGCAAGCAGCGCCTGGTAGCCGCTTTCATTCAATACAGAAAGCGCTCCGTCCACAATCAGCCCGATGGACAGGGAAGCCAGCTTGGGTACAATAATACCAATCATTTTTGTTTTTTTTGTCCTTAATGTCTGCGCCTGTGCAGACGGGCGGTAGCCAGTCTTTTCCACCACTTCGCGTATGGCCTCGCGTTTCTCCCTTGATATATATCCATTGTTAAAATAGCGCGAAACAGCCGCCCTGGATACGCCTGCCATTTCTGCAATCTCCGCAATATTCATCTGTAGCGCCCCTTCTGCTGCCATATTTTCCCTACCAAAAATTTGTTTTACATTATAACATAGAATGGTTTGTTTATCCAGAATTTTTATTTTTGGCTTAATGCCTTTTCTTTTTTGCTGATTTTTGCTAACATAAAAAGAAACACTTATTATGGAGCAGACTTTATGAATACCATCCTGTTATTGGAAGACGAAGCCACCTTGCGCCGCAGCATCCAGTTTAAATTAGAAAAAGAAGGCTACCATGTCATTTCCTGTGATACCATCCAAAATGCGCGCATGCAATTTAAATCAGCAGCCATCGGTTTAATTTTGTGCGACATCATGCTCTCCGATGGCAGCGGCTTAGATTTTTGCGCATATATCCGCGAAGAACTGCAAAACGACGTGCAGTTTATCTTCCTGACCGCTATGGACACAGAGCTTGACATTGTCATGGGCTATGAAACAGGGGCGGACGACTATATCACCAAACCATTCAGCCTTGCCATATTAATGTCCAAAATAAACAACATTTTTAAACGCATCGAAAAAAACAGCCGCTCTGAAGCTGCTGAACAAAAAAAGGCCGTCAAATCCGGCAGCCTTATCTATTTCCCGAATGAAATGCAGCTTTTCATCGGCAATCAGCCTGTAGAGCTGACCCGCAATGAGTACCGCTTACTGCAGCTCTTTTTAAACCACCCCAAACAAGTTTTATCCAAAACACAGATTTTGGAGCAGATGTTTGATGCAGACGGAAATTTTATAGACGATAATACAGTCGCAGTCAACATACTCAGGCTGCGTGAAAAAATAAACGACAGCGAAGAAAAACGTATTATTAAAAATATACGGGGAATGGGGTATGTATGGGATCTGGAAGTCGAATAAACATAACGGCAGCCTTATGTATAGCAGGCGCCGCGGTAATTATCCTTACTATTTTTGCCGATACTGTGCTGCTGCGGGAATTGAAATACTCTTATAACAATACCGAAGCTATAATCTCTGGGATTGCAGCCGGGGACGAATCCGGCGATACCCTGTTAAAATACTTAAAAGAAGCCCCGGACAAAGCCTGGCTGGTATCCGGCCAGCAGCATATGGAAGCGTATGGCTACGGCACGTCCGCACAGACCCTTTGGGGGCAAAAATATCACGCTGCCCAAAAACGGCTAATCTGTGCATCCATCCTTTTTGACGCACTGATCCTGCTTTTCTTTTTTGCACTCGCCATCCTCTTGCAAAAACAAAATACCCGCCGGGTCTATGCATTGGAAAAGGCCCTCTGCTCTCTCCAGACAACAGACAGCACAGAATTCTTTTTGCCTGCCAGTATAGACAGCATTTTAAAGGACCGGCTGCTAGCCCTCCAAAAACAAATTGAATCCGACCGCCATAAGATGTGGCAGGAAAAGGAATCAACCAAGGTTTTAGTAACAAATATCTCGCATCAGCTTAAAACGCCCGTCGCCGCCCTAAAAACAAGCCTGGAAATTTTGTCCGGCGAAGAATTGGGCGAGACAGAGCGTAAGGAATTTTTGGTTAATTGCATACACCAGCTAGACTGCCTAGAAAACCTTACAGAGGCGCTTATCGGTATTTCACGCATGGAAAAAGGCGTCATTCAAATCCAGGCGGTGTATGCCCCGGTAAAGGACGCCATCCTTTCTGCGGTAAACCGGCTATATGAAAAGGCCGCCAGCAAGCAGATTTCGATTGAATTGTGCGACAATAACTGCGCAGAAACAGTAAACGTCCTGCATGACAAAAAATGGACGGCAGAGGCCTTGGCCAACCTGTTGGATAATGCCATTAAATACAGCGGCGAGCATTCCAAGATACTAATGCGCACAGAGGAAATGGCCAGCTATGTCCGTATTTCCGTAGAAGATTACGGCATTGGGATCCCAAAAGAGGAACGGCATCAAATATTTAAACGTTTTTACCGCGGCAAACTGGTAAGCCACCTGGAAGGCTCAGGCGTCGGGCTTTATTTGGCACGCGAAATTATGGAAAAGCAAAACGGTACGATTTTTGTCCTTTCCCGGCCGGGAAAACAAAAGGGAAGCATTTTTTCGGTACAGCTGCCAAAAGCATGAGGGGATTACTTCCCTTCCTGCCCTTCCACCAAAACCGACGGCAGCGCAATTTCGCTGTATTGCGTCGATATTATCTTCCCCCGCGATACCCTTGAATAAATCCCCTGAAATATCCCGTCATACACAAACAGGCCCGTCAAATTAGAGACTTTTATAAACTCTGCATCCGCCCCTTTGGAAAAATCTATATTTTCTGTCAAATACGGCACGCAAAACTCCTGTACCAAATACCCCTCGATACGGTGCGCATCTACAATTTCTTTCCACTCTTCCTTAGACGCATACTCCACCCCGGCAAAGACACCTTTTGATCCGTAAGAATCCAACGGCTTTAAAATCCAGCCGTCCTTGTTATTTAAGATATCTTCATAAGGCAGATAATCCGCTGTCATCAGCGCAGTATACGGTACATGCGCTTTCACATAATCCTTTTCCACTTCTGTCAAAAAAGCCTGTGTCGCCGGATGGTGCAGGATTTGATACAAAACTTTATTATGCGCAATTTGCGTATTAAAATCCCCGATCAGGCACACAGCATCTTCTCGTACTGCCTGGATAAAGTCTTTTACCTCATCAAAATGGCTCATAATATCGCTGGTAACTGCCCTCCTGTAGATCAGGTCTACCGGCTGCTTTCCCGTCCCATACAAGCGCCCGTTTTCATAACGGAGATCCCGTATTTCACAAATCTCACAGGTTGCGCCCAGCTTGCGGTAGCTTTCGGCAAAAACCTCAAATTCATTATTCGTTGCGCTTTCCATAAAATCCACAATTGCCACATGTGGATGAATAGACGCCCCCTTTGTCTGCCCATAAATCCCAAGCGATACCCTTGCCCAGGAATCAAACAACTCAAATGTTTGGAGCTGGTACTTATCCGACAATTCCTGATACGCCTTTGTAAGCTTTAAGCCATGGTTTAGCTCCCTGTCTTCATTCATGGCGCTTGAGCCATCCGTATTAAATTCGCAGAACTTAAACTCTTTTGATTTTTCGTTGTAAAAAATATCAATCCTTGCAATCGGTATATTGCTTTTATAACGGGGCTTACGCAAAATCAGGCTTTCTAATTCTGCTGGAAACCCAAACAAAAGGCGGTATGACGCATCCTGCCTGTAACGCTCCGTTACTTTTCCAAAAATACCGTATAGTGTTTGAATAAGCCCCTCAAAAATGAGGATATCTTCCCTGGTAAAAAATTTGGGGATATACAGTGTACTCACGCACCTTCCATGGTACTTAGCAGTAGAACCGTTAATATAACGGATCTCCCTCTGCGCACTTTCTGCGTGTGCGGCCTTGTCCTCTGTTATCATTTGGCAGTATAATCGATTTAAATATTCTGATTGAAGCATAGTTTTTCCTCTTTTCATTTTGTATTAACAGAGCGAACTTTTCACAGCCATACGTTCCTGACTACGTTATTGGATACCTGAAGCTATAAATTACCCATATGACAAAAACAATAAAACCCTAGAGCACCCCCCTATACCCAACCAGTATAAACAAGAAATCCCCTTTAGGCCAGCCAAAACCGTAGTCAGTCAGAGGGCAGGGTATGCGGCTGGGGCCTTGTGACGGGGCTTAGAGGCTCTTAA
>QXXL01000015.1 GCA_009911505.1 Lachnospiraceae bacterium | reverse complement strand
ACGGATGGCAGGGCAAACCGTAACCGCGCCATGGACGGCGCGTTTACGGTGGTTGCGTCAGCATAAGAATACCAAAATGGGATGCTTTAGAACCCCTTAGCCCCTGAACACAGACCCAGACGCATACCCTGCCCTCTGACTGACGGCCCCTTTGCCATTAACATATTAATATTAGGATGCGTTGAATCCCCATTTCATAAACATTCAATTTTGTTAAAGCACCAGTCCAATCCGGTAAACCAAAAATGTCACCAGCCATGCGGCCGCAAGCTGAAACAGCGCCGTTACCCCTGTAAAAGCCCAGCTGCCCGATTCTTTATGTACCGTCGCCAATGCCGCCGCACAAGGAATATAAAGCAGGCAAAATACCATAAGGCAAAATGCATTTAACGCCCCGAACCCAATTTGCCCCAGCACCCCTGCAAAATTTTCCATCCCAGCGGGTGAATTGGCATTTACTATCCCAAACAGCACAGCGCAGCTTGAGACTACAACTTCCTTCGCTGATATACCAGCAATCAACGCTACCGTAATCTGCCAAAATCCAAGCCCTACAGGGGCAAATACGGGGACCAGCCACCTGCCTATCATCGCCCCAAAGCCTGTGGACATATCCGGCGAATACCCCTCTGGCCCAAAGTTTAACAAGGCCCAGATCAAAAGTGTTGCCAGAAAAATAGTTGTCCCGGCTTTTCCCAGATAATCTTTGACCTTATCCCACACATAAATGCCAACCGTCCGCAGATCCGGCATTTTATACTCCGGCAGCTCAATCAGAAGATAGTTCGCCTCCGCTTTCTTATCTATCAGGTGAAGCGCCAGGGAAACGGCAATCGCAACCACAATTCCAATCAAATACATAGAATACGCCACCAGCATGGCATATTTTCCAAAAAACATCTCCGAAAACAAAATATAAATTGTCAGGCGTGCATTGCAGCTCATAAACGGCGTCACCAGCATAACTTTATAGCGGTCGCGCTTACTCTCAAGCGCACGGGAAGCCATAATGGCAGGGACCGTACAGCCAAACCCCAAAAGCATCGGGATAAATGCTTTGCCAGACAGCCCAAGGCGGCTCATAACGCTCTCCATAACGTATGCCACGCGCGCCATATAACCGCTGTCCTCTAAAAAGGCCAGCGCCAAAAACAAGATAACGATATTGGGCAGAAACGTAACAATTGTCCCAACGCCCCCGATTACCCCGTCTACGACAAGGGATTCCATTATCTTACCGGCATGGATAGCCAAAAGCCCTTTTCCGGCCATCCCGCAGATCCAGTCAATGCCCAGTTCAAAATACCCTTTAACCCAGTCCCCAATAGCAAATGTCAAAAAGAATACAACCGCCATAATCCCCAAAAATACCGGGATCCCCCAGAACGGATGTGTCAGTACTTGATCTACGCGCTCCGTAAACCGATCCTGACGCTGCTTATGCAGCAGCGTCTCGTCTATAATTTCCTCAATAAAATCATACTTTTCATTGATAATCTGGCTCTGATCATCCGGCCCGCATATCCCTTCCAGATTGACCGGAAATTTTTCTGAAACCTCAGTATCCCTTTCCAAAAGTTTAATTGCATACCAGCGGTAATTTACAAGGCCTGGATATGTCTCCTGCAAAATAGATATGATACGGTCTATTTTATCCTCTATGGTATCCGAATACACCATGGCGTATTCCATATGGTGGTCGTGCATATGGTGCGCCTCATTTTTGTGCTGGTGGATTAACTGGTCTGGCATACTTTTATCCTTATGATGCGCCGCCGCGTGTAAAAGAGAATCCAGCCCCGCGCGTTTCCTCGCAGAAACCGGGATTACCGGGATGCCCAGCATCTCAGGCAGGCGGTGCATGTCAATTTCCATCCCCCTTTTTTCTACAATATCCATCATATTAAGGGCCAGCACCACAGGCTTTGCAAGCTCCAAAAGCTGAAGTGTCAGATAGAGGCTGCGCTCCATGGCGGACGCATCTGCCACATTAATAATTACATCGACTTCATCACTTAATATAAAATTCCGGGAAACTGTTTCTTCCATTGTATATGAAGTCAGGCTGTATGTGCCGGGCAAATCCACCAGGCGGATATTTAAATCATGCTCCTTGATTGCCCCTTCTACCTTTTCTACCGTCACCCCCGGCCAGTTAGCAACTTTTAAGTTGGCGCCGGTATAGGCGTTAAACAGTGTTGTTTTTCCACAGTTTGGATTCCCAATAAATCCAATCGTCAGATTTTCTTTCACAGTACTCACCCGGCTTTCCTTACGGTAATATTTTTTGTCATATTATACCCCAATGCAAAACGGCTCCCCCGCAGTTTAATAATCATAATACCTTTGCCTTTGCTGTTTAAGACAGATACCACGGTATCCTTTGTCATGCCGAGGGATTCCAGGCGCTGTTCCATCAAAAACGGCAGATCTATCTTTTCTACAATACAGCTTTCGCCGATTTTAATATCTTTTAAAAGCATATGGTTAAAACCTCCTTTTTTGCTTTTGACAAAGGTATTATACTCCTGCCGCCCAAAATGGGCAAGAGTAGTTTTCATTACCCAGGAATTAGCAGTGTCTGCCCCACAAAAATTTCATCCCCACCCAGCCCGTTTATCCTTTTTATTTCCTCTACTGTCGTTTGAAACCTCCTGGCAAGCGCCCAAAGCGTATCCCCTGCTGCAACTGTATAAGAAAAGGTTCCGCTTTGCGAAGATGGTATTTTCAGCTTCTGCCCAATCCTAAGCAAATCCCCTGTCAAGCCATTTAATGCTTTTATGGCATCTACTGTTGTGCCAAACCTTCTGGCAAGCGCCCAAAGCGTATCCCCTTCTACAACTGTGTATTCTATTACGCCTGGTTCCGGCTTGGGCAGCGGAATATTTTCCTGGATACCCTGGTATACGTCGTAAAGTGCATTCCAGGTAAGCGATCCTACGATGCCGTCTGGCGTTAACTGCATCATATTCTGAAATGCCGTTACTGCATCCTTTGTATCCTTTCCAAAAATACCGTCCTGTGAGACGGCAGGTACATTCGGATAATATTCCGAAATCACATCCAAAAGGTACTGTAAGGTAATCACGTCCTGCCCCCGGCTGCCCTGTCTAAGCGTAATATCCGGCGGCACAGTCCCAATCCCCAATGTATTCCCCTCGCTGTCTAATTCCGCAAGCCTGGCCACAGCCGTATAAATGCTGGAGATCTTATACCATGTGCTTTTTCCCACAATCCCGTCCGCTGCAAGATCAAAAATCTTTTGGAACCGGGTTACGGCTGCCTTTGTGCTTTTGCCAAATTCACCCGCCGGATCTGTAATGGCAGGAATTGCAGGATAATTTTTTCGGATCCTGTTTAAATACGTTTGGATAATTTCCACATTAAGCCCCCGGCTGCCCTGCCGCAATGCAGACCCGGGATAAGAGGAGAGTATGCCGCTTACAGCCGATGCCTCTGCAATCTCCACGTCCTTAGGATAGTAGGAACGCAGGATTTTAAGCGGCGTAAGCCCCTGTTCTGCAAGCGTTACCGTCCCCCACTGGGACAAGCCGCTGCAGGTAACTGTCGTCCCGTTGCAAAACGAAGTAAAATACGGGGCAAGCTGCCCTGGCCTTCGCACATATTCATTAAATATATTATCTACGATCTGGCTGATGGATTCATATACCGGACGCCCATAAACAAAATACTGATCGTATGCCGTACTGTTTGTAATATCATAATTGTAGCCGCGGCTTCTGTACCACTCCGTATAAACCCGGTTCAGCGCAAACGTAATAATAGCATAAATATTTGCCTTTAAGGACGCTTTTGGCCAGGTAGGGTAAATCTCACTGCTGGCCACATTTTTTACATAATCAGGAAAAGACACTTGTACATTGGATGCCGGCGAACCTGGCGCGCCCAGATGGACCGTGATAGGATTGGGTATAACCACTTGGCGCAGCACATAAAACGCATCCGGCCCTTCCTGCAAGCGCGGTTTGGACATAGAAACCGCCGGGGGGCCTATATGGATTTCCGTTAAGGACGGGCTACGCTTTGTCCGCTGCATAGGCACAAGCGTAAGTGGTAAAACTGCTGTTTCCCCGTCATAAACCGGGATTTCTAAAACAGACTGTGAGTCAAACCCTTCTGCCTGGGCCAGCACCTGATACCCCGTAAACGGCGTACCCTTATAATACGGATTCAAAGAAAAGCTCTTATCTGCCGTTTCTAGCGGGACTTTCTGCGTCTCTCCATTTTCATCCGTCTGAAGATAATACACACTGTTTCCAAACGGATCAAGGACCTCTACCTGTACCCCTTTCACCGGAATGGCTTCATGAGCTGTCCGTGCCTGTACAACAAGATAACCAATAGCCATAAACACAAATTCTCCTTCTATATCTATACCGTTAATTTATGAAAAAGTATCTGGATCGGTTACAAAAAAACAGCAGCCGGCAAAAACCTGACTGCTGTTTTTTTTAAATGCTAAACCAATATCCCCTGGCTTGCAGGCGTATTATACACCGCAGGCGGCTGATAATAACGGACCACCCGTATTTTGGCCCAGTCCGGCTTTGGCCCGCCTGCCTGGACGGATACGCTTTCGTTATCCTGCCCCTTCCCATTTTCTGATGCCCCCGCCACAGGCTGGCTGCTTTTTTTCAGCCCATCCACCAAGGCCTTTAATGCAAAGGCCTGCCAAATAGAGCCTGAACTAATCCCGCTGCCAGTTCCAAATAAAGCCCCCTGCTGCGAATTTAAAAGCGCATAATTCAGATAATCGGAAAAGCTGTCCTCATTTTTTGTATTTGCGGTAATCTGGCGGTTCTTTAAATCAGCTGCCGCAAACATAGAATCTACAATACCATTTACGTTCCCTATCATAGCTGCCCCCTATCCCCAGAAGTCATACATGCCCTTTGCAAACGCATTGTAATATTCTTTTCCGGTATTGCTGTAGCCGCTTAAATAGCTGGTATCCCACGCCGCCGCATTTTCTGCTACACGCCCGCTGACATAGCCTATTTTTTCAGAGAACCCCGAGGCGCTTCCAAAAGCCGCCATAAGGCTGTCTACATCAGCATTTGTTAGTGTTTCTTTTTGGATACTTAAACTGCCGTCACTGTTCTTTGTAATACCGACAGCTTTAAGTACGCCTGACTGCTGCCCGGTATAGCTTTGCAGCTCCTGTAAATAAAACTTATTTAAAGAAGAATCGCTCCCCTTTAAATATTTTAAGGTTTTATTGTAAGATTCTGCCATCTTTTCTGCACTTGCTACAATTTCCGACGTATCACCTGTCTTTTTTGCCTTTTCAAACAGTGATTTTTCCCCTTCAGCAGATAATTTTTCGGCAATATCCTTTAAAGACTGTGCCGACGCTTCCAGCTGCCTGTTGTTTTTGCGGCTGATTCCCTGCAGCGCAGAATTGGCTTTTTTCGTATTGCCAAGTGAAGACAACAGGGAATTCGCCGTTTGGGTATTATCGTACCCCATATAGTTTAATAATGTGTTCTGATGGACTGGAAGTCCGCTTTTAATTGCTGCCCGTGCTATCATTTGGTTTGTAATTCGCATAGAATCCCTCCTGTTTTTTTTATTCTGCCATAAAAGGTATCGGTGAAGAAACCAGAAAGCTCCAGCGTTTTGTAACCAACAGGTTTATTTTTGTCATAAACTGCCTTGATGTATTTAACACTGCCCACAGGGTACAATATAGGGCATCTTCCTGCCCTCACACTGCAAAAACGCAAATTCCACCCCATACACCTGCATCAGATTATCTTTTGTGAGTACTTCCTGCGGGACCCCAAATGCAAACACGCCCCCCTGCCGCATCAAAATAACCTTTGTACAAAACGACGCCGCCAGGTTCATGTCATGCAGGATTGCCGCCACCGTTTTTCCCTGCCCGTTTAACCGTTTCAGCGCCTGCATCAGCTTTATCTGATGCTTCACATCCAAATTAGAAACAGGCTCATCCAAAACAATCCACGGCGTATCCTGCGCAATCGTACGTGCGATCATCACACGCTGGCGTTCCCCGCCGCTTAAGCAGGAAATTGGCTTGTCCCGAAACCCCATACAGCTTGTGGCAGTAAGCGCTTCTTCAATTTTACACAAATCATCTGCGCTTAAGCGGGAAAACCGCTTCCGGTGCGGCTCCCGCCCCATTGCTATGACATCATATGCCGTAAATTCTATATCCGCCCGAAATGCCTGCGGCAAAAAGGAAATCTGGCGGGAAAGCACGTCCCGCTTTATTTGCTTAATATCCATTTCATCGAAGCGCACACTGCCCTCGCCAGACTTCTGCAGCTTTAATATCTGTCTGGCAAGCGACGTTTTGCCTGCACCGTTCGGCCCTAATATCCCATAAAACTCCCCTGCGCAAAGTGTAAGGCAGATATCCTTTAATACCGGCGCCTCCCCCCTTTTGGGCTGCCAGGTAATATGATCCGCCACTATTTTTTGTACACTGCTTTCCCCTATCACTCCTGCCGCCCCCTTTTTTTCAGTAAAAGCGCAATAAAATAAGGCGCGCCAAACAAGGATGTAACGACACCTACCGGAATCTCCGTGGGCGCCGCCATCGTCCGGGCCGCAGTATCACAAATAACCAGAAAAACCGCGCCTGACAAAAGGCCATATGGCATGACCTTCCGGTTATCCGGGCCGCACACAATACGGACGCAATGTGGTACAATCAGGCCTACAAACCCGATAATCCCACTGACAGATACAGCAGCGGCTACTAAAGCGGAGCTTGCCAGGATAAATACCCGCCGCAGGCGCCCGGTATCGACACCTAGGCATTTGGCTTCTTCCTCACCCAAAAGCATAATATTTAGCTTGCCCGCCCCACCCCACAAAACAGCCGTGCCAAGCAGGACAAAAACACTTAAAAACGCCGTTTTTTCCCAGCTTGCAGACGAAAAGCTGCCCATTGTCCACAGATAAACGCGCACAATCTGTTCATGGTGGAATGTCATAAGCAGAGAAATTACAGAGCTAAGCAGCGTACTAATTGCCGCACCCGCCAAAAGCAGGTGCACAGCAGACATTCCACTTGCAGGCTTTGCAACCGCATACACTAAAAAGACCGTAATCAAAGCCCCCGCAAATGCAAATACCCCAATCGCCCCAAGCCCCAAAAAACTAACAGAAACCCCTGACAGCATCGCAGCCGTAGCCCCCAGAGCGGCGCCGGAAGATACGCCTAAAATATGCGGATCCGCCAGGGAATTTAAAAACAGCCCCTGGTAAGCAGCCCCAACGACAGCAAGGGCGCCGCCTGTCAATGCAGACAGCAGCACCCTTGGCATACGGACATCCCAGACAATCGTTTCATAAACGCCGCTAAGGCCGGACACATTCAGTTTTTCCCCGATATACGGTATTTTATGTAGTAAAATATAAAAGCTGTCCACAACAGAAAGCTCTGCTGAACCGACGGAAACAGCCGTAAGCATGACAGCGCAAAGTATAGCAAATAAACTTAAGAATCGTATCCAGGAAAACGGTTTATTCATGTTTATTCAAACGCCTCCGGATGAAAAATTTCCGCCAGCATACGGATACCCTCTGCATTCCTGTATCCCTGCCTGTCTAAAAGGTTATTGTCTATGCCATACACACGCCCCTCTTTTACCGCAGTCAGGCCACTGTAATTTGGATGGTTAATAAAATCGCCCTTCATGGCCTCCCCGATAAAAATAATGGACGGATCTTTTTCTATAATTTGTTCCAATGTAATGCTCCAGCCCGATACGTCTTTTGCAATATTGTCCCCGCCTGCCATTTCAATCATGTTTCCGGCAAACGTATCTCCCCCCGCCGTAAAATCGCCATTTTCACCAAAATCTACGGCATAATATACAGTTGGCGCTTCCAGATCCTTCACCTTTTCCTCCACATCCGCAATTAAAGCTTTCATGTCTTTTACACAGTCTGCGGCCTGTTTTTCCCGGTCCAATGCCTGTCCGAGCGTTTCTATCATACCGTAAACGCCTTCCATGCTGGTTTCTTCAAACAACGTAAGGGCTGGGAGGCTCAATTCCTGCAATTTTCCCGCGGCTTCCCCGTCAAAATGCGTAGAAGCAAGCACCAAATCCGGCTCAAGGGAAATGATCTTTTCCATATCAGGCGCAAAAATCGTACCTACTGATTCCACTTCGGATACTTCAGGCGGATAATCACAGTAATCGCTCCTGGCAACAAGGAGATCCCCTGCGCCCAGTTCATACATAAGCTCCGTCAGGTTTGGGGCGACTGACACCACTTTCTGCGGTTTTGCCAAAATTGTGACAGTATCCCCGTCCGAGCCTGTAACCGTAAGGGGGTACGATACGGATGCACTATCCAATCCATCCACATTTTCCGTAGACACTAAAGCTTCGCTGTTTGTTGACACGGCACTTTGCCCACTTTGGCTGTCCTTGTCCCCGTCCCCACAGCCAAACAGTAAAAAAACCATGGAGAGTGTGAGAAGCGTTAAAAAAAGCTTCTTTTGCAATTTGTTCATAAGAACTCCGTTCCTGCATTCCTGCCCCAACAGGCCGCAACTTTTTATTATGGCAGGTCTCCTGGCTTACAGGCTTTTTATCCCCGCCTTCTCAGATTGCTCCAATGGCCTTTACCGGAATAAAAATATGCCTGATTACAGTAGTAGGGGCTGCTACGGATTTGCACCGTATTCCCTTTTCACTCATTTCAGAGCACCATTGGGGACTAGTATAGCATTATTTACTGTAATTGTAAATACATCCATTTTGTCTCTAAATCCCCTTAACCCCTCAATACAGGCCCAGACGCACACCCTGCACTCTGCCTGACTACGGTTTTGGCTGGCCTACAGCAGATATCACTACACTATACTACTACATGTTTCGATACACCTGGACAATCACAAGGGCAGACAGCGGCCCAAGAAGCACCCCCGCACCCCCATACACCTGCACGCCGATATAAATACTCATAAGTACCGCAAGCGGCGGCACACCCAGTTTGTTGCCCACAAGCTTCGGTTCTAACAGCTGCCGGATAAAGCTGCACAATACATAAATCACCAAATACACAGCTGCATTCTTATAATTGCCCAAAAGAATGGCAATCAGCGCCCACGGCACAAATACCGTACCCGTACCAATAAACGGAAGGGCATCGCATATCCCAATGGCAAGCCCGGCCCAAAATGCATATGGGTTTCCTAAGAGGAAAAGCCCTAATATACAGACAGCTGTCACAATTGCCATAATCATAAGCTGCGCCTTAATATATTCCCCCGACGCCAGCTTAAGATGATGCATCATTTGCATAGCATACTTACCAGCCGTCGTTTTATTTAACCCCCGGATAATCCCCTCATAATCATTTAATGTTAAAAACGCCGCTATAAAAGCCACAAAAACCTTCGCCAGCAGCCCTGCCATATACCAGCCTGCATCCTTTGAATACCCTATCGCACTGTCTGTAAAACCCTCCTTGCCCCGCGTTAAGGTAGTTTCAATTTCATCCATACCATATCCTGAAATATCCTGGATTTTATCACAGCATGTGACGTAAATCTGGTTTGCCTGTTCCATAAAGCCCTCGAAATGCGTAAGGCAGCTGTTTCCCATCCAGTAGCACAAATAAATAACCCCGGCAGCCGCAAGCCCAACCACCGCCAGAAACAATACATACGCCACACTCCTTGCCCCCGCCTTATTTAAAAATGTCTTCTGTTCAAGGCGCTTTGACAGCGGAAATAACAGGCGCGCAATTACAAATGCAATTAAAAATGGCAGCACAATCGGGAAAATGAATTTCATTCCAAAATAAACTGCTGCCGTTACAATAAGTAATTTTACAATTAAATTTCCTTTTTCCCATGTCATTTTCGTCTTCATGGGAGCATTATGTGCCGGTTTTTTTCATCCTATGCGGTATGTACGCCGCACAATAATTGGAAGGCCGGATTTTGGGGCTTCGTTTCAAACTCCATTTTTTTCCGGGTTTTGGGATGTATAAAAGAAATTTTTACTGAACAAAGCGCAAGCTGCATAGCCGGGCTGTCTGCAGGCTTTTTTATGCCGTATTTCAAATCGCCCAAAAGCGGCAAAGATGCGTTTGCCATCTGCACCCGAATCTGATGATGCCTGCCGGTCAATAAATGGATAGATACTTCCGCCAGTTTTTCTTTTATTTTTAACACTTCATAAGAAAGCACGGCTTTTTTTGCCCGAGCCGTCCCTTTAGGCACGGCTTTGGAATGGTTTGCCTGCCCGTCCTTTAACAGGTAATCAGTAAGCACCATCGTATCGCCCGGCAAAAGCAAAGCATCCCTGCAATTACAAACAACTGCCCGGTATATTTTTTGTATTTCATCCGATGCCAGCCGGCTGCTTAAAAACGCTGCGGACTGTTTTGTTTTTGCAGCTAACATCAGCCCTTCCACTGGCTGGTCCAGACGGTTAATTAAAGCAATATACGGCTCTTCCCGTCTGCCTGCCCGGTAATTTTTTAAAATACTGACAACATCTTTTTGCCCGAACCGGCTTGTCTGCGCAGGAATCCCCGCAGGCTTATGGAAAATGATAAGTTCACTGTCTTCATATACAATTGATTCCATAGCTTTCTCCCTTACGCTTCGGCTTTAGATCTTGAAGCGGTACCCCAGCCCCCAGATCGTTTCGATGTATTGGGGCTTTGCGGTGTTAATTTCGATTTTCTCCCTTATCTTTTTAATATGCACTGTAACTGTCGCAATATCCCCAATGGATTCCATATCCCAGATTTCACGGAACAGCTCCTCCTTGGTAAAGACATGGTTCGGATTTTCCGCCAAAAATGCCAGCAGATCAAATTCTTTGGCTGTAAATTGTTTTTCTTCGTCGTTAATCCATACGCGGCGCGCGGTTTTGTCTATTTTAATGCCACGGATTTCTATGATATCATTTTCCTGCTGGCTGCTGCCAATCAGGCGTTCGTAACGTGCTAAATGCGCCTTAACCCTTGCTACCAGCTCACTCGGTGAAAATGGCTTTGTTATGTAATCATCGGCCCCAAGCCCTAAGCCCCGTATTTTGTCAATATCATCTTTCTTAGCAGAAACCATTAAAATCGGCGTATTTTTCACTTCCCGGATACGCCTGCAAATTTCAAACCCATCTACGCCCTACAGCATAATGTCTAAAATATACATATCAAAATCATCCCGCAGCGCACGCTCTAAGCCTTTGTCGCCGGAGTTTTCGATCTCCACTTCAAACCCGCTTAACTCTAAGTAATCTTTTTCCAAATCCGCAATTGCCACTTCATCTTCAATTATCAATACCTTACTCATCTGAAATTACCTCCTGATATTTGCGTATTACAAAATACATCACTGTCCCCACAGATTCCTTACTGGTCGCCCAGATCTTGCCTCCATGATCTTCTATGATTTTTTTCACAATGGAAAGGCCAATACCGCTGCCCCCAGTTGCAGAATTGCGTGAAGCGTCCGTCCGGTAAAAGCGTTCAAAAATATACGGCAAATCCTTTGCGGCAATCCCCCTGCCATTGTCTTCGATTTCGACCTGGATAAAATCCCCGACATCCTTAATACGAATATTAATCAAGCCTTGCTGTTTGTCCAGGTATTTTACGGAATTGCCGATAATATTATTCACACTTCGTTTTAGCTGTTCTGGATCGGCAATAATCAAAACATCGTTGTCAACATAATTAAAATACGCCAGCCCAATATGGTTTTCCTCCAAATCCAGGCCAATTTCCTCTACACAGTCATTAAAATATTCCGCCACATTAATTTTATTAAAATTATATGGGATCCGGTTGGTATCGATTTTGGCATACAGCGTCAGTTCATTGAGCAGGGCATCCATTTCATTCGCCTTGCTATTGATAATCCTTAAGTATTTTTCCTGCTTTTGGGGTGTGTCCGCAACGCCGTCTAAAAGCCCCTCCGAATAGCCCTTGACCGCCGTAATCGGCGTCCTCAAATCGTGGGCAATATTACTCACAAGCTCCCTGTTGCCGCGCTCGCTCGCCATCTGCTGCTCAGAGGACTCCTTTAAGCGCTTGCGCATCTCCTCAAAATTAGCGCAAAGCTCACTGATCTCGTCGCTCCCCTCCGCCGCAATCGTAAAATCCAGATTGCCTTGCTGGATATTAAGCGTCGCCTCTTCCAGATTCTTAATCGGCCGGATAATCCCCTGATAAATCCAGATAATCAGCATCCCAGCCGTCAGCAGCAGAATCAGCAAAACAGAAATGAACGCGTCCAAAAGCAGGCTCTGCACTTCCGGTAAAATACCGTGGGAAGCCGTTACAATAAACACCGTCCCCTTGTCCCCGTCCGTAAACAGAAAATCAATCTGCTTGACAAGTACCTTGCCCTCTTCGTCCACGTATGTACCCGCCTCTGCGTCCGGCCCGTCTTCCTCATACCATGGCAGCCCTGCCACCCGCAGATCCGCATCCTCTTTGCCAAGGTAGGTAAAATTCTCCCCCTTGCGCACAATCAGATAGGAATATTTCCCCAAAAGCTTCTGGTTTTCCTGATCTAAGAATCCATCATTTAAAAACAAATCTGGATCTTCAGATGCTTGCGTCAGCAGATAAGCGTATTCTTTTTTCGTGTATTGGTTCAAAAGCTGAAACGAATTGAGCAGATAATTATAATCGCCTGTTTCAATCCCATATGTCTGTTCAATGGCACGCATATGGAACTTCTGAAAGCCAAAAATGACAAAAGCTGCCAACAGGATTGGGACAAATATAATAATACAAAAAGAAATGGAAAGCCTGGTCTTTAATTTCATCTGGATTACCCTTTCAAGTAAAAGCGGAGGTATGTTATTTTTTATTATAGCATGTATTTGGGGAAATCCAATTAAATATGTGAAATATATTCTAAATTTTTCATAAAACAGGCAAAAGCTTTTTGCCCCACAGCAAAAGGCAAGGCACGCTTGCGCACGCCCTGCCATTTATATCCTGCTTTATAAGTATTTCTTTAACGCTTCCACTTTATCCAATGCTTCCCATGGCAAATCCAAATCCGTACGCCCAAAATGGCCATACGCCGCGGTATCCCTGTAAATTGGCCTTCTCAAATCCAGCATCTTAATGATCCCGGCCGGACGCAGGTCAAAATTCTCACGGATGATCCCGACAAGCTTATCATCGGAAAGCTTTCCTGTTCCAAACGTATCTACCATTACAGATGTAGGCTGAGCAACCCCGATTGCATAAGCAAGCTGGATTTCACATTTATCTGCAAGGCCCGCCGCAACAATATTTTTGGCCACATAACGCGCCGCGTAGGCTGCAGAGCGATCCACCTTGGTACAGTCCTTTCCGGAAAATGCCCCGCCGCCATGGCGTGCATAGCCGCCGTATGTATCTACAATAATCTTACGCCCGGTAAGGCCCGCATCTCCCTGAGGCCCGCCAATGACAAACCGCCCGGTCGGGTTTATAAAGATCTTTGTATCTGCATCCACCATATCCGCTGGAAGAACTGGATCCAGCACATATTTTTTCACATCTGCATGAATCTGCTCCTGTGATATTTTCTCATCGTGCTGTGAGGAAATGACAACTGCTTCCAGACGGCACGGCCTGCCATTTTCATCATATTCCACAGAAACCTGTGATTTGCCATCCGGCCGCAGGTAGCCTAATGTGCCGTCCTTCCTTACCTGTGTCAGCTGTTTGGCCAGCCTGTGCGCCAGTGCAGCCGGATATGGCATATACTCCTCCGTTTCATTGACAGCAAACCCAAACATCATCCCCTGATCTCCTGCCCCAATTGCTTCGATCTGGGCGTCTGTCATCTTATTTTCCTTGGCTTCAAGCGCCTTGTCAACACCCATGGCAATATCTGGGGACTGCTTATCAAGCGCTACCATTACCGCGCATGTATTGCCGTCAAACCCCTTTTCGGAGCTGTCGTAACCAATTTCATTGATTGTTTTCCGCACTATTGCCTGGACATCCAGGTTTGCTTTGGTGCTGATTTCTCCTGTTACCAGTACAAACCCTGTACACGCCGCCGTTTCACACGCTACACGGCTCATTGGATCCTGCTCCATGCAGGCGTCAAGTACTGCATCGGAGATTGCATCACAAATTTTATCCGGATGCCCCTCAGTTACAGATTCGGATGTAAATAATCGTTTTTCCATCATCAATTCTCCTTCTTCCTTTGATTTTGATTTAATCCAAACACTGCTTTCTTTATAGGGATAAAAAAAACCGCTTATGAAAATAAGCGGAAAAGATTCTGTAATCTGAAAAATCAAATCCTCTTATTGTTCGAATTTTCGCTCAGGTTGGCACCTTCCTTTGTCCTAAAGGGGTTGCCGTGACTTCACAGATCCTATGTATCTCCATCACTCTGAATAAGAGAAAGCTATATGATTGAATTCTTATATAGGTTATACCCTTTTTTAAGATATGTCAAGTGGTTTATTTCCCCATTTTATAAAATTGGTGTTTTTTGGGATCTATATGAAATTGCTTGTGTTAGAGCGTGTCCCCAAAATGCTTTTCGGCAGATGTATTCCACACTTAGCGCCCAAAGGGTATGATATGGGAGATTTGTACCAAATGAGGGAGGGCGGCAAAGGAGCCGTCAGGCAGAGGGCAGGGAGAAATCTTTGCCACAAATTTTTGGAAAAAGGTCTTGTTTGTGACGTAACGTAATGATGTATAATAATATCATAGGAGGCAGGCAATTATGGCAAAACACAGAGCAATACCGTTTGGGTTTATGACGGTTGGAGAGGCTGCAAAGAAAATAGGAGTTACTGTCCGCACATTGCAATACTATGACAAGGAAGGTTTGTTATCCCCTTCGGCAGAAAGTGAAGGAGGGCGAAGGCTTTATACAGATAAAGATTTAGTTATGCTTCATCAAATTATATCTTTGAAATCATTGGGTTTTTCCTTGAATGATATAAAGCATCACTTAATTTCTTTAGAAACCCCGACGGATGTGGCAGCCGCCCTTGCCGAACAGGCAGATAACATACGGGAGAAAATAGAACAGTTAACTGCTTCTTTGACAGCAATCGAACAGTTAAAGGAAGAAGCCTTACAAATGCAGACAGTCAATTTTAAGAAGTATGCAGATATTATTGTCAATCTGCAAATGAAAAACGACTCGTACTGTCTTATTAAGCGGTTTGATGATGATATGCTTGACCATATCCGTAATCGGTTTGATAAGGAAAGCTGTTTGAATTTTATGGATAGATTTAATCGGTTGAGTGATGAAATAATAGAACTTCAAAAGGCAGGCGTGTCCCCTGAAAGTGAGAAATGCCAACGAATTGTAAAAGAGTATTGGAGATTGATTACGGAATTTACGAACGGCGATATGAGTTTGCTTCCGAAATTGATAGAGGCCGGCAATATTGATAACGCTGCAAATGCTTGGGAAGAAAGACAAATAATTGTAAACGACTATTTAGAGCCGGCTTTGCAAATCTACTTTTCAAGACTTGGAGAAAATCCGTTTGAGGGGGTGGAATGATGAATTGTGCAATACAAGTTTGTGGTTTAAAGAAAAGCTATGGCAGCAACATTGTTCTTGGTGGACTTGATTTTGAAATTGAAAAGGGTGAAACTTTCGCTCTGCTCGGTGTAAATGGTGTAGGAAAAACCACAGCTCTTGAATGTATTGAGGGTTTGAGAAAATATGACAGCGGTACAATTACGGTAAACGGGAAAATGGGTATTCAGTTGCAATCGTCCTCTTTACCTGCCCATATCAAACCGATGGAGGCTGTAAGATTATTTTCAAAATGGAACAGGGCAAAGATTGATTTTACTATGCTTAACGCTCTTGGCGTGAAAGAAATTGAGAAGAAACAGTACATCCAACTATCTACCGGGCAAAAAAGGCGATTACATCTTGCTCTTGCGCTTATCGGTAACCCAGATATAATTTTTCTTGACGAGCCGACGGCGGGGCTTGACGCCTTGGGCAGGGCTTCACTTCACGAGCAAATTCGCAAACTCAAGTCGCAAGGGAAAACGATTGTTTTGGCAAGTCACGATATGGCGGAAGTGGAAAGCTTATGCGACCGCATTGCAATTTTGAATAATGGGAATATTGTCTTTTGCGGCACAGCGACAGAACTGACGGATAAGATTGGGGAAAAGTATTTTATCCATATTAAAACGCAACAGGGGGACCGTACTTTTGAAACAGACACTATTGAAGATACTTTGATTTCCCTGCTTAATGATTTGAAGCAAAAAGAAATTCATATATTGGATATTAAAGTTGACCGAGGTACGCTGGAACAGCATTTTATTGAAATGGCAAGGAGGGAAACAGAATGAACGGTTTTTTATATGGCGCGGCGTTACAGTGGAAATTGGATATACGAAGTAAGTCTCTCTTAGTTACCTGCTATATCGTTCCGCTTATGTTCTTTCTTCTTATGGGCGGTATTTTTACTTCCGTTATGCCCGAAATGGGAAGTACGCTAATACAATCTATGATTGTAATGGGTGTTTCAATGGGAGCATTTATCGGATTACCGCCGTCGTTGATTGAAACTTACGGAAGCGACATAAAAAAAATTTATAAAGCAAACGGAGTACCTGTATATTTAGGGCTTGTTACAATGTTCCTTTCGGCATTTGTTCATTTGATGATTACCTGTGTTGTGATCGTGCTGCTTGCCCCTATTCTATTTGAAGCAGCTTTGCCGATACAACTTCCGTTTTTCTTTCTGGCACTTGCTATATACATTATTGTGTCGTTAAGCATTGGAAGTGTTTTAGGATTGACGGTAAAAAATCAAGCGAAACTGACGATGATAGCACAATTAGTGTTTTTGCCCTCAATTATGCTTTCAGGGATTATGTTTCCTATCGACCTGCTGCCCGATTTTCTTGAAGCCATAGGGCGTATTTTCCCTGCTTCCTGGGGATACCGATTGATGTTGGATCATGGATTTTGCTTTGAAAATCTATGGTATCTAATCTTTATCTTTTTTGCAGCGGTAATTGTATGTGGAATCGTTTTGAAAAAACAAAAAGCAAAATAGTTTGGAGGGAAAAGTTTTGAGCAATACGGGAAAATACCGAACTAAAAAATTTTCCTCTGTATTGTCCGGAGTGCATGAAAGAAACAATCATCAATGTTCAGGATATGAAAATTACACTTTCAGGCAGTAAATGATTATATATGCCGCCGCTATGGATAACACCATAACGGCGGTTTTTGAATGACTATTGGCCTTCTCTGCCAAAGGATTTATTACGCTGTTTTGCGGCGGTTTCTGCTTGTTGCGTTCCTGTATCTTCTTAGACGTTTTAAAACGCTCTGCTTTTCAGGCTGTCTGCGCTGTTCTTTATCGGCGGCTGTCGGTTTCCTGCTGATTTGGTATTCCCACTCGGCAAAGTCACGGTTATACTGTTCTACAACGCTTTCCATTTCACGGAAAGTACGCATTAATATCTGAACACCGGGATAACCGCCCTCTTTGTCTTTGAAAAGCCCCTTTGTATCGGCAAGCTGCTGTTTCAACTATGGCTGAACTTTGTCCTGTGGTACAGCCATCACAGAATACATTCCTGTTTGGGATATCAAACACCAATACAGTACAAGGAAAACAACCTTAAAAAGTGTTGACATTCCAAGATCTTTTAGCAGCATTTTTCTGTTCTTATAAAAAAGGACGGATTCCCATTTATGCAGAAATCATAGAATTCATACTGACGAATTAAACTGCTATTACAAAAAGTACGTTTTTGAGTGTTTTTTATAAAATTACCTGCTTTAAGTGATAACATAAAATTTTATGTTTCTGGTAAAGGATCCGGAATAAGCTTTACACTTTAGATGCTAATCTGGTATAATAAAAAGCACCAATGATATAGACAAAAGGGAGTGTTCCAATATGCAGATTATCAAAACCGAACAATTAAAAAAAGGCATGGTACCCACCGTCCCGGTAGTTACCAAAAGCGGTCAGCTCATTGTTAATGAGGGCGTGCTTCTGACCGATCCATTAATCTCACGCATCAAATTTTACAACATAAACTCTATCCAGATTCAGGATTACGAAGAGACGGACAGCGCCCCGTCAGAAAATATTTCGGAGCCGACATACCTTGAACGTATCAAAGGCTATGCCGAATTCCAGAACTTCCAAAGCGATTACATCCAGTCTGTCCGGAAGCTGAAAACCATTCTTGCAGAAGCGGCTGCTGATAACGGCAGGCTAGATACTGATTACGTCTACCAGACCATTGAGCCTCTACTGGCAAAAGTATCTATCTCATTTGAGGTATTCAATATTTTACATACTATGCCAACTACTGAAGATAGCATCTACGCACATTCTTTGAACGTAGCGCTAATCTCAAGTATGTTAGGCAGATGGTTAAAACTGTCAGACCGGGATCTGGAGACACTGGCAGTATCCGCCCTTCTGCATGATATTGGCAAGCTGAAGATTCCAGCGCAGGTTTTGGACAAGCCGGAGAAATATACAGATCAGGAACATGTGCTGGTGAAAAAGCACCCGGCTTTCGGATACCTGCTTTTACTTCCTTATACCCAGCTTAACCCACATATCAAAAATGCAGCGCTAATGCACCAGGAACGGTGCGACGGCAGCGGTTACCCGCAGAAATTAAAAGGAAACGAAATTGACTGGTTTGCACAGATTATCGCGATTGCGGATGTTTATGACGCCATGACGGCAGCTAGATCCTACCGTGCCCCGATTTGCCCGTTTAAGGTAATCGCCGACTTTGAAAATGACGGCCTTCAAAAATATAACCCCAAATTTATCCTTACGTTTTTAGAAGGCATTGCTTATACATACCAGGGCAGCCGCATTCTGCTTTCCGACGGCCGCGATGCCAATATCATTATGCTGAATAAACAATTTTTATCTAAACCTATTGTACAAGTTGCGGACGGTACATGTATAGACTTATCCCGTACTCCGGAACTTTATATTAAGTCACTCTTATAGAGAAGTTATCTGTTTTAAAGATAGATATACGAAGTTTATAATAGACAATACCTTATGGTGCTGTAAGGTATTGTCTATTTTTATTGCGAAAAAGTATTGATTATAATTAATTTAGCTATTAAAAATTATATTTTATTTAGCAGTAATAAAAACTGCGGATATTCAAATATTAATTTTATTTACAATAAATGTTGATGGATAATCTATTGTTATCTGTCAATTAGGTGGAATAGGGATGATGTGGATAATTCAAAGTTATCCGTTGGAAATGA
>QXXL01000204.1 GCA_009911505.1 Lachnospiraceae bacterium | reverse complement strand
TACTGTGAAATATTACATTTTCAAGGTTCTACGAGTATTCAGCCATAGAAAACTCTATGTTTTGACCCCAGTATCATTTCATAGTTATTGAGATATTCTATGCTTGATTTAAATAAGCCGCAACTTAAACATGCATTAGCTTTTTTACAAGTTCCAAGTGAAGAAACATCCCTTGTACACCAACCATTACATAATGGAACACCCACATTTTTTTCAGTAGGTTCAATAGATGCATTCTTTCCCATTAAATCAATATTTCTGATTAAAGCATCATCTTTTGCTAATCTTGGAGCAAGTTGTTTTAAAACAGTTTCATCATGAATATGTATATAATGTGTTAGGGAACTTAAATTAGAATGTCCTAATAACTTAGCAGTTTCCTTTGCACCATATCCTGAATTAATAAGATTAGTTGCAACAGTTGCTCTAAATCTATGTGTTTGGAATCGAAGCAAATTGTCATCTTTATTTTTTACCTTGTGCTCATAGAATACTTTGTTGATTCTTTGAACAAAAGCATCATAAAGAATAGGCGTGTTATTATCAGTCAAAAATATATATTTAGGCTCAATTCCAAAACGTTTTTTATTTCTGTTAATTTCCGAAAATAAGATTGCGGCGGTTTGTTTCTCGATTGGCTTTAAATATTCCCTATTTACTTTTTTTTGATAAATATTTAAACTATATCCACCATCATCATCTTTAATGATCTGTGATGGTGTAAGGTTTAAAACTTCACTAATCCTGCAACCCAATGTTTTTAGGCAAAACACGATTTTTGCATCTGTCTTTGTCATATATTTCATGACATTAGTGATATTTCTCGCTTCTTCATCAGTAAAATACTTGGATTCCTTTTTTGATTTAAAATTATAATCATTAGGAATAATTAGTGTTTTTTCTGGTATATTTTTAAGTTCTAAAAGCTGTAATGTTTCAAAAAATTCTTTTAGTGCTAAGATACAACGATTTGTATAATAATCAGAACAACCTGATTCAATCCTTAAGTATAAGAAAAATCTTTCCATAATATCTCTATTTAATTGGCTAAGATATTCTATTTTTGAATCATAATCATATAGCCATTCAGTGAAAGTTTTAATATATCCCAGAGTTTTTGTAACTGTATTATTTTTTTTAACAGTTAGCTCATACCTACAAAATTCTTTGATAGTTAGTTTTATTGATTCATGTTTTATAGAAGAAAAATCTAAATTATTTCTGAATATGTTTGTAGGATTTATAAAAAGGATTTGTTCTTTTTTCCAAACATCCCTATTCATTAGAGGTAAATCTTTATCCCTGTAATCTTTTAGTATTTCAATACAACGATAAAAGAAGGTTATGGCAGTATTAGTTTTTACACATTCTTTCTTTTCCATTTTTTCGTTAATGTAATCATTAGCTTTTATAGATACTTTTCTATTTAATTTGACTGCAAAATAACTCTCGTAGGAGCTGTTCTCATAATCAATCAAGGAATTGTAT
Source organism: Lachnospiraceae bacterium (assembly GCA_009911505.1). Taxonomy (GTDB): domain Bacteria; phylum Bacillota; class Clostridia; order Lachnospirales; family Lachnospiraceae; genus Roseburia_B. The sequence goes on along the minus strand of QXXL01000204.1, from coordinate 17,898 downwards.
TTGTTTTCATTATTTACAAACTTACAAAGAGTTTTAAAACGATTATAATTATTTGCAAAAGTTGAAATTTTTTCTTCGCTACTAATGATAATGTACATTGCATATTTTAATTCTTCTCTGATATATAAATTATTACAAAGAGTAAAATCTACGTTATCCTTAGTTGAAGAAGCATTTCTATGCCATATTTCTTTTTGATTTTCTGTGGCTAATTTATAAATATCCCATGCTTCTATATTCCAGATATCCTCCTTATACTGTTCTGGTATATCAAATACTGGTAACTTTGGTTCTTGCTTTACTAAGTTTAATAGTGCTATTGAAATCGCCTCCTTTCTAGGTCAATGCTTTTATTATTTTTTCTAGTTGTTTCTTTTGCTCTCTTGCTGTATCAAGGTTATTTATAAAACCATTTGATTCGTAAATCAAAATCTGTTTTTCTAATTCTTCTAATTGTTTTTCATGTACAGGTAAGTACTTTTTGCTTGTTCTAAAATATTCGCAGTCTAAGCATACGTCGCTATTAGGACATACACCCAAAACTGTAGGGTAAGAACATATTCCATTTGGAAGAACCTGCTTTGATAAGTTTTCTTTTATCCAGCCTGGATGAATAAGTCCTTTGCTTTCAAGGGAAGTATTTATTCCAGATCTATTTACATATTTATCATTAAGCATCTTCTTATATTCGTCTATTTCATCTATATAACACAGTGACATTGATGGATTAGCGTGACCCAAGACAACAAGCTGAATGATTTCTAAATCAACATCATATTCCTGTGCTAAGTTGCTTGCGATTGTATGCCTATATGAGTGTGGTAAAAAATTATAAGGTGTTCCATCTTCATTTTTGATGTTCCATTTTTTACACCATTTTTTCATTGTATTTCTATAATAAGCAGACAACATTGGCTTATTAGGTTTACTTGGAAAAAGATATTTTTCTTTATATTCAAGTTTTGATAACTCTTGTACACGTTTTTCTATAAGTTCGCCAAGTGCGGCAGATATTGGTATGGCATGGTCTTTTTGCATCTTTTGAATATGAAATCTAATAAAATAACATTTTTCACTTTTAAGCAAGCAATCTGTTTCTAACTGGCACAGATCAGATACTCTAAGACCTGTTGAATAGTTAATTAAATACATAAGTTTTAAATCAAACGGCAATTCATATAAGTGTCTAAATATTTGTAAAATTACATATTCAGATACAGAATTAAAATGATGTTCTGGCTCTCTTTGTTTGAAATCTGTTCTTAAGACAGGCGTTTCGTTTTTATAGGTTTCTTTGATTGCAAGATATTTGTAAAAGTTTGAAATACTATTTATGTTCCTGTTATATGTATAGGTTTTTAAATCTCTCAAAGTATCCAAATATCCAAGAAATAAAATTCTATCAGTATCTTCAATTTTAATTTCTCCGAGATAATTACAAAACCCAGTTATTAAAGATAATATATTAATCAGAGAACTAAGAGCAAGCTCTGTACTTCCTAAAAGGTATCGAAACCACATTTTTACAAGTTCTCTGTTATGAGAATTTTTTATATTGTAAAAATTAAAAATACTTAATGAAGCAGATTTATTTAATCGTTCTTCTGAGATATGGAGCTTATCTATTTTCCAAATATCCCTATCTAATCCTTCTCTCGTATCTCTAAATTCAGAAACTGCTATTTTCATCTGTTCTGGAAGCATTGCTCCATTTATATATTTGTTTTCTGAGAAAAATCCAAGACTGGAAAAGTAATCAAGAATTTCTTTTTCGTGTTTTTCTGTGCTATCAAATATACTTTCAAAAGATGCTTTATTAAAAAAATCTTGAAGTCTAAATACATGCGGCATCCTTGGCGATGTATACGAAAAAGGAAATTTTTTTAGAAATATTGATTTCAGATAATCTCTATATTCTTCTCTTTTGATTTCTGATTCTATGCTTTTAAGATTTACTGCATTGAGTTTCCTTCTTCTATAGTAATCAGATATTTCTTTATCAGGATATGTCCTAAAATCCAAAACATCTTGCGCCCAGAACTTATTGATATTTTTTGTGTTGTCATTAAATTTTATTATATTATTCATCTTCATCCTCCTCTAACAACCACTCAGTTAATTCATCTAAAGATAAATCATCTGGTGAAAATTTTGTATTTTCTTTATCGTATATAGTTTGTGCAGCGTTTCTTCTTGATTCCTCGTCAAACTCAGCATAAATCTCTGCAGTAGTAACAGGACTTTTGTGGCGGAGCTTATCTTGAATCTGCTCCATTCTTGCCCCATTTTTAAGCATAAGAACTGCCTGTCCATGACGTAGCATATGAGGTGTAACCTTTTTTGAAAGTCCTGCCTTTTTAGCAAGTCTAGCTATTAGTTTCTCAATGTTATTCCTTTTCACAGGTTGATACTTTGTATCACCGTACATATTAAAAACGAAATAATTTGTATCAATGTAAGAGAGATATTCATTGATATATTTGATTATTAAATCTCTTGTAGTATCACTTACAAATATGTAGCCTGTTGAGTAATACTTAACAGCAGCATCTGGATTATTTGTATCTTCTCTGTAAGTGATAAAAACTTTATTTTTATAAATTTCTCTAAGGTCAGTGATGTTAAGTCCAATGACTTCGCTTACTCTTAATGCTCCGTCAAAAAGGAGTGCTAGTATCACCTGATCTCTAAGGCTTGTTGCCTGTTCAAACAACTTTTCATATTCAGAAAGAGTAATGTATTTGATAATTCTCTTTGGCTCTTTGGTTTTTAACATACTTCGTGGAGTAGTTTCTTTTTTCAAAACCATTTCTGATAACATTCCTTTGAACCTGCTATTGTTTCTCATTTGTGTATATACAGGAAATTCATTTATTTCCTCATTAGCTACCAGAAAATTATAGAATCCAAAAACAGAACTCATGATCTGATTTACAGTGCTGTCGGTGCGAATTGCCTCCACAGGAGCAATACTTATTACATTGTCCCTCATAGCAGGGTATTTAAGCCATAGCTTAAAAGCTGTTAAATTCATTAAGATCCCTTTATTTGTAGGTGACTTCTTATCCACAGCACTTTTATACGTTAATCCGCTAATCTGTAGCCACTCAAAGTACAGCTTTAGATTGTAACAGTTAGTTTTTACGGTATTTTTCTTTTTGCCATTCCTAAGCAAAAAGAGCATATAATTATAAACCGAGTTAATCACTTTACCGTCATCATCTACCAGAAAATAGATGGTGCGTTTTCTTTCGTTTGTAAGGCTTTTGACTTCCAAGTTGGTTATACCTCCTTTCTACAGCAACGCTGCGCAACTACGTTGCAAACAAGATTCTTATTACCCAAACGATACGAACTAAAATACTAACTATACTATAACTCGTATCTGGAAGCCTGTCTATAACGTTAAGAACTATTATACTAAGATAATTTTACAGAAATACGTTAAAGACTAAAAATCTAAGTTGCAAGGTACTGAAGTACCATTTATAATGGTTAAAAAGTAATTAACGTTTTGTAACGTGTAATAATGAGGGAAACAAGTATGAAAGGGTTATTAGAAGATACACTACAGATAATAGAACAAATGTTCTATAACAATGAAAAGATTACTTTCTATTCTGTTTGTGAGAAAGCAGGTGTTTCCAGAAAGTTTTTGTATAATCATCCTGAAATAATAGAAAAGATTTCTTTTTATCGTAACTTCAACTCTCTTGACCATAAAGAGAGACTAACAATACTTAATTCCCAGAATCAAAAAATGCGTGAGCGTCTATCTTTATATGAAGATGCTCTGATTGATTCGTTAAAAAATACATAATTTTTCTCCTTCTGAGCTTTACGGCTCCCTTGCCCATTTATAGTTCCAGTCTGCCTGTGTCTACAGGACTGCTAGATTCGTATGAGCCTATATCTTACTTAGACTGCCTGTAAAGGCAGATCAAAAAACTTTAAAAAGTCTCCAAACGCAAAAAAAGACCAACTGCTGACTAACAGCATTGGTCTCCATTTCATTATGGGTAATTGTTATGTAATTATTTTATAATTTTAAAGCATCAAAGTCAATAGTCTGATATTTCATTAAATAATGACTGATAAACAGACTACGCCCATATGGGATTAATAAAGATAGCACTGGTTTTTATTGTAGTCTTAATTTTATTGGCTACGAATTTATGTTACCGCATGCGGTTGTCATTGTTTATCTTCTGCCTGTTTGTGTTTAAAAACACAACTGTCTGAAGATAACCAATGACGAGGTTACGCCCTATTTAAGTTCAAAAATTAGCATATATTTTTTCTGGGAAAAGCAATTCAGTTTTATCTGATTGATATAAAAATTCGCTAAAATAAATTTTAATTTGTATTATAAGTACTTATTTGTTCAATGAATTTAAAAACAATTCTGCCGAAATTTGATGATTTTATACATATAATATAATATTATAATAATTAGTATATAGTTACGAAATATGTATAAAAAATTAAGCAAAAAATAAAAAACTCCATTAAAGAGCATAAATAATTCTTTAATGGTGGCTACTCCCCCAAACCCCAGTAGAATTTGTAGGTTACGAATACCTAAAAAGCAGGTATTCGTAACCTACAAATTGAAAGGTGTGGCTAACTAGCAATGCTATACAGCTCCGCTGTTAGACTTGTCCTCAGCAGGAATATATTCCAATAAATCCTCAATACGGCAATTCAAGGTGGCACATATTCTTGCAAGAACAGCTGTATCAAGTCTTGTGATGTCATTATTGCAGTATTGGTTGATCTGACTTCTTTGCATTTCCGCCCAGTGAGAGAGCTTATTTTTACTGATATTCCTGTCTTTAATAAGCTCATCTAATTTGATTTTTACATATCCGTAATCTTGGTTTTCCATTGCACATATACCTCCACTTATGTCGAATTTTGGAAGCACTTGTCAACTTATTTTGTTTGACAATGCTAGCATATACTATATAATGTAGAAAAAGAAGTTCTGTTATACCTTGTTAGGATTAGCTTGTTTGCTTATTCTTGTTGAACTTCTTATACAACCTAGAAGGGAGAAAATATATGAAGAAACGAAGAAGCGAAAGGAACAACCCCATTTTAGTGGACAAAACCTATTTAAAAGATAGGCAGGATGAAGCAGAACTGGAGCGGAAATACATGGAGCTTGAGCTAAGTCCTAGACAGCGAATGATAATCAATGATTACATAGCTTGTATCAGAACTGCTAATAGCCGCTACTGTTATCTATATTTGGCAAGTATCGTAAACACAATAAGGCGGCTTAAAGGAAAGGAATCCTATATATGATAGAGCTAAAGGATTTAACACCAGAGCAGAGGAAACGATTATATGAATTTATTGATGAAGCTATATTTCTATCGGAAGAAGAAAACGCCGCTATTGAACATCAGATTCCAATGACGCAAGAGCTTTTTGAACAATTAACAGGTCACTGTGTTGATATTGATGCACAATATAGGTTAATCAGTCTTTTGAATGAATACCCTCATTTTGCCGATGAGTATGTGCGAAAAATTGAAGCGGAAATTGCTAAAAAGGATTTCCCAGAAATGACACAGGAACAATCAGACAGATTGTGGAAAAGAATATGTGATGGAATTAAAAAAGAGAAAAATATCAAAAATTGTCTTGACGATTTTTAAATTCGATCATAAAATATATATGTAAACGGGAACTATGTTCTCAAAAAAGCGCAGAGGATATCCTCTTTTATTTGTATATACATACAAATAAAACCTCCTCTCGCAGTCTAAAAAATTTTTATAGGCATTGGCTCTATTATCCTCTTATATAGAAAATCCTCACTATATAAGAGCCAGTCCTTAGATTGAAAGGAGATAAAGATAAATCAAAAAAATAAATAAAGCGTTATCAGCGATTTTAGCAGCCTGTGTATTATTTACATCAGTGCCTGTAAACGCATTAGATATTGATACAGAAAATACTAATGCGGTAGAGTTAGAAAATATAAGTGAAGAAAATAGTAATTCAAAAATATCTTCAGAAACAACAGTGAATACTGTAGAGCATTCGCTCATTCAAGACAATGTTTCAGAAATAGAATCAGAAAATGATTCTTCGTCTATCGAAACAGAAATCCCTAATAATGAAAACTTAATAACAACTGAAAATGAAGAAAATAGCCTTCCAATAGAGGAAGAAGATACTTCTAATGAGGTGTCTTTGCAAAACGATACTACAGAAGAAGATAGTGAACAGCGTTTAGCTGTAGAACGAAGTTCCGTAGAGGAAGAGCCTGCACCTACTGATAACTGGGAACTTTCAACAGTGTTTTATGATTCAACCGTAAATAATGGAAGAACGCCATTAACAGAAATTAATTGGGATGCTTCGGATGGAAGTTATAAAGAAGGAACACCTAGAGTAATTACAGAACAAATTACATATAAAAATTCAAACATAAAGAATAATTATGCCCCTGGTGAACTATCGATTAGTATCCCAAATCTTATATATAATGCTTCACAAAATAAAGATGGAAGTCCATATTGGCAAACATCAGTGGTTGTTAGTGCAAATGAACCATCTAGGACAGGATTTGATTGGACGTTTATGGATGGAAAAACAGCACCATCCGAAAAACAAGAAACATATTATTTCTTTAACGATATTCCATTTGAAGAGAAAACTAATTTTGAGGGAACAATCCAAATAACTTATACCATTACTCCCAAAGCAGAAAGTGGTGGAACAATAAATAACGTTATTGGTTCTCTATACCCAAATGTAGAGCATCCAAATGACTATATAGAAGGATATGAAAATAGCTGTATCCATGAATATAATACACAAATAAATGCATCTTTAAAAAAAGTACATCTTGTATCGGATGAACAAGTAGGAGATAGCTTTACATCTAGGGATAGTTCTGATCAACTTAAAATATGGGAATTTAATTATCCAGATGCAGATATTATCAAATTTGAATTTAACAGTAATGCGAATCTTGGTTGGAGGAATCATTTTTATTTCTATAATGATAAAAACACAAATATAACATCACAAGTTATCAATACTACAAAGTTTTTTGCTCCATCACAAACTATACAATCATCAAATGATTATTTGTGCGATTATCAAAGAGATAAAACATATTATTATTTTGGCCGATATATAAATTTAAGACTTTATGCAAGAGATTCTCATAATTTTACATTAAATATAAAACCAATATCATTTGACTCAATAGCAGAAAGTAATAATATTGAAATGAATTACAGGCGAGAATACATTCATCCATGGGAAAAAGCAGAATATACAATTACAAAAACTGCCTCAAAAATTACTACTATGGATTTATTTCCTCAAGATGCCCAGGATTATATCTGGGTAAAATATGGATTTAGTAGAACAGGTGCCTCATACTCAAGTGGCTTTGTTAAATCAAGTTATCCAAAGATATATGCAACCCCTGATTATTGGGTGGATACTTTTCCAGAAGGATGCGTTGTATATAATTCAAGTATGAGTAGGCTTACACCTATTTATGAAAATACATATAAAGAAAAATTAACAGCACAAGATGGTTATAAAAATTATATATACGTAGGATACCCTCGTTCAATTTATAATGAACAAAATGGAAACTTAAATATAACAAATACTGTGCAGCTTGTTGGAACTTATCATCTTGAGGAAGATGAATCCCTGCTCGCAGAAGGAAGTTGTTCACTGAACTTAGCGGATTTTGAATTTTCATATAGTGGAAATCTGTATGGAATAACAAAGTTCTTTTATAAAGGGCAAAATGCAACTATGCACTACCAAAAAATTGTAGGTGAAAAGAATAGCGGAGTAAATGACTCATATTGGCATTTAGCTTCAACAGCAATATATACAGGAACACCAATGACAATAAAAGTTGGTGACGACTTGCTTTATTCATTAGATTCAAATGGTAATTATTCGAGAGTAAAAGATGATGAGTATTATTTCTCAGAAATATATTGGGATTCTTCTTATTTTCAAAATTCATTAGGATACACTATACAAAATGAAAAATATGATTGTGAGTTATGGGTAAGATATAAAGATTCTGATGAATATGTTTTATATGATTCATTTAAAAATAAAAGTTATACATGGAATTTTTCAGAAGAAGATGCTGTTGTTGGTTTCTATTTTATTGTTCATGACATACAAGAAAGTCTCAATGGTAAAAAAGGATCTCAGTATAGTTGGATAAATGCAAGAACAATTTTTAAGAAAAAAGATATCCCTCAAAGTGGTCAACTATACAACTTTGGATATGCACAAGTTTTCTTTAAAGACGAAAATGGAAATTTAATTCTTCAAAATGAACCAGGAATTGATTCATATTCAAATTTAATTACAAAAGAAGAAATAGCATCGTTTGACCTTGAAACATATGGAACATATATGCAAAGAAGTACAGCAAAAGCAAATTGGATATACTATACTGCTAGTAAAGCTAAAGTATCATTATCAGGCGGAAAGTCATTTGGTAATATAACGCAAAATGATAAAGAGCAATTATTTACTGGAGATTTTGATATATATGGGTATGTACCTAGTAGCAATATTAATTTTGATTACTTGGAACAATACAATAGCGATTCTGCTTATCTAGGGCTAATAATATATGATTTATTACCAAAGGGAATGGAAATAGATTCAAGTAGCGATGAGATATTAAATTCTTTAGAATTTAATGACAGGTTAAGTAATGGAGCATATTATCCCAAACTATATGATACTGAATTTAATATTATTGATAATTATAGAGATGTAATTTCAAAAGAAGATATGGTTGTTACTATATCTAAAAACTGGAGAAACACTGGTAGAGATTTTGTAAAAATTGAAATACCATTTAAACAACCAGTATTTAATGGTAATTACTTAAAATTCTTATTTAATATAAAATATAAAGTTCCATATGATACTGTTCTTGAATATGGTCCTTTATTGACAAATTATTGTTATGTTGGTGGATATCCAGGACAAAAAAATCTATCTATTACAGGTAATAAATGTAAAGATGATGGTTCTTTTGATAAAGATATTTTGGATATAAATGATAATGGAATTATAGATGAAGAACTTTACTATTCAAGAGCAATAACAACGATAACTAGTGCATTTCAAACGCATCAAGATGTTCAAAAACAAGTAAAAACTGATAAAAGTAATTATTCGACTGGAACTGTACAAGCAGGTTCTGATTCTGAATATACTTATAAATTACGTGTAAGAACTGGAAAAAATGATATTACGAATCTTGTAATTTATGATTCTATAGAAGAATATGTACAAGATCCTTATTCCACAGAACAAAATTTTATAACAGCTTATGGAACTAAGAAACACTGGAATGGGGATTTTTTAGGAATAGATACCTCTTATGCTGAATCTAAAGGATATACTGTGAAACCTTATTACTCAGAAGATAAGTTGGCAGGAGACCTTTATAATAAAGATGGAACGCTTAATTCTGACTGGAAGGAATACTATACATATAATTATGCACCAGCTAATGGATTGGCTGTCAAATTTGATGATCAGTTTAAATTTGAAGGAACAAGCACCGACTATATAGAAATTTATTATAAAGACGAAGAAAACAACATTTATAAATTAGGCAGATATGGTGGCACATCTCTCGCAGGACAAACTATAAATATACCATCTGACAATTTTTATATTTATTTTTATAGTGATAGTAGTGTTGTTGATTATGGATACAAAGTAGAATCAATAACTCCTGCTATTGTAGATGAAAATAGTATCACAAAAACAAAAGTAACAAACCTGCCAAGTGGAACAGTGACAGAATTAACAGGAAATAATTATCCAGAGACAGAACATGATTATAAAAATAGCCAAAGATTGTTATGGCATTACACATATACAGGTAATATGCAAGTAATAGGAAAAACACCAGTAGAATCAGAGAAAGTTAAAACACTTGCTTTTGAATATTTAGATGAAAATGGAAATTCAGCTATTTTACCATCAGGTTCTATGACATATGTATTAGTTAGGATGAAATCTCCTGTTGATGAATCTATAACAACACTTGCATATAATGGTTGTAGAACTGAGTGGAATGCTTTAGATAACAATGATAGACCTGTAGATTTTGTTACAGGTATTAATTCAAATATTGTAAAAGTGGCTTTGCCAAATTCAAAAGAAGATGAGCCGATCATAAATCTAAGCTTTGTAAAATCCATTGATGGAAATGATGAAGCCTTTGAAAAGTTACAGCTTAAAAAGGACGACACATATAGATTTCAAATAATTCTTACAAATAGGGAGACTGGGGCTATTATCAAAGGTATTCTTGATAGTAAGACAGGACTGCAAATAAAAGAAATTCCTATTGGCACATATCTAATAAAAGAACCAGATGATATGTATTTTGATTTTGTGGATATGACTGCTGATATAGTAGATGGTATTATATTTGAAAATACAGAGGATGGTTATCTGCTTACTATTGATAACACTATTTCAGAAGATACGACTTTTGAGATAATCGTCAATAATAAGATAGAGTCAGATAGACCATATGAAGATAAAAAAGAGAGGGTAAATCTTTTTGGATTTTAAAATAAAATAAGCCGTAGGCTATTTAGCTTATGGCTTATTTTCGTCTGGTAAAACAATTATACCTGCTTTTTCCAATTCCTCATACTTAGCAAGTCTATGTTTCAAAAGCTGGTTTTCAGATAAGGCTTGCTCAAGAGAATAATTTTTGTAATAACGAAGCTCCTTTTTTAGATACTCGTTTTCTTTTTCAAGGTCATATATTCGTTGCTCCATTACGTCTTGCGGTGTATATTTTCTGTAGTTGTATTTTTTTTCGCTTCTGAACTGGTCTATGTATTGTTTGACTTCTTTATTGGTGTAAATAAAAGACTTGGAGAGATGGCTCTTTTTCCAAACAGTGTAGGGTGTAACAGTTTCTCCGTTTTCTACCATAGTATCAACTACCTCTTTAGCATAACGAACCTTTTCTGCTGATTCATCCTTTTGAGCTTGAATCATCTTATCCTCTTTAGCCATCTCCCTCATCTCCTTACGAACTACGATACTAAGCTAATAATAGCATAAATGATGGAGATTTCAAGGAGTTTTTAAAGAATACATAAGGATTATACGTTGTTTAACGTTGTTTAAGTCTGGGGAGATAAGCATCAATATTGTTTCGTTGTTTAAGTTAAATAGGATATTAACAACGGTCTACATATATGATGGGCGAGACTTTCAAATACTGTGCGCCCATTGCCGGGGCGCTTGGCTTTTCTGCGGAAGATACCGCAGAGGCGATTGGCCTGATGGGCAATGCGGGCATCAAGTCCACGCAGGCCGGTACTGCGCTCCGTACTATCATGAGCAACCTTTCCGGGGAAGTGAAAATCTGCGGTTCGAGCATCGGGGAAGTCACAATCGCCACCACCAATGCGGACGGCAGCATGAGGGATTTGAGCGCCATCCTGGCTGACTGCAGGACGGCTTTCGGCGGATTGTCCGAGTCCGAGAAGGCAGCGGCGGCAGAGGCGCTTGTGGGAAAAAATGCCATGTCAGGATTCCTTGCCCTTATGAACGCCGCCCCTGCGGACATCGAGAAGGTGAGCAGCGCCATAGCGAACTGTGACGGGAAGTCGGCAGAGATGGCGGCAACCATGCAGGATAACCTTGCCGGGCAGCTTACCATCCTGAAAAGCCAGTTGGAGGAACTGGCGATTTCTTTCGGTGAAATCCTCATGCCTGCCATCCGCCAGATCGTCACATGGGTGCAGGGATTCGTGGATAAGCTGAACGGCATGGATGAAGGCACCAAGAACACCATTGTCACTATCGGATTACTCGCTGCGGCCATCGGCCCCGTGCTTATCGTCATAGGAAAAGTTGTGTCGGCGGTGGGCAGCATTATGACATTCATCCCGACACTGATCGGCGGCATTTCCAGTATCGGCGGAGACTTAAGTGCGCTGTGGGGAATACTCGCCGCAAACCCGGTCACTTTAGTGATCGCTGCCATTGCTGCATTGATCGCTATCTTCGTGGCCTTATGGAATAACTGTGAGGGATTCCGGGAGTTCTGGATCAACTTATGGAATGTGATAAAAGAAGCGGCTGTGGCGGTATGGAACGGGCTGAAAGATTTCTTCTCCAATATCTGGAATGCCATCACCGGGGCGGCGCAGGCTATCTGGAACGGACTAAAGGACTTTTTCAGCGGGCTGTGGGAAGGGATAAAGAACATCTTCCAGACTGTGCTTGATGTGATAAAGACGCTGATCGTGGCGCGGTTCGAGTTTTACAAAACCATTATCACCACGGTTTTAAATGTAATACAGACGGTGGTCTCCACGGTATGGAATGCGATAAAAACCGTGATTGAAACTGTGACAAATGCCATCGGCTCTTTCCTTTCCACCGCATGGGAAGCAATCAGGAATACCGTCACCACGGTAATGGAGGCAATCAGAAACGTCATTACCACGGTATGGGAAGCGATTAAATCCGCTGTGACGGCGGTGCTTTCCGCCATCAGGGATGTGGTGGTCTCCGCATGGGAGGCGATAAAGAATGCCATTTCCACAGCAATGGAGGCGATACGTTCTGCGGTCATTGCCACATGGGAAGCCATCAAAAGCGCAGTGTCCTCTGCGATTGAGGCAATCAAAAATGTGGCTGTGGCGGCATGGGAGGCCATCAAGTCAGCGGTCATTTCCATTATGGAGGCGATCAAGAGCGCCATTACCGCCGCATGGGAAGCCATCAAATCCGCAGTCAGTTCCGTGGTCAATGCGATAAAGGAAGTCATCACCAGTGTGTGGAATGCCATCAAATCTACAGTCACAAACATTGTGGGCAGTTTGAAGGATGCGGTGGTAAATGTATTTAACAGCCTGCTTTCCGGCATTAAGAACGCCATGAGCGGTATCGCCGGGGCGGTGAAGAGCGGATTCGATGCGGCCATTAATTTTATCAAGAGCCTGCCCTCACAGGCATTGCAGTGGGGCAAGGATATCATTGGCGGCTTAATCAACGGCATCAAGTCGAAGATCAGCGGCCTTGTGGACAGCGTGAAGGACATCGCGGGAACCATTGCGTCCTTCCTGCATTTCTCCGAGCCGGACGAGGGACCGCTTTCCAACTTCCACACCTTTATGCCGGATATGATAGATTTACTTGGAAAAGGAATCCGTGGGAATTTAGGGAAGCTGACCGGCCCCATGAAGGAACTGGCAGGCACACTTATCCCTGCCACGGATTTCATGACGGCAGGGGCGCAGGCGGCGGGCGGTTCCGGCGGAAGTTCCTCACTGGCGGCTTCGGCTATCAGGACGGGACGCAGTATGAACAGATCGGCACGGACTTCATCCCCCTGGAGGAATTATTCTCACAGGGCGTGATGACCGGGCGCATTTTCTTTGGCGGGATAAACGCATACAAAAACTACCGGGCGTTCTCCCGGTTCGTCCGGGCAGTGCCGCTGACCCTTGTGTATGAGATGGAGGAGGCTTTCCGCGTCCCGGTGCGGATGACGGAGATCGCAAAGAGCGAGCTGATCACTGGCGGAGCGGGCTTGGACTGCGAGGTGGCATTCACCGCAACCGGGCTGTTTTACAAGAATGTTTCCGGCTACAGTGGGACGCTCTCCATAGGCGGGAAAATCTATCCATACAAATACACTTATGCCTATGCGGATGTGACGCAGAACACGCTGATGATCGACAGCGACAGCCACGGGGACAGCCCGTGCAAAGTGACGGTGTACGGCCCATGCACGAATCCCGTATGGAAGCACTATGTAAATAATGTCCTGTACGAAACGGGAAGGTATGAGGGGAATATCCCGGACGGGCATAAGCTGGTCATCGACACCACGCAGATTCCCTACAGCATTACGGAGCGGGGCGTCAGTGACGAGGTGGTGGCGGACAGATACCAGATGTGCGACTTTACCACGGAGCGGTTCTTCCACCTGCAGTACGGCAGCAACCGCATTTCCGTGGTGCATGAAGGGCTGAACATCTTAAATGTGCTGGTGGAAGGGAGGATCAGCTATGAAACCGTATAACGTGGAAATCTTCACGCAGGACTTTGAAATGGTGGGAAATACGAATGTGAATGAGGTTACCTATAAAGAGGATTATTTATCATCGGACGGAAATACCGTGACGGTGCTTGCCCTGCCCGGTGTGAAAAAGCAGGACTACATCCGCATCAGCCGGGGTGGTGAGGAATATGCCGGAATCGTGACGGAGATCGGCTATGGGACGGATAAATCGAAAAAGTTACAGACCATTTCCTATAAGCCATTGATGGAGCTGCTGAATACGGATGTGCTTTTCGATGTAGACCTGCAGGGGCAGGGCAGCATGGAGCAGTTTATCTGTGACAGGATAAAAGAAATGTTTATCATCAATGAAGACGAAATGCAGAATATAAAAGGTCTTTCCGTCAGCGCAGTTACGGCCACAAAGGACTGGAGCCTGCACATCACGCCCTCCGACAAAGGCGGGCATTACAACATCGTGAATCTGATTGATTCTGTCATCATTCCGGCAATGGAAAAGTACAGTATCCTTGTAAGGACAAAGCTGGATATCCAGAACCGGGAAGTGCAGATCACCGTGGGTAAAGCTGCGGCTGGCATCATCACCATAGAGAGCGATTTGCCTAACATCATCAAAAAGAGCGTCACGATAAAACAGGTCAGCGCCGATGTGAATAAACTGGTGATCTATGACAGTTCCGATTATGAAAAGAAAAGGGTGTATTTCCTGCATCCCGATCTTGGCTATGACACGAAGGATCGTGACCGCATCACGCCTGTGGTGTGTGAGATGCAGGCGGTTTCCCATGAGAAGGGGAGCAGCTTTGAGAGTGCTGCGATCAGCGCCGCCCATAATAAGTTCGCTAACCTTTCCTATTCCAACCTGATAGAGCTTACCATGATGAACGGTGACGCGCTGGTAAAGCCGGAGGAACTGGAATTCGGGCAGGTGGCGGATATCATCTCGGACGGGCAGAGTTACCGAAGCATCCTCACCGGGAGGGAGCGGGGCAGGAACACAAAGCTGGTGTTCGGCACGGTGCGGCTGGACTTGACTAAGATTTTAAGGAGGCAGGAGAATGGCGGATAATATCACACTGAAAACCTATAAGGGCGGCAATGTCACACCGCAGGATGACGCCATCATCTACGAGACGGCGATCCCCGGCAGCGGCATCTTCAAAGGGTGCGAAGTGACTTATGCGAGAGGGAATGTGATGCACATCTCGCAGGGGTTTGGCATGATTCGTGGCCGGTTCTTTGAGGTGTATGAAACGGAGATTGACGTGCGCCTTGCGGATGTGGGGGAGACGCTGGACGGAAGGGTGTATATCCATCTCGATTTATCCAATGCGGATGAACCCATCAAGATACTGGCGCAGGCGGCAGCGGAGCTTCCGCCGCTGGATGCGGATGTAAATATCAACTACAACAATTCCTCCTACGATCTGGAACTTGCCATCTTCACCGTATCTTCCGCAGGTCTGGACGGCCTTACGAAAGTGTTCCCCACGCTGAAAGCCGGGAGCGGAGGCGGCGGGGGAGGAGGGGAAACCCTCACCCGTGCCACTGCCTATGCCGTAGGGGATGCGGTGACCGCCGTGGGCGCTCCGGGCTGGGCAACGCTGGTCTGCACACAGGCAGGCACCACAGCCGCATCGGAGCCTTCCGGGTATTCGAGGATTACCAAAGTGGGAGACAGGGTTTTAGATGGAACTGCGGTATTTACTGCGAGAAATATCATCGGGGAGCTGGACGGTGTTATTTCCGCAACGGAAACTTTGGAAGAATCCATGCAGACTTTGGATGAAAGAGTGACGGAGATGATGAGCAGCACCGGCCTTGTGATGAAACTGGTGAGCCTTGACGAATACCGGGCAATGGAAAGCTACAGCGCCACCACCATTTATCTCTGTTATGAGGATGAAACCACAAAGCGTGTGACGCGGATTTTCGTGGGAGAGGACAGGGTGTATGCGGCAGGAGTGAAGGTAACATACCAGATCGACACAGGCTATGCGCTGGAGCGTACCGTGCCGGACAGGGAGGACGCCATTGCCGCCGCCCCGGATGCCGCGCTGGAGGGATACACCTTTGTGGGATGGCGGCAGGATAGTTTTGCGGAAAAGAAGGTGCTTTCGGAATATATCATTACTTCGGAGGAACCCGTTACGCTCTATGCGGTGTTTAAAAAGCAGATGACCATCGGTCTGATGCCCAACGGCGGCACCCTTGCAGAAACCGGGGCGGTGGAGTCCTTTACCGCTTTTTGTTATTACAACAACGGGAATGCACAGAGCGAACCCACCACGGTACCGGCAAGCCCCTATACCCGGAAGAATATGTCCTTCTGCGGATGGAGCATTGACTCCCTTTCCACGCCATCCTACAAACCGGGAGAAAAAGGCGTGTTCCCTGCCGGAGCCACGCTCTATGCCATGTGGGTGACCACGGAGTACGATTTTCCCTATACCGGGAATTATGTGCAGTTTACCATCCCGCAGGACGGCATCTATGAGTTTGAAGTGTGGGGCGGTTCCGGGGGCAGCGCAAAAGTGGACTCCCTTGTGGCGGAAGGCGGTCTTGGCGGCCATTCCAAAGGCTATAAGAAGATGAAAAAGGACGAGGTGGTCTATGTATATAATGGCGGCGCTGCAAACGGGACATCTCCGGGGACAAACGGCGGCGCTTATGGATACAGCTATACGAATGGCAGGCAATATGGGGCAGGTGGAGGCGGCGCTACCCATGTGGCAACAAAATACGGTTCGTTAGGGTACAGCAATGGGGTGAATTACTCCAACAGGGAATGCGTCCTGATCGTGGCCGGCGGAGGCGGGGGAGGAGCAATAGACAATGGCACAATCCACAAAGGCGGAGCCGGCGGAGGGGAGCGGGGCGGGGATGGTTCCGGCGGTGCCCTGGGAGGCCGGCAGATATCCACGGGGAGCAGCCCTTCCACAAACTTTGGTTCAGCGCCGTCTTATGGCTCATCCAGCAGCACCTGCTATTCCGGCGGCGGTGGCGGCTGGTTCGGCGGGAACTATGGCATGCGCGGAGAGTCAGGCGCAGGAGGCTCCGGCTATGTGGACGGTGTCGCGCCATTCACCCACAACGGGAAATATTACCCAGCAGAGACCGGGGCGGGGGTGAACGAAGGACACGGGAAAGCATTCATCCGGTATGTGGAATGTGCGTAAATATGTACAGTTTTCCATCTGTATATTTGTGCATCCTATGCTCCGAATCTGCTTGATAATATCCCCATTCAGAGCGAATATGGGTACTACCGAAAGGGAAAACACGAAAAATGGAGGGAAGCACAATGACGAGATTTGAAAGAGAGATAAACGGGAGCCTTGGGGATTTTTGGAAAAAGAATGCAGAGGAGGAAGTGAAAAAGGCGGTGGCGCAGGCGGATGAAAAGGCTACGGTTGATGAGGACGGCGCGGTCAGATGGAAGAGCAACGGGCGCTGCCTGATGGATGACTTCTGCGAGAAGCTGGAATACGCAGGATACCCTTTCAGCAGGGAGGCAACAGCAAGAAAACGGGATGCACAGAATGAGGAAAGCATCGCGGAATACCGCAGGAACCACAGGGGGCTTTCCGGGGAGGCGCTTGCGGAGGCAAGGGCGGCATTCGGGGAAGGCGCCACGGTGGTCAATATACTGACGGGAGAGAGGACAAAACTGTAAAAACATTATTTTAGGAACAGGCGGACTGCCCACTGCGGGCAGCCGCTTTTTAGTACCATATAAGTGTAAGAGATAAAGCATTTCATCAGTGCTTTACCTTCTGCACTTATTTTTTTAT
>QXXL01000203.1 GCA_009911505.1 Lachnospiraceae bacterium | reverse complement strand
GATTGGCTGGATAAAAAATGGAGTGTTATTAAGAAAAGTTCACTTTTAACTTGTACTTTTTCTTGACATAGTACCAGTCCCTGTTTGGCAAGAAAAAAGCGAAAGAATAACGCAAAAAGGGCTGCCATTCCCGCAAAATCCGGGTTAGCAGTCCTCTTTACCATATCGTGTGTCCCATGTTCAATTTTCCGGCTTTAGAGCCACTTTTTCCAGACAGGAGCCAGCCGCATTACGCATAGACCAGTTCCGCATAAATAATTTCTTCCGCCCGGCTGCGTATGCTGTTCATATGCTGCACCCACGCAAGCTGGTTCCGGGCTTTCAGTTCCTCCGTCACGCCCTCGGCGGCTTTCATCTGCTCCATGATAAGGTCAAGCCGCTCCTGTGCCTGCTCGTCCACATCGGCAAGGTGCGTCCAGAGTTTCCCGGACAACAGCAGGCTGCAATAAAGGGCGGGGCGGGCTTCTTCCAGATAGGCTTTACGCCTGCGCCCCCAATGCCCGATTGGGCGGGATTCCTCCGTCAGCCGCAGGGAGGGAATGTAATAATCACCCACAAGAACGTAGTCAAGACCGTTGGTATCGTCATGGATTCTTTCTGGCAGTTCTTTCATTTGTGACCTCCTGTATTCAGTTTTCCAGAATCCAGTTGTTCGTGTCCCTGTTCACGCGAATTTATAAGGCAACTGAACTCTTCACGAACAAGTATGGCATATCTTTTCCGAGTTTCTGGTAATTTACCCCCATGCTGCGCTGGCTTCCCCGCGTGTCGGAGGTGTTGAAAAGGTCGATGGTTTCCTTTCCCAGCGTTTCCGAAATCTCTTTCAGGGTGCTGCGCTCCTTGCCGCCCAAAAACAGGACGCAGGAGCAGTTGCCGATGATGGTTTCCGCATGGTCTTTGTAGACGGCCTTTAACTGGCTTTGCGTCTGCACCACGATATGGGCGGAAATCTCGCGGCTTCGGATAACGGAAATCAGGTGCTGGAAGTTGGGGATTTTCTGGTTGGCAAACTCGTCCAGCAGGCAGGTAACATGGGTTTTCAGTGCGCCGCCGTTTTCCAGCACCTTGTCGCACAGGACGTTGAACATCTGCGTATAAACCATCGCAGAAATGAAATTGAATGTCATATCCGTGTCGGACACGATACAGAACAGCGCCGTCTTGCGGTCGCCAATCTTTTCAAGTTCCAGTTCGTCGCCCTCCATCAGTTCCCGCACCTCCCGGATGTCAAAGGGAGCCATTCTTGCGCCGCAGCTAATCAGGATCGATTTTGCTGTTTTGCCAGAGACAAATCGTCAAGGACTTTTTAATCAATTTCACAAAAAATTCACAATTAGGGCAAAAAAATAGAGCCAGAAACCTTTATTTAAGATTCCTGGCTCTATGACAGTGCTTTATGCGTTTCGTTCTGCTTTCAGTTGATTAACTTCTTCAAGGGAAAGCCCTGAAATATTCGCAATTTCCTCAAGCAAGTATTTCCCCGCCTCCAACATTCGGAATACTGTCATCTTTTTTTCTTCCTGTATTCCTTCTTTCAGGGATTCATTTCTCATATCCTCCATGATGCGGCACATCTCACTCACTCCCTTCGGATTTTCTTTCAGATACCGTGTCCGGTCTGCCATCAGTTCAAAATTCATATCGGATGCTTGTGTACAATTAAAATCGTGCATGAGCTTTCCAAAATCGGATTCGCCCCGGTATTCCCCATTCACATATAAAATATGTTCTCCATCTTCAAAGGATTTATCCGTAGCAAGATTGATTCTCTCAATCGGATAGACCGGTTCACCTTTTCCGTAAAAATCTTTCTCGATAATGAAGATTGTATAGGTGTCCGGCAGTTCTTTAAATTCCTGCCCGGAATGGAGGTTCTCTACATCCATCACGCTGGAATGGTATCTTGCCCTGTGCGGGTCTGCCCCCTTTTCCTGTCTTTGGATTTCAAGATCGTATTTTTTCCCATCCGGGTCCGTCCCGTATGCGTCCAGGCAGATAGAGCGTGCCCCGGCCAGCCTTTTCATGTCCTTTTGTGTTTCGCAGTCAGTGATAATCAAATCCTGCTTACCCGTGATAATGCGTAACACAAATTCTGCTAATGGAATGTTATCTTTAAACAGGCAGCGCATAAAATCATCGTCGATAGGGCGTAAGTCACGCAGGCGCTGTAAATCCTCCTGGTGCTGTTGTTCCGTCGCTGTCAATATCCCCACCTGCCTTTCCTTTCGTTTTTGTAGTTCCATACTACCATAAACCTCCTGATTTTACAAGCCGGGAACCAGTGTAGTATTTCTGATTCCCCGGCGTCCCTCTGTTATCGTTTTATCCCATCTGCTGTATCTCATTTTTCAGCATACGCTTAATCTTGTCGCTCATGGTCTCCGTGCTGGTCTCACTGAAATGAATCCGCACGATATAGGTGGTGCGGCCTATCTTCTTCACCAGTGCGGGCGGGTTCTCTGCCCCAGCTGTGGTGCCTGCTACATTCTGGATATTTTTCTCACTGCTCATGGTATGATGCTCCTTTCCCGGACAGTCCCACGGTATGTATAGGAATTGTCCCTTGCTGCTGTTTTCAGGTTTCATTTCGGGGAGACAATCCCCCTCGCCGCCTCTTTGGTAGCCGCCGCCTTTTCCTCCCGGAAGTTCCTGCCGGAGAAAAGGACAGGGGCGCACCGCTCCATGATACGGTCATAGATTCTGGCGTGGGCCAGGTCGGGCGGGTTTTTGATCTCTTCCAGTTTCAGGTTGGTCGTGACGATCAGCGGCTTCCTGCTCCTGTACCGGCTGTCAATGACAAGGAACATCTGCTCCAGCGCATATTCGGTATTGCGTTCCACGCCCAGGTCGTCCAGAATCAAAAGGCTGTAATCGTCAAGGGCGGAGATAAACGCCGCCCGGTCCTCGGCAAACATCCCGGTCAGCCGGTTCAGGATAGAGGGGATATTCGTCATGAGCACCGGTACATCCTGGTCGATTAGGGCATTGGCAATACATCCGGCAAAGAAGGATTTTCCCGTCCCCACGTCACCGAAGAGCAGAAGGCCGGTATTCTCCCGGTATGCCTCCTTCCAGTTTTCCACATAAGCACGGGCTTTCTCCATGAGCGGGTTCTGCCCGTTGTCATTGGCAAAAGTGAAGTCATGGAGATAGCGGTCCTGCAGGCCCTGCGCCCTCCTGCGCCGGATGCTCTCCATGAGCGCCCTCTGTTCCTCGGCGGCCTTCCTCTGCTTTTCGGCCTCCTGCTGGCAGGGGCAGACACAGCGGGGCATGAGGTAGCTGTGCCGGAGCGAGTCGGGGAGGATGGTCTGCCGCCTCCCTCCGCATTTCTTACAGTGGATAAGGCCATCAGAATGGTCTATGTATTCGTCCTCCGATAATTCCGTATCTCCGGCGGTTTTGCCAATAAATGCCCGGACAGCCTCGTTGATCTCGATCATATGGTGTCTCCCTCCTTTACGGTGTAATCCCGGTTTCTTGCCGGTGGAGCCGCCCCTTTCCTGTCCGCATTGGCCCAGCGCCGGATTGTGGCGGCATGGCTTTTATATTCCCTCCCGGTGGATTCCATGTATTCCGACAAACGCTCTACATAGTCCTGCAGGACACTGTCTGAAAATTCATTCTGCAGCTCCGACATTTCTCTTTCTGCCAAAAAAACATTCCCATACTTTCCATAAGCGTGTGCGTCATTATCACACTCTCTATTCTCTATACTCTTATCTCTAATATCTAATCTCTTATCTCTAATCTCTGGTGGACAAATGTCCCCCCGGCTATATGGTGGACATTTGTCCGTCTGTCCGGATGGGAGCAGCTTCTGGCGTTTCAGGCGCATCCGCTCTTTCTTCTTCCGTTCGCCCTCGGTGGAGGACTGGCCGATCAAAAGCTGGATGTCTGCCATGTAATAAGCCCCGTCCGTCAGGACCTCCACAAAACCAAACTCGGTAAAGAGCTTCAATGCCCGCTCCACCGTGCCGATCTGGTGGCGGGTGAAGGTGGCTATGGTCTGGGGCGTGTGGGGCAGGCCGTCCCCAAGCATGAGGACGCCGTTATGTTTCAGCGACATCAGGTACATTTTCAGCAGCAGGTTGGAATACAAAAGCCCGTCCTGTGCGCTTTCCAGTATCACCATCTTCTCGGTGGTGAAAAAGTTCTCTTTCAGTTTCAGGTAATAATATTTTCTGTTGTCTGACATATCTGTTGCTCCTTTGGTCTCTGGATAGGGCTGTGAGACCCGTATACGCCATTTAAGGCTGTTTTTGGGTGCCAGTGATAAAAAGGTATTGGTTACCCTCCGACACTCAAAAAAAGTGCTTGATTTATAAGGCTTTTTCCGTTCCTAAAGCGTGACATATGCGCCTCTGTTTCCGTTTGCGTTCGGCGGCATGTTTCCGCTTCATGCGGGCGGCGCAGTCCGGGCAGTATTTCGCCCGGTTGGAGCCGGGAAGGAAAAGCCTGGCGCAGACGGAACACTTCTTCCGTTCCAGCCGGTGGAAAAGGGCTGCTTCCAGCTCCCGGTCAAGGGGAAGGACGGCACAGTGGAACCATCGGCATAAAAGCGAATGGGAGATGCTCTGGACACAGACACACTCAAGGGCGATACACTGGCCGTTGTCATAGTTACAGCACTCATGCACCAGCTTCTTTGCCCGCCGGAACTGTCCGTAATCCATCACCGGGATTGGTTCAGCGCTTTTCTTTTTCATGGCGGCACCGGCACTCATGGCCGGCCTCCTGGCAATGGCACTGGCAGCCGGATTCATGGCAGCCGCTTTCATCACCGGTATGGCCGTGTCCGTGATGGCAGGAGCAGGAGCCCCGCAGGCGTGGCGGTCATGGGGATTCTCCTTTCCCTCTGTACTTCTGCCCGGTACAGGCAGCACAGTCCGGCGTGGGATGTAAAAGTGGATATTGATATGCAAAAGAAAATGTCTCATAGCTGGTTACCCTCCTTCTTTCTGTTTCGATTCTGCTGTGACTTTTCAAGCTGGTCTGCGGCTTTGCGCAGGTTCTCAACCGCCCTGATCTGCTCCCTCATGGAACGCATCTCCTGATAGTGGATTTCTTTCTGTGCCGTCAGTTTTTCCGATTCTGCCCTCCACTTCTTCGGGGTGAGCACCTCCCCGCCGGATTTCAGTTTTTCCAGATACCGGGCGGCGGCTTCGTAAAGGGCAAGTTCCGTTTCACGCCTCTGCTCAAACTGTCCTTTCTTGCCCGGCTTCACTTTGTCAAGCTGGCGGCGGATGCCTTTGTGCTTCTCGTACTGCTCCCACATGGAGAGGTGTTCGTCCAGAACCTTGATGCGGCGTTCTGCGCTGACGATCTTCCCTCGCAGGTCATAGTAACTTTTATTCATGGTGGAGATTTTCTCATGGAGCTGCCGCATGGTAGTGATGCCATTTCCCTGCAGGAGACTGTAAAGCGCCGCCTGTTCTTTCAGGTCTTTTATTTTCCCGTACCGGGAATCAGGGCTGTCCATTTCCTGCCGGGCCTGCCATAGCTGGAGCAGGATGCTCTCTTTCCCTTCCGGTTTCCCTGCCTGTTCCTTTGACCAGTTATAGAGCCGGGTAATGCGGGCTTTTATCTCTTTGAGCAGTCTGTTGTCGGCGGCAATCTGCCGGTTCAGGTTTCCCTTGCGGGTGGGGATTCCCCGCTTCTCCATCTGCGTGGCGGCCACGCCTAAATGGACGCTGGGGATTTTATCTACGCCCTGGCGCTTATAGCTGCGGTGGTCGATCCGCTCTGGCCTCCCGGCTGATTCCAGCGCCTTGTTTGCATACGCCGCCCATGCCTCCCGCCATTTCTCGGCGTTGCCCTTGTCATTCCAGTCGGTGGTGTCCTCCCGGTGGTTCTTATAGCCGCCTTTCCCGTCCGGGATTCTCTGTCCGTTCTTATCCAGGTCATAGACCTTGCGGCATTTTGCGCCCCACTCACCGGATTCTTCCAGCGGGCGGATGGTGAGCAGGATATGTACATGGGGGTTGCCGGTCCCCTTATCGTGGATGGCAAAGTCGGCGCACATACCGGAATCCACAAAGATGTCCTTCACATAAGCCCGGACAAGTGCCAGCCGTTCTTCCGGCGATAATTCCACCGGCAGCGCCGCCTCGACCTCACGGGCAAGCTGGCTGTTCTTTGAAGTCTCAACCTGCTCCACGCTGTTCCAAAGGATGGAGCGGTCAGAAAATTCCGGCGGGGCATGGGCGCGCAGCATGATTTCCGAATGGATGATGCCGCCCTTTCTGGTATAGTCATGGGTCAGCCCGTCCCACTCATTGGTGAGCTTCGTGCCGCTCCGGTATGCGGCGGCAGCCACGGCAGACTTGCCTTTGCTGCGCTGGATGATCTTGATGGGGCAATGGAAGATTGCCACGGGTATTCGCCTCCTTCCGGGATGGGATATACAAGGCTCTGCCGGAAATGGCAGCCGCAGGGCGGGTGTCGTTTCCAATGGAGCGCACAAGGGGTTTGGGGAGTGTAGCTCCCCATCGCGTCCAGGGGACGCAATGCTCCCAGCAGGGCGCACGCACCGGAACGGTGCATAAGTGCGCCCTTGTAACCAAGGGACTTAGGAAACATCCCCGGATTTGCGTACATTTGCGGCGGCTTTCTCTGCCCCCGGCAGGCGGAAGAGCGCAAGCAGAAATGCCTTGACTTCCTCGCCGGTCATGGTGACAGTTGCCGGGAAAATGCTTTCCAGGATGGCCCCATGCTCGATCAGGCGGCGGGTCCTGGCACGGCGCTCCGTGTCCGTCTTTCTGTTTAGTAGAATCTTCTGGCGGTTCTGAAGCTGCTCAATTTCCCTCTGGACTTTCTGCTGTTCAGACTGTAGCTTTTTTAAATCCTTCATTTTCGTTTTCCCCTTTCCGCTTACCGCTCCGGCTGTTTTGGTTTCTTATCAGGATAGAGTTTCCCGGCGCATACGGCGGCATGGCTCCTGATCTTCACCTCGCCCCGGCCTTCGCTGGTCCTGGCATTCTTATATCCCTCGTCAGAGAGGAAAAAGCGGTATCTCTCTCCTGGGAAGCCCACCGGGCTGTCGCTGTTTAAAATCTCCACCGTTACCATGTGCCTTGTCCCCGGCAGGAACCGCTCCGTCCCGGCCAGGTCATGCCCCAGCAGGACCGGCTCCTTCGCCGCCCCCGCAAGTCTCCTGCGGATGGAATTGTCCCTCTCTGCGATAAAGGCGGCCCGGTTGTCAGCAATGAACCGGCTGCACTCCGGCTCTGCCAGTTTTTCCAGTTTCCTCACCGTGTTCTCCACGATCATCTTTGTCAGCAGGTCGTCCTTCCTTTCCAGAACCGGCACGATCTCTTTCAGCCCCGCAAGGGTTTCCTCCTTCGTGGGCGCTACATACTGGTAGAGCATTTCCAGCTCGCTTTTTGTAAAATTCATCCTTTCATTTCCTCCATTTCTTTTTCTCAAAATATCTCCGCATCCGCTTTAAGGCGCTCTTGATGGTCTGCTGTACCACGGAGACACTCACGCCTTCCTCAGCGGCGATCTCGGCCAGCTTCTTTCCAAGGACGTAGCGGGCATGGATGCGCCTTGCCTGTGTGTCCGTCAAATCCCCCATAGCCTCGGACAGATGTTCCAGTGTGGCAAGGAAAATCTGTTCTTCCTCCTGTTCCAGCAGAATCTCCTCCGGGGACTTGGCGGTAAAATCAAAGGCGCAGTTTTCAATCCCGTCCTCACAGTCAAGGGAATAGTACGCCTTGTGATACCAGATTTTGTGGGTGCGGTTGTTTTCCTCCCTCCGCATAAGCAGCAGAGCCTCGGCTATTTCGTCCGATACCTCAATAAATGTGTCCGTGACAAAAAGCGGGTAATAATACTTTTTCAAGTTGATTGTTTTCATGGCTAATCTCTCCTAAAGTGCGGGGAGGACAGGCAGCGGTTTCCTGCTTGTCCTCCCCGGAAATGTGATAGGGAAAAGTTCCCTTCACTGGTTAGCCCGAAAACGGCCAATCGTAGGGTCTGTATCAGAAAAATTTTTTAATTTTCTTCCGTACCGCCTCAATGCTGTCCTGTATGGCAGCTTTGGAGCAGCGGCAAAGCCCGGCAATCTCGGCATAGCTCAAACCTCCCAGTGCGTAGAGCAGGAACCGGCGGCGCTGCGCCTCGGTGCAGAGCGCAAGGGCGGCCTTAATCTCCAGTATGGTTTCTTTCCTGCATACCCACTGTTCCGGTGTCTGATAGTAGCAGGAGCGCCCTTCGGTGAGGACTATGTACTCGCCAAACTCCCGGCTGTCCCAGTGCCGCCGCTTCTCATGGGCAAGGTTTTCTTCCTTGTGGTCTGCTCTGTCCAGGTATTCGTATACTTCGACTGTGACCTCCACGGACAGGGCTTGTCCGTCTATGTTGATGATGACTTTCATCTTCCTTTCCTCCGTTCAGATTTTTTGCAAAGATTTCTGAACGGAGTTGGGCGGGGAACGGCAGCCTGGACGGGCTGGCATTTGCTTTACCCATAGGCATATAAAAACACCCGGCTGTGTAATGCAATCGGGTGTAATGGAACTATGAACAGTATTTAATTGACTTGACAGTGCATACTTATGGGTAAAATATCCCCCGGCCAAGATCAGGCTTTTTTTGATAAGTCAATGACCGTCGGATTTTGTCGATACGGTATGTGCTTCATGGCGACTACCTCCTTTAGCCGCCGTTTTTAACATTGAAACCGCGTCATTCCTTGAGAAGATAAAAAAGAAACGGCGGCTTTGATTTCTCAAAAGCCACCGTGTATGAATAGGCGTGTGAAAATACCTCTGCTGTACGACGGCTTTTTTTCTTTTGCCGTCGTGCGGCAGAGCATTATTCAATATTCAATTCTATACTTCCTGTAAAATCTTCACATTCAATACCAATATAGTTGCTGCCACTTGACAATGTAATTGTTTCCTTATAAGTTCCATCTGTTTCAATCAAGCTAACTGGTTTTTCGCTTCCTGAAATCCAAAATACTTTAGCAGTACCACTGTCAACCTTTAGGACGCACTCTACAGTTAATTCATTTCCCTGCTCTCTTTCAACGTCAACACCGCCAAACAGATATTCCGTTTTTGATAAGTCCTCATATTCGGCTGAATAAGTTCCGACGTAATTATCAATTCCTGTATTACGTTCCCCCTGCAAAGAAAATTCAGAAGTTAAAACAGTGTTTCCACCAATTTCATTTAGCACATCCATGATGTCTAAAGCAGTATTTTTTGGAGTGTCGCCTACAGTGTCAGAAGCCATATCAAGTAACTTTTCCGTTCCGTCGGATAACGCTTGATAAATGCTATTGCAACCGGAAAGCGATAAAGCACTCACACATATTAGAATGATACAAAGTATTCTTTTTCCTGTCATTGAATATCTCCTTTGCCTTTTATTTTTTGCGTTTTGCTCCTGTCATGTGCCAGAAGCAGCATAACCGCAGTTATAACAAGCATAATCAGAAGCACAACAACGCACCGGAAAATATTATATGTGCCGGTTTCCATGCCATTTTGATAATTGATAAAACCAAGTCCTATCGTAACCGGGTAAAGACAGGACAAACCATGACCGGAAGCAAAAGTCCCTATAAAACCATAAAAAAATGCAAAAGCTACGCCTGTCATAAATGCCCCTGCCTTTTGTCCTGTAAATACAATAATAGGAAGTACCGATATAAATACAAAGCAATTCATTCCAACCATTTGGATAAGCGATTTCATTATGCTGTTAAGAACAATTCCCTCATATCTGCAAAAAAGCGAAATGAGAGCAGTAAATAAAAGTTCCACGATCGCCAGAAAGACAGCAATCATTCCGCAGACAAATACCTTACCCAAAAGCAATCTTCGGAAAGATACCGGGATTGCCATTATATTTTTCAATGTGTCGTCTGTTCTTTCACGTTCGATCATATAACCCGCAATCAGTACGATTGTTGCCGGAAAGATAAGCGAAAAGCTGTTCCATATTACATTATCTGAAAAACTGGAAAATGTCGGCGTTCCCGGCGTACCAATCTCCATAAAACAGGTTAGTAAAACAACAGACAGCATAGTTGCAATTCCAATCCAGATAACAGAGTATCGTTTTAATTTCCAGAGTTCTGTTTTTATGAGCCTTGCCATTTCTTACACCAGCCTTTCCTGCTTTTTGTATATTTTGATAATCGCAAAATAAGAGATACCTCCAAGAATAAAAACGGTAAATACTACAATTCCTAATTTCAGAAAGTAGGGCTGCCAGTTTTCAAAAGCAGTTGTTCCCTGCTCAATCATTCTTGAAGCCTGCCAACGATAAATAATAGGCGTTGGTAAAATACTGGTAAGCACTTTCATTACTTGATTTTCTGATGTGAATTGCCCTGTAAAAGCAAGGGAAAATCCAAACATTGTATAGAAGAATGTCAAAATAACTGCAAATACATAAGAGCGGTTAAATTTTACAATCGCAATTATAATCGGAAGTGTACCCGTGGCATATAGAATAGCTGTAATAACAGCAATTACAAGTTTGTTCCAAATATTGCCCAAATCAGTTCCGGCTATTATCCCACCGATAATTGCAGAGAACAATGTTACACAAGTAAATAAAAGACTGATAAAGTATAATACTATGATTTTTGCAGTCGCAATTTCCCATGCCGAAACAGGAATAGCCATCAAATTTTTCAGAGTTGCATTATCTCTTTCCATGTAAAAGAGCATAGCCGCTATAATGCCAAGTATGCAGGGAAGCATGACAGGAACAGCTATACAAAAAAGCATATCATATAAGCCGTCAAAAGCGTTCAGATCGCCCACATTCCCTTTTAGCACAAGTGCTGTAAACGGGATAGGAAAAAGCAATGCAGAAAATATTACAAAAAGGATAAACTTTTTCCGTTTCAATTTCCAAAACTCACACTTTACAAGATCAAGCAATTCCTTCACCCCCTGTTACACGCTTGAAATAATCTTCAAGGCTTTCTTCGCAGACATAGGCTTCTGATACGGTAAGTCCGTTTTCGACAAAGGCGGTTATAATTTCCCCAACTGAAATATCTAAATTATGCAGACGCATCTTGTAGTCGTCCTGTACTGTAAACTGCGTTTCATGGAAATTGCGTTCTAAAATCCTTGCCGCCTGTGTTGTACTGGAAACGGTAAAACGGATATGTCTGCTGCTCTTTGCTTCCAGTTCTGCAAGGCTTTCTTCCTCCAATAATGCGCCGTGGTCAATAATTCCTATATCATCAGCCAGCAATGCAATCTCGGAAAGAATATGGCTGGAAATCAATATCGTTTTTCCCCTTTCAGTACAGAGGTCACGGATAAAAGAGCGCACTTCTGCAATTCCAATCGGGTCAAGACCGTTAATCGGTTCGTCCAAAACCAAAAGCTCCGGGTCGTGCATAATGGCAAGGGCAATCGCCAATCGCTGCTTCATTCCAAGCGAATATTGGGAAAACAGCTTTTTGTCTTTATAGGGAAGCCCCACTAAATCAAGTGCATTTTTAATTGCATTGCGGTTCGGCACTCCCCGCAGGGTAGCAAAAATTCGCAGGTTTTCTGTGGCGGTCAGATTTGGGTAAAATCCGGGGGATTCAATCAGACATCCAATCCGGGGCAACAGCTTTTTCTCATTTGTCCGCAGGGGCTTTCCCCAAATTGTAACTTCCCCGGAAGTGGGCTGTGTCAACCCAAGCAGCATTTTCATTGTCGTTGTCTTTCCGGCTCCATTCCTGCCAAGCAGACCATAGATACGCCCTTGCTGGACATGGATATTCAAATCTGCAACGCTTTTCTGTGTTCCGTATTGTTTGGTAAGATTTTTTGTTTCAATTACATATTTGCTCATTGCGAAACCTCCTTTTCATATTTGCTATTCTATCACGCTAACCTTGCCAAAACCTTGCCGAAACCTTGCTTTTTTCATGCTTTTACAGTTAAGCAAAATTTGATAAAACTGAAAAATCCCCGTATTTATTACAGGGATTTCGGAAACAATAAGGTAAATGTACTCCCTTTATTGGGAGTGCTGTCAACAGTAATCTTTCCTTTGTGAGCAGTTACAAGTTCTTTTACTATTGATAAGCCTAATCCATTTCCCCCAGCAGACCGTGACTGATCGCATTGGTACATTCTTTCAAAAATATGTGGGAGATGATCGGGGGATATTCCTTTTCCATTATCTGTCATAGTTATTTTGACTTGCAGATCATTTTCAAAAATATGGAAAGATATTTTACTTCCTTTACTATGGATAAGGGCATTTTGCAACAGATTATTGAGGATGCGGCTATAAGCATTTGCATCTATACGCATAAGATATTCTGTTTCCGGTATATCAAACGCATAGTCAAAATTGCTGTTTTCTAAAACAGAAATCCAATCAACGATAATATTCCGGGATAACTCGTTTAGGTCTAAAACTTCAAAATGAAAAATCTGTTCCCCGGAGTCCAGTTTTACCCATTCAAAAAGATTTTCCACAAAATGCTTTAGATAATGAGCTTTCTCAAATGCGACATGAACATATTCGTCTTTTTCTTCTCCTGCAACTATCTTACATTCTATTGCTTCCAAATAACCAACCAAAGAAGCAAGGGGAGTTTTCACATCATGGGAAATACTTGTCATTAACCGTTTGTATGCCTGTTCAGATTGTTTTTGCTTGATAAGCTGCGTTTGGCTGTTCATTGCAATATCGTTTATACCATAGCAGATTTTTCTTGTCATATCGCTCTTTTTAGCCAACATACGGCGGTTTAAATTCCCGGATTTTATATCTTCAAGGGCTTCTTCGATAATAGATAATTGCCCCTGTACACGCCTAAGTTTTGATATAAGAAACAAAATAAATAAAAGTGTAAAGGAAAACGCAATCAATAAAAGCAGATTAACATTCATGTTATGCCTCCCTGTTAAAACGATAGCCCACGCCACGGACGGTTAAAATATAAAAAGGGTGTTCCGGGTCTGGTTCAATTTTTTTCCGTAATTTGCTGATAAAAGACATGATATTGCTGTCATCAAAAGCATATTCTTCCTCCCATACATGGGTATAAATCTGTTTCTTCGTAAATACTTTCCCCTTGTTCGCTGCAAGAAAGGAAAGCAGATCAAATTCTTTTCCTGTAAGTTCCACTTGTACGTCATTCATAAAAACAAGACGGTTAAGATTATCAATCGTCATTCCTTGAAACACCATACAATCCGTTTCAGTGCTGGAAATTGGATTGAGCAGGGTATAACGCCGGATAAGGGAATTTACACGTGCCATAAGCTCGTTAATGCTAAATGGCTTTGTCAGATAATCGTCTGCCCCCATTCGTAAGCCGGACACTTTATCTTCTTCATCACTTTTTGCAGTGAGCATAAGAATGGGGACATTGCTTGTCTGCCGTACTTGCTGCAATACTTGAAAGCCGTCTAAATCGGGCATCATAATATCAAGAATGATAAGTGAACAGGTATCTTTGTTTTCTGCCAGGATATGCAAGCCTTCTATACCGCCGCCTGCGACAATCGTAGCAAGGTTTTCCTGCTCTACGCATTTTTTCATAAGTGCGCAAAGCTCTTTATCATCATCAATAATCAAAACTTTATTCATGTTTTTTCTTCCTTTCTGCTTTCAACCGGGCATCTGTTGGTTTTTCTGCGTCTTTTGGTATCAGCCATAGCCGACTAAATTTTGCTACACCCGGTATGCGGTTTTCCTCACATAGCTTTTGCACCCGTCTTTCTGAAATGCCCCATTTTTGTGCCGCTTCCGGGGCAGAAATATACTCTAACATTTTTATTCACCCTTTCGCTAAACTCTATCAGTATAATTATATGCGTCTAGCCGAATAAATACAAGATTCATTCTCTGTCTTTTATAATTATTTAGGCCAATCAGTGTAACTGTGTAGACGTATTCTTTTAAAAAAGTAAACTGTACAATACAATAGGGTGAACAAATATGTCAAAAAGACCAGTACCACGATATGATTTTAAGGATTTTGGAGCGGCAATCAAGGCTGCACGGACAGGGCGAAGAGAATCCAGAAAGAAAGTTTGCGATGAGATGTTTATCTCACCTCACTACCTTGCGAACATTGAAAACAAGGGGCAGCACCCAAGTTTGCAGATATTCTTTGAGCTTATGCTCCGCTACAATATTTCCGTAGACCAGTTTCTCTTAGACAAGCCAGCGGGGAAGGACACCCGGCGGTTACAGCTGGATGCATTGCTGGATAGCATGAGTGACAACGGGCTACAGATTGTGACCGCAACAGCCAAGAAGATTGCAGAGATAGAAAGGCCGCAGGAAATGGAGAACACATAACCCGTGTTCTCCATTTCCTGGCTGTCAACTTGACTGGCATTGTTCTTGTAATATTTTACACCTTGTTTTTATTTCCGCTTCCTCTGACGGATTCAATTCTCTGTCATTCTCCGTCATCTGATCTTCCAAGAAACCGGCATAAGTGTCCAGCAGGGCGTCCAATAACATTTCCGGCGTTTCCATAAGTTCCGCCTGATACCATTCATTCCTTTCCGGCTCCCATGCCATCAAGGTATACCCATGGCTGGTAAGAACAACTTCATAAAGCGGGTCTTGCTGAAGGTAATCGCTAAATACATTTAATACTTTCTCAAAAGTCAACATTCCTCTTTCTCCCTTCCATCAATCATAAATCAGTTCACTTTGTATGATTTCCTCTGCCTGCGCCTTTAATGTATTATGTGTATGCCTCCTTGTCATTTCTGTGGTATGCCAGCCGCCTACATAGCGGCTTTGGCTGGCATTGGTGCTTTTTGTGGTTCTTTCTTCGGCAGGCTGCTGGCCGGGATAAACACGCCGTTTTCCATATCCTCGGCATGGATAGCGGCTTTCTTCGCCTCGATTTCAGCCTTTTTCTTTGCCTTGATTTTATCCTCGTACCGTTTCTGTGTCCCGTTGGCCTTGCGCCGGAGATACGCTTGGTGCAACTTGTCCTTGCGTTCCTCTTTCTTCCGCAGGGCTTCCAGTTCCTCCGGCGTGAGGTTCACTTCCCCGAAGTGGGGCGGTATGTACCTTCCTACAAAATTGAAGTAAATCTCAACCTCCTGCGTGGTTTCAATGCTGCCTTTTCGGTCACGCTCATGGACGAGGATTTTCTCCACAAACTCATTCAGCATGGTGGTAGTCAGGTTGTCAAAATTCTCATACTTGTCAACAAGGGCGATAAATTTCTCCGCTGATTTCCGGCTCTGCTCATATCCGGCGATTGCTTTTTCCAGTTCGGCAATCTCGCCGGAAAGGGATTCCTGCTCTTTTGCGTACTGTGCGTCCAGGGCGGCATATCTTGCGTCCGGCAGCTTGCCCAGCACATTGTCCTCATAAATCTTGCATATCAGTTTTTCCAGTTCCCCGGCCCGTTTCTGTGCCGCCGCCAGCCGTTTCCTCTTTCTGGTGATGTCGCTGGCCTGCTGCTCGGCCTGGGTTTCCTGAACCGCTTTGATAAACTCTACCCGGTCGTTTCTGGAATACTCCGCAATCGCCCGGAGCATATCGGAAACCAGTGTCAGGACAGCGCTTTCATTGATTCGGTGCTGTGTGGCACAGAGAACGCCAACGGGAACCTTGCTGTATTGGGAGCAGGTATACTGTGAGATACGCTTGCCGTTGTTGGTGCGGTGGACGTACATCTTGCCGCCGCAGTCGGCGCAGTAGAGCAGGCCGGTGAGCGGGGCGGCTTCTCCCCAGCCGTCCGGGTAACGCTTCACATTGGAGCGGATTCTCTGCACATTCTCAAAGGTTTCCGGGTCAATAATAGCGGTATGGGTATTCTCAAAGATTACCCATTCGTTTTCGTCAACGTAGTGGCTTTTCTTGTCCTTGAAGTGCTTGCGGGTCTTGAAGTTGATGGTATGGCCTAAATACTCACGCTTTTTCAGGATATTGACGATAGTGGAAGAGCCCCAGCCATAAGGGTCTTTAAACGTCTTGGACTGGTTCACGCCCTCCCCGTAATGGGAGAGGTGCAGGGAAGGTATCTCAATCTTTTCCTGTGACAGGCGGTTTGCAATCTGGTAGGGGCCGTATCCGTCCAAGGTCATAGCGAATATCCGGCGCACCACGTCAGCGGCTTCTTCGTCCACAATCCAGTGTTCCCGCTTTTCGTCCCACAAGTAACCGTAAATGACTGTGCCGGTCAGGTGCTTGCCACTCATGCCTTTTGCCTTGAATACGGATTTAATCTTGCGGCTGGTATCTCTGGCGTAAAATTCATACATAATGTTCAAAAACGGGGTGAAATCATTCTCTCCGTTGGCGCTGTCCACTCCGTCATTGATGGCGATCAGCCGGACGCCTCTCTGCCGCAGGATTTCCATGACCTGGCCGACTTTGAGATAGTCACGTCCCAGACGGCTCATGTCTTTGATGATGATTGCCTCCACGTTCCCGGCCTCCACTTCCTCCATCATGGCGGTGAATCCGGGGCGGTCGAACCGGGTTCCGGAGATTCCATCGTCTATGTAAACGCTGTCTTTGATACAATTTGATTTTTCCTTAAACCCCATGATTTTTTACCGATACCCCGCGATTTTTTATCATACTCCATGATTTTTCCTATACCCCGTGATTTTTCCCCATACTCCACGATTTTTCCTATACTCCGTGATTTTTCCCATAAAAAATCAAAAGCTTTGGAAATATCCTGGCATCCGTGGTATAATTGCTTCATTGAACACTTAAGGAGGCACAGGGAATGGACGTATACCATGATAACAATATATGGGGAAAAGGCTCGCCTGAAACCAAGCTGACAGCCCTCCCTGTCAATCACTCTTTTCTATGGGGCGAACAGGAAATACTTATCCCAGCAGTCTATGTAGGCAAAGCAGGCGCCGCCCTTGATGTATGCGCAAAAATCCCGATAGAGGATATGGCGGCATTCCTGAAAAAATGGGATTATGCGCGGCGGATGTCCCTAAAAACCCCAGAAGAATTTGAACAGATAGATGCGGACAACCCCGGAAGCAGGGAATTTGCCGTAGAAATATGCCTTGATGGTACGCCACTGGTGCGCCACATGAGCAGCAGCCTGAGATGGTATCCGGAAAATATAATTCAGATGGGGAATGCCAATCCAGCCAGCGAGGACGGATTTGAAAATAATAAATCTGCCGAGGAATGGATGGGGACTTATGGCTGCGACAAGGGATGCTGCTGGTATTTTGAGCGGCTTTCCTATAATTGGGACGGAGAACCGATACTGTCCCCTCAGAAAATATCACTTGCTTTCCGGGCAAACTTAATCTCCATCACTGCGGGGCATTTTTCCTCTGACGTTTCCTGTGATGGCAAAACGGTAAAGACAGCCCATCCCATAACCGGTCAGGAATACACCCTGACACTGCATAGTTGCGAACAGATCAGGAACAGCTTCGCAGAAATTGGAGCGAAAGGTGTGGTTTACCCAGAATACTGCCAGATACTCTCTTACAGCATTGCACCAGAAATAGACCGCAGCCTTTTTTGCATCCGCGACTGCGCAGAAGGCGACCGCCCAAGAATGGGTGATGCCCAAGGGCCGCCGGGCGGGCCAGACGGCCCCACAGCAGTTTTTATGGCCGGGAAAAATGCCGCTCCTGACAAACGGATGGCAGCTTCCTCCCTGCATTTTGAGCCTGTGTCAGAAGTGCAGTGGCGGATGGTATTCCAGATAAAGCCAAAGAATGATGCAGAAATCAGCTTTCCCATCAAAGCATGATCCCACACAAATAGCAGCATAAACATTAACCACACAGAATCCCCCGGAGCCGTTTTCTTCCCTGCTCCGGGGGACTATATTCTCATGCCTTTATCTCCATCCCGTTCTTGAAAGTGAAGCGGATGTCCTCCCTGCTGTACACCGTGGCGTACTCCACAAGGCTGTACCAGTCGTCCTCGTTAAATTCCGTGAGCGGGCCGTCCCGCTTTTCCAGGGCGGAAACAAACCTCCCGATCTTCTCCCGCTTCGCCTGTCGCTCCGTGATGGCCTGGCTGACTTCCGAAAGCCGCCCCTTCGCCCTGTTGAACCGCCCCGCCAGCCCGTCATACTTTTTCTGGTACTCCGTCTGGTCAAGGGCGACGCGGGCATTCTCCGCCACGCACTGTTCAATCAGCTCCGCCACCACGTTCATCTCCTCCTGCAGCCGCAGGCGCTCCGTCTCCAGCTCCGCGGTGCCG
>QXXL01000202.1 GCA_009911505.1 Lachnospiraceae bacterium | reverse complement strand
AGCGTGTCTTTTATGGAATCGTAATCCTCCCGCACCCCGTCCTTTTCTGCAAAGATGGCATTGGCCGCTTTCAGGAAAAGCTGTTTGATGGTTTCCTCGTCAAGGTGGGGCGTGCCGCATTTCTCCCCGCCGTCAAACTTGTGGTTGCACTGCCAGATGGTCTTGCGGTACTTGCTGTTGGAATGCCACACCTTGGAGCCATACCAGCCCCCGCAGTCCGCACATTTTATCCGGCCGGAGAATACGCCCATGCTGCCCGCCCGGTTCTTCCCGGAATGCCTGGCCGCCATCTGGTGCTGCGCCTCCTCGAACACGGAGGGGCTGATGATGGCCTGGTGGTTGTTCTCCACATAATACTGCGGCACCTCGCCCTCGTTTACCTTCTTCTGCTTGGTGAGGAAGTCCACCGTGTACACCTTCTGCAGGAGAGCGTCGCCTTTATATTTTTCGTTGGTAAGAATGCTTTTGACCGTGCTGGAAGACCATGCCTCCTTGCCACCGGGCGATGGGATGCCCTCCGCCGTCAGCAGTTTTGCGATTGCGTGGGGCGAGCGCCCCTGC
Source organism: Lachnospiraceae bacterium (assembly GCA_009911505.1). Taxonomy (GTDB): domain Bacteria; phylum Bacillota; class Clostridia; order Lachnospirales; family Lachnospiraceae; genus Roseburia_B. The sequence goes on along the minus strand of QXXL01000202.1, from coordinate 1,350 downwards.
AGGAAGAGGCCGTAAATCCTGCGGACGGTCTCCGCCTGTTCCTCGTTGATGACGAGGTTTCCATCTTCGCCCCGGTCGTAGCCCAGGAACCGCTTGAACGGCACCGTGACCTTGCCGTCCGCGAACCGCTTCCTCTGCCCCCAGGTGCAGTTCTCCGAGATGCTCCGGCTCTCCTCCTGCGCCAGCGAGGACATGATGGTAAGGAGCAGCTCGCCCTTGCTGTCAAACGTCCAGATGTTCTCTTTTTCAAAGTAGCACTCCACCCTGTTCTCCTTCAGCTTCCGGATGGTCGTGAGGCTGTCCACCGTGTTCCTTGCGAAGCGGGAGACGCTCTTGGTGATGATGAGGTCGATGGCGCCGGAAAGCGCGTCCTCCACCATTTTGTTGAAGCCGTCGCGCTTTTTCGTGTTACAGCCGGTTATGCCTTCGTCCGCATATACAGATACGAATTCCCAATCCTCGCGCCCGTTGATGTAGTTCGTGTAATAGTCCACCTGCGCCTCGTAGCTGCTCTGCTGCTCCTCATGGTCGGTAGAAACACGGGCATAAGCCGCAACCCTGCGCTTTTTGTAGCTGCCTATCGGCGCCGCCGTGTGCCTGTTCACCGTGGCCGGTATCGTGATCACGCTCTTTGCCATCGCTCTTTCCTCCCTCCATAAAAATTGAATTCCAGGCTGCCATCCGGAAATGCCGTGATTTCCTCTATCTGCTTTTCAAACTCCGCTTCGTCAAATTCCTCCAGCCCCATCATGTGCGCGGAAACCTGCCTCAGCTTGTAATCGGTGTAGTTCGGGTTATGGCACTCCACATTCTTCCTTTTCTTGCCGATGCAGTACCAGTACACCCACTTCCCCGCGCCGTTCACCCGGTGGTATGTATTCCCGCAGGCGGCGCACCGTATCTTCCCCTGGAAGCAGTCCGTGACCGTGGCGATGTGCCTGGGCGGGTCCAGGTGCAGGTTCTTCCAGACTTTCGTCTCCCCGCCGGTGAGATGGAATTCCAGGTCCCCGTTTTCCATGACGGTGATGCCCCGGACAGCCTTTTCAAACACAGCCCCGTCAAACTCATCCATTCCAAGCGTCCGCGCCGAAATCCGCTCCAGCTCTTCCTCGCTGAAATTCACGCTGGTGCAGCTCATGCCCGTCTCCTTTTTGGAGCGGCATATCCAGTGTACATAGGTCTTCCCCCTTATGGTCCCTTTCTTCCGTGTGAACGGCTGCCCGCAGACGCCGCATTTCATCTTCCCTGTAAAAGGGTAGGCGGGATTGACAAGCTATTATTCTTTAGATTATCTACATCCCAAATCACCGTTTTTACCCAGATTAGTTGAATCTACGGATGTATCCAGCC
>QXXL01000201.1 GCA_009911505.1 Lachnospiraceae bacterium | reverse complement strand
CAGCACAGAGCGCAGTTGATATATACCGGGAAATCATCAAGGACAATATCGACTACGACATTCTCAAACAGGACATGAAGTTTGACGGGGACAGGCTTGACGAGATTGTAGACCTCATGCTTGAAACCGTATGCACCGCCAGAAAGCGGGTACGGATTGCGGGGGACGACTACCCGGCAGAGCTTGTGAAATCTAAGTTTATGAAACTGGACGGCGAGCATATCCGCTTTGTGCTTGACTGTATGCGG
>QXXL01000200.1 GCA_009911505.1 Lachnospiraceae bacterium | reverse complement strand
GAGAACACAACGAAAATCCGCAACATCAAGCAATATCTGAAAGCAGCCCTTTTCAACGCCCCGTCCACTATCGGCAATTATTACACTTCCCTTGTCGCCCATGACATGGCAAGCGGCGCACTGTCACCGAAAAAGCCGCAGTACGGCGACCCGGACTATTATTCATGCAACGAGGGCGAAAGCCTGTAACCACCCACAACCACAAAAGGAGGATTTTATTATGGCACAGAAAATGACAGGAGCATTGGTATTTGACGAGCGCACCGACCGTTACGACATCCGCTTTGACTTAAACAGCTACTACGGGGGCTTGCATTGCGGCGAGTGCTTTGACGTATTCGTGCGGGGCAAGTGGAAGCCGACCCGGATTGAGTACGGCGACAACTGGTATCTTGTGGGTATCAGAGCCGAGGACTTGAACGGGCTGCGGGTGCGTATCTGACCGCCGCCCCATAAAGAAACGCGAAAGGAGGACGCGACAAATTGCAGGACGAAGTAAACGAAAAGACCATAGCCCTTTACATCAAGACCGGGAAGCTGACCGCGCAGACGCTCCAAAAGGCAATGAAAGCCATACTGTCAAAGGGCAAAAAGCAGCTTGCAAAACCGCCACAGGGAAAGCAGAGCTTAAAGCAGCTTATGAAACAGAACGCGGGCGTTTCCAACATTGAGATTACCGAGGGCAATATCAAAGCCTTTGAGAGTACGGCGAAAAAGTACGGTATCGACTTTGCGCTGAAAAAGGACGCGACGGAAAGCCCGCCCCGCTATCTGGTTTTCTTCAAGGGGCGGGACGCGGACGTGCTGACCGCAGCCTTTAAGGAATTTTCCGCAAAGAAGCTGACACAGGAGAAAAAGCCCTCAATCCGAAAGCTGCTCTCTACCCTCAAAGAAGCTGCACAGGGCAGAAACGCGGAACGGGCAAAGGTCAAGAACAAAGACAGGGAGGTATCGCTATGAAGCCGGAAATCAAGAAGCTGCTTATCCTAAATCTCCCGTATCTGCTCTTTGTCTGGCTCTTTGATAAAGTGGGCGCGGCTGTCCGTCTATCCCCCGGCGCGGACGCAAGCGCAAAGCTGCTACATCTTGGGGACGGTTTTACAACCGCCTTTTCCAGTATCGCGCCGAGCTTCCACCCGGCAGACTTACTTATCGGCATTGCGGGGGCGGTCATTGTCCGGCTGATTATCTACACCAAAGGCAAGAACGCGAAGAAATACCGCCGCGGGACAGAATACGGTTCGGCGCGTTGGGGAACCGCCGACGATATAAAGCCGTACACAGACCCGGTATTTGAGAACAATATCCCTTTAACACAGACGGAACGGCTCACCATGAACAGCCGCCCGAAGCAGCCGAAATACGCAAGAAACAAAAATATCCTTGTAATCGGCGGTTCCGGCAGCGGCAAGACCCGGTTCTTTGTGAAACCGTCGCTCATGCAATGTACGTCAAAGGATTTTCCAACGTCGTATATCGTCACTGACCCGAAAGGAACACTGATTTTGGAAACCGGGAAAATGTTGCAGCGGTACAAATACCGTATCAAAGTGTTAAATACGATTAACTTCAAAAAATCCATGAAATACAATCCCTTTGCCTATCTGCGGAGCGAAAAGGACATTTTGAAGTTAGTCAATACCATTATCGCCAACACCAAAGGCGACGGGGAAAAATCCGGCGAGGATTTCTGGGTGAAAGCGGAAAAGCTCTACTACACCGCACTAATCGGCTACATCTGGTATGAAGCCCCGGAGGACGAGAAGAACTTCACGACGCTGCTTGAAATGATAAATGCGTCGGAAGCCCGCGAGGACGACGAGGATTTCCAGAACCCGGTTGACCTCATGTTTGAACGTCTGGAAGAAAAAGACCCGGAACATTTTGCAGTCAAGCAGTACAAAAAATACAAACTTGCGGCGGGAGTTATAAAATATAAAAGACTTCTTAATCAAAATAAATACAAAAGAGCCACAGCATAGCATTTTATGCGATACTGGCGGAAAGGAGGGAATTGATTATGAGTCACGATTTAACAGCATTATACGAGAGGTTGAGCCATGATGACGAGTTACAGGGCGAGAGCAACAGCATATCCAACCAAAAGGCAATGTTAGAGGATTATGCAGAAAAGAACGGTTTTACGGGCATACGTCATTTTACTGATGACGGAATCTCTGGCACTACCTTTGAGCGTGAGGGGCTTCAATCCATGCTTGCCGAAGTCGAGAAGGGAAATATCGGAACAATTATTGTGAAAGATATGAGCCGGCTGGGAAGAAATTATGTGCAGATGGGAATGTTACGGGAACAGTTACGCAGAGCGAATGTAAGGCTGATTGCAGTCAATGAGGGTGTTGACACAGGTTCGGGCTTTGACGATGATTTCCTTCCGTTCCGAGATGTAATCAACGAATACTATGCAAAGGACATCAGCAAGAAAATCAAGTCCACTTTTAAGGCAAAAGGAGAAAGCGGAAAGCACGTTGCGAGCAGTCCGCCATACGGTTATCTGAAAGACAGTGGGGATAAAAACAAATGGGTGATTGATGAAGTGGCAGCACCTATTGTCAGGCGGATATTCCGAATGACTCTGGAGGGCTACGGTCCGTATCAGGTTGCGGCACAGCTATCCAGTGAACATATACCCGTACCTGCCTACCACCAAGCGCAGTTGGGCGTGGGATTGTGGCAGAACAGGGAAATTAAAAACCCCTACAAATGGGGAAGTTCCACCATAGCACATATTTTACAGAAACATGAATATTTAGGGCATACGGTAAACTTCAAGACACGCAAGCATTTCAAGGATAAAAAGAGCCATTATGTGGATAAAGACCAGTGGTTAATCTTTGAAGATACCCATGCGCCGATTATCGACCAAGAAACCTTTGACAACGTACAGCGCATCAGAGGGCAGGTAAGACGTTATCCCGACGGTTGGGGCGAAGCGCACCCACTCACAGGACTGATGTATTGCGTCGATTGCGGCGGCAAGATGTATGTCCACAGGGTAAACAATGGAAAGCGTGTTCCCATGTATGTATGTGGAAATTATGCAAAACAGCCAGTCGGAACACTATGTAGGTCAGCACACCGCATCAAAGCGGATCACGTTATGGAGATAGTGGCAAAGACCATAAAAGAGGTCATACAGTATGCCAGCCTTGATAAAGGGCGTTTTGCGGAAGAAATACAGTCGCATATCGAGGACAGGCAGACCGTAGATTTTACCGAGCAGAGAAAACGCATGAATGTATGTGAAAAGCGTATCGGGGAACTGGAAATGTTGATTGCGAAAATTTATGAGGACAACGCATTGGGGAAACTGTCAGATAAGCGTTATACTATGCTTTACAATCAATACGAGGGCGAGCAGGAACAGTTGCAAAATGAGTTAGACGGTTACAAAATGGAACAGGCACAGTATGAAAAAGACCGCAAATCTGCCGCACGTTTCCTCAAATTGGTTGAGAGGTACAGTAATGCGGAGGAAATGTCAACGGTAATGCTGAATGAGTTTGTGGAGAAAATCATTGTGCATGAACGTGACCGCAAAGGGAGCGCAGACACCACACAGAAGATAGAGATTTATTTTAACTTTATCGGAGAATACATACCGCCGACCATGGCGGAGAAAGAGCCGACACCCGAAGAACTGGAAGAAATGCGCAAAAGAGAGGCGAGAAAGGATAAACTGCATCAAAATTATTTGAAAAGGAAAGCCAATGGGAAACAGAAAGAATATGAGGAACGCGCCAAAGCGAAGAAAAAGGCGCAGATTGAGAGCCAAAAAGAGCAGATAAGAGCCGAGGACAGAGAGAAAGGCATATACTTCCATGCAGGAGTGCCGAACATACCAAGAGCAGGCAAACAGGCGGTAATGTAAAAAATGGATTTTGTAGGAAAAGGCTATGGCAGTGATGTTATGGCTTTTTTCGATTTTGGAACAAAATCTGTGGCGTATTACCGTAGGAAGTGAAAGCATATTCCGTCAAGTGGAGAAATACCCACACATAGTATCATGCAATCTAAATACCCGATTATTAACGGGTGAAAAATCTTTAGACAGTACACAAAATCAATCATATCAATCAGATATTTAACAGGAAAGGAAGGAATGGAATTATGAAACTTTCACGATACGAGCAGGAAAGTATTCTAAATTATAACGCAGGAGAACAGACCGCCACCCTCTACACAAGGGATAAGGCAGTCATGCGGAAACTTGACACGCTTGTTGCCGACTTCCCAAATACATACACGTTGACAGGACAGGACGAAATATCTAAGACCTATTCTTTTCCGAAGTCTTTTGTCAGCTACCGCAAGCCGAGGGCGGTCAGTACAGAGCAGAGGGAACGGGCAAGGCAGATGATGATTGCAAAGAATAAGGCAAAAGGAGATTAAGCAAAACTTGATGGAAATGTGTATGCGTTTGTGGTAAGATAATGACATTGAACAATTTGACAAATCGGATTTGAAGGTAAAAGAACATGGAAAATTGGAATAATAGCGGACATAAAATAATGGATTTAGAAGGGTTATCCCTGCTTGAACCGGAATTGACGCGAGTCAACCAGCATCTTGAACGGCTGTGCCAGTCACAGAATCCATCAATGCAAAAGATTTTACAGTGGGTTCTGCAAGCACGCGGCAAGCAACTGCGTCCTATATTGACGCTTTTGTTTGCAAAGTTGGCGGGGAAACAGGTAGACGCGACCGAAATCGCAGCAGTGATTGAAATTTGTCATACCGCTTCGCTGTTGCACGACGATGTGATTGATGAAGCAGAACTCCGGCGTGGACAGCTATCCGTCCAAAAAAAGTTTGGGCGCGAAATGGCAATCTATGCTGGGGATTTTATGATTTTTTCCGCAATCAGCCGTACCAGTTTGGTTAATAAGCCGTGGTACCGGGAATTGTTTGGAAATTTGGAAATCTTGTGTGACGGTGAGGTTGAGCAGTTCGACAACCGTTTCAATACCGAGATTTCCGAAGAACAGTATTTGCAGAATATTGTCGGGAAAACCTGTTCCGTATTCAGGATTGCCTGCCTTGCAGGTGCTTATGAGGGAAAATGTAACAAAGCCGAACGACAGGCAGCCGAACACTTCGCGGAAAGCTTGGGGCTTGCGTTCCAACTGCGGGACGACTTGATGGATTTTATTGCGACAGATACGGATGCGGCAAAGACCGTACATCAGGATTTTAGCTGCGGGTATTATACTCTTCCAGCAATTCATACATTTACATACCCAGGCTGCGGGGATCTGTTGCGAAAGATTGCGGCAGATTTACAGTCAGGGATGCGTTACCGAGAGGAGGCAACGGTGGAAATTTCTAAACTGATTGAAGATGCGGATGGGTACGGATATACAATGCGGCTAATTCGCAGATATTGCGAAGAAGCAATCTGTGCCCTAAATGTCTTTCGGAATTCCGAGGCAAAACACTGCTTGAAACAGATTGCGGAAAGCGTTTGCGAAAGAGCGGAGCACCTGATGGATAACTGTTTATGTTGGCGCCGAAGATGTAAAAGTGAGGATTGAGTAAATTCCCATTTGTCGGGAAAAATCAGAACAGAAAAATGATGTGAGAACTTAATATTGTTTACCTTTAGGTAGCGATTATCTTAACAGACAATCAGCTACCTTTTTTATTTTCAGAAACTATTAACACAGCACAGAAAGAACGAGGTATCAGAAATGATTGAGAGCAAAAATGACACAAGCAAAAGCTTAGAAAAGGCATTGCAGGTATTGAAACAGGCGCAACAGCGTGTAGCCAACGAAAAGAAAAAGCAGAACGAGAAGAAACGCAAAGCCGAGAACCACCACAAGTACATCATGGGCGGTATTATCGTGAAGTATTTCCCCGACTGTTACCGCTATGACGAGGACGAGTTGAATCGTATCTTGTCGGTTGCATTACAGACAAAGGAGTGTCAGCAGGTTATCTCTAAAATCAAAGCGGAAATCCGAGAAACCACTCCCCCACAACCCACTCTCCCCAATGCCAAAAATGAAAACGAGGACGGTACGGAATGACGAGAGAAACAGAACTGGAAAGCCGCGGTAACGTATTCACCCCGTTTACGGGGTGCGCACAGATATACCACCAGAGGTGGTATGTGCGCCCTTCGGGGACTCCTGCGGAGGGCATTGCCTGTCTTACGACAGCCAACAGGGGAAGCTACACTTCCCCTACGGCGCAAAAAGCGCGCCTACCCCTTAGTGAACTTTGCGTTCAGACAAAAGCCAAAGTGCGGCTTTTATCTGCCCACAAAGTCTATGAGTGCGCCCCGCTACTTTATCGGCAGAATGTAGGTGTTGCGCATGGCTAATGTCACGAAACAGGCAAGCACACGTTTCTCCATAGTCAAGCGAAGCAAGGGGCAGTCGGCAGTCGAGAAAGCGTCCTATATCAGCAGGAGTATTCTTGTCAGCGAGTATGACGGGCAAACATACCGTCCGAAATACCATGAGGATTTAGTGCATAGTGAAATCGCTCTCCCACCCAATGCGCCCAAAGAATATGCAGACCGAGCCACTTTATGGAACGCTGTTGAACTGTCCGAGAAAGGGCAGAAATCACAGCTTGCGAGAATGTTGAAAGCGTCACTCCCCAACGAGTGGAGTTATGAACTTGCGGAGGAAGTCGTGAGGGATTACGTTCAGCGGAATTTTGTTGATAAGGGAATGTGTGCGGATTGGGCGATACATGATAGCGAGAATGATAAAGGACAGCGCAATCTACATATCCATGTTTTACTCACAATGCGTCCTCTCACTGAAAACGGGGAATGGGGAGCAAAACAAAAGAAGATTTATGACCTTGACGAGAACGGCGAAAAGATACCAGTGATTGATAAAAAGACAGGAAAGCAGAAAGTTGACAAGCGGAACAGGAAACAGTGGAAATGCCACACCGCCGACAGCACCGACTGGAACAGCAGAGAAAACGCCAAAATGTGGCGCAAGGATTTAGCCGACACAATCAATGCCACCAATGAGCAGTTGGGGATTGCACTACGTTGGGAATACCGTTCTTTTAAGGAACAGGGAATTGACCGAGAGCCGACAATCCACATCGGGGCGGTTGCCAACGCTTTAGAGCGTAAGGGCATACAGACCGAGAGGGGCAACATCAATCGGGAAATCATCAAGAACAATGTGCTGTTGGAGCAGGCAGAAGAAATGCTCATGCTTGCCAAGCAGGAACTTCACAGCGCACAGTACACCAAGATTAAAAATTCGGCGGTCAGCGTGAAGAATGAAGTCATGGAGATGATTGCAAAAGTGAGGGAGCGCAAAGGCAGACTTGACCTGCCGATTGTCAGCGGAAAGCACCTAAGAAAAATATCCGACAGAACCGCCTTGCAGTCAGCCGACAATGCGGAGAAATTCATCAAGACAAGGAAGATAGACAGCTTTGAGAGCCTTGCGAACTTTACAGCGGATAAGGAACAGAGATACCAACAGCTTGAAATGGTACATCTTTCAAAGGGGCAGAAACTAAACCGATTAAAGGAACTGTCAAAAATGTATGCCCTCTATGCACCAATCCAAGCCACCTATAAGGAGAGCCAGTCACTCAAAGGACTTGCCAAAATGCGATATGACAAAGAACATAAGGACAGCTTATCGAAGTACCCCGAATTAAAGGAGCGTATGCAGAGCCTTTTACAGAATGGCGAGAAGATAACGCCGAAACAATGGAAAGCGGAAATAAGGTTTTTGCAATCCGAGTATGACAGTATCGGCAAAGAGCAGACCAAGACCGCCACAGAATTGGCGTATGCCGAGGTAATCAGCTACAACAAAAAGAACCTTGAGAGGGAGCTTCAGAACGAGAGCCGACAGCATAACAAACATCAAAGCAAGATCAAACGGAGGGAGGAAGAATTGTAAAATAATGCGCAACTGGTATTTGCTTTTTAGCGCTTACCAAACTCTTTATTATTATTGCCATATACTTTATAATGGCAATTA
>QXXL01000199.1 GCA_009911505.1 Lachnospiraceae bacterium | reverse complement strand
GCAGGCGGTATCAAAATGGGAAACTGGAACGACTATTCCCGACTTAGAAGTTTTATTGAAAATTTCTAAATTATATGTCATCACGATAAATGACATATTAGAACCAAAGATACAGCCACAGAAGATAATGGATTTTGAGCAGATTTCAACAATCTCTGAAAAGGAACTGAAAGAAGTGTTAGTACAGTTTGACACTAATTCGCTTGTAACAGCTTTAATGGGGGCATCTCCCCAAACAAATAGTTTTTGTGAAAGATTGTTTCCCGATGTAGATTTTGAAATGACAAGAAAAAATATAGGCAGAATTAGGATAGAAACTGTTGAGGATATGCAGAACCAAATAATTGCTATGATAAATTTGCAGGCGGTTGACAAGGAAATTTAGTATATGAAAAATTCATATGAATTTCATTGTAAATACAGGACTTTTTTTGTATAATTGAAGTGTGGCAGGAGTAGATTATATTGTATCTTGTGCCACGGATTTTAAGAAATCGAGGTGTTGAAGTGCAGGACGATACAAAACAGATAGAGGAAGTCATGGCAAAGCGTACCGCAAAAAACAGTGTATTCCTTGACCTTTTTCAGAACAAGAGTTATCTGCTAAAACTGTATAAGACGCTCCACCCAGAGGACACCACAGCGACAGAGGATTCCCTAACTGATGTAACCATAGAAAATGTGCTGACCGACAATCTGTATAATGACTTAGGCTTTATTGTCAACAATAAGCTGATGATTCTT
>QXXL01000198.1 GCA_009911505.1 Lachnospiraceae bacterium | reverse complement strand
GCGCAAAGTTATCACGAATATTTTCAACGTACCAGCCAAAACTATTACAAAAGCAAGAAAGTGAAAATGCCGAAGCCTGAACTCTATGTGATTTTTACAGGAAACAAAGGACGGAAACCCGATAAAATATCTTTGTCTAAAGAATTTTTCGAGGGCGCGGATATAGATATTGAGGTAAAAGCAAAGGTTATCTATGAAAGAGATACAGATGACATTATCAATCAGTACATTATTTTCTGCAAAGTTTTTAACGAGCAGACAAAGCAGCATGGAATGACACAAAAGGCAGTTACGGAAACGATTCGCATATGTAAAGACAGGAATGTTTTAAGGGAGTATTTGTTTGATAGGGAAAAGGAGGTTGTGACGATTATGATGAGTTTATTTGATGAAGAACAGATAATGAAGTCGTTTATCAAGAGTGAGCGTGCAGACGAAGCAAGGGAAAATGCAAGGATAATGCTAAAAAATGGGAGAATTTCGGTAGAAGAAATACCAAGTTTTTTCCCAAAATTAACATTGGAAGACGCAAAAGAAATTGAAGCCGAGATTATGCAGTTGGCGTAATTAACAGAACAAGTTAATATCAAAATAACAGCGTAAAGGCGCATGGAACAGTAAATTGTAAACCATGCGTCTTTTTTTGCGCCCAAAAGGAGGAATATGAGCGACAACATTCAGACTAACACCACAGGGCGATTAACGCCCTGTCTGCAACAGAAAATTGACAAGACAAGGTATTTAGTCGAGGTACACTTCTCTGATACAAGCACCCAAAGCGTAGAGGACAAGCTAAAGCGTGTCATTCTCCACGATTTAGAGCATGGGAAACAGGGCAGGCCAAGAAAAAGTGATGAAAAATGATGAATATGTCCTTGACAAGTAGCAACAGGCAAGACCGCAAAAAGCATACTTATCTCATGCGGCGCGAGGTTAGCCCCATTCGACATTAAGGAGCTGCGGGAGCTTATGGAAACCGACGAAATGGAGCTTGACACCATAGGCGACAGAAAGACCGCCCTTTTCGTGATTATCAGCGACACCGACGACACCTTTAACTTTGTCGTGAGTATTCTCTACACACAGCTATTCAACCTCTTGTGCGACAAGGCAGATGATGAATACGGCGGGCGGCTTCCCGTCCATGTACGGTGCTTGCTTGATGAATTTGCGGTGCGCTCGTAAGCGGAACCCATTCGTTCCGCGCGGGCTTGTTTGTAATCTATCTTTAGCAAGATAGTAGGTTCAATGTGAGGGCTTCATTTGAAGCCTAATTCCTATCATCAACCGACTTATCCGGGAGGGAAACCCGACGGGGAGTATAGCATGTCGGTAACGGTGCTATTCAGCCAGTTATCAGGCTGTGAACGGGCATCAAGATGAAATGTCATGTATGAGGTTAAACAGCTACACTGCTTAAATGACAGCCAGAGGGGCTTTATCGTCAGCACTGACGGAAGATAGCTATTATACGTCAGGCAGTGCAGGGTGTACGCAGAGTTTGCGAACTGCGTCTACACATCACATTCCGCACTGACCAGCCGCAATAAGCGGAAAACGGTGAACGTCATAGCCGACAACATGACACGCTTGTACAGACAAGTCTAAACGAGGATAGCCTAAACAGGAACGCTTACCATTTTAAGCTATGGCATACAGTGCCTGAATATCCTGCATGGCTACGGAGTCTCCATAGTAGTCCGAGGCGGTAATACCGTTCACATGGCGAAGGGAGACAGCTATACGACTGAAATAATTTAGGAAAGGTGTGTGAGACACTATGAGAAGTCCAAAGATTATTTTGGAGAATCTACAGAAACACTCGAAAGAGGAAAACTACAAGTACGAGAGACTGTACAGGAACCTTTATAATGAGGATTTTTACTTGCAGGCTCTCCAAAACATCTACGCCAACAAAGGTGCAATGACACCCGGCATAGATGGGCTGACACTCGACGGTTATGGTAAAGAAAGAGTGGAGAGGATTATCCATGCGGTGAAAGACCACAGTTATCAGCCGAACCCTGTCCGCAGACAGTATATCAAAAAGAAAAATGGGAAAATGAGACCGCTTGGGATATCGTCGTCAGACGACAAACTGGTAGAGGAAGTCATTAAGATGATTCTTGAAAGTATTTATGACCCGACATTCTCCAACTATTCCCACGGCTTCAGACCAGGCAGGAGCTGCCATACGGCACTCTTACAGTTACAGCAGAATTTTACGGGTGTGAAATGGTTTGTGGAGGGGGATATAAAGTCGTACTTTGATACGATAGACCACCACAGCCTTATAAATATCCTGCGCAGGCGGATTAAAGATGAAGCCTTTATTGAGCTGATTTGGAAATTCCTCAATGCAGGGTATATAGAGAACTGGGAGTACAATGCCACTTTCAGCGGCATAGCCCAAGGCTCCGGCATTAGCCCAATCCTTGCTAACATCTACCTGAACGAGTTCGACCGATTCATGGAGGACTACAAAAAGGAGTTCGACAAAGGAACGGGCAGAAAGAGAAACAATGAATACACCAGAAAGCAGTCGCACCGCCAAAGGTGCAAAGCAAAAATCCGAAAGGAATGGGACAGCTACTCTGATATGGAAAAACAGCAGGCAGTACACCGCCTGTCAGAATTAAAGAGGGAGTTCCAGAAAATCCCTATGGGAGACCCAATGGACACAGGCTATAAGCGGATTCAATATGTACGGTATGCCGATGATTTCCTTATCGGCGTAATCGGAAACAAAGAGGACGCTGAAAAGATAAAGCATGATATTGGGAGATTCTTTGAGGAAACGCTGAAACTGGAATTATCTGCGGAAAAGACGCTCATCACGAACAGTGACGACAAAGCGAGGTTTCTCGGCTATGACGTTACGGTATGCAACGACAGTGCGCTGAAAAAAGCAAAAGGAAAAGGGACTGTTAAAGCCTACACCGGCAAAATCAAGCTGTACCTGCCAAAAGAGAAATGGGTGGGGAAACTGTTAGGATACAGTGTGCTGAAAATCGTGTCAAGGGCAGGGGAAAAAGAAGTCTGGAAGCCGTTACAGCGGAACGACTATATCTTCCTGCCAGTGCATGAAATGGTACGGAAATATAATGCGCAGATTCGGGGGGTTTACAATTACTACCGTCTTGCGAGCAATGTCTCCGTACTAAATAAGTTCCATTATGTCATGGAGTACAGCCTGTACAAGACCGTTGCGGCAAAATACCGTATCACAATGACAAAAGCAAAGCTCAAATATACCAAAAACAAAGAGTTTAAAGTGCCGTACAAAACACAGAAGGGTATAAAATATGCAGTCCTCTACAATGAGGGATTCCGCAGGGTGAAGTACGCCCTTGGGAGTTATGCAGACATCATACCCGAATACGAGCAGATGAACAAGCCGAAAGAACTGTTTTTCAGGTATAAGGCGAATGTCTGCGAAATGTGCGGCGCATATGTGCCAGCGGTTAAGGTGTATCAAGTAAAGAGTATGAGCGACCTTGATGTTAATACAGAATGGGGAGCGATTATGAACAAGAAGAAAAGAAAAACGCTTGTAGTGTGTGGAGACTGCTATGACAGAATCCATAAATAATTGTAGAGGATGTATAGTGGGGAGCCGTATACATCGAGAGGTGTACGTGCGGTTCTAGGGCGAGGGTTCGGAAACCTGCTGTCGTGAGACAGTAAGGCGCCGGATTCTTAGCCTACAATATCGGACAGATACCGAAGTTTGAAAAGCTAATCGCAACCATACGGAGCCGGGAAATCTCCGCGTCAATCATCTTACAGAGCCAGTCACAGCTAAAAGCAATCTACAAGGACAACGCCGATACCATAGTCGGCAACTGCGACACCACGCTTTTCTTGGGCGGCAAGGAGAAAACCACCCTCAAAGAAATATCGGAGATTTTAGGCAAGGAAACGATAGACAGCTTCAACACTTCCGAAACCAGAGGGCGGGAGCTTTCGCATGGGCTGAACTATCAGAAATTGGGAAAGCAGCTTATGACGGAAGATGAAATCGCAGTCATGGACGGGGGGAAATGTATCTTGCAGCTACGCGGAGTGCGCCCGTTCTTTTCGGACAAATTCGACATAACGAAGCACCCGAAATACAAGTACCTGTCCGACGCAGACCCGAAGAACGTCTTTGACATGGAAAAGCACCTTAAACGCCGCCCCGCCATTGTCAAGCCCGACGAGGTTTTTGACTATTACGAGATTGACGCAGCAGACTTACAGGAGGACGCAGACTATGAGGAAACGTAGAGCAGAGGAAAAACAAAAGCAGCTTGAACGGTTTTTAATGAATGTTGCGGAAGCCGCCGACGCTGCATTATGGGAGTATTGGCGGGAAAAGGAAGCGGAACACCGCTGTTTTGCAACGGAGTATGTCACGCGCCGGGGGCTTATCCCGCAACAGTGACAGCATGGCAGACCGCCGGGACAGGGGAAGCTACACTTCCCCTACGCTGCCTTGCGGCAGCTACCCCTTTGTGAACTTGCGGGAAGCGAACACCTTGCTATGCAAGCTATTCACTTCCCGCAAGTCTGAATAATACCCGTCCGGCAGCACAGCGGGACACCGAAAGGAGGAATGGAAGCAATCACATATATCAATATCGGCTACATGATACGCGCCCCTACTTTCCGGCGCAGTACACAGCGGCAGGAGCCGCACCCCCTACAACTGAATACCGCCGCGCCGCAGAGCTTACGCAGCGCGGGGACAGCCGCCTTTACCAGAGGGCGGTTTTTTTGTGCGGCGGCATACGCTGACCGCCTTTTGTCCGCTTGCCGGACAGCCGCAGACGCGGCAGAAAGGATATATTTATGGCATTTTTCAATAGCGCAGTAGACGTTTTGCAGACCCTTGTTGTAGCACTTGGAGCCGGGCTTGGTATCTGGGGCGTGATTAACCTTATGGAGGGCTACGGCAACGACAATCCGGGCGCGAATGCTCATGTACGGTAAAGAAGCAAGCAACCGAAAACAAGAGATAGACCGTCAGCACCACACTATTCCGAACCAAAGAAATCAAAGACCAAAAGACAAGCATTGTGGAAATGTGCATAACAGGCTATGGAATCATGGATAACTCTGTTTGCAGGACGTGGAAAAGCTAAAGAGCAGCTTTCCCACGTCCTGCAAACAGAGTTATCCACAATTCCATGAGATAGCCAGTTATACACATTACGCACAATGCCGACGACTACGGAATCCCTCTCAATCCTTATATCTTTTTTGAAAAGGCGTATCTGTAAAATACATTATTGTGTTATTCGTTCAAACGTATATAATATAAAGCATAAGAAACTACGAAAGGACGGTCACTGTATGGAATTTATATCAGTTTCCGAAGCTGCTAAAAAGTGGGGAATTTCAGAAAGACGAGTGCAGAAACTCTGCGAAGAAAATAGAGTACCGGGAGTTGAACGAATTAGCCGCATATGGTTAATTCCAAGAAACGCAGAGAAGCCTACAGACAAACGATATAAAACTATAACAAAGGTATCTATGAACGAGATTGTAATAAAATATAACGCATATATTTACAATATTGCTTACAAACTCACGGGAAAACCGGAACAGGCAGAGGATATAGCGCAGGAAACATTTATAAAAGCATGGAAACATCTTGATGAACTGAAAGACCAAACAGCATTAAAACAATGGTTGCGTACTATTTGTGTCAATGAATTTAGAATGTCATTGAGAAAAGATATTCGAAAAAAAATAACATATGTTGATAACATAGAAGAACTGGAAAAAGACGGAGAATTTCTTGTGAATCCCACAGAAGATGTTATTGAAGAAGTACAGGCAAGTGAAGATGTCATAAGTATGCGAAATGGCTGTTTTTTGGCTATGTCAAGAAAACTTTCAGTGAATCAAAGGATTGTGTTTTCCCTTATAGATATGTTCGGTTTATCAATTCAAGAAGTGGCTGATATTTTAGAAATTACCCCTAAGGCTGTCAAAGGATTACTATATCGAGCAAGAATGAATATAGATTCTTTTTTTCAAAGTCATTGTTATTTTTTGAATACAGAAAATCCGTGCCGTTGTAAAGCATGGGCTGAATTTTTCCAAAACCGAAGTGAATTGCAATCGTTTATGCAAGATAAGATACTTGATTATACAGAAAAGGGATATGAGTTTGATTTAGAAGTACGAAAAAAATTATCTTTGTATTATCAGCAGATACCCGATCAAATGCCGAGAAAGGAATGGTATCAAAGAATTATCTCACAATTTAAAAATATTTGAAATTTTTTTCTTTTTTCCGGGACTTTGGATAACGTATAGTCATCTTAATCTATGAGGAGGTGAATTATGCGCAGTTATGAATTAACTGGAAAGAGGTGCTATGACCATTTGGGCGGCAAATTAGGTGCGGAGCTATTTGATTTTCTGGTTTTACAGAAATGGATTGAGCTAAAAGAAGGAACTACAGCAACATATGTGGTTACAGAAGCCGGTTATAAAAATTTTGCGCAAATAGGATTAGCACTACCCAAAACAATAACCAAGTAAGGAGAAAATGCAATATGAAAAATGTCACAAACAGTTTTAATTTATTTATGACAGAAACCCCGGAAACAGGAAAAGCATACATGGATATGGTTATGAAGCAGTCAAAAGCAAGTGCATTAGATAGAAAGACACATGAGCTTGCTTATATTTCCGTGCTTGCTGCGGTCAGAATGACAAGCGGATTAGATTTTCATGTAAAAACGGTAAAGGAATTAGGAGCTTCAAGAGATGAAGTAAAAAGTGCCGTATTAGTTGGATTACCCGTTGCCGGAATAACCTTAGTTGACGCTTTGGAAGCTGCATTAAATGCGTATGATGAAACTTAGAAAGAAAATGCAACTATAAACCATGCAAAGCCCTATGTGGGAGAAAGGGGGAACTATTTATGCCTTGCACAGAAGCATACAAGGAACATATCATGTATACTTTCAATGGCTATTGCAAGACCGTCATACGCTTTGCAGCTATCAACGCATGGCGTGACAGGAGCAGACGGCGGCAAAAAGAAATATCCCTTGAATACCTCACAGAAGAAAAGTTTTATCCTTTAGGCACAACAGACGAATATTTTGAAGCACCCTATGAAGAATACCCCATTACGATATGCGGTCAGACAGTTATCCTCACCAATGGGGAGCTTGCCGCCGCCCTGTTATCACTGCCGGAGAGAAACCGGGAAATCATTTTCCTTTATTTTTTCGGGGATTACACACAACAGGAAATCGGGGAAATGTACGGACGCTGCCGGAGTACAACCGGGTATCAAATCCGCAGGACGTTAAAACTCCTGCAAAGGAAAATGGAGGTGCTTTCGCATGGGGAATCCGAACCTTTTGCCCTATGAAACGATTGTCCGGGCAACCAGCGGTGACCCGGAAGCCGTGGACGAAGTTTTACGGCATTACAGCAAGCGTATCCGAATCGCCGCCATTGAAAACGGGCATATCGACAGGGATACCGAGGACAGCATAAAACAGCGGCTTGTCGCTTCCCTGTTCCAGTTCCGCTTTGATGAACAGGAAGTATAAGAAATCGCTTCCATTTTTTAAAAAATGGATATGTAATAAAGCAACTACAAATCGGGATTTGAGGTGATGATATGAAAAAATTAGGTTTAGTAGGTGGAATGGGTCCCGAATCAACAATTCCCTATTACCATGATATTGTTTATGGAGTTCAAAAAAGAATCGGAAAGAATTTCTTTCCAAATTTAGTCATTGAGAGCGTAAATGTATTTGATATTTTAAGATTATGTGATGAACAAAAATATGATAAATTGACGAACTATCTTATTCAGGCAATACAAAACCTTATCGCAAGTGGAGCTGACTTTATAGCATTATCAGCAAATACTCCGCATATTGTGTTTGACAGATTACAAGAACAGTCATCGGTTCCATTAGTCAGCATTGTTGAAGCTACATGCAATGAAGCAATTCGCTTAAATAAACATAAGGTGGGATTGCTTGGAACGATTTTTACTATGAAAGAAGATTTTTTTAAGAAACCGTTTTACAGCAGCGGTATCGAAATCATTACGCCTACTGCGCAGGAAATGGAATATATAAACTTAAAAATATCTTCGGAACTAGAGCTTGGTATTGTAAAAGAGGAAACATTGCAGGGCTTTCAAAAAATAATAAAACGTATGCAGCAAGAAGAAAGTATTGAAGCTGTAATATTGGGTTGTACAGAACTGCCTCTTTTGCTTAATGACGAAGTAAGTCCTATTCCATGCTTAGATACCATGAAAATACATATACAGCTTTTAATTGACTTGATTATTGAATAAGACAAATTCAAATTTATTGAATTTAGCCAACTAAAAATTTAATAGTAGCCATACATAACGGCATACCAAGACAGGAAATCAAGAAAAGGTTTCCTGTTTTTTTGCGCCCATTTTTGGCATTTTCAAAAATTGCCAGTATTATGCCGTGCAAAGGGGATAGAAAGAAATTTCCTCTCCCATTTGGCAAATACGCAGGCTGTCCGTGGAGGGCGGGCGAAAAGAAATTTTCGCAAATTCCCGCCTATTCCGGCTTGCGTGGTGTTGTAAGGAATAAGGGAGAATTTCCGCAAATCAACGTCCATTTTGCTTTTTGTAGGTTTGTAGGTATTAGAGGGAGAAATACCACCGTTGATTTGGCAAAATTCCCACTTGCGGTACTAAAGGTATTGACGGAAGCCCACATAGAGGAAGCCGCCACTTTTTAAGAGCAAGATTCTACCACAGTACCAAATTTCGCCTTACGGCTCATTTTGTCCTGCGGGAATCTTGTTGGGGTTGCCACCCCAAGCCCGCC
>QXXL01000197.1 GCA_009911505.1 Lachnospiraceae bacterium | reverse complement strand
TGCGGCTTGCGCCGCTTGAAAAAATCCACCCACGAAAGGAGGTTCACAGCCATGAAAAGATACAACACGCCCCACCGAAGCCGGGTAATCAAAACACGCTTGACCGAGGAAGAATACGCCGAGTTTTCCGAGCGTGTCACCCTCTGCAAAATGAGCCAGTCCGAGTTTATCCGGCAAGCTCTTACTAAGTCAAGAATACGCCCAGTCATTACCGTTTCCCCGGTCAATGATGAACTACTTTCTGCCGTTGGGAAGCTCACAGCCGAGTATGGGAAAATCGGCGGGAATCTGAATCAGATTGCCCGCTGTCTGAACGAGTATGGCGCACCTTATAACGCCCTCTCCCAAGAAGTGCGAGCCGCCACAGTGGAGCTTGCCGCCTTGAAGTTTGAAGTCTTGCAGAAAGTAGGTGAAGCCGTTGGCAACGTTCAAACATATCAGCTCTAAAAATGCCGACTATGGAGCTGCCGAGCAGTACCTAACCTTTGAGCATGACGAGTTTACCATGAAGCCCACCCTTGATAAAAATGGGCGGCTTCTCCCCCGTGACGATTACCGCATATCTTCCCTTAACTGCGGCGGGGAAGATTTCGCCATAGCGTGTATGCGCTCCAATCTCAAATATGGCAAGAACCAGAAGCGGGAGGACGTAAAGAGCCACCACTATATCATCAGTTTTGACCCCCGTGACGCACCCGACAACGGCTTGACCGTAGACCGGGCGCAAGCGTTGGGCGAGGAATTTTGCAAGGCGCATTTC
>QXXL01000196.1 GCA_009911505.1 Lachnospiraceae bacterium | reverse complement strand
CACCAAGCGTTGGTATGCACCCACCCGGACGGGCATAACCACAGCGGCAACATTCATGTGCATATCGTAATCAATTCATTGCGGATTGTGGAAGTGCCGCTACTGCCCTACATGGAAAGACCAGCCGACACAAGGGAGGGCTGCAAGCACCGCTGCACGGACGCAGCTATGGAATATTTCAAAGCGGAAGTCATGGAGATGTGCCACCGGGAAAATCTTTATCAGATTGATTTATTGCATGGGAGCAAGAACTGTGTCACCGAGCGGGAGTATTGGGCGAAACGGAAAGGACAAGCCGCACTGGATAAAGAAAACGCTTCCCTTGCTGCCGCAGGTGAGCCGCCCAAAGTCACAAAATTTGAAACGGACAAAGAGAAGCTACGGCGCACGATCCGCACCGCCCTGTCCTCTGCTATCTCTTTTGAGGACTTCTCCGGGAAGCTGTTACAGCAAGGCGTAACTGTCAAGGAGAGCCGGGGGAGATTGAGTTATCTCACGCCGGACAGGACGAAGCCCATCACCGCCCGGAAATTAGGTGATGATTTTGACCGTGCCGCCGTACTGGAAGCACTCACCATAAACGCACAGAACGCCGCCGTAGCCGCCGAAAAGCCCCTACCCAAACAGGAATACCCCAGCAGCATAAAAGACCGTCTACAGCGTAACAAAGCCGCCATAAACGCCCCGAAACAAGACGGCGTACAGCGCATGGTAGACATAGCCGCCAAGAAAGCCGAGGGCAAGGGGAAAGGCTACGAGAAATGGGCGACCCTGCACAATCTGAAGCAAATGGCGGCGACCATGAGCATTTATGAGGAATCCGGCTTTTCTTCCCCGGAAGAACTGGAAGCCGCCCTTGCCGCCGCCAGTACAGAACTGCATGAAACCACCGGGAAACTGAAAGCCGTGGAAAGCACCTTGCGGGAGAAAAAGGACTTGCAAAAACAGTTATTAGCCTATATCAAGACCAAGCCAGCCCGTGACGGATTGCGGGCGCAGAAAACGGAGAAAGCCCGGAGAGCTTACCGGGAGCAGCACGAAAGCGAGTTTATCATTTCCGAATCTGCCGCCCGGTATTTCAAGGCACAGGGAATCCAAAA
>QXXL01000195.1 GCA_009911505.1 Lachnospiraceae bacterium | reverse complement strand
CCGGCAGGGAGTGGCAGGCGGAAGAATGGCAGGCCGGGGTTATCGGCTAACCGCCATGGTTTCGTATTATTAATGTACTACCGAAAGGAAAACAAAGAAAAACGGAGGATATGGCATGAACACTTTTTATACTTTTATCAAAGATGGGCAGAGATACACAATGAAAGCCAACAACCGCACTGAGGCACAGAAACATCTGGAATTTTTATACCGAATCGATCTTGCGGGAGCCGATTGGGAAGAAAGTTTTAAAAACCGTCTTGTGGCGAAGGGAACATTAAAATAAGACGGCTTAAGGGATGCAGTTCTATAGGGCTGCATCCCATTACGATAGATTGGGCTCCATTGGAGCCTTTTTAAATGCCATTTTGCCAAAGGGAGGTGGGGACAGTGGCACAGAAAGGAAGAAAACCGAAGCCTACGGCGGTAAAGGTGCTGGAAGGCAATCCGGGCAAGCGCAGCCTGAACACGGGCGAACCGAAGCCGGAGAAAAAAGCCCCGCGCTGTCCCTCATGGCTTGAAGAAGAAGCGAAAAAGGAATGGAAGCGGATGGCAAAGCAGCTAGAGCAGCTCGGCATCCTTACGGAGATTGATATGGCGGCTTTCGCAGGGTACTGCCAAGCATATGCAAGGTGGAAAGAAGCAGAGGAATTTATTTCACAGCATGGCACAATTGTGAAGACACCAAGCGGGTACTGGCAGCAGGTGCCGCAGGTTTCTATTGCCCAGACTTACCTTAAGATTATGAATAAATTCTGCGAACAGTTTGGTCTGACGCCTTCCGCCAGAAGCAGGATCACGGCAAATGACGGAGACGATAAGCAGAGCGATGAGATGGAACTTCTGCTTGTGAGGGGTGGTGCGAAATAGTGTTTGATGAAGAAAAAGCGGCCCATGCGGTTCAGTTTATAAATTGCCTGAAGCATACGAAGGGGAAATGGAGAGGCATTCCGTTTGAACTGCTTCCGTGGCAGGATCAGATTATCCGTACTTTGTTCGGCACGGTCAAAGAAAATGGATACCGCCAGTACAATACCTGTTACTGTGAGATACCAAAGAAAAATGGAAAGTCGGAACTGGCGGCGGCTGTTGCTCTTTATATGACCTGCGGCGATGGCGAGTGGGGCGCAGAGGTGTATGGCTGTGCTTCTGACCGCCAGCAGGCTTCCATCGTATTTGATGTGGCTGTAGATATGGTGGACCAGTGTCCAGCATTGAAAAAAAGAATCAAGCCAGTCATGTCCGTGAAGAGGCTTGTATATAAGCCGACTAACAGCTTCTACCAAGTGCTGTCGGCGGAAGCATATACAAAGCATGGCTTGAATGTCCATGCAGTTATTTTTGATGAGCTGCATGCGCAGCCGAACAGGGAGCTGTTTGATGTTATGACGAAAGGCTCCGGCGATGCCAGAACACAGCCGCTGTTCTTTCTGATCACAACAGCCGGGACGGACAGGAATTCTGTGTGTTTTGAACAGCATCAGAAGGCGGTGGATATCATGGAGGGAAGGAAGATTGATCCGACTTTTTATCCCGTTATTTACGGTGCTTCAGATGATGAGGACTGGACGAAAGAGGAGACATGGTTTAAAGCGAATCCTTCCCTCGGATATACGATTGATCTGGAAAAGGTACAGAACGCTTATATCAGTGCGAGGGAGAATGCTGCAGAGGAAAATGTGTTCCGTCAGCTCCGGCTGAACCAGTGGGTAAAGCAGAGTACACGGTGGATGCAGATGGATAAATGGGATGCCTGTGCGTTTCCAGTGGATGAGGATGAGCTTACAGGGAGAGAATGCTACGGCGGTCTTGACCTTTCCAGTTCCACGGATATCACAGCATTCGTGCTTGTATTTCCTCCAAGAAATGACGAGGAAAAATATATCATTTTGCCGTTCTGCTGGATTCCGGAAGACAATATGCGGTTGCGTGTCCGGCGGGATCACGTGCCGTATGATGTGTGGGTGATGGAGGGATGCCTGCAGACTACGGAAGGGAATGTCATCCATTACGGATTTATCGAGCAGTTCATTGAAAAACTCGGCATGAAATACCACATCAAGGAGATCGCCTTTGACCGTTGGGGCGCAGTCCAGATGGTGCAAAATCTGGAAGGCATGGGATTTACGGTTGTACCATTCGGACAGGGATATAAGGATATGAGCCCGCCGACAAAGGAACTGATGAAGCTGACGCTGGAGGAACGGATTGCACACGGCGGTCATAAGGTGCTGCGCTGGATGATGGACAACGTATTTGTAAGGCAGGACCCAGCGGGAAATATCAAGATGGACAAAGAAAAATCTACGGAGAAGATTGATGCCGCAGTTGCCACAGTCATGGCACTTGACCGTGCGATCCGTCATGGCGGGAGTGAGGGAAGTGTCTATGATAATAGGGGCATTTTGGTGTTTTAATATTATGCCGGAAGTGCTATACTGATTTCAACGAATCGGGATTTGAGGAGAGATAAAAATGGAACTAAAGAAGTTGGATTGTGATTTAACGGTTTGCAAAGTGGGCGCTATTACTGATATAGATTTAAATAGCAATTTCTTCTTCATTGGAAAAACTGATGAAGAAATTTCACTTGTCTGCCTGACCGATAATACTCCACCACATACAACTGAACGAAATGATGGTTGGAAAGGGTTTCGTATTCAAGGAATACTTGATTTTTCTTTGATTGGAATTTTATCGAAGCTATCAAAAGTATTGGCAGAAAATAAAATTGGAATATTCGCTGTTTCAACTTATAATACAGATTATATTCTTGTCAAACAGGAAAACTTTCAAAAGGCAATAGATGTTTTAATGAGAGCAGGGTATGATATTGCTTGATAAAAATGTGGTTTGCCGGGAAAGTGCAGAAAAAGTAAAATCGTGAATTCAGCGAGGTATAGTTTTGAAAATTGAAATTAAAGATATTCAAAAAAAGGATTATAAAAAAGCAATTCAGTTTGCAATTAAGGGTATGCACTTTGACTGGTATTTGAACAATCGGTTTTTGCTTAACGCCTATGGAAGATATTTTTGGTATCTTGAAATCAATCGTGCGACACAGATTTTTGCAGCATATGTAGACAATGAATTTGTAGGGGTTATGTTGGCAGAGATTAAAGGCGAAAAAAAGAAACAGCAGGACTTTTTTCAACAAATCTATGTCAAATTTGTTGATGTGATACAAAATATTTTCTTTAAGGGTGGAGCAGGTCTTTATGAGGATACCACAAAAGAACAGTTAGAACATTATTTGAAATCTAATTCACCAGATGGTGAAATCATATTTCTTGCGGCAGATCCTGATTGCAAAATCAAGGGTATAGGCACTGCGCTGCTTAATGCTTTAGAAGAAAAGGAAAAGGGGAAAATACTTTATTTATACACTGATGACGCTTGCACATATCAGTTTTATGAGCACAGAGGATTTGAGAGAGTGGAAGAAAAGGAAATTGTATTAGAAATGCCAAAAGGTAAAGTTCCCTTAAAATGTTTTGTTTACAGTAAAAAAATTTGATAAAATTCCAGTTTGCTGAATGACAGAAACAGCGTGTTGCTTGCCAAGTATCAAGCACAAATTTATAATGAAAATACATTATTCAGCAGGAGGAGTAGGGATGGAAATACAGGATATCATTAAGAATCTGTGTGAAAAGAACGGTCTGACGCAGGAGCAGATGGCGGAGCGTCTGATGATCAGCAGACAGGCTGTCAGCCGTTGGGAGAACGGCGAGACACAGCCGGATACAGAATCATTGAAAATGCTGTCAAAAGAATTCAATATATCAATTAATACACTGTTAGGGACTCCACGGCAGCTTATTTGCCAATGCTGCGGTATGCCTTTGAATGAAGATAGTTTGATCAGCCGCGAAAAGGATGGAAGCTATAATGAAGACTACTGCAAATGGTGTTATGCGGATGGAAAATTTGCATATGAGTCAAAGGAGTCGCTGCTGGATTACCTTGTCAGCCATATGCCGAATCCAGACAATCAGAAAGACGAAGATCGGCGCACCCAGTTTGATGGGTATCTTTCACAATTGAAACACTGGAAATAATTTTTGAAAATGAATACAGAAGTCACAGGCACTTACAGGAATGCAGGTGCCTTTTTTGCGTTCAATTTTAGGAGGTAGTGAATGGGAATCAGGAGTTTTTTCGGTTTTGGTCAGGCGAGGGATAAGCCGGTCAACACAGCCGGAAGTGGATATTCGTTTATGTTCGGGCGGACAACAAGCGGCAAACCTGTTAATGAGAAGACGGCAATGCAGACCACGGCGGTCTATGCATGTGTGAGGATTCTGGCGGAGACGGTAGCTTCGCTGCCACTGCATGTATATGAATACAAAGATGGAGGGAAAGAGCTGGTGTATGACCATCCGCTGTATTATCTGCTTCACGATGAGCCGAACCCGGAGATGACTTCTTTTGTGTTCCGGGAAACGCTGATGAGCCATCTTCTGCTCTGGGGGAATGCCTACGCGCAGATTGTGAGGGACGGAAGCGGCAGAGTGCTTGGGCTGTATCCGCTTCTCCCCAACAAGATGGATGTGGACAGGGATAACCGGGGGCGGATTTATTATGTGTATTCGAGGGATACTAACGAGAACCCCATGTTCAAGGACTATGGGGATATCAAGCTGCGGGCGGAGGATGTGCTTCATATTCCGGGGCTTGGGTTTGACGGGCTGATCGGGTACTCGCCGATTGCTATGGCAAAAAATGCCGTGGGCATGACGCTTGCCTGTGAGGAGTACGGCGCGAGTTTTTTTGCCAATGGTGCGAATCCCGGCGGCGTGCTGGAGCATCCCGGCGTCCTGAAAGACCCGTCAAAGGTCAGGGAATCTTGGAATTCCGTATACCGGGGTACCAATAATGCCCATAAGATTGCCGTTCTGGAGGAGGGCATGAAATACCAGCAGATAGGGATACCGCCGGAGGAAGCACAGTTTCTGGAAACAAGGAAATTCCAGATCAATGAGATCGCAAGGCTGTACCGTATCCCGCCGCACATGGTAGGGGATCTGGAAAAATCCAGTTTCTCCAATATTGAGCAGCAGTCTCTGGAGTTTGTAAAATATACGCTTGACCCGTGGGTAATCCGGTGGGAGCAGTCGCTTCAGAAATCGCTCCTGCTTCCGGGCGAGAAAAACAAATATTTTATCAAGCTGAATGTGGACGGCCTGCTCCGGGGTGATTACCAGTCCCGTATGAACGGGTATGCCACGGGCCGGCAGAATGGGTGGTTTTCCGCAAACGATATCCGGGAGATGGAGAACATGAACCCGATTTCCGATGAGGAAGGCGGAAACCTGTATCTGATCAACGGCGCGATGACGAAACTTGCAGATGCCGGGATGTTTGCAGGGAAAGGGCAGACGGAAGGGGCGGAGGGAACCGGGCAGGAGACTCCGGCACAAAATCAAAGAAAGAGAGGCAAGCGATGAAACGGAAGTTTTGGAACTGGGTAAAAAATGAGGGCGGATTTTCCACGGAGAGGACGCTCTTTTTAAGCGGGGAGATTTCGGATGAGACATGGTATGGGGACGAAGTCACCCCCAAGCTGTTTAAGGATGAGCTGAATGCCGGGGAAGGGGACATCACGGTATGGCTGAATTCTCCGGGCGGGGATGTATTTGCGGCGGCGCAGATCTACAATATGCTCCGTGACTACAAGGGGAACGTGACCATAAAGATTGACGGGCTTGCAGCATCGGCGGCATCCGTGATTGCGATGGCGGGTAATACCGTCCTTGTGTCCCCGGTGGCGATGATGATGATCCACAATCCGGCTACTCTTGCAGTCGGCAATGCAAAAGATATGGAGAGGGCCATTGCCATGCTGAATGAAGTCAAGGAGTCTATTTTAAATGCCTACGAGGGGAAAACTGGGCTTTCCCGTGCGAGGCTTTCCCACATGATGGATGACGAGACTTGGTTCAATGCCAAGAAAGCGGTGGAGCTTGGATTCGCAGACCGGATTCTGTTTGATTCCGGCAGTGAGGAAGGGAAAAATCCGCCGAAGGAGCCGGAGAAAACAGAGGGGAAAGAAGGGGCGGGAAAGAAACTCCCGTTCCAGCAGGATTCCGTGCTGTTTTCACGGAAAGCAATGGATAATTCTTTTCTTTCCAAAGTTTCGGATGGAAAGCCGATGGTACCCGTTGACCAGTTAGAGAAGAGACTGAGTCTCTTAACACATTGAAGGAGGACGAAATAATATGAGTAAGGTATTAGAAATGAGGGAAAAAAGGGCGAAGGCATGGGAAGCAGCGAAGAAGTTTCTGGATGCCAAGAGGACGGCGGACGGGTTTGTGTCTGCCGAGGATGCGGCAGCATATGACCGGATGGAAGCGGATGTGGTCAATCTCGGAAAGGAGATTGAGCGGCTGGAACGGCAGGCTGCCATCGATGCGGAACTGGCAAGGGCAACCAGCACACCGATCACGAACCAGCCGAATGGAAGGATTGACGGGGAGGTTAAAACCGGGAGGGCCACGGAAGAGTATAAGAGAGCGTTCTGGAACGGCATGAGGAACAGGATTTCCTATGATGTCCAGAACGCTCTTTCCATTGGCACGGATTCCGAGGGCGGCTATCTCGTGCCGGATGAATATGAGAAAAAGCTGGTGGAGTCCCTGCAGGATGAGGTGTTCTTCAGAAGCCTTGCGACAGTGATCCGCACCTCCAGCGGTGACCGCAAGATCCCGATTGTGACGAGCAAAGGGGAGGCGGCATGGATCGATGAGGAAGGGCAGTTCCCGGAAAGCGATGACAGCTTCGGACAGACTTCCATCGGCGCCTATAAGCTGGCTACCATGATTAAGGTATCCGATGAGCTTCTGAATGATTCGGTGTTTAATATCGAACAGTATATTTCCAAGGAGTTCGGACGCAGGATCGGTGCGAAAGAGGAGGAAGCATTTTTTGTCGGTGACGGTCAGGGTAAGCCCATCGGGTTATTTAACACCACGGGCGGCGCAGAGACAGGGGTAACCGCAGCAACCGTGAGCATCACGTTTGATGATGTCATGGACCTGTATTATTCCCTCCGCGCGCCGTACCGCAATAAGGCGTCATGGCTCCTGAACGATTCCACGGTCAAGGCTATCCGCAAACTGAAAGACGGCAACGGGAATTATATCTGGCAGCCGAGCGTGCGTGAGGGCGAGCCGGACAGGATTTTGAACCGTCCGTATCGTACTTCCATCTATGTTCCGGAGTTGGCGGAGGGAAAACGTGTCATGGCATTCGGTGATTACAGCTATTATTGGATTGCTGACCGTCAGGGCAGGAGTTTCAAGAGATTGAATGAACTGTATGCCGCAACAGGGCAGGTGGGATTCCTTGCCTGTGAACGTGTGGACGGCAAGCTGATCCTCTCTGAAGCAGTAAAAACGCTGGATGTGAAAGCGAAAACAACTTAAATGAGGGAGGGCGGCAGGAATGGTGGTTACACTGAAGGAAGCCAAGCAGTATCTGAGGGTTGACTCATCGGATGAGGATGAGTCAATCCTCCAGTTTATGTGTACTGCGGAACATCTGGTTCTGGAGGTAAGCAGACGGCCTGCGGAGGAACTGGAGACGTATACGGATATTGTCAGGACGGCGGAGCTTTATGCCATTGCGTATCTGTATGAGCATAGGGAAGAAGCTGACCACAGGGCTATGACAGAAACGCTCAAGTATCTGCTGTTCTCCGTGCGGAAGGAGGCGTTCTGATGATAGAGCTGATGCGGGAACGCATTACGTTCCAGAAAAGCGAAGCAGGCACGGATAAGAATGGAAACCACATCTTAAACTGGTCAGACTGCTATTCCTGCGCCGCCTATGCCAATAACCTGTCGGGAAAGGAATATTGGGAAGCGGCACAGGTCAATGCACAGACGGAGATAAATTTTGTCGTCCGGCACTGTTCGGAGATTGCCGCTATGGATACGGAGCATTACCGTATCCTGTTCCGGGGAAAGATTTATAATATTTCCCTGATCGACAACGTGCAGTATAAAAATAAAACCGTGAAAATCCGGGCGGCGCTGGTAAAGAGGTGAGGAAATATGGCGGGAGAAAGGGTAAGCGTTGATGCGATGGCGGATGCCATAATGGAAGGTCTGCTGGAATATGCTGACCTTGCTTCGGATACAGTCAAGGAAGCGGTGACGGAATCGGCGAAGACGGTCAAAAAGGAAATACAGGCCGGTGCGCCATCGCGGACGGGGAAGTATAAGAAAAGTTGGGCGGCAAAAAAGACGAAGGAGAGCAGCAATGGGCTTGTCATTACGGTGCATTCGAAAGACCGTTACCAGATTGCACATCTTCTGGAGCATGGGCATGCCAAGCGCGGGGGCGGCAGGGTGGCTGCCATCCCCCATATCGCCCCGGCGGAGGCAAAGGGCGAGGAAGAACTGCTGGAACGGATTGAGAGGGGGCTTAAGCCATGACACATGATGAAGTAATGGAAATGATCAGTAAAATGGGGCTTCCGTCCGCATATGACCATTTTGTGGAAGGGGAATCCCCCGATCCGCCATTCGTGGTGTTCCTCTATCCGAACAGCAGGAACTTCGCAGCGGACGGGAAGGTTTATTATAAAGCCAGCCGTTTAAATATAGAACTTTATACTGACCAAAAAGATGTCAGCTTAGAAGAAGCGGTGGAGGCTGTCCTTGACAGTTACGGTATATTTTATGAGAAAAGCGAAGTATGGATTGAGTCAGAAAAACTGTATGAAGTGCTTTATGAGATGGAGGTATAGGAGTGTCCAATAAAAAGAACAAAGTAAAATTCAATATCTGCAATGTCCACTATGCGCCGATTACGGCAGCGGAGGACGGGACAGTGTCGTTTGCCGCGCCTGTGGCAATGCCCGGTGCGGTTTCCATCAGCATGGACCCGACAGGGGAACCGGAATCATTTTATGCGGATGGGGTGGAATACTATGTGATCAATAACAATCAGGGATATGACGGCGATCTGGAGCTTGCCATGATCCCGGAATCCTTCCGGACGGATATCCTGAAGGAAGAAACGGATGCCAATCAGGTGCTTGTGGAAAATGCAAACAGCGAGACAGGCAGCTTTGCATTACTGTTTGAGTTTGACGGGGATATCCGTAAAATCCGCCATGTATTGTATAACTGCTCCGCTTCCCGCCCGTCCATTGAATCAAAGACCAATGAGGAAGATAAGGAAGTGCAGACAGAGACGCTGACCGTAAAAGCAAGGCCGATGGCAAACGGGTATGTGAAAGCCAAGACCGGGGATGCAACTACGGAGGCGGTTTACAATAACTGGTATAAATCCGTTTATGAGTCGAATGCCTCCCCAACGCCGGAGGAAACTTCAAATACAGAAAATGCGTAAAGGAGATGGAAAAAGGATGAGCATTATGAAAAAAATCGAGATTGATGGGCAGCAGGTGGCGTTTAAGGCAAGCGCGGCGATTCCCCGTATTTACAGGCTGAAATTCCAAAGGGATATTTATAAGGATCTGCGTGTGCTTGAAAAAAGCGTGGGAGGGCAGAAGGAAGAAGAGAGCAGCCTTGACCTGTTCAGCTTGGAGATGTTTGAAAATATCGCATTTGTTATGGCAAAGCACGCTGACCCATCCATACCGGATACCCCGGAGGAATGGCTGGACGGTTTTAACACATTTTCCATTTACCAAGTGCTGCCGAAGCTGATTGAGCTTTGGGGGCTGAATGTCAAGACGGATGCTGAAGCTAAAAAAAACTTCGCCCAACAGAGCGCGAAATGACAACGCCGCTGTTCCTGTTAAGATGTGTACAGTTGGGGCTGTCCATAGCGGATCTGGAGCTTCTCTCCATAGGATTGATCAATGATATGTATATCGAAAGCAGGAACGATGAGCATAAATATGCTGCGCTTGCGACACAGGAGGACATGGACCGTTTTTAAAATATTCCGGCAGGGAATACGGTATTCTCTGCCGGATTTTCAGAATTACAGATGCGGGAGATTTTTTCTGTAATTTCTCAGATCTTCTTCGCTGACTTCGGAAATGATTTTATCAAATGTTTCCAACAATTTCGGCTTATCCTCCGGCAAATGTCCTCTGAGCTGGAAAGCATTGGAAGCCCCCATTGCGGCGAAATAGGTGGATATATTCAGATTTTCCACAAGGGTACGGAGTTCACGATATTTTTCCAGCTCACTCTCTTCCTGCCAGTTTCCGTTTTGGATTTCCTGATATAAATCGGATTCCGGATAAACTGTCAGCATATTCGGGCCAATTAGGAACGGATGAAGTTGATTGAATATTTCTGCGGATAATTTTGCTCCGATTTCGCCGTGTCCTTTACCGGAAATACTGGTCAGATAGAAGAAACCATATTCGATACTGGCCTGCTCTAATCTTTTGCATTGGGTTAGAATATCCTTGGAAGTATATCCTTTACGCATAAAGGCAAGTGCATCATCATCTCCTGTTTCAACACCGATGGTCAGCCCGGTGTATCCTGCCTGCCGAAGCCGGATCAGCTCATCATCTGTCTTCTTTATGGAATCCGTAATGCGGGCGAAGCACCCAATGGATTTAACAGAGGGGAAATACTTGTGAATGAGGGATGCGATTTCAAGTAATTTTTCTGTTTTCAGGACAAATGGGTTGGCTCCTGTTAAGAAAACACGGTGAATTGGCTCCGGTTTTTCTTTTCCCTGCAGGCGGGTTAACATTTTTGAATAGGGATTTGTACGCAGAACCTGAGCTTCCAGTAAATCGCCTTCTATGTCTTCCATAGGAGACATTCTGAATTTGAACAGCAAATCACTGTACAGGGTACAGAACTTGCACTTATGATGGGTACAGCCCGCTGTTACTTCCAGCAGAAGCGAGTCTGCTTCATAGGGCGGACGCCAGATTGTTCCTGTGTAATGCATGATAACCACCTCAAATCAAATTAAGATTATGTACAGGCAACGAGGCAAACCTGTATATTGCTGTCCCGTTAGGATGATTATAGCAAAGCACACCAAAAAGAAAAGTACTGTACTTTTTTGCAGTACCTTTTATTTTGGCGCAGAATAGGGTATGATGTTGAGGGAAGGAGATGGAGAAATGAGAAAATCGGAAGAAGCAGCAAACCGTTGTAAGACGATTTCTATGGTGCAGAAATTACTGGGAGGGAAATATAAGATCGAGCTTCTCTGGTATATTGGAAAGTGTGATATCCGGCGTTTCGGGCAGCTTCGCCGCCAGATAGGGGAAATTACAGAAAGCTCCCTTACGAAGCAGCTCCGGGAGCTGGAAGCAGATGGCTTCATTACCCGGCATGATTTCTGTGAGGTTCCTCCACGGGTGGAGTATACGTTAACTGATCTTGGGAAGAGCTTTTTATCCGTTCTTGATTATATGAAATCTTGGGGAGATGAGAATCTGCTGGTATAGACAAGGTATGATGGCTATATAAAATGATAAATTGTAGAGTTATATGGATTATAGAATAAGAGAATTAAAACAAGAAGAAGTAAAAGTGTTGGATGAATTTTTGTATGAAGCAATTTTTATCCCGGAAGGGATAGAAGCACCAGCAAGAGATATAATCAATTTGCTGGAACTGCAGGTATATGTCACAGATTTCGGTAAACAAAAAGGAGATATCTGCTTTATTGCCGAAGCTGACAATGTGATAGCTGGTGCGGTGTGGGTCCGCATTATGAATGATTATGGTCATGTTGATAATAAAACTCCTTCATTTGCGATATCACTTCTGCAACAATACAGAAAAAAAGGTATTGGAACTGCATTGATGAAAAGAATGCTGCTGGAACTAAAAAAACAGGGGTACAAACAAGCATCATTAGCAGTTCAAAAGATGAACTACGCTGTTCATATGTATAAAAAAGTTGGGTTTGAGATTGTTGACGAGAATGATGAAGAGTATATTATGATATGCAGGCTATAATGTACAGAACTAAAAAGGCATAATCTTACATAGAGCATCGGCAGAAATGTCGGTGCTTTTTCCGTATATGGGGCAGTGATGCTCCTTTTTTTATGCCCGTTTTGAGGAGGTGGAAAGCATGGGTGCAAGCAGGATCAAGGGCATTACGGTAGAAATCGGCGGTGATACCACGAAGCTGCAGAATGCCCTTAAAGGCGTGAATTCCGAAATCAGGAATACGCAGTCACAGCTCCGGGACATAGAAAAACTCCTGAAACTCGATCCGGGCAACACGGAACTGCTGGCGCAGAAACACAGGCTTCTCGGACAGGCGGTGGAGGACACCAAAGAAAAGCTCGCCACCTTAAAGACGGCTGCAGAACAGGCAAACACGGCGCTTGCAAACGGGGAGATTTCGCAGGAGCAGTATGATGCGCTCCAAAGGGAAATTATAGAAACGGAGCAGGAACTGAAGCGGCTGGAAACTCAGGCAAACCAGTCGGCTGTGGCCATGCAGAAGATTGCAGCTACGGGCGAAAAATTAAAGAGCGCTGGGAGCAGCATATCGGAAGCCGGGAAGAAGCTGATACCTGTAACAGCGGCGGTTGGAGGGCTTGGCACGGCGGCGGTCACCACGGCGGCAGATTTTGAATCCGCCATGTCGCAGGTGCAGGCAACGATGGGGATCACAAAGGATTCCATGTCGCAGGTAGACGGGCAGACGGTCAACACCATGTCCACACTGTCCGAGCTTGCCAAGAAGATGGGCGCGGAGACCGCTTTTTCTGCAAAAGAGTGTGCCGAGGCACTAAATTACCTTGCGCTTGCCGGATACGATACGCAGCAGATGTGCGATACCCTGCCGACTGTCCTGAACTTGGCGGCGGCAGGGGGGATTGACCTTGCTTCTGCTTCCGATATGGTAACGGATGCTATGTCAGCCCTCGGCATGGGCGTGGATGAAGCGGAGATGATGGTAGACCAGATGGCAAAGACCGCATCTACCACCAATACTTCCGTTGCACAGCTTGGCGAGGGAATCCTTACCATCGGTGCGACAGCCAAGTCCGTAAAGGGCGGCACAGCGGAATTGAATACTGCGCTCGGAATCCTTGCCAACAACGGCATCAAGGGGGCAGAAGGAGGGACGCATCTTAGGAATGTCATCCTGTCCTTGCAGAACCCGACAGACAAAGCGGCGGCGAGCATGGAAAAGCTCGGCGTGGATGTTTATGATTCCGAAGGGAATATGCGCTCCCTCAATGACATCCTTGGGGATCTGAATAGGAGCATGGACGGGATGACTTCTGCAGAGAAGTCCAATATCATCAGCACCATTTTCAATAAGACTGACCTTGCTTCCGTGAATGCCCTGCTTGCCAATACGGGCAGCACATGGGATGATCTCCAGCAGTCAATCATTGACAGCGGCGGGGCGGCGCAGCAGATGGCGGATACGCAGCTTGATAACCTTCAGGGGCAGCTTACTATTTTAAAATCCGCACTGGAAGGTCTGGCAATCTCCTTCGGTGAGCTTCTGATGCCGGCCATCAAGCAGATTGTCGGTTGGGTGCAGATCTTTGTGGACTGGCTCAACGGCATGGACGAGGGGACGAAAAAAGTCATTGTGACGGTGGCGCTGCTGGCGGCGGCATTGGGGCCGGTCCTTATCGTGGTTGGGAAAGTCATCTCTGCAGTCGGCACGATCATGACAGTCGTACCAAAGATTGCGGGAGTTATCAATACGGTAAAAACCGCATTCGCCGCTTTAAATACCACCATGCTTGCCAACCCGATTGTTCTGGTTATTGCAGCTATTACAGCGCTTGTGGCCGCATTTATCTATCTGTGGAATAACTGTGAGGAATTCCGGGAGTTCTGGATCAACCTCTGGAACCAGATTAAGGAAGCGGCAGTTGCTGTATGGGAAGGGCTGAAAGCGTTTTTTACAGCAGCGTGGGAAGCAATTTCTGCGGCAGCTAAGAGCATATGGGAGGGAATTAAAACATTCTTCTCCGGGATATGGGAAGCTATCAGGCTGATATTTTCCGCGGCTGCGGAAGCGATCAGACTTATTATCACAACGTATTTCAACCTGTATAAGACTGTCATTACCACGGTGCTTAATGCAATCAAACTGGTGGTGACTACGGTCTGGAATGCCATCAAGACGGTAATCACTACGGTGGTCACGGCAATCCAGACGTTCCTTACCACGGCATGGAATGCGATAAAGACGGTCATTACCACAACAGTCAATGCCATAAAGACAGTGATTGTCACGGTCTGGAATGCCATTAAAACGGCGGTCACGACAGTGGTCAATGCGATTAAGACGGTGGTTTCCACGGTATGGAACAGTATTAAGAATACCGTCACATCCATCGTGAACGGCATCAAAAATACAGTTACAGGTGCATTCCAGAATATGCTCACCGGAATCAAAGGCACGATGGGCAATATCGTATCAGCCATTAGGGACAGGTTTAACCAAGCGATCCGGTTCATTACCTCCCTTCCTTCCCAAGCACTGCAGTGGGGGAAGGATATCATCATGGGGATTGTCAACGGGATCAGGAGCTGCATCGGCGCAGTCGGGGATGCGGTTTCGGATGTGGCAAATAAGATTAAATCGTTCCTCCATTTCTCCGTGCCGGATGAAGGGCCGCTTACGGAGTATGAGTCTTGGATGCCGGACTTTATGAAGGGGCTTGCCAGAGGCATAGAAGGGAGCCGGGGGCTGATAGAGAAGGCTGTCCGGGGCGTATCGGAAGATATGGTCATTAATCCGAGGGTAGCTTCCGGCATGGCAGATGCAGAAAACTCTGCGGGAGCGGCGGCAGGCAGCAGTCTGGCAGGGCTGACATCGGCGATTACAGCGGCTATCCGGGATATGAACGGGCAGGGCGGGGACATCGTCATCCCTGTTTATCTCGGAGGCGCAATGCTGGATGAGATTGTGGTAAGCGCACAGCAGAGGACAAATTTAAGGAGCGGAGGGAGATAGGAATGGCATTTATGCAGTATCTGACAATGGAAGGCACTGCGCTCCCGCTCCCCGATTCGTATGATCTTGGGCTTACCGATGTGGAGGCGGATTCCGGCGGGGAGACAGAAGCTGGGACAACGCAGAGGGATGTGGTAAGGACGGGAGTGGTTACGATTGCAGTGTCTTTTTCTGTGAGCGCCGCATGGCTTGCGCGGCTGACGGCGTTTTCCAAGCAGGAAAAGATTGCCGTCCAGTATTTTGATACGGAGGAGCTTGCACTTAAGGAAACAGAGATGTATGTGACAGGATTCAAAGCAAAACTTTATAAGGATACTTCCAAGAAAGGGCTGTGGACGGTGTCATTTACGCTGAACGAATTATAGCGGAAAGGGGTGTTTCCATGTACCCGGTAAGCGAGACATTCCTGCAGGCGGTGCAGGAGAACACCAGAGAATATTACTGGACGGGGAAAATTACAACAAAAGCAGGAAAAGAGTATCCTTTCGGGTACCGTGATATCGTAAAGGGAAGCGGGTATATCACAGCGCAGTGCTGCGGAAGCACGGAGCTGGAAATCGGGACGGTGTATGCGTCAGAGATGGGGATTACGCTCTTTTCGCAGATTGACCGTTATACGCTGGAAGATGCGAAGGTGGAGCTGTCCTGCCATTTCCGGCTGCCGGACGGGACTTTTGAGGAAATCCCGATGGGCATTTTTGAAGTCAGCGAAGCAAACAGGCATCTGAAAACACTGGAACTGAAAGCATATGATTATATGCTCCGGTTTGAGAAGAGCTTTAACGGGTTTGAAACCGTGGGAAATGCCTATGCTTTTCTTGAACTGTGCTGCGGGGCCTGCAATGTGGAACTGGCGCATACCAAAGAAGAGATTGAAGCGATGCCGAATGGGGCGGAGCTTCTTTCCATCTACCCGGAAAATGATATCGAGACGTACCGGGATGTTTTGTATTTTGTTGCACAGGTGTTGGGCGGTTTTTTCTGCATCAACAGGGAGGGACGCCTTGAGCTTCGCAAATACGGTACGGTCCCAGTATTGGAGATAAAAGGAAGGCATCGGTTTTCCAGCAGCTTTTCTGATTTTATTACGAGGTATACGGCGGTCAGTTCCACGAATCTGAGGACGCAGACGGCGGAATATTATGCGCTGGAAACGGATGACGGGCTGACCATGAATCTTGGCGTCAACCCGCTCCTGCAGTTCGGCCTTGAGGAAACGCGGCGGATGCTTTGTGAAAATATTTTAGCAGACCTGTCTGTTATATCTTATGTCCCGTTTGATTCGTCTACGATAGGGAACCCAGCGCTGGACTTAGGGGATGTGCTGACTTTTTCCGGCGGTCAGGCAGACGGGACGCAGACTGCCTGTATTACATCCATCGAACACCGCATCGGCGGAAGACAGTCCATCCGGTGCGTGGGAAAGAATCCCCGGCTTGCACAGGCCAAGAGCAAGAATGACAAGAACATTTCCGGGCTGCTGAACCAGATTGAAGCGGGAAAAATCGGCATTCACACGTTTACGAATGCGTCCGCTTATACAATCGCTGACAGTGACGTGCGGATTGTCAGCATCGAGTTTGCATCATCGGAGGAAACCCATGTACAGTTCTTCGGGCAGGTAATTGTGGATGTGACAGCGGTACAGGAAGACCGGGAAGCAAGCGCAAAGGGAAGCATCGTAATTCCGGCCAATGCAGATGGGACTGCAGGAGCCAGGGATGCGGAAACTGGAGACACGGATGAATCCGGCAGCACCGGAATGGGGACGGGGGATGATGGCATTACCATTGAGGTGGAGCTTCCGGTCACTTGGAAGGAAGACGGCATGGCGGAAGCCATTGTGACCTTCGTATTCAATGATGAGGAGATACTGCTCCACCATCCGGCGGAAACTTGGCACAGCGGGAAGCATACTTTTTCCCTCTATTATCCGATTGACAATGTCATCCCGAATATCACGAACACCTTTGAGGTGTACCTGCGGATGTCGAATGGGACGGGCAGCGTGGATACCGGAGGCTGCATTGCGGCAGTCAGCGGTCAGGCAATGGCGGCGGCAGCGGCTTGGGACGGCAGGATCAATATAGAAGAGACAGCGGCAAGATTTATGATCGGCGGAGGCATTCAGGCGAGAGGCTATGGGGAAACCGTAAAGATGGAAACAATGGAGCTGGTACAGAGAAGCTACAGTGACCATGTGGCAGGAAAATATGCCATCGGCGCGTTCTGCCGCCCGGTGGTCATGGGACAGGAGGTCTGAAATGAAATTAAAAGGGACGATGGTTGTGGAGCTGACGGATGTGAATACCTCTGAGACAGAAACCATCACAGAAGAAAATATGGTAACGAATGCAGTCAATAACATTCTCGGCTTAAATCCGATGGGGATTTTTTACCAAGCCACGGGGGAGTACGATGACGCCGTATTGTGGAATGGGAGCCTGCTCCCAATCTGCCCGAACATGATCGGGGGCATCCTTCTTTTCTCAAAAACTCTGGAAGAGGATGCGGACAATATTTACGCCCTGTCGGATAACCTTCCGGTGGCCTATGCTTCCAATAATGTCAATGCAACAACGAATACAGCACGGGGAAGCCTGAACACAACGGAGAGCAAGGCGCTGGAGAACGGGTACAAATTTGTATGGGAATTTACGCCGAGCCAAGGGAACGGGACGATAGCGGCAATCGCCCTGACGAGCGCCAAAGGAGGGGAAAACGGATACGGAAGCCTTGCAGGGGATGCCAGCACGTTCCTCCTGCTGAAAGCTGCGGATATCGGGGACATCCCAAAGGCAAAACAGATGGTGCTGTTTGAGACGGTGGAAGTGGATTTTGAGAATAATATCCTGTATTCCATTACCTCGGAAGATTCCAGCGTGCAGATCAAGAAAATCCGCATTCCTGTTTTTAGCATCGGGCTGAATGAGAAACTGGATGATTCAACCTATACGGTTCTGGAGGATAAAGTGCTGACCACACAGACTTTCCATTTCCTTGGGGATTATATGCTTTATGGGGAATTCATGGATGGAAGGGACGGGTACTGGTATGGCTTTTCTAATGAAGGGAATTCCTCCGGCAGCGCTACGATGGTGTGGATCAAAATTTCCAAAACGGATTATTCCTTTACGGAAGGGGAGTGGACGCTGTCCAATGCAAAGCTGATGGATGTGGGGAACCGGGACGGGAACACCACTTATCCGGAGCGGGTAGTCAAATGCTGTGTGAGGAACGGGTATCTGTATGTCCCCGCTTATGATAAGAAGGGTATTTACAAGATTAACCTTTCCAATCAGGCGGATGTCACGCTGATTGAATTTGGATTCACATCCAAATGGAAGCCGTTATGCGAGGCTGGCTCCTGTGAAGTGTATATGACTCTGGTAGGGGATCTGATTGTAGCCGGGGATTTCCAGATTACTGCGGCGGATGCGGTCATCCATACGCAGGGGAGCGCAAGGCTGAATGATGCGGCAACGCCGCTGTTCCAGTACAAGCATTTCCTGTTCGGATGGGGAGGCAGCTATGGGAATGAATACCGCACAGCGTACCTGCTGACGCCGTACCTTGCTTCCATCAACAACCTTTCCTCGGCGGTGATCAAAACGGTCGATAAGACAATGAAAATCACTTATACACTGACGGAGGAAGCATAAAAAGCAGGGGAGAGGTATCCCCTGCAAAAATGGAAGGTGCCAGAGTGATATGGCGGCGGTTATTTGGTTTTTTCAGACTTTTTGGACTTCCTGCCGGAAGGAGAATACGGGGATTTGGATTCTGCAACTTGGGAGAGTTCCGGGGAAAGGCCGGCATAGGCGGCAGCAAGGCCGAGCTGTACCTGTTTCAGTTCCGCAGATTTGCGGTCAAGCTCCGCTTTCAGCTCCTGCTGTCTGCGTTCTGCCGCTTCTTCTTCCGTCAGGGGGCGGATGCGGATGGAGCCTTCCTCAAATTCTACCTTGAGGAGTGTGCCGATGGCAAATCCAAGTTCCTCAAGCCATTTCCCTTCCATCTGTATTTTCGGGACGGAAGTATAAGAGGATTTCGTATGGCGGCTGGTGTAAGCTACTTTTAAGTTTTTTGTCTGCATAAAATGTCTCCTTTCTGTGCCGTCTCTTGGGCGGCGTTTCTGGTAGTGTTATTAATCACTCTAAACGCAGGAAATAGCAAGCGGAACAGGGGCATAAATCCAACAAAGATAAGAAGGAAACATTGTGTAAAAAGACATTGCTTTTTATTTGGAAATCAGCGGTTGCTTTAGGGACAGCCGCTTTTTTCATACAAAAAATCATTTTAAGGAGGGTTCTCTATGAAAGAATTTTGGAACACGATCCAACTCATTTTTGCAGCCATCGGAGGGTGGCTCGGCTACTTCTTGGGCGGCTGTGACGGCCTGCTGGTTGCCCTTGTGGTATTTGCGGCTGTGGATTACATCACGGGTGTGATGTGCGCGGTGGCGGATAAGAAGCTGTCCAGCGAGGTGGGATTTAAGGGGATCTGCAGGAAGGTACTGATCTTTCTGCTTGTCGGCATTGCCAACATCCTTGATGTGCAGGTCATCGGGACGGGGAGCGTGCTGCGTACCGCAGTTATCTTTTTCTACATTTCCAATGAAGGTGTAAGCCTTCTGGAGAATGCGGCGCATCTGGGGCTTCCCATCCCGGAGCAGATGAAAGCGGTGCTGGAGCAACTTCATGACAGGGCAGAGAAGGGGGATGAGTGAAGATGAAATTGGTGGAAAGCATTCTGACAAGGAATCCCTGCTATACAGCAGGGAGGAAGATCACGGTAAAGGGGCTGATGCTCCATTCCGTGGGATGCCCGCAGCCACGGGCATCCGCATTTATCAGCGGTTGGAACAGGGTGGACTTTACAAACGCCTGTGTACATGGCTTCATTGACGGAATAGACGGGACCGTTTACCAGACGCTTCCGTGGGATCACCGTGGATGGCACTGCGGGGGAGCGGCGAATGATACCCATATCGGGGTGGAGATGTGCGAACCTGCGTGTATTAAGTACACATCTGGTGCAAACTTTACCTGTTCCGATACCGCTGCGGCGAAAGCAACGGCAAAACGTACCTATGAAGCGGCGGTGGGGCTGTTCGCCATACTCTGTAAAAAGTTCAGCCTTAATCCGCTGGCGGACGGGGTAATTATTTCCCACAGGGAAGGACACAGCCGGGGAGTGGCGAGTAACCACGGAGACCCGGAGCATTTGTGGGGACAGCTTCAGATGGGATATACAATGGATGGATTCCGCAAGGCAGTAAAAGCCGCAATGGATGGCAGTGCGGACATTCCCACAGGCACACAGGCTTCTGTATTTGCGGGGCTTTCCGAAAAGGAAATAATCGCAAAAGCAGGAGCCTTATTTACTGCAGATATGAAGCAGAGCGGCATCCCTGCCAGCGTTTCTTTTGCACAGTTTATTCTGGAATCCGGCTATGGAAAAAGCGAACTGGCGCAGAATGCAAATAATGTGTTCGGCATGAAGAAATCCCTCTCCGGCAACACATGGGGCGGATCTGCATGGGACGGCATCTCCGTCTACACAAAGAAAACGCAGGAATATGAGAACGGTGCTTATGTGACGGTAACCGCAGATTTCCGTAAATACCCGTCCGTAGAAAAGTCCATTGCAGACCATTCCGCATACCTGCTTGGAGCGAAAAATGGCAGCAGGCTGCGGTATGACGGACTGAAGGGCTGTACGGATTACAGGAAAGCGGCGCAGATCATCAAAGATGGCGGATATGCGACTTCCCCGGATTATGTGGAAAAGCTCTGCTCCATTATTGAACGCTGGAATCTGACACAGTATGATACGGCAGAGGAAACCGAAGTCTGGTACCGTGTCAGGAAGGCATGGGCTGACAAATCCTCTCAGAAAGGCGCATTCCACAGCTTGGAAAATGCAAAGAAGTGTGCTGATTCCAACAAAGGATATTTTGTTTTTGATGAGAGTGGGACAGCTATTTACCCGGAAAAGGCGGCTGAGAAATTTCCTTATATGGTAAGGGTTAAGATTTCTGACCTCAACATCCGCAAAGGACCGGGGACGGATTATGCCCGTGTGAAGTATATCCCTGTCGGTGTTTATACTATTGTGGAAGAAGCAGAGGGAAAAGGGGCTTCCAGATGGGGCAGATTAAAAAGCGGAATCGGCTGGATTGCGTTGGATTATACAGAGAGGTGCTGAAGAATCGGTCAGGCGGGAACTTTCCCGTCTGGCTTTTTTTGACGTCCGGACAAGTTTGGACAGAGTGAAAAAGATGCGGTGGAAACAGCGGAATTGCTTGACTTTTAAGGGCTTCAGAGTGATAGATAGACTACCAAAAAGAAAGGGGGAACAAATTAAAATGGTGATTGCAGGAACGAAAAACCGGGCGGCTTTTTACTGCCGCGTGAACCATCGTGACAGGGATTATACACAGTATCTTGACGCTGTGATGAGAAGGCTGGAAGAAGAATATGGAAAGCAGGAATGGGATCTGCAGATATTCTTTGAAGAGGCATCAGGAGCAGATCCGGACAGAAAAGAATTCAACCGTCTGAAAATGGAGATTGCCGCAAGGAAGATTGATGTGGTGGTTACTATGAAGGCTTCCACAATCGCCCGTGACTGGGGTCAGTTTATAGAATTCATGCTGGTCTGCAGCAAGAATAACGTAAAAGTGGTGTGTACGGACAGGATTGAAGATGCACAGTCCATTTTTGAAAGGATACAGCAGTTTGCGGAAAACTATTTTGAAGGAAGTGGTAATACATGCAGGTAAAGATTATCAATAAAATTCCGGCATCGGCAGTAAGGAAAAAGAGAGTATGCGCTTATGCAAGAGTCTCCACGGACAGCCGGAGACAGGAAGATTCGTTGGAAAACCAGACAGCAGCCTATGAAAGACTG
Source organism: Lachnospiraceae bacterium (assembly GCA_009911505.1). GTDB lineage: Bacteria > Bacillota > Clostridia > Lachnospirales > Lachnospiraceae > Roseburia_B. Next base: position 1,071 of record QXXL01000195.1, on the reverse strand, counting down.
ATCAAAGGGAATCCGGAATATGAGTTTGCCGGGGTATATGCAGATCAGGGTATCTCCGGCTACTGTGAAAACCGTCCGCAGTTCCAGAAAATGCTGGAACGGGCAAGGGCGGGCGAACTTGATCTTATCATTACAAAATCCATATCGAGGTTTGCAAGAAATACCGTCACGGTTCTGAAGTCTGCAAGAGAACTGAAAGAACTGGGTGTCGGTATTTTTTTTGAAGAACAGAATATAAATACTCTTTCGGGGGACGGCGAGATGATGCTTGCCGTCCTCGCTTCTTTTGCACAGGAAGAAAGCAGGAGCATGAGTGAGAATAATAAATGGTCCATTAAGAAGAAATTTGAACGCGGCGAAGGGATGATTAACACCACGCGTTTTTGCGGATATGACAAAAACGAATACGGGGATTTGGTAATAAACCGGAAGGAAGCGGAAATCGTCCGGCTGCTGTTTGACCTTTATCTGATGAATGTTGGATGCAGCAGGCTCTCCGATCTGCTGAATTATCTCGGTGTTGAAACTGTGACAGGAGGCCAATGGGAAAGCGGAACAATCGGAGGGATGCTTTCCAATGAAAAATATAAGGGAGATTTTCACTTGCAGAAATATTACACGCCTCCCACGCAGCGAAATGCGACACGGAGAAACCGGGGCGAAGTGCAGAGCTATTACATTTCTGAAAACCATGAGCCGATTGTTTCGCCGGAACTTTGGGGACAGGTTCAGGAAATGAGAGAGTACCGGAAACAAGAAAGGAACATTGGACAGGACGGCACAAAGAAATTTCAGAACCGTTATCCGTTAAGCGGGATGCTGATCTGCCCTTATTGCGGAAAAACGCTTCGGCGCAGACAGGTTTATAAGAAAAAAATCCAATGGCTGTGCAGTACCTACATTGAAAAGGGAAAGAAAGCCTGCAGGGGCATCCGCATTGATGATGCTGCCCTTGCAGGATTGAATATCACGGAACAGACAGTAGTTGAGGAGGTGTGAAATGCTATACTAAAGTTGTAACGGGAGTGGCTAATGGGATATAATCAAAATTACAAGAAAAGAGGTACTCAT
>QXXL01000194.1 GCA_009911505.1 Lachnospiraceae bacterium | reverse complement strand
CCTTCTTCTGTTATCTAATTTGAGAAATTTATTAACCAAGTAGTTTTGATTGACTACACCATTATTATACTAGGAGGTGGTGAACTTTTGAGATGAAAGAATACAGTTGGGAATGGAGGGATGCATATAGGAAAAAAATAGAAATGTTCTTCTCCTTATTGTGTTCTGAACATAAAAACTGAATATTTGGCAGCCTGTTCAGAAAGCATGAATAATCAAAACCGACGCCTGCACTATGCTGAGCGTCGGTTCTTTTTATGGTTCAGTTTCAGAATGGAATGCCAGCCATTTGGAACCATAAGTATCCAGGTAAAACCGGTTGCCATACTCATTTTCAACAAATCGGCATTTTACATGGTAGTATCCCTGCAGTTCTTTTCTTAAATCTGAGTCTGGAGAAATCGGCTCCAGCCAGATTTCTTTTTGCCTTTTGACTTCAGAACGGGATAGTGGCGTCTCATGTGGCGGCTCTGCTTCAGAAAAAGGCGGAGCCAGGATAAATAATTCTCCAATTATATCTGTAAACGGCATAGTATGTCCATCCGGAAAAGTCGTCAGCCTGTCAGCAGCATTTACCAGCAGCCATCCATATGTGGCAGACCATACCGGCCTGCCATGAAAAGCCGGCAATGACTGGAGTGGAATCGGCTGTTTGTAATCCTGTGTTTGGGCGTCAGATCGGCCGAGCAGGAAATCGGTTGTAACTCCATAAAGGTCGGCCATCTTTTCAAGGCTGTCCATGGAGGGGGATTTCCGCTCGCCCTCCCAGGCGCTGAGCGTCGGCTGGGAGACACCAAGCTTTTCGGCGGCCTCAATTACCTTTAATTTATTGATTTGTCTTGCTGTCTTGAATTGCCTTGGCATCTGTTGGCCTCCTTACTTCCTATTTTTGATTTGCCAATGCCCTTTCGTATCAGACCCGACCCGTTGGAGGACACCTTTATCTTTAAGGGATTTAATTCTTGAAGAGATTGTTTTGCGGCTCACGCCCAATTTTTCCGCCAGGACAGCATAGGTGTAGGTTGGATCTTCGAGTAACAGTGATAAAAGATTCTGTTCTGCCACAGTCACCTTCTCAGTCACCCCTTCAGTCACCTTATCAAGCGAGGTGCGCACGACTCGGTCTTCAGAGGCTATGAATTGTATCATAATATCGCTAGGATGAATTGTGTATTCCGGTAGTGGTGAGCCGTCTTCTTCACATGCCTGACAAATTTTTTCAATGCCGCATCCCCAGCTTTCAATGAGGCCGGCCAAATAATATACATTAGCAATAGAAGGATTATATGGGCGGGACGCATGTTTGGACATTAAACTGTCAATAGTCCAGTTTTCCGGCAGCTTTCCACAGTTTGCAATATAAAGATGGTCTTCATAGACATTGATCTGGATGGGTGTGCAGGATTCATACTGCTTGTGGCACAAAGCGTTTAGCAAGGCCTCCCTCAGAGCTGCATCCGGGACAAAATATCGTTCTATTCTTTGTATTCCTTCGTATGATATTTTAGCTTTCATGAATTTGAGGTGAAGGACTTCAATAATTTTATCAATCTGCTCCAGAATGGAACCATGGATTTCATCTTGATAGCGAAGGTCAGCGTCGGTTTCAAAGAAGCCTATCTTGGTATATGAGCCAAGCTGCCATTTGTCGGGATCTTTGCTGAACAAGAGCATTGCTGCATTTGTATAGTATCCGGCATTGGTCAGACGGAGTTTTTCCATTAAGTCTGCCTTTGACTCAGACAGAACGCTCTCGTCAATCCGTCCCTTTTTTGCGGCCAAAGTTTTGAATTTCTGAACCAGAGCATCATCAATATCGTCAATGGTGAAACCGGGAAGAGGCATATTATCCCAGGAAGCGCCCCGTTTACGGAGGATGAAACTTTCCAGTTCGGGACCTGAGAGAGTTTGCATGGTACTTCCGCTGCGGTAATAGTAAACACCTTTGCAGGAAATTGCAACGGGATAGGGCGGAACTACAATTTCAATATATTCTTTCCCATCTTCCTCTAATCGGTTTACATCTACAACGATGCTCATGGCATTGCGAACCTTATTGGGAATGTCCTCTAAAAGCTTCCGGGTATTGTCAAGTCCTATAATATGCCCGTCATCGTTGCATCAAATATAGATTCTTCCACCCTGGGCATTGGCAAAACCGCAGATCCATTCAAGGTAATCATCTCGCCATTTTGATTTCCATTCTATATTCTGATTTTCAGGCATTGCTGTGTTCCTCGCATTTCTTGATATATTTTCCGCTTTTAATTCTTGCGTCTGCAGGCTTCCCTGCCGTTTCCGGTATGATCCATGTCTGACCGGCTCTCTGGACGCCTTCTATACGGTTCTCTTTACAAAGGATTGCTACCCGCCGCCTGGAGAGTCCCCATTTTTCGGCGGCTTCACTTGTTGAAATATATTTCATGACAGTCGCTCCTTATTTCTTTTACTATATCTATTATATTCACAACGGAGAATAATATCAATGGATTTCCCTAAAAGTTCAGAGTTATATAGGTATTGCTCTTTGAAAATCAGTCTGAAGCAACTTAATCATAATACAAATTGTGTTTAGCTCATTGGTGTCAAACCTGTTATTTAGCCTATTCAGTTAAACATAATCAGTGAATGATGCGGATGAAATGAGTTAGACATAATCAGAAGCGAGAAGGCGGTTGACGGATGCAGTTGTAATAATGGCTTCTTCAACGTGTAATAAAAAAGGAAAAGGAAGGAGCGTGGGAACATGACAGATCAATTTGATGTGGTTTTCATAGAACGGGATATTCTGGGGCTGTTTCTGCCAAATGTTTTGGTTCATATATTTTTGTGACCGGTTTGACAGTTTTGAAAATGGTATTGACAGGACATCCCTTATCATGCTATTCTGTATAAGGTTGGAAATAACTAACCAAAAAAGGAAGATACAGAATGCCAAAGGGCATTTTTATTTACCTCATAAGTTAGGAAAAACTAACCAGAAAGGAAGAGGATAAATGGAAGCTGTGGATACAGAAAATATATCGGAGGAGCTGGTGATATTCCACTGTTCGCCGACAATGGCAGGGCTGAAAACGGGCAGTCTGTTTAATTGTCCCGTTAAGAACAACAGGACATTCTTGGAAAATATCCGGGAGATGAACAGGCGTCTGCTTCCGCGGGGCGTGCGGATTGTCCCTCTGAAGAACATGGGGAAAAGCGTGCTGGTTTATATGTACCGCCCTGACAGGCTGCGGGAGGATCTGGGCGACAGCAGGGCACGGAAGATTCTGGCGGAGCGGGATTATCCCGTGGAAGAAACGGAGAAATGCATTGTGGAACTGGTGCGCCGCTTAGAGGACGGGGAAGCATTTCCGCATGAGATTGGGTTGTTCCTCGGCTATCCGCCGGAGGACGTGGACGGGTTTATCAGAAACGGCGCGGCGGGGGCAAAGTGTATCGGGACATGGAAGGTGTACGGAAACGTGGAAACCGCACAGCGCAAGTTTGCGCAGTACAAAAAATGCACAAGGCTGTACTGGGAGGCATTCCAGAAACATCGTTCGTTTGACAGGCTTGTTGTAAGGTGTTCGTAAATATTGTTTTTACGGGATACAGTTTTATGATTGGTACAGAACAATATACAGACAAATACATAATGGAAAGGATGGAGATTATGAGTAAAGTAGCAGTGGTTTATTGGAGCGGTACGGGAAACACGGCGGCGATGGCGACCGCAGTGGCAGAGGGCGCGCAGGAGAAGGGGGCGGAGGTTTCCCTGATGTTCTACGGCGAGTTCGGTGCGGAGCGGATGGACGATTTTGACGCGGTGGCGTTCGGCTGTCCGTCCATGGGCTCGGAACAGCTTGAGGAAGGGGATTTTGAACCGATGTTTACCGCCTGCGAGGGAAAACTCGCCGGAAACAAGATTGCGCTGTTTGGCTCTTACGGCTGGGGCGACGGGGAATGGATGCGAAGCTGGGAGGATACCTGCCGATCGGACGGCGACAGGCGTTATCTTTCGAGGATTACCTCTATCGGGCTTACGCCGGGATGTAACATTGAGGTGCTGAAGAATGTAAAAAACCGTCCGCTCCTTATATATGGAAGGGATACAATGATTGATTAAACCGCGGGGAGTCGGAAGGGATTATGGTGGAGGTGACGTGATACGGTGAAAGGATTTGCGTAGACTAAAATGGTTCGCGTATCATTTGGGGAGAAAAGTTATAAATTTTGCACAAAACGACGGGTTAGCATTACCTAACATATTGGTTAGTATGATGAAACTGAGGTTAGTGATAAAAATTGCGTTGACAAAGACCTTTAAGCGTCATATTATAATATATGGTTAGCTAATGCTAACTTCTGTTTAACACATAAGGTTAGTAAAAACTAATACATATTCAGAAGAAGGTGAATGCATGATGCCGCTTACATTAGCAGACGCAGGAGAGGAAAACATCATCAGAAAAATCGGAGGGAAGCAGGAGGTCAAGGCACACCTGGAGAACCTCGGTTTTGTTGTGGGAGGGACGGTCACGGTGGTAAACGCTATCGGAGGCAATGTGATCGTGAACGTGAAGGACTCCCGTGTTGCGGTCAGCAAAGAGATGGCACAGAAGATTATGGTCTGAGCAAAGCATTCAGAAACCCTGTGGCAGTAAAGAACACTGCAAGGGGTTACTAAATGTTTTAATACTATAGAATCCAGCAAAGGATTCTATGGTCAAAAGTCTATTATGAAATGAGGAGGACAGGTTGAAAATGAAAACACTGAAAGAATCAAAGGTCGGCGATACCGTCCGGGTGGTGAAGCTCCACGGGGAAGGCGCGGTCAAACGCCGGATTATGGACATGGGACTGACAAAGGGCGTGGATGTGCAGATCCGCAAGGTGGCGCCTCTGGGCGATCCCATTGAGGTGACTGTCCGCGGCTATGAACTTTCCATCAGGAAAGCGGACGCGGAAATGATTGAGGTTGACTGACAGGGGGTTATCCCCTTTATTTTCGGACAGATAGTTAGCGAAAACTAATATAAAGAAGGAGAGAAAAACTATGAGTATGCGAATTGCCCTTGCGGGCAACCCGAACTGCGGGAAAACGACATTATTCAATGCCCTGACGGGCTCCAACCAGTTTGTCGGGAACTGGCCGGGCGTTACGGTGGAAAAGAAGGAAGGAAAGTTAAAAAAGCATGACGGCGTGACCATCACCGACCTTCCCGGTATTTATTCCCTTTCACCCTATACACTGGAGGAAGTGGTGGCAAGAAATTATCTCATCAGTGAGCGCCCAGATGCGATTCTGAATCTGGTTGACGGTACAAATTTGGAGAGAAACCTTTATCTGACGACACAGCTTACCGAGCTTGGCATCCCTGTGGTTGTAGCTGTCAACATGATGGATGTGGTGGAGAAAAACGGTGACAAAATTAATACCGGGGAATTATCGAGGGCGTTAGGGTGTAAGGTAGTCGAAATTTCCGCCTTAAAAGGAAACGGAATCATGGAAGCTGCAGAGGCCGCAATCAATGCGGCAAAGAACGGCAAGACTGTTCCGATGCATACTTTTGCAGGAACCGTAGAACATGTCCTTGCCCATATTGAGGAGGCGGCGGTACACGGACTGCCGGAGGAACAGCAGCGCTGGTATGCCATCAAGCTGTTTGAGCGGGATGATAAAGTTTTGGAGCAGCTGAACCTGAGTGAGTCTGTCCTTTCCCATATCGAAACGGATATTAAGGCTGCCGAGGAGGAGATGGATGACGACGCGGAATCCATCATCACCAATGAGCGGTATATTTATATCGGGAGCATTATCAAGGGATGTCTGAAAAAGAAGTCGGCGGGAAAGATGACAAATTCGGACAAAATTGACAGGATTGTGACAAACCGTTTTCTTGGGCTTCCGATTTTTGCGGCGATTATGTTTCTCGTGTATTACATCTCTATGGTGACGGTGGGAGCAAACGCTACGGACTGGGCAAATGACGGACTGTTCGGCGACGGTTGGCATCTGCTTGGCATCGGATCTTCCGCTTATGAAGATGCGGCGGGAGAATATGGCGACGCAGCGCTGATCGTGGATGGCTATGATGCTTATGTGGAAGAAAACGGCACCGCGCCCACGGGCGATTTCCCTTATGAGGTGGCGGATGATGAAACGCTGGAAGTGACGGTGGAGACGGCTTCCCTTGCGGATTACGAGGCTGCGCTTGCAGTGATGGAGCAGTACGGTGACGAGCCTGATCCGGCGGCTTACGGCGTATGGGTTCCGGGCATTCCGGTTCTTGTAGGAAATGCGTTGGAAGCGGCAGGTGCGGCAGACTGGCTTGCAGGGCTGATCAATGACGGTATTGTAGCCGGCGTGGGCGCGGTGCTCGGTTTTGTGCCACAGATGCTTGTTTTGTTCCTGCTTTTAGCTTTCCTTGAAGCGTGCGGTTATATGGCGCGTATCGCCTTCGTGCTTGACAGAATCTTTCGCAAGTTTGGCTTGTCCGGCAAGTCCTTTATCCCGATGCTCATCGGTACGGGCTGCGGCATTCCGGGCATCATGGCGTCGAGGACGATCGAGAACGAGCGTGACCGCAGAATGACAATCATGACAACGACATTTATCCCCTGCGGCGCGAAGGTTCCTTTTATCGCCATGGTGGCGGGCGCAATTTTCGGCGGCTCCGCGTGGGTGGCAACGAGCGCGTACTTTGTAGGTATGGCGGCAATCATTATTTCCGGTATCATGTTAAAGAAGACGAAGATGTTCTCCGGCGACCCGGCTCCTTTTGTGATGGAGCTTCCGGCTTACCATATGCCCACGGTGGGCAATGTGCTGCGCTCCATGTGGGAACGCGGATGGTCTTTCATCAAGAAGGCGGGCACGATTATCCTGCTTTCTACTATCGTAATCTGGTTTACGACTTACTTTGGATTTACTTCGGAAGGATTTCGGATGCTTGCCGAGGAGGAAATGAACCAGTCGCTTCTTGCGGCGGTCGGCGGCGCGATTGCGTGGATTTTCACACCCCTTGGCTGGGGCAACTGGCAGGCGGCGGTGGCTTCCATCACGGGTCTTGTGGCGAAGGAAAATATCGTTGGCACCATGGGTATCCTTTATCCCGGCGGATGGTCTGAGATTGGCGCAAATTTCAGTCAGGTAGCGGGATATTCCTTCCTGGTGTTCAACCTTTTGTGCGCGCCCTGCTTTGCGGCGATCGGCGCCATCAAGCGGGAGATGAACAATGCGAAATGGACGTGGTTCGCTATCGGATACCAGTGCGGATTGGCTTATGCGGTGGCGCTGATGGTATACCAGATTGGTTCTGCATTTACAGGAAATTTGAATGTCATTGGTCTGCTTGCAGCTATTATTATTCTCGGCGGTATGATTTATATGCTGTTCAGACCGTATAAAGAGGCGACAAAGCTGACAACAAATATGAAACTGAAAATGGCGAAGTAACGGTGCAAAAAGCGTTTCTAAAGGCGCCCCGCCATAATACGGGACGCCAGGCTTCGCCTTTGGATTTGTAACAGGGAAACAGGAGGGATTTCAATGCTGACATGGCTTATGGAAAATATGGCGACAATCATCATCGGCGCGGTTTTGGTTCTTGTGGTGGCGGCGATTCTTGTCAGTATGGTACGCGGTAAGAGAAAAGGAAAATCATCCTGTGGCTGCGGGTGCGCAAACTGCCCGGCGGGCAGTTCGTGTGCGATGAACGGCGCCTGCCATCCGGCAAAGCCGGAAACTATGGGAAAATAAAAATAAAGGAAGGTTTATATATTATGAAGAAACACCGATTCTGGGCATGGGCGATGATTGCCTGCCTTTTTATGACGTTATATACAGGTTATAAACATCAGTAATAGCACGAGAAGAGCTTTTAAAGACGTCCCGCCATTGGGCGGGACGCCAAGAAGCCCTATATCTCGTGCGGGAGAATGCCTAAAAAGCGGCATTCTCCGTAATAAAGTGGAGGAGACTAATATGTTTGGATTTTTAGATAAGATAGACAGGAAACACATGGGCATTTTTGCGGCGGGCATTCTGTTCGGTACGGCGGGGATTAAAATCCTTTCCAGCAAGGATGCCAAAAAAGTATATACACACGGCACGGCTGCGGCGCTCCGGGCAAAGGATTTCTGCATGAAGACGGCGGCGACGGTGCAGGAGAATGCGGAAGATATTTATGCGGAGGCCGTTCAGATTAACGAAGAAAGAGCAAGGCAGGAGACGGAGCAGATGTTTTCCAGCGAGGAAGACTGGAAAGAAGAAACGGCTCCTGTGGGAAAGGATCATCTGACGGAAACGAACAATTTCACAGAAACGGGCGTTTCCGGAGAACAGGGCATATGAAGTTCGTGATCTGCCATGACATTCCGGGGCGTCTGCGGATACGGGCGCTGCAGTCCCATGAAATAGCATGCAGCGAAGCGGATACATTGGAGTACGCCCTGTCCGCGCTGTCTGGCGTGACAAAAGTGTCCGTACAGAGGCGGACTGCGAGCGTGACGGTATGTTATGGCGGAGACAGGGCGGAGCTGATACAAAACCTGCGGGCATTTTCCTATGGAAACGTGACGGTTCCGGAAAATGTTCTGCAGCATTCCGGCAGGGAGCTGAATGAAGCGTATAAAGAAAAGCTGATTGGCAAAGTCATCCTCAGATATGTCAGCATGGCAGTTATCCCCTATCCCGTCAGGGCGGGGATTGCTGCAGTGAGGTCACTGCGCTATATCGGGCTAGGGATCAAAACGCTCTGCCGGGGAAAACTGGAGGTACCGGTCCTGGATGCAACCGCAATCGGCGTTTCGGTACTGCGCGGCGACATGAAAACGGCAGGCTCCATCATGTTCCTGCTTGGGATTGGCGAGCTTCTGGAAGAATGGACGCATAAAAAATCGGTAGGCGATCTGGCAAGGAGCATGTCCCTCAATATTGGCAAAGTGTGGTTGCGCAGGGACGGGCAGGAGATACTGGCGCCGGTGTCTGATATTGCAGTCGGTGATGAAATCGTGGTGCGCATGGGCAATGTGATTCCTTTTGACGGCGTGGTGCTTTCGGGAGAAGGGATGGTCAATCAGGCGTCCCTGACGGGGGAATCCGCGGCGGTCTTTAAGCAGGCGCATGGATATGTGTATGCGGGAACCGTGCTGGAGGAAGGCGAGCTGTCCGTCCGCGTGGAAACTGTGGGCGGGGCAAGCCGTTTTGAGCGGATTGTCACGATGATCGAGGAGTCTGAGAAGTTAAAATCTTCTTTGGAAGGCAAGGCTGCACATCTGGCAGACCGGCTGGTGCCATTTATGCTGCTTGGAACTGGCGGCGTTTATGCCCTTACCCGGAATATCACAAAGGCGCTGGCGGTGCTAATGGTGGACTTTTCCTGCGCATTAAAGCTGGCGATGCCGATTTCTGTGCTTTCGGCGATACGGGAGGCAAACGAACACCGCATTACGGTCAAGGGCGGGAAGTTTCTGGAGACGCTTGCCGAGGCGGACACGATTGTTTTTGACAAGACAGGAACGCTGACGGAGGCGAAGCCGGTGGTGGCGGAGGTGGTGCCTTTTCTGGGGGATGAACCGGATGAACTGTTAAGGACCGCAGCTTGTTTGGAGGAGCATTTTCCCCATTCGATGGCGCGTGCCGTGGTGGAGGCTGCAGGGCAGAAGGATTTGGAACACAGCGAGATGCATTCCAGGGTGGAGTATATTGTGGCGCACGGGATTTCTTCCCGCATCGGGGAGCAGAAAGTCATCATCGGGAGCTATCATTTTGTCTTTCAGGACGAACAGTGCGCCATTCCCGAAGGGATGCAGGAGCGGTTTGACTCCATGCCGGCGGAATATTCCCATCTGTATATGGCGGTCGATTCCGTACTGGCGGCGGTGATTTGTATTGAAGATCCCCTGCGGGAAGAAGCGGCGGATGCGGTCAGTGCACTACGCAAGTGCGGGATAAAAAAGATTGTGATGATGACGGGTGACAGCGAGCGGACAGCCCGCGCCATTGCGGAAAAAGTCGGCGTTGACGAGTATTATTCGGAAGTGCTGCCAGAGGACAAGGCGCGCTTTGTGGATTCGGAAAAAAGAGCCGGAAGAAAGGTTGTCATGGTCGGGGACGGCATCAACGATTCCCCGGCGTTGTCGGCGGCGGATGTGGGTATTGCGGTCAGCGGCGGGGCGGAAATTGCAAGGGAGATTGCGGACATTATGATCGGTGCAAATGATTTATACGGACTTGTGAAGCTGAAAAAGCTGAGCAATGCACTGGTCGGGCGAATCCATAAGAATTACAGGGTGATTGTCGGTTTCAATACGATGTTGATCCTGCTTGGCATCGGTGGATTTTTGCAGCCCGCATCCTCGGCGTTACTGCATAATACTTCGACGCTGGCAATCAGCCTGAAAAGTATGCAGGATCTATTGTAACAGGTGCGGTTTTGCGAATGGCGCAGCTGGACAGACAGGATACATTTCAGTCACGCCCTAAAATGGACAGGATACATTTTTTCATTGCCTCATAGCTTTCCGGGGTGATGTCATGCTCCATCTTACAGGCATCGCCCGCTGCAATCACGGGGTCAACGCCGAGATGAACCAGCCAGTCCGTCAGCAGGGTGTGGCGTTCATAGACGCTTTCCGCGATTCTTCGCCCGTCTTCCGTCAGATGGAGAAACCCTTCTTCTGAAACGGTGATGTACCCGCGGTTTTTCAGGTTTTTCACGGCAACGCTCACGCTTGGCTTTGAAAAATTCAGCTCGGTCGCCACATCAATGGAGCGCACCACGGAGAGACGGCTGCTTAAGATTAATATTGTTTCAAGGTAATCCTCAAGAGATTCCTCGGCTTTGTGTCGGATATAACTCATGGTATCACTATACTCCTTTCCGGGTTTAGAACCTGCCCATAAGTTAATCCTAACACTTTGGGGAGGGCGGCGCAAGGTCTGACGGCAAAAAAGGATGTCATTAAATTTTTATGACAGAGGAATGAATTGGAAATATTTGCGGCATTGAAGAGTGTGCCGCATTTTTGAAAAGCACTGGTTAGATTTTACTAACCCGAAAGGAAAGAGAGGGATTGTTTATGGTTAAGATTACAGTGGGTATTGACGGTATGGCGTGCGAGATGTGCGAAGCGCATATTAACGAGACGGTGCGTAACGCCTTTCCGGTAAAGAAAGTGACCAGTTCGCACACAAGGAACGAAACCATCATCCTGGCGGAGAGGGAGATACCCGAACCGGCGCTTCGCAAAGTCATTGCGGAGGCAGGGTATGATGTAATGAGCGTGAATTGGGCGCCGTATGAGAAAAAGGGGCTGTTTGCAAGACGAGAAGATTGAAAATTAAAATTTGAGATGCGCAAAAAGCCGCGCAGAAATGGGGAAAATTATGAAAGATAATAAAGGATTCTGGGACAGGTGGGCGAAGCGGTATGATCTTATGATGTCAGGGGATGGCAGAACCTATGCAAGGATTGTCAGCCGTATAAAAAAGGTGCTGGATAGGGAGATGACTGTGCTGGAGCTTGCCTGCGGTACGGGGCTTTTGTCGGTGCGGCTTGCAGGAAGCGTGAAGCTGCTGGAGGCGATGGATTTCTCGGAAGAGATGATACGGCAGGCAAAAGCAAAAACGCACAGTTCCCGCCTTCATTTCTCAGTGCAGGATGCGACAAGCCTTCCATATGCGGAGGAAACGTTTGATGCGGCGGTGATTTCCAACGCATTGCACATCATGCCTGAACCGGAAAAGGCGCTGGCAGAGATCAGGAGGGTGCTGAAGCCGGGTGGTATCCTGATAGCGCCGACTTTCACGGCGGCGGGCAGTATATCCGGCAGGATGAGAATCCGGTTCATGGAGCTTTCCGGGTTTAAAGTGTTTCATAAATGGACACCGCAGGAATATTTGGATTTTCTTAAGGAAAACGGATTTGAAATAACCGGCAGAAAAATTTTCGACGGCACCCTGAAACTGACCTATGCCGAAGCGGTAAGGGGACAGGGATGAAAAGCTGCAGCGAAATACATTGTGGAAAATAAAGGGTTCTAAATGGATGATAACGTTACAGTCCGGCAAGACTGAACTGCAACATAATAACATGGGAGAAAGAAAATAATTTTGACATAGAGAAAACAGGACAGAAGGAGGTGCAGGCTTGAAACAGAAAAAATCGGTGGAGGATTATCTGAAAACAATCTATATTCTTTCCAAAAATAAGGACGTGCATGGGGCGGATATTGCAAGGGCGATCGGCGCTTCGCGGCCGACTGTCTGCGTATCCTTGAAGGCACTGGAGGAGGAAGGCTATATTCTCATGGATGATGCGCGTGAAGTCCACCTGACGGAAAAGGGTATGCGGATTGCGGAAGAAACCTATGAACGGCACAATACGTTCTGCCAGCTTTTGACGGAACTTGGCGTGGACGAAAAAACGGCGGCGTCAGATGCCTGTGAGATGGAGCATGCGGTCAGCAATGAAAGCTATCAGGCGCTGAAGACGCTTGTGGCGGAAGGAAGCGGAGGAACATAAGAATGAATATGTTACAGAGTGCGGCTGTTGAAGCTGCAACGGCTTTTCTGGTACTGGCTTTCTGCACTGGAATAAAGGCAGCCTGTCGTAAAAAGCTGAGACAGGACAAAAAACGATAAGGCAATACATGACGGATATATGGGGGCAAAAATGAAGATCTATACATTTGGGAAAAAGGAAAATCCGGCGGTCATGCTATTGCCGGGAACCTGCTGTCACTGGAAAAGCTTTGAAGGAGTTATCCCAAAGCTGTCGGAAAACTTTTACGTTTTATGCGTATCCTATGACGGTTTTGACGAAACAGAGCATAGCGCATTTGTTTCCATGCAGGATGAGGCGGAGAAAATTGAAGACTGCATAAAAGAAAATCTGAACGGAGAAATCCGCGCGGTATATGGCTGCTCCCTGGGTGGCACACTCGCCGCCATGCTGGCGGAGCGGGGGAATGTACGGATCAGACATGCTGTCATCGGCAGTTCCGATTTTGACACCTGCGGGGAGATATTGGCGCGGCTTGAAACGAAGCTGATGGTGAAGATGATTTATCCCCTTTTAGCAACGGGAAGAATGCACGGCATATTGGGAAAAATCATGGACAGGAAAATGGCGGGCGCAGACGGGTATATGAAAAGCATGATGAAAATGTTCGGCGTGGGAAGCACAAAAATGCGCTTTGTCACAAAGGAAAGCGTTGCAAACCAGTTTTACAGCGACCTTGTTACGCGCCTGCCGTACAAAATGGATACACATGGTACAAAGATATATATTTTCTATGCGGCGAAAATGGGGAAGAAATACCTGAAACGGTATCATAAGTATTTTGATTCCCCAAAGATTTATAAGGATAATCTGCGGCACGAGGAGCTGCTCGTCTGTTATCCGGATCAGTGGATGGGCAGAGTATCAACGATAGCGCGGTCGAAGTAGAAAAGGTGTCAGTAAACAGCGCGGAATGTGTTTTGACATAGGGATTGGAACAGGAAAGGCAGGGAAACCATGAGCATACGGGTATCTCTTTTTTACATGGGAATGAAACTGAGCGGGATGAAGAAAGTTTATCGGTATGACGAAGAAAAGTTCCTTCGGACAGTCCACAAGATGAACAGGTCCCGAGGCTTTTATATGCCGAAGGATAAAAAGGCGTTTTATTCCGACCATATGATTTTTGAAAATATCGCTGTTTAATCATACAGAATCACAGACAGCGGGCAAGAAGGGCGGTCTTATGTAACCTTGCTGACAGAGGAACAGACAGTCAAAGCCTTTGAGATCATGACCGACTATTTTTACCGGGCAGGTGTGCTGTATTCCACATCTGAAACAGGGGAGGGTTATCTTGCCTATTGGGAGAAAAAAACAAAGCCTGCAGTTTGCCCTGCCCTGCATATGGTAAAGCGTTTTTTATGTGAATTGCCGTTAAAAGCGAGTCTGGCTGTCATGCAGAGCGGCGGTGAACAGTATGCAAAGATTTTTAAGAAAGAACAGAATTACATCGCCGTATCCATGGTAGTGGTACTGCGGGAGTTTCAGGGAAAGGGATTTATGCACAGGGTTCTGGAGCAGCCGTTTGCCGAGGCGGAGAAGAAAAATATTCCCTGTGTCCTTGATACCGATACGCCGCTGAAAGTAAAAAATATATTTGCTGCGGCATGAAGCTTTGCGGCGAGAAAAAATTAAAACACGGCATTTCGCTGTATACAATGGCATATAACGTGCCGGCAGGAAAGAGAGGCTGTATATGAAATACACAGGAATGCCCATGGGTATGTGGACTTTGTTTTCAAAATCATTTGAACAGAATCTCGTCACGGTGTTTGGACTTGACAGATACTTGGCAGGGACGGTCAAAGCAAAGGCAAAGCCAAAGCCAAAGTACAAAGAGATTATTGCCGGACTGTCAGAATTTGAAAAAGCAGACCGTTTCAAAATGAATATCGTAAACTGCGCCCTGCTTGCAGCCTTTGTGCTGAATATGCCAGAGCGTCCCGATGTAGAACGGCTGACAGCGTATTATGCCGGCTCCATGATGACTCCTGCTATGAAATGGTTCTGCCGTAAGAGCGGAAAATCCAAGTTCACCGAAAAGGATATTTCCTCAATGAAAGCCGCCGGACGGTCAAGGGCTGCGGACAGGAATCCCTATTCGTGGAATATGGAGTTTCTTCCTTACCCGGACGGCAGCGGCTATGAAGCGCGCTTTACCGCCTGCGGTATCTGTACCCTGATGCGGGAGCTGGGGCTTTATGATCTTGTCCCTGCCATGTGCCGTCTGGATTATACAATGGCCGAGGCGGGCGGTACCTCGGATTTTTTCCGGGAGTATACACTGGCTTCGGGCGGTCCGTACTGCGACTGCGGATATAAAAAGAAGAGGAAGGGAAATGGAAGGAAAAGAAAATGAACATATCAGTTTTCATCATTGAGTGCATAATTATGGCGGTGTTATTTGGTATTTTGGTATTCGGGATGCTGTTTACCATACAGGCGGCGGTATTGGAGCATAAAGAGCCTTTCCGTGGCGCAAGGGTCATCGGGTGGATACTGCTCATAATTGCTGTATTGACGTTTCCGGCAGCGTTTCTGTACGGCGCGTGGGACGGTATCCGGCACGATTTTACCTTTTGGCAGTTTGCGGTCAGGTTCTGGACTATGCTATACCTGCTGAAAGCTTTTGATATGATTTGCTTTGACTGGTTTTTGCTTACGAAGTCCCATTTCTATCAGCATTTTTATCCCGAAACGGAGGGGTGTCAAGGGTATCGTAAATTTGGATTCAACCTTAAGGAGCAGATCATTCGTCTTATTGTGTACCCATTTGTCGCATTGACAATGGCATGGGTATGCACATTGCTTTGAGGAGGAGATTATGAAAGAGAACAGAAGTTATCTTCCAAGGGAAAGCCACCTCCCTTTGTATGGCGTAGGGCCGGTTTATGTGGCTGTGATTATCACGGTGACCATGGCGGGAATTTTATTGAGTCAATTTAAGATAATTGCGTATCTAAGCTTTCCTAATAATAAGGATGGTTTTGCTGATGATAGGATTTTTACTGGTTGCAGTGGGAGCGGCATTGTGGTTTTTGGCTGTTTTCAGGGCAAAGATAGATGACGGAATCACAAACAATCATTTGGTGACGGACGGCGTGTATGCACTGGTGAGAAATCCGATTTATTCGGCATTTTTGTCTGTCTGCACAGGCACGCTGATGATTTATGGCAATTTATGGCTGCTGATACTGTCGGTTTTATACTGGCTGTTCTTGACTGCCGAGGAAAAGTGGCTGAAAAATTTATATGGTGCGGAATATGAGGAATACTGCAGGAGAGTGAACCGGTGCATCCCGTGGTTTCCGAAAATCGGTGACAGTACTGGCAGTAAGAAATATTTCCAATAAACTGATGGTGCTGAAAAAAAGGTAAAACGAAAGACGATAAAATCGATCAGGAGAAGTGAATATGAGGATTTTAGTTTGCGGTGCAGGCGTACTGGGCTGCAATCTGGCAAATAATCTGTACCATGCAGAAAAGGACGTGACTCTGCTGGCCAGAGGCGCCTGGGCAAAACAGTTAAAGCAAAATGGCTTACATATGAAAAAGACCTTTCATCTGCGGGAGAGCGTAAGCCGCGTCCCGGTTATCACACAGCTTGAACCGGAGGATTGTTACGATGCCATCTTTATTGTGGTGCGCTACACACAACTGGACAGTGTGATGGAAGATTTGCGGGCAAACGGAACAAAGAATATCGTGCTTGTGGGTAACAATGCCCGCCCCGTCTACTATGCCTCGCTTTTCCCAGAGAAAAATATAATGTTTGCCTTTGCGCTGTCTGCGGGGCACAGGGAACCGGCGCGGGTGGTTTCCCTTGACCTCAAAAAGATTATCATTGGGCAATTGAAAAATACACCCTCCAATGAAACACTGATTGGACAGATTTTCGCGGACACCGAATACAGGGTGGTTTACGAATCCAATATGGAGGACTACCTGCTCTGCCACGCGGCTTTCGTCCTGCCGGCGGCTTTTGCCTGTTACTATAAAGACGGCAATCTGCGGAAACTGAAGGGAAATACCGTTTATTTAAACCGGATTCTGGACGCTAATATCGAGGGTTACCGGGCAATCGAGCGGGCGGGACACAAAATTCTCCCGGCCAGTGATACAGATTATGAAAGCGCTGCTTATCGAAAAAACTGTCTGCGCTTTTTCCGGATTATGTGTGCCACTGGTCTGGGAAAGATTTGTACCAGCGATCACGCCATGAATGCCGTCGAAGAAATGAGCGCACTGAACCGGGATATGAAGACATTCTTTGACGAGGCCGGAGCAGAATATCCCGTTTGGCAGACGCTGGAGCGGGACGCCGGGCGGTATTTGAAATAAAGGAGCGAGAGATAAGGAAACAGACGGGAAAGGAGCAGGATCATAAATATGGAAATAGAAAAGCGAAAAATAACGATAGCTCTGGTATGCGGTATGCTGGGCTGCCTGTGCTTCGGGAGCGGGGACTGGCTGATGCTATACGGTGACACCGCCCATGACGGAAGCATATACTGGCTGACGCATGGGACGGCACAGATTCCGGCATGGCGGAACACCCTTGCCATGGCGTTGGCCTTTCCGGGGATTATTTTATACGGTATCGCGCTTTTTGCCCTGACAGATTTCATCCGGGCGGAAAAGGAACAGAAGGTATACCACACGCTGACTGCTTTCGGGCTGACGCCGTGGATTGCGCTGCACTTGTTTTATATTATGATATTATACGCGTTTTCATGGTTGAGCGCGGGTAGCTATGCAGAGGCGGCGCCGCCTCTTGGCGAAGCCCTGTTTGCCCATTTTTCATGGGTTCCGCTTGTCAGTGAGATTTTGATGCTGCCGCCTTTTCTGTACTGGTTTTATCTTCAAATCAGGCAAAAAACGGTTTTCCCGAAGGAAATGGCATTTACCAACATACTCGTCATTTATTTTTTGATGTATGGTATCAAAAGCATGATGCCGGACGGTCCGTTCCGGATTGGTTTTACAAATGGTCTGATGAGCGAGAGCATGATTATCTGGTTCGGAATTATGCTGGCGTGGAATTTGTGCCGGAAAGGGGATGTGGGGCACGAAAACGGGCAGAGAGAAAGGAATGGATATTAACATGAAAAATACGGATACGAAACAACATCTGGGAGATGTTCAGGAAACAGCGCTGATACCGTTAGCAATCAGGGCAAATGAAACGGAAAGGAAGACGGCGCGAATACACGATGACAAGGCGGTTGAAATTATCAGGGAACTTGATGTTGACACTGAAAAGCTGGATCAGTTCTTTTCCCATGAGGGCGTTATCGCAAGAACGATTTTGTTTGACGAAACGGTGAAAAAACTGCTCCGGAAATATCCCGATGTGGTCTGCATCAATATCGGGTGCGGGCTTGATGACCGCTTTACCCGCGTGGATAACGGAAAAATCCAGTGGTTTAACGTTGATTTTGCGGATTCGATTGAAATAAGGAAAAAGTTTTTCCGTGAAACAGAGCGTGAGCATATGCTGGCGGCGGATATTCTTAAACCGAATTGGGCTGACGGTATCCTCAAAAGTGATATGGCCATTGTGATTGCCGAGGGCTTGCTGATGTATTTTTCAAGAGAGCAGGTAAAAACTTTGCTGAACAGTCTTACGGTCTCGTTTGACAGGGGATTTCTTCTTGCGGAGCTGATGCACCCCAAAATGATGAACGAGAAGAGGCATGACACGGTAAAAAACACTAACGCGAAATTCGGATGGGGAACCGTGACGGGCAGGGATCTGCTCCCTCTTGATGCAAAGCTCACGCTGATAAACGAGCGCAGCTTTTGGGAGGAAATGAAAAAATATTCGCTGATTGGGAAAATCGGAAGCGTCATTGCAGGAAAGCTGAATAACAGGCTGGCGGTTTACAGGTGGCAGTAGGCATTGGCAGGAATGGCTTTCAAAAATAGAGATTGATTGGAGGGATAAAGAAAATGATTTATGTAGTGCAGCTTTTTCTGTTCTGCGGATTATTTACGGCTCTTGTAGCTGTTGGCACAGGCGGCAGGGCAATAAACGAGATATATTTTTATCCCAAGCCCATACAGGACAGGGCAGTGGAGCTTGGTTTGATAACATACGAAACGATCAAAAGAAAGAGCAGACAGTTTATGATACCGTTCCTTCTTATTATGTTTGCCGCGCTGATTCTGATAATCGGGTTGTGGAACCGTGCACCGGATTTCCGGTCGGCATACCTGCAGTCGCTTTTGTTTCTTGAAGTGATGAATTGGTACGATGGTATTGTGCTTGATAAGGTCTGGGTAGGGCATAGCAGATTTTGGGAAATTCCCGAACTAAAGGGTATACCGTATGTAAAGACATGGAAGCAGGTACTCATAAAAAGGGGAATCGGTTCTCTGCTGTATGTTGTGATTGCAGCAATTACGGCGAGACTTATCGTGCTGATATTTTAACAAATGCGGGGGTAAACCATTATGATGATCAATAAAAGGCTGATCGGAACGGTCAGTGAAAGCAAAAAATACATAGTGGGGAACGTGGCGGTGCAGTGGTGTTCTCTGGCGGCGAATATGGCCATGATGACGTCGGTGACAGGGCTGCTTGCTTCCCTTTACACAAAAGAGGCGGGGAAAGACAGTATTTTAATCACGGTGGCCGTTGCAGCCGCCGCGGTCATCATCCGCTTTGCCTGTACGGTGGTTTCCAGCCATATGGCGTATCTTTCGTCAAAAACGGTCAAGAAAACGCTGCGGGATATAATTTATCGGAAACTTCTGCGCCTCGGCCCTTCTTACAATGAGCAGGTAAAAACCTCGGAGATCGTGCAGGTGGCGGTGGAGGGAGTGGAGCAGCTGGAGACTTACTTCGGGGCATATCTTCCGCAGTTTTTTTATGCCATGCTGGCGCCCCTTACACTGTTTGCATATCTGTGCTTTGTCAGTGTGCTGTCCGCCTTTGTCCTGTTGATCTGTGTGCCGCTGATCCCGGTATCCATTGCGGCGGTGCAGACCTGGGCGAAAAAGCTGCTGTCGAAATACTGGGTTCAGTATACGGCGCTGGGGGATACCTTTCTGGAAAACCTACAGGGGCTTACTACGCTGAAAATCTACCGGGCAGACGGCTTTAAGCATGAGGAGATGAACCGGGAAGCGGAGAAATTCCGCAGGATCACCATGAAGGTGCTGACCATGCAGCTCAATTCCATTACGATCATGGATATGATTGCCTACGGCGGCGCAGCGCTGGGGGTGATCATGGCGGCAACGCAGTTTCGGGCGGGGAAGGTTTCCCTTTCGGGATGCCTTCTGATCATTCTTCTGTCAGCAGACTTTTTTATCCCCATGCGGCAGCTTGGCAGTTTTTTCCATGTGGCAATGAACGGCATGGCGGCCAGCGATAAGATCTTCCGGCTGCTGGATCTGCCGGAGAGGGAGGAACGGACAGAGACAGTTCCGAAGGACTGTTCCATTGTCTGCCCCGGCCTGTGTTTTTCTTACAGAGAAAGTGGTCCGTCTGATGCAGACATGACTCCGCAGAATATGAGCAGAGGTTCATCCGGCACGAATCTGCGGAGAGCGGATAAAAGTTCGTCAGACGGGACTATGCTGGGTGCGGATGAAGGGGCATCTGTATCCAAAGAGCGGGAAGTTCTGCACGATGTTCGGATGGAATTTCCGAAGGGTGGATTTATCTCGATTGTGGGTGAAAGCGGCTGTGGAAAATCTACGATGGCGGCAATCTTAACGGGAAGAAATCAGGGCTATGGCGGTTCGGTGAAAATCGGCGGTGTGGAGCTTTCGGATATCAGGGAAGAAGACCTGATGAAAAATATCACTTATGTCAGTTACCAGAGTCATCTGTTCAAGGGTACTGTCCGGGAAAACCTGCTGATGGGGAAGCCTGACGCACCGGACCCCGATTTGTGGGCGGTTCTGGAACGGGTAAATCTGGCGGATTTTCTGCGGGATGAACAGGGGCTTGACACAGTCCTTTCAGAAAAGGCGTCAAATCTCTCCGGCGGACAATGTCAGAGGCTTGCGCTGGCGAGGGCGCTGCTCCATGACAGCCCGGTGTATATTTTCGACGAAGCCACATCTAATATTGATGTGGAGAGCGAGAACGACATTATGAGGGAGATTCATTCGCTGGTGGGAAAAAAGACGGTCATCCTGATTTCCCACCGCCTTGCCAATGTGACCGCATCGGATAACATTTATGTGATGGAAAAAGGGAAAGTTGCGGAAAACGGCAGCCATGAGGAGCTGCTTGCAAGGAACGGTGTCTATGCGGGACTTTGGAATGTGCAGCAGAGTCTTGAAAATTACGGAAACCAACAGGAGTATCCGGATAACCGTGGGAAATATCAGAGTATAGGGGAGGAGGGTACAATGGCATGAAAAGACGGAGCGGATTTACAGTTATGATGAGATTGATAGGACTTGTGAAACCCCTTGCGGGATTTATGATTTTGGCAGTGGCTATGGGATTGGCAGGTCATCTGTGTGCATCGTTCATCACGGTTTTCGGAGGGTATGCGGCATTGGAACTGCTCGGTTTTGATACGCCTTTTCATCTGGAATTTATTTTTGTCGGTGTGATCGTATTTGCCGTACTCAGGGCGATGCTGCGGTATGGGGAACAGTCCTGCAACCATTTTATCGCCTTTAAGCTGCTGGCACTGATCCGGGATAAGGTATTCCTCGCATTGCGGAAACTTTGTCCGGCGAAACTGGAGGGCAGGGACAAGGGAGATCTGATTGCGGTCATCACCTCGGATATTGAACTTCTGGAAGTTTTCTACGCGCACACGATTTCACCGGCGGCGATTGCGGCTTTGTATACGGTGATTTTGTGTCTGTTTATCGGCTCCTTCCATCCGGCGTTGGGGATGCTGACGCTGTCTGCGTACCTGACGGTGGGGCTTGTAATTCCGTTTGTCACTTCAAGGGTCAGCGGGGAAGCCGGTATGCGGTTCCGCAGGGATTCCGGAAATTTAAGCGGTTTTGTCCTTGACAGTCTGCGAGGGCTTTCCGAAACGCTCCAGTACGGGCAGGGGGAGAAACGCCTTGCCCGGATGAACGGGCAGACGGAAATGCTCTCGGCAACAGAGGAGCGGATGAAACGCACGGCGGGGCGGAATCTGGCGGCAGCCAATACGGTAATCCTTTTCTTTGACCTGTGTATGCTATTTTCTTCGGCAGCGCTGTATCAGGGCGGCCTTGTGGATTTTACGGGTGTGCTGGTTCCGACGGTTGCCCTGTTTTCTTCCTTCGGGCCTGCCGTGGTGCTGGCAAATTTGGGAAGCACGCTGCAGAATACCTTTGCGGCGGGGAACAGGGTATTGGATATTTTGGACGAAACGCCTGTCATAAATGAAGTGACAGGACAGGAAAAGACGGAATTTGACGGCGCTGCTGCGGAGAATGTCAGCTTTTCCTATGGGAACCCGGCAGAGAAAGAATGGACGGACAGAAGGCTGACGGATAAAAAGCTGGCTGATAAAAAGTGGAGGCGTGATATGGCTTCAGTGGACAGGGTTCCCGAAAGGGAAGAGGTGCTGGACGGCGTATCGCTGGAGATTCCGAAGGGAAAGATCATCGGACTGGTGGGGAAAAGCGGCAGCGGAAAGTCCACGCTGCTGAAACTGTTCATGCGGTTCTGGGACGTACAGGGCGGAAGTATAAGGATTTCCGGCAAAGATGTGGCTAAAATCAATACCTTCGACTTACGGGATATGGAAAGCCTTATGACACAGGAAACCCATCTGTTCCATGACAGCATCAAAAACAACCTGCGGATCGCAAAACCGGACGCTGCGGATGGGGAGATAGAAGCAGCCTGCAGGAAAGCCTCCGTCCATGAGTTCATTATGAGCCTGCCGGGAGGGTATGACACCCCGGTGGGGGAGCTTGGAGATACCCTTTCCGGCGGAGAACGACAGCGGCTGGGGCTTGCAAGGGCGTTTTTACATGACGCGCCTTTCCTGCTCCTTGACGAACCTACCAGCAGCCTTGACAGCCTGAATGAAGCAGTCATCTTAAAATCCCTGTATGAAGAGCGGGAGGGAAAGACGGTCCTGCTCGTATCCCACAGGCAGTCCACCATGCGGATCGCTGATACGGTATACTCCGTAGAAAGCCTGTCACAGACAGGCATGAGGATGAGCTGATACATAAGGATATTGACACAAAAGCGAAAGGATGGACGGATGCATAAGGATATTGAAATAAAGCGGGAACGGGAAAAAATCATGGTATCGCAAATGATTGCGCTTTACTGCAGAAATAAGCATGGAAAACGTCAGGGACTCTGTCCGGACTGCGCGGCGCTGGATTCCTACGCGAGGGAGCGGAGCGACAAATGCCCGTTCATGGAAACGAAGACTTTCTGTTCTAACTGTAAGGTGCATTGTTATAATTCTAAAATGAGAGAGAAAATCCGTGCGGTCATGCGTTTTTCGGGGCCAAGAATGATGTTCCATCATCCGGTGATGGCAGTGTGTCATGTGCTGGAAACCAAAAAAGAAAAAAAGAGATTGGAGGGAAATCAATGAAATTGAAAAGACTGATATTTTTAATTTTAGGCTGTATCTGTCTGGGTATAGGCTGTATTGGCATCGTACTTCCGGTGCTGCCCACCGTGCCGTTTTTCCTTGCGACAGTGTTCTTTTTTGCCAATTCGTCAAAGAAACTGCATGACTGGTTTGTGGGGACAGGGATGTATAAAAAACATCTGGAATCCTTTGTGCAGAAAAAAGGGATGACAGTACAGACCAAAACAGCTGTTATCGCAAGCGTGACGGCGCTTATGGGATTTGGGTTTGCCATGATGCTATGGAAGAAAATTTATATACCGTGCGTGATCCTTGCCGTTGTGTGGCTCTGCCATGTCATATACTTTGTTTTTGGCGTAAAAACTATCCGGACAGGGAGCTTTTCCGCGGAACCGGAAACGGAGGGCAGGGGATAGATTGAAAAAGACATAGATATTGGAATAAAGAATGGCAGGGAAATAGGAAACCGGGAGGCATTGGAATGACAGAGTTTAACGATATCGGTATCAACGGCCAGTTAGACTGGGAGAGAATTAGAAAACTGCTTGCTATCGGCTTTTTCGCCGCGTTCCTTTCTTTTATCGGCGATATGCTGCTAGGCTGGGGCATTGAGAATGAAACGCTGATAGGGCTGCCGCGGATGTTGTCTGCCTATACGGGTACTTCGGATACGGGACTTTTTGTAATCGCCATGACGGGTATGATCGCGGTGACACTGATGGGGCTTTGCTGCTTCGGCATTTACCGTCTGATGGCGGAGAAAGCGCCAGCATACGCCCACTGGTACAAGAACGGGATTTTCGGTTTTGTCATCTTTGGCGGCTGCGGCTTCCATGTGCCGGTGTGTGCGCTGGTGTATCTCGCGAAACATTTAGGATGGACGGAGCTTGTACAAAACTTTAGCAGTTACTTTCTGATGCCGGCTTTTTGGCTGTTCTGGGTGTTTTTTCTGATGATGCAGGTCATGCAGATTATGGCTTTTGCCAAAGGAATGACGCCCTGCCCTAAGTGGGGGCTCCTGTTTTCTCTTCCCGTGGGAATGGCGGCGGTGAAACTTCTCGTTGTATTCGGAAACCGGCCGTGGGTCAATGCCTTAAACTGCGCATGAATTGGTTTGGGTGGGATGTGGATGTTTGGCGGGTTATGGTGTTAGTATATAAGTGTGGACAGAAAAAGTTGAACAACCTATACTATAAAATGAAAGAGCAAAGGAGATGAAGG
>QXXL01000193.1 GCA_009911505.1 Lachnospiraceae bacterium | reverse complement strand
TTTCATAAACCCTCAAAACCGCGCACCCCCGAATAGGCGGTGATTTTGCAAACTTTTTGAAAAAATTTTGCCGGGGGAACACAAAACGCCCGTCTACAAAATTGCAGACGGGCGCAGAGGAATTGTAAACAGTATTTAGTTGATTAGACAGTTCATATTCATGGATAGAATTTCCCCCGGCGGTGGACGGGCTTTTTTTGATATGTCAATGACCGTCGGATTTTGTCGATACGGTATGTGCTTCATGGCGGCTACCTCCTTTAGCCGCCGCTTTTAACAGTGAAACCGCGTCATTCCTTGAGAAGATAAAAAAGAAACGGCGGCTTTGATCTCTCAAAAGCCGCCGTGTATGAATAGACGTGTGAAAATACCTCTGCTGTACGACGGCTTTTTTTCTTTTGCCGTCGTGCGGCAGGGAATATAATTATATATGAATTTTTTAGTTGGCATTTTCTCGAAGAAACGAAATCAGATCGCTGTCCGTTTTTTCCATAAACACCGCACCATGCAATTTTGCTTCCATAACAATACGTTCTTCCCGCATAGCAGACATAAGGATAAACAGCATAGAAAACTTTTCCTGTCTGCAAAATTCTAACAGTTCAAGCCCGGTTCCGTCCGGCATAGCATAGTCAGAGCAAATTACGTCAAATACAGTGGTTGACACTTCCTTTTTGGCTTCTGTCAGACTTCCAGCGGTCGTTACTTCATAATGGTTTTTCAGAATATAGCTTAATCCCTCTAAAATATCAGGGTAATCATCTACGATTAAGATTTTTTTCATGGTCAGTCACCCCGCATTTACTACATTGACAATGCTTGTCTTTTTAATCTTCCGGGACGGTGCAATGACAGCAATAAATGTAGTCAGGATTGCCGCAGAAATTACTACGACAAGAACCAATAACGGCGGTTCCCATTCCTGCCCCCAATTAGAAGTAATAAGCATTTCAAAGAAAAAGCGGTGCAGGAATAACCCTGATACAGCCCCGGCAATACTGCCAGTGATAGCGTAAGCTGCGGCTTCTGCCCGTATTACCTTTTGAATTTGTTTCCCCGACATTCCGACTGCCCGCATGACACCATAATGATTGATCCTGCTGGAAACGCTCGCATTGACCGTGTTGATAATATTGATTAAAGCCACCAGTGCAATCACGATCAGAAATCCATAGACAAAGACCGCCATAGCAAAATACCCGGTGCGTACTTCCTCGTTGTGCTGCCGCATATCAAGCAGTTTCATATCAGAAGTAATCAGGTTCCTGATCTGCCCGGATATGTCTGTACTTGTCTGAACTTCGATAATCTTATAATCAGTAATACCCGTTAAAGCGGTAAACGTATTTTCGGAACAGACAATAATCCACTCCCCATTGGAAGAATCCAGCGGAACGTCAGATACAATGCCGGAAACCGTCGCTTCATGCGTTGTGCCGTTTATGTCCAATGTGATAATGTCGCCAATCTCCCAATGAAATTCCTGTGAATAGCCATAATCCACTAAAACGCCGTTTCCATTCTGAACATTTTCAATATCCCCGGAAATCAACACATCACTTGCCCATGAAAATTGAGGTTCATCATAAGAAACTAAAGTTGCCCTGTTGGAGCCTTTTTTATCATTTGCGGGAATGTCCGTGCAAAACATTCTCCCATATACTTTTTCCGTTCCCGGAAGCTGTTCTATTTCTTCTTTCAGGGAATGGGGCAGAGAAATATGTGGTTCATTTCCCTCTACCGTCAAATCCGGCGCATAAGGCTTCAAGGGACTTAACGCATGGTTCATAAACGTAATCAATATGGTAAAACACAAAAACAGGGTAATACTGATCGCAAAAGAACCCGCAATCAAAATCATGCTTTTCTTGTTAGAAAAGGCGTGGCGCAGTCCCATAGCCGTATCTACATGAAATGCTTTTGTATTGGACGCTTTTTTGAAGTTTTGGTGAGCAGTCTGATTGATATTTCCTGTTACGGCTGTTTGCGGAGATACCTTTGCGGCATTTTTAGCCGGGGAACTTGACGCAATCATCACAACAAAAACACCTATTACCGTCCCCGCTAATATGCCGGGGAAGCTGAATTGAAACTGCGGCATTTCCGGGAGATATTGTGAGTTAATCGCATTTAATACATAAACAGCAATCCATAGAATGACACTCCCCGAAAGTAACCCGACGGGAATTGCTTTCAGGCAGTATAATAATCCCTCCCTGCGAATATACCGTTTAATCTGCCGTTTTGTAGCTCCAAGACAGCGCAATAAGCCGAAAAACTGTGTCCTCTCCAAAATGCTCATATTAAAGCTGCTGGCAATCATAAATGTTCCAGTCATGGCAACAAGGACAAAAAGAACTGCCGCAGTAAGGTAGACTTCCAGCATGGTAGTGTCTTTGCTTTGCCCCATTAAGCCAAGAAGCATAACATTTGTAGAAATCTGTTCATCTGTCAGGGAAAATTCAGCTTTTATTTCTTCATTTGCACGGTTGATATTGGTTCCGTTCTTAAATTGGATATAATTATATTCCTGATATTCTGTTTCCGGCAGGAAGCGCAGCCCACCCTCTGCCAGTTGTAATCCGTGTGCGTCTGTTCCCTGCAAACTGGAAAAATCGCCATAAGTGCCTGAAATCTGATATTGCCTTGTCTGCCCGTCACTATATACAATTTCAATCGTATCTCCAATAGACAGCCCGAATTGCTCCAAGCCCTGCCTGTCTAACAATGCTTCCGTTTCCGAAACAGGGTAATGTCCCTCGGTAACTGATAAATTCATTTGTTTCGCAAGTTCCTCGCTGCTGCTTTGGATAATCAATTCTTTTCCCTGATAGGTTGTGCTGGAAGCCATACCCAAAAAGCCGGAAACAGACACGTCTTTTCGGTTGCTGATAGCGTCCGCTGTTTCTAAAGGGATATTGGAAATAATCGTATGCCAGTTTCCATACCGCCGTATGGCTTCCTCTTTTTGGGCTTTCAGGCTCATATCTGCCATTCCGAAAATTGCCGTTACCAGCATGACAGAAATAGCAATGCAGATAATGGTAAGGCGGTTTTTCTTCTTATGGACTTTTGCATATTCTGAAACAAGACCAAGATAGCCTTTCATTCGCCGCACCTCCCGAAATCTGTTATGATACCGTCCGACACTTGCAGTACCCGGTCAGCGGTAGAAGCAATGCTCCTGTTATGCGTAATCATAATTATTGTCTGTTCATACCGTTTGGACGCATTTTTCAAAAGTGCAATGACTTCATTACTGTTCTGTGTGTCAAGGTTCCCGGTCGGTTCGTCCGCTAAGATCAGCATAGGGCGGGTAATCAATGCCCTGCCGATTGCCACACGCTGCTGTTGTCCGCCTGATAACTGCCGGGGGAGATGATACCGCCGTTCCTGTAAATTCAGTACGGTTAATATTTCCTCTAAATAAGCAAGATCAGGCTTCTTATAGTCAAGCAGCAACGGGAATGTAATATTTTGTTCAACATTCAATTCAGGTATGAGATTAAACGCCTGAAAAATAAACCCGATATTCCTGCGGCGAAAAATTGTAAGTTCTTCATCTTCCAATGTAAATATTTCTTTTCCGTCAATAAACACTTTGCCCGAAGTCGGCGTATCCAGCGCACCGATCATATTGAGAAGCGTGCTTTTTCCAGAGCCGGACTCTCCGACAACTGCAACAAACTCACCCTTAGAAACAGAAAAATTTACCCCTTTGAGTGCGTGAACGGCGGTTTCCCCCTCGCCATAGGTTTTACAGATAGAATTTACTTCCAATAAGTTCATTTTGTACCTCCATTGTTCTTGTTTCTATAAATCAGTCCAAGCAGTAATTCAATTACGCATGATAAAAATAATAGACCACTGAAAATTTTTGCAAATGGCTCTAAGCCGCCAAATCCAAAAGTGAATATCACAAGTGCCATGCCGCCGCCCGCAACAAGCAGGGAAAGAATGACTAATAGAGCTTTCAGTCTGCTTTCCGCACACAAGGCAGCTATAAAGTATACGACACTTTCAATCAGCAGCAATACGCCCGAAAAAACGGGCATAATACTAATCAGGTAACGGAAATAAACAATGCTTAAAATCCCAAACAGGATTGCCGCAGCCGTTATGAAAAGATTTAAGTATGCAATATGCTTTTCCTCCCTGTCCCTGCCGGAAAGAAAGTCTAAGATACCTAATGCGCCATTCAAAATGGCATAAGCCGCAACCGCATAGATTATGCTGCCTTGTAGAAATTCCGGGAACAGAAGCGTTACAAGCCCCATAGCCCCAAGTAAAGCAGCCCGTAAACCAGACCACTTTGCAATCTTTTTGAATTGTAAAAAAGTCATAGATGTTATCCTCCTTTCGTTCTATCAAGAAGAATAACATCTATTTCCTACTCCCAAGTGAATTGAAACTTACAATTTTGTAATTTTATCTGAATTTAGAAAAGTGATATTGAAAACACTTCCCTTGCCTAACTCGCTGTCTACGGTAATGTTTCCGTCGTGGGCTTCTATGATCGCTTTGGCAAGCGGCAGACCAAGCCCTATCCCCTGTGTGTCTTTAGAATAACGGCTACGGTAAAAGCGTTTGAAAATGTAATGTATATCTTCCGGGTGAATACCGCTGCCAGTATCTTTTATTGTAATCTGCGTCAGGTCAGGAAGCCCTTTCCAATCAATCACAACCCGATCACCTGTGCCTGTATGGTCTAAAGCATTTTTTACAATGTTGCTGATTGCTTCGATAATCCAGTCACGGTCACAAAAAAGCGTGATGTTATCAGCCCCGGATAAAATAATTTCTTTTCTTTCCTGCTTCGCCCGGTATGCAAAATGTAATTCAATATCTTTTACCATATCAGCTACGTTTTCAACGCTTTTTTCTATGATGATAGTACCAGCGTCTAATTTCGTAATTTCCAGCAGATTTTGTACCAGCGTTTCAATTCTGTTTAGCTCCTGCTCTGATAATATGGTAAATTTCTTTATTTCAGGTAATTCTTCTGCTTCTCCCTGCACCATTTCGTTATAGATACTCAATGCGGCAATAGGCGTTTTGAGCTGATGTGAAATATCCGATATGGTATCCCTTAAAAATTCCTTTGAGCGCAATTCATTTTCAGCATGGGCGTTTAATACAGCAGCCAGAGTGTTCACCGAATGAAACAGTTTATATAATTCACCCTCCCTGTCACAAGCAATGCGGGCGTTGGTATCGCCTTTCAGGTATTTGTCGATTGCTGATACAGCTACCCCGATCAATTTATGCTGCTGATAAAAATACCAAAAACAAACAGCCGCTATGCCGCCTCCCGATATAGCAGAAAGAACGGAAATGAACGGTATGCAGCTATCACGGAATACCCATATCCCTATCTGCGACAATAGTAAAAAGCCAACTATAAAAACGGTTATCCCTGTAAATAAAAATTTGGTATCTTTGTTTGTAAACAATTCCATGCTCCACCTCAACAAATAATGTTCCATTTATACCCCATGCGCCTGATATTGAGAAGCATTTGCGGCTCGCTGGGATTGTCCTCAATTTTGATACGCAGTCTGCGGATATAAACAGTCAGTGTATTACTGTCAACATAATTTCCGTCACCGTCCCATAATTTCTGTAATATCTGCTCTTTAGACAACAGGACGTTAGGATTTTGCATGAACAGGCAAAGCAATTTATATTCCGCTGCTGTCAGGTCTAACAGTTCCCCGTTTTTATATGCCTGTCCTTGCAGGAGCAAAACTTTAATACCATTTGAATGAAGCTCTGTATTGGCAGAGCCAAAGTCATTTGCCCGGCGAAGCAGGGCGTTGATCCGCGACATTAACACGCTAACCTTAAATGGTTTCGTTATATAGTCGTCACCGCCTATATCCAATCCCATAATCACATTGATTTCCTCGTCCGAAACCGTTAAAAATATGATTGGCACTTTTGATGTCTGCCGGACTTTCCGGCAAATTTCAAAGCCGGAACCGTCAGGGAGAGAAACGTCTAAAATCAGTAAATCATACTTTCCCTCCGTCCATGCGGTATCAGCTTCTTTTATTGTCCGCGCAATGTCTAATTCAAATCCCGCCTTTTGAAAAGCGAATGTCAGTCCGTTAATCAGGCTCAAATCATCTTCCAACAATAATATTTTATTCATTTTTGCTCCTTGTTTGGTTCTGAGGATTGTTGTCCCTGTCCCGTTTTTTCCTATATTCTTTGATAACCTTGTTTCTAAGCGGTATTCCAACACCAATCAAAAGCCCCACGATCAAAACAGTAAAATCCATATGCTCACCTCACATTTCTTTATTTTTCAATATCTTAATAGATACCAGTATGGAAACAACATACATTACAATAACAAAAATGACAGCTAATAACATTAGCAGAACAGGGGAATTGATAACTGTAAAAAGCAGCTTACTTTCACCAACAGGAATTTTTGTAATGAGCAACAAGGTTATCAAAAATCCTGCAACCGGGATATACATAAATACTCTGCCTTTGATAGAACCAAATTTATAATATCCGGGTAATTGAAAAACTGTATAAAGAGCAAAAAGGAATATCCCTGTGACAGCAGCACTTATATAATCGAATATGCTAATGCTTTCTCCCAAAATGGTTAATATGACAGGGTGCGCAACTAAAGAAAATATCAGTGCAGTTAAGCCCATGATAATGATAAAAATATATCGCCCAATAACCATGTCACTTTTTCGGATTGGTAGAATACCGTAAAGCCGTTCCATAGAGTTCTTTTCTGTAATCGAAAAGGTATATCCCGTTGTCATGGCAATAAAGCACATGGCAAATGAAATTCCTGTCAGTAAGGAACGGTTGATAGCGGCAAATACAACAGGCAATACCATTGTGAAACATATTGTTTTCACATAGGGCTTTACTAAAGAAAAATCCAGTTTTGCTGATTTCCAAATATTACTCATACTGTTCACCTCTCTTGCTGGTAAATACCACAATATCGTCAATGGTTGCCGGTTCCACATTTAAGTGTGCAAACTGTTTCAAATCCTCGGTTTTGACAAGAGCTTCAAATCCAGTTGAAAAATTTCTGATACCAAGCATTTTTTTACCCAAATCCGTAGACAGTTCTTCACACCCGCCTTTGACTATCCTAAAACTATCTATAAATTCATCTTTACCGCCACTGAAAAACAATTCCCCATAACTGATATAGGTAATGTAGTCAGCAGCACGTTCCAAATCCCCGGTAATATGGGTAGAGAACAAAACACTATGCTCGCCATCTTCAATGTATTCCGACAAAATATGAAGAAGTTCATCTCTTGAAACAGGGTCAAGCCCGCTGGTAGGTTCATCTAATATCAATAATTTTGCGTCATACGAAAAAGCGCAGGCAAGCATAAGTTTCATCTGCATACCTTTGGAAAGCTCCTTTACCTTTTTAGAGGGCTGGATATGAAATCTTTTCAGTGTTTCCGAAAATTTTTGCGTATTCCAGTTTTCATAAAAAGCTGATACAGACTTTTCAACCTGTGAGATTTTCCATTCATCACTAAAATAATTGGAATCAAAAACAACGCCTAAATTTCTTTTTGCTTCCTGTTCGCTGGCAATATTGTCAAATCCTAAAATTTTCACTTCTCCGCTTGTGCGTTTTAACATATTCAATATGAGTTTGATCGTGGTGGTTTTTCCAGAGCCATTCGGACCGATCAGCCCCATAATATACCCTTTGGGCAAAGTAAAGGTAATGTTGTGTAGCTGGAAACCCTCAAAAGACTTTGACAGGTTTCTTACTTCTAAATAATCATTCATCTGTTTTTTCCTCCATTAAAATACTCAAAAGATGATGTAATTCTTCTTCGGAAAGATTAGCAACACGCGCCGCGCTTATTGCTTCCGATAAGTTGTTTTCAATTTTGCAGATTAGCTGTTCTCTCAAAAGTTCAGAACCCTGTCCTAAGACAAAACAACCCCGTCCTTGAATATTCTTTACAAATCCCTCCTGTTCTAATTCTGTATACGCCCTCGTTACAGTCAAAACACTAATTTTCAATTCCTTAGCAAGTGTCCGTAATGAGGGAAGTGTTTCGTCCGCTTGTAAATCGCCGGACATAATAGCAGATTTCACCTGCTGCTTAATTTGCTCATATATCGGTATACCCGATATATTTGAAATAATGAGTTTCACAATCACCCTCCTAACTGCTTATACTGTTATGCTATTGTGCATAACAGTATAACACACAAAACAGCAAGTAGCAAGAGCCAAAATTTACAGAACACTCACCCAAATATCATTTTTCCGAAAAACGGTATAACAGTTACAATGTCTTATTTAAGCTAATCAATAGAACTGTGTAGACATATCCAAAAGGAAAGGTGAACAGTAAAATGTAATAGGGTGAATAATTATGGCGAAAAGACCAGTACCACAATACGATTTCAAGGCTTTTGGGGCGGCAATCAAGGCGGCACGGACAGGACGCAAGGAGAGCCGGAAAAAGGTATGCGACGAAATGTATATATCCCCTCGCTATCTTGCGAATATTGAGAATAAGGGACAGCACCCCAGCTTACAGATATTCTTTGAGCTTATGCTACGTTACAATATCTCGGTAGATCAATTCCTTTTGGAGCAGCCCACCGGGAAAAATACCCAGCGGCGACAGCTTGACGCATTGCTGGACGACATGAGCGACAAGGGAATACGGATAGTTGCTGCCACGGCGCAGGAGATCGCAGAGATTGAAAAAGAGGGAGAATAACCACTGTCCGGCTAAAATTACATAGAGATTTAAGAAGCGTTGCAATTCTTTTCGGTTGCAACGTTTTTCTTTTGCGGAAATCCGCCAAATCAGATGTTCCCGGTGTTGTAGGTAGTAGGAAGAACTTTCGTAGCAAGCATAGGAAAAGAGTACCCTTTTCCGTATTTCTGCCCGCCCGGTCGGTCG
>QXXL01000192.1 GCA_009911505.1 Lachnospiraceae bacterium | reverse complement strand
ATTGCTTGTTGGGAAGTGTCCCAAACCCTCTATGAGAACGGAAAGGAGCGAAAAACCATGAACGGACGCAAAAGGACAATACAGGTCAAATTCTATGTGACAGAGGAAGAAAGGAAACTGATTGAGGAAAAAATGAAGCTCGTCCCCACAAGCAACATGGCGGCGTATCTGCGCAAGATCGCCATTGACGGGTACATTATCCAAGTAGACCACACGGACATAAAA
The DNA here is from genome assembly GCA_009911505.1 of Lachnospiraceae bacterium. Lineage (GTDB taxonomy): Bacteria > Bacillota > Clostridia > Lachnospirales > Lachnospiraceae > Roseburia_B. The sequence continues at coordinate 72 of QXXL01000192.1, read as the reverse complement.
GCAATGACAGCGGAGATACAGAAGATCGGGGTCAATGTCAATCAGATCGCACGTCGCGTAAACGCGACGGGA
>QXXL01000191.1 GCA_009911505.1 Lachnospiraceae bacterium | reverse complement strand
AAAGAGGATATAGAGGAAATCAAGGGGGTGCTTGCGGAAATATGGCGGTTACAAAGATTAAGCCTGTTAAAAGCACTCTAAGCAAAGCCCTTGACTATATCGAAAACCCGGACAAGACGGACGAAAAAATGCTCATATCCTCTTTCGGGTGCAGCTATGAAACGGCAGATATTGAGTTTGGCTATACCCTCTCGCAAGCGCGGGATAAGGGCAACAACTTAGCCTTTCACTTGATACAGTCCTTTGCTCCGGGAGAAGTGGACTATCAGAAAGCCCATGAGATCGGGCGGCAGCTTGCCGACGCGGTAACAAAGGGGCAGCATGAATATGTACTCACGACACACATTGACAAGGGGCATATACACAATCACATTATTTTCTGCGCGGTCAACTTCGTAGATCATCACAAGTATGTTTCCAACAAACGGACATATTACGGCATACGGAACATGAGTGACAAGCTGTGCCGGGACAACGGGCTTTCCGTGGTCGTCCCCGGCAAGGGAAGCAAGGGAAAGAGCTATGCGGAGTACCAAGCAGAGAAAACCGGGACAAGCTGGAAAGGCAAGCTGAAAATCGCCGTGGACGCGCTCATTCCCCAAGTTTCCAGTTTTGAGGAACTATTGCAGCGGTTACAGGCGGCGGGCTATGAGATCAAGCCCGGAAAATATGTGTCATGCCGCGCACCGGGGCAGGAACGCTTTACCCGCCTTAAAACCCTCGGCGCAGACTATACAGAGGAAGCCATAAGGGAACGGATAGCGGGCAAGCGCACCCGTGCCGCCAAAGCTCCAAAGGCAGAGCGCAGGGGCGTTAATCTTCTCATTGACATTGAAAACAGTATCAAGGCGCAGCAGAGCCGGGGCTATGAACAGTGGGCGAAAATCCACAATCTGAAACAGGCAGCAAAGACTATGAACTTCCTTACCGAAAATAAAATCGAACAGTACGCCGATCTGCTCACACGGATAGAGGAAATCACGGCAGCAAGCGAACAGGCAGGGGACAGCCTAAAGGAAGTGGAAAAGCGGCTTTCCGATATGGCGGTGCTGATTAAGAACGTCACTACCTACCAAAAGACAAAACCCCTCTATGAAGCCTACCGCAAAGCCCGGAACAAGGAGAAGTACCGGGCAGAGCATGAACGGGGTATTATCCTCCATGAAGCGGCGGTAAAAGCACTAAAGGCGGCGCAGATCGGCGGCAAGCTCCCCAGCGTCCCCGCCCTGCAAGCAGAGTATGAAAAGCTCCAAGCGCAGAAAGAAAGCCTTTATGCCGACTATGGCAAGCTGAAAAAACAGGTACAGGAATATGATATTATCAAGCGGAACATAGACAGCATTTTACAGGCAGAGAAGCAGCCGGAACGGGAGAAAGGAAAGGAACGGGAATAATTATGAAAATTACAAACATTCAGACTTGTTACAGGATAACATTAGAAAATGGCAGCTATGGCATGGAAACCTATATTGATGTAGGCAATAAACTTAAAATTACTTTTGATAACGGAGCAATACTTATAGGCTATATGGTGCGCGTGGAATATGGAGATTACCCCAAAGAAAATGATTTTTTCATCATAAACGCAGGGAATGGTGAGTTTTACGGCGCAATGGTAGACAGAATAACGGATATAGAAGAACTGTCCGAATAAAAAGAAAACCGGGACGCGGCAGCTATCAGATAGCCACCGCGCCCCGGTTTTCTTATGGGTGCAGAGATTGGTTTGTGACGCAATAGAACGCCATTTTCGGGGGTAAAGGTATAAATCCCTTGCCGCCTTATTTTCCCGCCCGGAAAACCGCATAAATTAAGGCTTATTTTGCCCCTATCGCGTCACATTCGCCCGCATTTTCCTCATGCGCTCGGCGGTCTGTCTGCGGGTGATACGCTTCCGGCAGTCCGGGCAGTAGATCGCCCGGTTGGAGCTGGAAGCAAAGGGCGCACCGCACACGCTACACCGCCGCATATCCTCCGTATGGTAAAGCTCGGCGTACAGCTCCTTATCTGCGGGCAGTACGGCGATACGGAACCATTTACAGAGCAGGGAATAGGAAATAAGCTGCGGGCATACGCATTCGTCCCCGTCGTCAAGCAAGATACAATTCCCATTATCGCAGTTGCAGCACGTCCGGCGCACAAGGGCATTGACTTTCCGGCTTTGGGGCGGCGTTAGCCGCTTAATGTCGCTCATACCTCGTCGGCGGGGTAAAGGGCAAGCCCCGCAAATTCCGCTTCGGTCATGCGCCCTACTTTGGCAAGGGTACGGGCGGCAAAGTCCCGCATTTCCCCCTCCATAAAGGGCAGCGCGGCGTTCATAGCCACCAAAAGCCCCTCCTTGCTGCCTGTCATGTAGATACTCAAAAGGTTGGTTTCCTCAACCGTAAAATTATTATATGTGTTCATGCTCATACCTCCAATCCGTGATTTTTTGTTTTCGCCGCCGCTTTCTTTGGGGCGGTTCTCTTTTTGTCCTGTGCAAGCTGCGCCCGGACAGAGGGGCGGGGCTTCCTTATCTGCCTGTCCCGGTTCTCGTCCTTGCCGATCAGCGCGTATGTGCCGTAGCTGTTCTTGATTTGTGAGAAAGCAAGGGTCTTATAGGGCAGCATGGAGAAAAGGCGTTCCGTGTCCTTTGTGGAAGCAAGCCGCATAAAGGACGGGGACAGCTCCACCATGAAATGAGATTTGTCCGGGCTGTTGGGGGCAGACAGCTTTTTCATGTCTGCCACAATGCGCCGCGCTTCCCGTTCGATCATGCCCTCATGCAATGCGGCGATATGCTCCTTAAAATCCCCCAGTTTCAGTTTATCCCGGCTTTCCTTTTCCTCCCGTAACAGGAATTGCAGGGCTTCCGGGTTTTGGGGCTGTACCTCGAAGCGTTCAAACTTCCCAAGCTGGGGGTCGGGATAACCGTCAAAGCGTCGGTCTGCGGGCTGCTCCCGCGTCCCATGCTCATACACAAGCGTCACCGTCCCGGCTGCAAGGGTATCATTCTTGACGCGCTCATAGTGCTTTTCATAGTCCAGCTCATACAGGTTGCCCTTGATCTTCCCGCCCTCTGTCCCGGTCAGCTCCACGGCATACGCAAGAATAGGGTCGCGGCTCTGCTCCTTGTAGTAACGCCATGTATTGTGCGGGGCGGTATCGCTGATGAAAACGTCACGCTCCCGGAAACAGTACGTCCCGGACGGGCGGGAAAGCCACAAGAGGGTTTTATCCTCCTTGCTGGGGCTTGCCGCCTTTTCCGCAATGATCTGTTTATCAATGTCAAAATCGCTCTGATAAAATCCCGTGTTCTGTTTCAAAATAGCTTCAAGGGAAGCCAGCACGTCCACATTTTCAAATTTATTCCGTTTCCCCATAGGGTCAGCTCCTTTCCAAGTCCTGCGACTTACTTCTTGCCTGTTTCTTCTGCGCCGCCTGTTCCTTGTCGGCTTTAAGCTGCGCCCGGATAGAGGGCTTCTTTTCCGGCTTTTTCCCCGGCTCCGCTTTCTTGCCCTGTTCCTTATCCGCTTTCAGTGCAGCGGCATACTCGGCAAGGGAGATCTGTTCGCCGCTTCTCGCCTTTGCTTCCAGCTCGTCGGCGGTAGGGGTGGGCGTGTTGTTGATGATACCGTCAAAATTATTGTCGTTCTGCTCGATAGCGTCCTCGACGTGCTTTAAGGGGTTTGCCTTTTCCGGCTGCTCTGCGGCGACTGCAAACGCCTGTGTCCTGTTCCCCATAATGAGATACTTCCCGTCCTCCGACGTGTGGTGAAATCCATACCCGGCTTCTTTCATCTGCTCGGCGGTCATATCGGTTACAGAAAAGCTCCCCCGTGGCGTTCTGATCTGCTCCCCGGTCATGCGGGTGTCGGGGGTAAGCTGCGGTGTCTGCTCCTGTAAAAACTCCGGCACTTCCCGATAACCGTAACTGTCTGCATAGTGGGCGGTGTCCTGTCCGTTCTGATGAAGCACTACCACGTCAGAGGTTGAAAGGCTGTGTCCCTTAAAATCTTTCGGGTGGTCGATATTGAAACGGACGGAAATATCTTCAAGCGTCATATCCGGCGCAAGTGGCGCGGTATAGATAAGGTCATAATTTGCCGCTTCCACGGAAAGCCCCGCCGCCTGTAAGCGGTCGTAAGGTTCAAAGCGGTAGTCCCTTGTTTCGTCGCCGCGCTTTAGCTGGTAAATAGAAAAGGTGTCCTTGTCCGGCTCTTGCTCTGCGGCGGGCGGCTCCGGCGTTTCCTGTCCCGGCTCGGCTGCGGGCTGTGCTTCCTGTGCCTTTGCATAAAGTTCTTTCACGTCGCCCTGTGTCAGCTCCCCGGCTTCCAGCTTCCCCAAAAGCTCCCGGCATTTCTCCGGCGTTCCTGTGTAGAGAATGTCCCCCAGCTTTGCCATGCCGTTATCCTGTGTCACATACTCCTGCAAGATAGAGCTGTTTTCCGGGCTGTCGCTGTATGGGTTCTGCCGCACCTTATAAATGCTTTCCGGCTCAAAAGGTTTCTCCGGCGTGTCCGTGGTTCCCGGCTCCGCGCCCTGTGCTTCCTCCTGCGGCTGTTCCGGGGCGGCTTCTTTCTGCACGGCTGCTTCCTGCCTTGCCCGTTTCTGTAACTCGGTGGGGCGTTCCCCGGTAAGGGGCTGTATGCACTTGATACAGTCGGCGGCATAGATCGCATTGTCGTTTAACTGCCGCTGCCATGCTTCCGTGCTGGGCGCATAGCGGAAGCCGTTCCCTTTCAGTTCCTCCCGGATTTCCTTATCCGGCTTTTCATCAAAGAAAATCTGCAAGCGGTTATCCGCTGTATTGGCTTCCACACGTCCCCCGTCAAATTCCCAGCCCACATATCCAAGCTCTTTCCTGCGGGTAAGGGCAGTAATGCGGTTTTTTAATCTGCGGATTTCCGCGTTGTTGTTGGATAGCTGGTAGCTCTCAAAGGGTTTCGGGTTCGCCCGGTAGCTGCCGGACATGGACGCTTTCAGCTTTTCGATCTGTTCCGGGGATAAGTGGGGGCAGCCGTCAAGGGTCTTATTCTTTCGGTAATAGGCGTTGACCGCTTTCATGGTTTCCTGCAAGGCTTCCAGCTTTGCAAGTTTGCTTTCCAGCTTAGAAACGGCGTTGGGGTCGTCGGCACTGATACCGCCCATGCCGGTACTGCGGATTTTATCAAGCAAGCCCTGTATCTCCCGGTATTCCTCCATGTTCTTATCTGCGGCGGCGTTCTGCTTCTCCTTTTTGCGTACAGGGAAATTGCTTCCCCCGGCAATCATAATGGACGGTACGCGGGCGGTGATCTCATAGCCCTTATTCATGTTCGCCGCCAGCTTCCGGGCGTAAGCGTCAAGCAATCCGTCAATCCTTTCATGGAAAGAGGGGTCAACACGCTTTTTCTGCCTTGCGGCAAGCTCGGCGGCTTCGTCTACATAGTGGCGGTATTCTGCCGTTGCGCTTCCGGGCTTGTAATCGGAAAAGCTGATTGCTTCCTTTGCGCGGCGGGCGGCGTTCTCGTTGATCGGGTAGTATGTAACCGTTGTTTCCGTCGGCTCCGGGGTGGAAGTCTGCGCCGCTTCGCTGGTGGTTGGATCTGCCTGTTCCGGCATATCTGCTTTTTCAGAAACGGGGCTTTCCGGCTCCGGCGGCTTTTCCTGTGCTTCGGGTTCTCCCGGCTCCGGCGGTTCGGTGGTCTGCGCTGCTTCCGGCTCCGGCGCGGTGTAAGGCTCGTACCCGTTGGCGGCGTATTCCTCCACGGTCATTCCCGCGTCTGCCGCTTCCTGTGCGATTTCTTCCTTGACGTGTTCCTTGTAGGCGGCAAGCTCCACGTCAAAATCTTTGAGCTGTGGGACGGGCGGCAAATGGTATTCGCCTTGATTGATAAGCCCCCGGCACTCGGTAACATAGGCTTGCATGGCGGTATGGTAGGCGGTTTCCGTAGGTGTCAGATTATCCCCGGATTGCAAGGCTTCCCCGGCGATACGCTCCATTTCGGATAAGTTACAATGCAGTTTCAGATAGGGGATAAACTCATTCAGCAGCATTGCACGGTGTTCCTTGTCGGCTTCCAGTGCTTCCTTGCCCTCATGCTGTAAAAGGTAGTTTTCCCAATTCGGATCATTGGCATAATAGGTATGGTGCTTTTCGATATGTTCTATCAATGCGCCCTCCCCGTCGCCTAAATCCTGCCGCCCCTCGTAGTGGTCGGGTATGCCGTTCATCACATAATCAATGCGGAACTCCGTTTTATCATATCCGGGGCTTGCAAGGTTCGCTTCGTCAATGGCTTCGATAAGGGCATTGGCACGGGACAGGGGGAATGTGTCGCCCTCCCGTAGCTGGGGGCTTTCGCTCCAAAGGATTGTGACGGTCGGCTCTGCGGCAAGGTCGGGTGTCGGCTCTTTTTCTGCTTCCTGTGCTTTCGCGGCTTCCCGTTCCTTTTGCAGCTCCGCAAAATGCCCGTCAATGGTGTTGATGATCTCGGCGGCGGTGGCGCGGATTGTTTCAAGGGACGTTTTCAGCTCCGCAAGCTCCCGCCCGCTGCTCCACCCGGCGACGTACCCAAAGGAATAGTCGGAAGTGTCAAGCCCGTAGTGCTGGCATACGGTATAGGCGATACTTTCCGCCTGTACCTCCCTTGTCCTGCGGTCGGGTCTGTCCGGCTGTTCCGGGGCGTTAAGGTCAATGTCGTGCAGCTTCGCGTGGGCGATCTCATGGATAGCAGTCTTTAGGTTCTGAAGCTGGCTCATACCCTCGTCAATGGCAATACGCTTTTCCTCTAAATGATAGTAGCCGTGGGCTGTCCCCTCGATTTTCTCAAAGCCCATAGGCACGGGAGAGGTCTTTTCCAGCGCGGCGAAAAAATCCTCGTATTGTTCCACGTCCCCGGTCAGCTCGTTTGCGGAAATGCTGGGAAGCTCCCGCCCCTCGGTCTGCGATACGTCAAAAACGGCGACAACTTTATAAGCGGGGATTTGGATTTCTTTTGTTTCCGTGACGGGCTTCCCGTTGCTGTCTGTCACCGTCTTTCCCGTCTGCGGGTCTTTTTTCTCTACCTCCTGCCGGATTTTGTACGGCGACGGGGCAAGTATGCGTATGCCCTTTTCCCCGCGCATTACGTTCCGTCCAAAGTTATTTTTCCATGCGTTAAATCCGGCGATAAGGGAAGCGTCGGGCTTCTGCATGGCGATCAGCAGCGTATTGTTGAAGCTGTAATTGTGGAACTTTGACATGACTTGCAGATATTCCTTGTAGCGTTCACTGTCAAATAATTCTGTAATTCCCTGCTCCAAGCGGTCTGTGATTTCTTTCAGCTTTTCAGCAGGTTTGTCGGCGGTAAGAATAATCGGGTTCACCGGGCGCGGCTGGGCTTCCGGCTGCGGCTCCTGCGGGGCGGCTTCCTGTTCCGGCGCGGCTTCGTCCTTTTCCAGTTTATCCGGGGTAGGGCGTTCCGGCTCCGGGAAGCTCATAACCTTGTATTCTTTCGGTATGTCATTGTCCCGCCCTTTGTACCACTGTGAAAAGGTGTTGCCGTTGTTGTAGATATAGCCTTGATCGGTAAACTGTCCCCGGTCTTTCTGAACCGCGTCCCGCCCGTATTCCTCGTACTTGAAATACTTCTTTGCTTCTTCGGGCAGCTCCAATTCGTCCAGCTCGTCAATGAGGTAATAGCCGTAGTCGGCTTCGGTTCGGACAGCAGGGTATATCCAGTAGCAGTCAAGGTTCTGCGCAAGGTTGATAAGGTCTTTCACGCTCCCGGCGTGTTCCCCCAGCATTACCGCCGCCGTGAATTTGTCCCTGTCCTCGTCGCTTTGCATTTCTAAGAGCTTGCCTAAATAATTCAGCTCGTCAATGGTGCTGCCCTGTATCACGGAAAGCGGCACGTCAAAGGGGTATTGCTCGGTGTTGGAAAATCCATTGATGAAAAAATCCTGCGGGTTCTCTGCGGTAATGCCGACGCTTCTCATAGCGGCGTGAAGCTGCTCCGTAGTGGTCGGCATGGAAAGCCACTCGCCGCCCGGTTTCCCGGTTTCAAAGCGGGTGCGGCTGTCGATTAGGATTGAAAATGTTTCGCTCATTTGCTTGCTCCTTTCTTCGTTCATCATGCGGTGCATAAGCTCGAAATCCTCTATGCTCATGCTCCCGTCAAATACATAGGGGTTAAAATCCTCCCCGTCCCGGTAGGGCTTTTCCGAAAAGGGAAGCCCTGCGTCGTGGGCGGCGGCTCTTGCTTCCTCCAACAGCTCCGGGGGTAAGGTGTCGTCGTGGGCTTCGATAAAGTCAGCCACGTTGTTATAGCCGTTCTCATAGTGGCGGCGTACCCCGGCGGTCAGCTCCGCAAGGTTCATGTCCTCGCCCAAGTAACCGCAATAGTAGCCGTTTAGGACAACGGCGGCGGGGTCTTTTTCCTGTATCTCCCGCAAGCGTCCCCTGTCCTCCGGGGTGAGGGTGTCGTCCGTTTCAAGGTAGATATAATCGCTGTGCCATGAACGCCCCTCCCGCCAAAACGCTACCCATGCAATCCCCGCTTGCAGTTCGTCTTGATAGTCCTTTACGGCTTCCCGTAAACCTGCCATAGCTTCATTCCTCCTTTCCGTTGGGGCAGAAAAAGGGCGCGGCGTTCCGGCTCCCTTGTCCGTCCTACACCGCGCCCGCGCTTTCTGCCAAAGTTTTTTATTTTTTCAAAGAGGGTAAAACCCTCTAAAGATACAGAGGGTTTGGGACACTTCCCAACAAGCAAAATCCCCGTCCGGCGCGTCAGCGTCGAAAGGGGATTTACGGAAAAGGGTACTCTTTTCCTATGCTTGCTACGGAACTTATTTTTTCTTCGGTAGCTCAATCTTATAGTTGACATACTTCCCGCCCGTATCGGCTAAAACAATGCTTCCGTCGTAGGTTTTGCTTGTTTTCGGGGAATACAAGCCCTTGACGTTCGCCTTGCCGGATTTTAACAGGGCGGCGGCAATCTTCGGGGTAAAGGTGACTTTTCTTTCTTCAAAGAAACGGTCATTTTTCCACATGGTAAAGGCGCAATCCCGGTTAGAGCAGTAGAAATTTTTCTTGCCCTCATGGACGGGAGAACCGCACCGGGGGCATTTGCCGATAGAGGGCTTTTCCTCCCCGCCCGTGAAAACTGCATTGCTTTTGTCAGCGGTGGTATTCTCCTTTACCAGCTCCCGCGCCATAGCTTCAATGCGCTGCATGAACTCCCCGGCGTCGGCGGCTCCCTTTGCGATCTGCGTCAGATTATTTTCCCATTCAGCGGTAAGCATGGGAGAGGTCAGCATATCCGGCAGAATGGAGATAAGCGCGTTACCGTTCGGGGTGGGGATAAGCTGCTTTCCCTTTCTTTCCGCAAAGCCGGACTTCACCAGCTTTTCAATGACAGCGGCGCGGGTTGCGGGTGTGCCAAGTCCCCGGCGTTCCGCGTCCGGGTCGGTGTCCTCGTTCCCGGCGCGTTCCATTGCCGAAAGCAAAGTTGCTTCGTTGTGGGGCTTCGGCGGCGTTGTGAAATGCTCCGTTACCTTTGCCGTGGGAGTTTCAAAGGTCTGTCCCTCGACAAGCTCCGGCAGGGTGTTTTCTCCGTCACTGTCTGCGTCCTCCGGGTCGGGCTTGCCTTTCAAGGTCGCCCGGTAGCGGCGTTCAAGGTCTTTCCAGCCGCCCGCAAGCACCGTCTTTCCACGCGCCGTAAACTCTGTATCTGCGCATGAGAAAACCGCCGTGACCGCTTCAAAGATATGCGGCTCGGCGGCAGCGAAAATAAGACGCGCCCCGGCAAGGGTGAGGATATTCCTTTCACTTTCCGGCAGGGCGGCAAGGTCGGTCTTTGCAAGCTCCATAGTGGGGATAATGGCGTGATGGTCGCTTACCTTGCTGCTGTCAAGCGTCCGGGAAACGTCCGGGGTAAACTCCGCGCCCTCCATAAAGGGGAGCTTTCCGGACAGCATGGTAACGGTCTTTGCCGCCGTGTCCCCCATGTCGTCCGTAAGAAATGCGCTGTCTGTCCGGGGATAGGTAAGCAGCCGCTTTTCATACAAGGTCTGTGCAAGGTCAAGGGTCTGCTTCGCCGTGTAGCCGTAGATTTTATTGGCTTCCCGCTGTAAGGAAGTGAGGTCAAAGAGCTTCGGCGGGGCGGCGGTCTTTTTCTCTTTGGTGAGGGAAACACATACCGCCGTTTCCGCTTCACAAGCAGCTTTCAGCGCGTCGGCGTTCTTCCTGTCTGAAATCCTCTCGTTTACGGCTTCCGCGCCGGATAAGTCAAGGCGCACATGGTAGTATTTTTCTTTCTTGAAATGGGAGATCGCTTCGCCCCGGTCAACCAGCATTTTCAGTGTGGGGGTCTGTACCCGTCCCACGTTCAAGGTCTTGTTATACAGGCAGGAGAAAAGCCGCGTCGCGTTGATACCGATTATCCAGTCGGCTTTTGCGCGGCACAATGCGGAAGCATAGAGCGCGTCATAGTCCCGCCCGTCCCCTAAGTCTGCAAAGCCCGCCTTGATTGCCGCGTCCTCCATTGAGGAAATCCACAAGCGGCGCATGGGCTTGTTACACTGTGCTTTCGTATAGACAAAACGGAAGATCAGTTCTCCCTCCCGTCCAGCGTCACAAGCGTTCACAACTTCCGAAACGTCGGCGCGGTGCATAAGCTCCTTTAGTGTCTTGAACTGTTTCCCCTTGTCGGCGGCGACGTTGTACTGCCATTCCTCCGGCAGAATGGGTAAGCTCTCATAGCTCCACTTTTTATACTGCTCCCCGTAGGCGGCAGCGTCCGCAAGCTCCACCAAATGACCGACA
>QXXL01000190.1 GCA_009911505.1 Lachnospiraceae bacterium | reverse complement strand
ACCAAGAAATGAGGTAGCCCCCGCCCTCGATATATCCGTCTTTCTTTTCCTTAACGCCAAGCGCGGCGGCGATACTTGCCGCGACGCTGGGCTTTTCTGCAATGACTAACTGCACTTAAAAATCCTCCTTTCATTTTCCCGTGGTTTTCTTCTCTGTCAGCTTCTTGATACAGTACCCCACGCAGGGCGGCTCCCGGTTGTAGGGACAGCCCTTGCAGCGCGGGGGAATGGAAGCGGGCGGCGATTTTCCACGCCGCCCGTCGCCCGGTTTCTGTATCATCATTCTTTCTAAGGGGTTGTCGGTGAACAGGGTCATGCTTCCTCGTCCTCCGTTTCCCCGTCGTCCCCGGTTTCGTCGGGTTCCGGCTCGTCCTCGTCGTAATCGTCAAAATCGAAATCGTCAAGGTCTGTGCCGCCCTTTACGTCCTGTTTGGGCTTCATAATCTTAAAGTAATAGAACGCACCGCCGCCCCCGGCAATGGCGACGATCAGAAAGAGCAGCAGCCCGCCCGTGCCTGTTTTCTTCTCCTTTGGTTCCTCCGGCTCGCCTTGTTCCGGCTCCGCTGCCTTGCCGCTGCAAGCGGTCATGTTGTCTTTACAGACGGGGCAGCTTACATTTACTTTCCCGGCTTCGCATTTCTCCGTACAGTTGCAGACTGCGGGCGGCTCCGTGGTGGTGTTCCCGTCCTCGATCAGTGCCATAAGGTCGGCTTCGTCCACTTGATTGAGGAAATGCACGGTGTTTTCTCCCTCGTCGTCCCGGTCAATGAGGATATAAAAGTAATTGCCGTTTTTGGTCGTCACGGTGATAAGCTGCTTGTTGCCGCCGAAATCGTCAACCAGCGTCGCGTTCCCGTCCGGGGTGAGGTGTTCTTCTTTTTCGGGTTCCTCGTAGACAACGCCACTGTCGTCGGTCGCGTCGTCCTGCCCCTCCGGGGTCTGCGCGTAGGCGGTGACGGAAAAGCCGCCCATGAGGATAAGGGCGGCGCAAAGGGTCAAAAGCATTTTAAGGGTTTTCTTATTCTTCATCTTCGTTTTCCTCCTGTTCGTCATTGTCTGCGCCGCTTAAAACGGGCGCGGGGGTCATGCCGGGGATTGCCCCGTTTTGCAGCATGGCGGTAAGCTCCTGTGGGGAAAGCCGCATAGAGCGCACAAGCTGGACGATCTGCAAATTCTCTGCTTCGGTTTTCTGCGCTTCCAGCCCTTTGAGCTTGTTCTGATACTCTGTGATCTTCTCGCGGGTCTTTTCAATCTCCCGGTTGATACGGTCAATCTTATTTGCTGCCATAATGTAAAACTCCTTTCATAGTCAAAAATGTGTTCAGTTCCAATTCATCAAGCCGTACCCTTTGATACAGCCATAGTCAAGGGGGTAGCTTTTTATCTTGCAAGCGTCCCCGGAATTGCCCTCGACGGTGTAAACGCGCTGCCCGTCCGTGCCGATTACAAGCCCCACATGGTCTGCGCTCCCGTCCCCGTCCCAATCGAAAAAGATCGCGTCGCCGGGGGCGATATTCTCATAGCCCCTCGCGCCCCATTGCCCCCGTGACTGGAACCACGGTACGCCCTGTGACTGGCACGCGGCAAAGCGCGGCTCGCTTTTCCCGGCTTGATTGTAGCACCATGAAACGAAACAGGCGCACCATTCCACGCGGCTGTTGAAGCCGTACCAGCTCCAATAGGGCTGTCCCCCTACATTGCCTACCTGTGACTTTGCCCGGTCTACCACGGCGGTATTTCCGGGGCGTGTGCCGTTTACAAGCTGCACTCCGCTTAAATCCTCCGACGGGTTCCCGTCCGGGGAACCGCCGCCGAAAATAAGGGGCTTGTTTCCGCTGGTTTCCAAGTACACCCGGAACATTTCAAGCTGCTCCGGCGTAAGCAGTCCCGGCGCAAGCTCGGATATGGGCTTGTTCTCCAGCTTGATATTGAGGATAAAATACTCATAGGGGACTTCCTCGGTGGTGGTTTCCCCGGTGTCCGGGTCTGTGCTTGTTTCTGTGCGGTAACGTATTTCCACTTCCTCCGTGAGAGTGAGGGTATATTGAAGTTCAAAGATACGCTGTATTTCTGCCTGTGCGGTTGCCGGGGTGTAGGTCTGTAAAAGCGCGGTCAGATAGGACGCTAATTCATGGGGGTTATGCCCGATACTGTCAAGGTCATAGCGGTACTCGTCATAACCGGGGTTGTCGCGCTCGATATTGTCAATCCTGCGCTGCAAGTCCGTTTCCAGTGCCGCATAGTTGTTTTCCACGGCGACTAAATCCGCGTCCTCCGACGTGTAGGAAGTCCCGACAATGCCGTTAATCATGCCGGAAAACATAGCCCCACAAGAGGACAGCGCGGAAGAAATCATAATGAAAAGCAGCAGCGCACCTATGGCGATACATACGCCCGCCGGGTGTCGCCCGACAAATGCGATTGCCTTTTTGGTTCCCTCGGCGGTCTTTTTGGCGGCTTTTCTTGTGTTCTCCGCTGCGTTCTTGACAGACTTTGCGCCCTGTGCCTTGACAGACTTTGCATACTGCTTTTTGATACGCTGCTTCTGCATATACCGGGAGAATGGATTTGACGCGGCGATCTGCGGGTTGTCATGGAGTGCCTTTTGGTAGAGATAGTTGGCGTTTGCTTTCTGCGCCGCCTTTTCAGCCTTTGCCGCCGCCCGGTAGGGTTTGAGCTTGTGGCTGCGGTAGCCCTCCTTGACTTTCCGCGCCCCGTACTTCGCGGCTTTTTCGGCGGTTTCCTCGGATTTGTGCGCACCCTCCACGCCGGAATTGTCCTTTTCCACGGAATGTACCTTGTTATGGACGAAAATACCCGCTTCCTGCGCGGGGCGGGATAACGGGTTTTTATGTGCCTTGCCGCCGTTCATTGGCTTTTCCCGTTCCTCGAAACGTAGGCGGGTCTTGCCTTTCCCGGTGGCTTCGTCAAAGGTGCGTTCCCTTACAAGTTTCTTTTCCTTTGGGATTTTCGCCCTTGCTTCGTCCAGCCTGTCAGCGGCTTTGTCGGATTTTTTGATATACTTTTCAAGCTCCGGCGTTGCCCGTTCTTCCTCGGTAAATTGCAGCCGGGAAGTGCGGGCGCGGCTTTCTGCTTCTGCCTGTGCTTTCCGTGCTGCCTTTTTGCTGGCTGCGCGGGTATGCGCCCCGTCGATATGCTCTAAGACGCGCTCGGCGGTTCCCGTGTCCTGTGCGGCTTCCGTCCCCGGCGCATGGGGCAGGGGCGGCGCATTGGGGGATATGTCCGGCGCGGGATTGCCCGGTATGGGCTGCGCTGCCTGTGCGTCCTGTGCTGCCTGTTGCTCCGGCGTTTTCAGTAAGGCAGCTTCCCGCGCCCGTTTGCTGATACGCTTTTGTTTCCCTGTCGCCGCGTTTACCTCGATAGCCCCGTCGCGGCTCATTTTCTGCGTGATCTTGTCGCGGGCTTTGTACTGCTTCATGGTGGTTCACCTCCAAACTGCGCCCCAAGAGGGCGCAAGGCTGATAAAATAATCTGCGGGTTACGCGCCGCCCACTTCCTCCGGCTTTGTCGTCATAACACGGTACAGCTCGGTATCTTTCGGGAAACGGTCTACAAAGGGCAGAATGACATTTCCATAAAATAAAAGCCCCTCGCCCGCTTCGGAGTGGGTGACGTAGCTCATTTGCTGCGGGGAGATGTTGAGCTGCTTCGCAAGGATAGCCCGGTCGCCCGCCGCCTGATTGAGCATGAGGACAAAATCGCTGTTCTCAAAGATATTTTCCACTTCCCGGCTTGCCAAAAGGTCTTTGACGTTCTGCGTGATCGCGGTGGGTATGCCGCCCCATTTTCTGAAACGCTTCCAGATTTCGACGCTGTAAGCGGCGGTCTGCTCGTCTTTCAGTAACAGGTGAAATTCGTCCATAAAATACCGCGTGGATTTCTTCGCCGCCCGGTTCACGGTGACGCGGTTCCACACTTGATCTTGAACAATCAGCATACCCAGCTTTTTGAGCTGCTTCCCAAGCTGTTTAATGTCAAAGCAGACAAGGCGGTTGTTAAGCTCTACATTTGTCCTGTGGTTAAAGACGTTAAGGCTCCCGGAAACGTAAAGCTCCAATGCCGCCGCGATACGCGCCGCTTCCGGCTCCGGCTGCTTCAAAAGCTCGTCGTAAAGGTCGCCCAAAATCGGCATTTTTGCCGGGTCGGGGGCTGCAAGGAAAGGACGGTACACGTTCCTAACAGCGCGGTCAATGACGGTCTTATCCACGGGCTGCAAGCCCTCCTTGCCGCCGACGATCAGCTCACAAAGGGAGAGGATAAAATCGCTTTTCAGCGCAAGCGGGTTGTCGTCCTCGGAATAGTTGAGGTTTATATCCATAGGGTTGACGTAGTGCGGGCTGGTGGGGGAAAGCCTTATCACCTGTCCCTGTAATCTTTGCACAAGGGGGTAATAGTCGGCTAAGTCGGGGCGGTTACCCGCCCTTTCTCGCCTAAGAACCGTACATGAGCGTTTCCACTCATACGGC
>QXXL01000189.1 GCA_009911505.1 Lachnospiraceae bacterium | reverse complement strand
TGTTCACTCCTTATTCTCTTGATTATATCTCAAATCCTTGAGAATGGGCTGTCAACTTTTTTTATACCACATCAAACAATACCCATGTCGGGGTGGAGATGTGCGAGCCTGCGTGTATCAGATACACGGCAGGCTCAAACTTTACCTGTTCCGACATGGTCACGGCAAAGGCAGTGGCAAAACGCACCTATGAGGCGGCGGTGGAGCTGTTCGCCATGCTCTGCAAGAAATACAGCCTGGACCCGCTGGCGGACGGTGTGGTTATCAGCCACAGGGAAGGACACAACCGGGGCATTGCCAGCAACCACGGCGACCCAGAGCATTTATGGACGCAGCTTGGGACGGGGTACACGATGGACGGGTTCCGTAAAGCGGTCAGGGCGGCAATGGGCGGCGCATCCTCCGGAACGGATGGATACACGAAGATCATGGGGAATGCCGCAGCAACGGCGGAGCAGATGAAAGCATACCTCAAGGCGAAGAATCCGGGCGTGGCGAAGTCCGTCCTTGACATGGTCCCGCTGTATCTATCCGAGGGAAAAGCGGAGGGAGTGAGGGGCGACATTGCCTTTGCACAGTCCTGCCTTGAGACGGGGAACTTCACTTTTTCCGGCTCTGCGGTCACGCTCTCACAGAACAATTTCTGCGGCATGGGCGTGACTTCAAACGGGATGAAGGGGAATTCCTTTGACACGCCGCAGCTCGGCATCCGGGCGCAGGTGCAGCATCTGAAAGCCTACGCCTCCACGGACGCGCTGGAGAACGCCTGCATTGACCCGCGTTTCAAGTATGTCACGAGGGGCTGTGCGGAATATGCGGAGTGGCTTGGGCAGAAGGAGAACCCGGACGGAAAAGGATGGGCGGCGGGAGCCGGCTATGGCGGGAAAATTCTCTCCATCCTGAAAGGCATCCTCGGAACGGCGGGAGGCACACCAAAGCCTGCTCCCGCAGAGACCGAAGCCTGGTACCGCGTCCGGAAGTCGTGGGCGGACGTCTCATCGCAGAAAGGGGCGTTCAAGTCGCTGGAGAACGCCAAGAAGTGTGCGGACGAACATCCGGGGCATTCCGTGTTTGATGAATCCGGAAAGGCGGTGTACACTAAGGCGGCATTCCAGCCGTACCTTGTGCGGGTATCCATCCCCGACCTGAACATCAGGCGGGGACCCGGCACGGATAAGCCTAAGACAGGGAAATATACAGGCATTGGCAATTTTACCATTGTGGAGGAGGCAGACGGCGAAGGCGCATCCAGATGGGGGCTTTTAAAATCCTACCGGGAAAAGAGAAGCGGATGGATTTCGCTCGATCACGCCAGCCGGATATAAATACAGACAGCAGGGCCCGCGGCATTTCCCATGTGCCGCGGGCCCGTTTTTTAGTGGGTGTAAACTACACAGGAAACGGATGGAAAGTTTGTGCATCTTATGGCGCAGAAATGAGTGGATAATCCCCCGGTTCTGATTTAACATGGCACTACCCCAAAGGGGCGCTGCCGGAAACGGCGGCAGAAAAATAAAGGAGGCACACGCCTATGAAAAAACAGTTTATGGAAACGGCCCGCCTGCCACGCAGGGGGCGGCGGAAGGAGGGATGCTGATGTTCACTGCAAGGGAACGCACACTTCTCACTTCCCCGTACTTCCGGCTCATCCGCCAGACGGATGACTTCTTTGAGATCCAGTCCAGATGCACCAAACACTGCTGGATCGTCCAGAAACTTTCCTATGACCGGTATCCGGTCCGCATCTACCACAAGCACACGAAGGGGACGGCCTACTACCATAAGCACGGCCATGCCAGCACGGTATCCTCCGCCGTCCGCCAGATCAAGAGCCACGATGTGTGGCAGCTAAACGGGAGGCGCGCCATGGCGTAAAGCCCGGCGCGAATAGTGACAAGCCCGCGGCACATAAAATGTCGTGGGCCATTTTTTGATTTCAGGGGGTTCAGTTCCCCCGTTTCCGTGGCCTATATGTGAAAGCTATTTTTCCGCACGGCGGGAGGCGCAGAAAAAATGCCGATGCAACCGTCCGATTCCCGCCCCTGCGGTGGCATATGGCAGGAGGTGTGTTTTTCATGATGGAGGAACAGAAAAGGAAGGTTTCAGACCTGCGGCGGGCAGGCATGGGATATACGGAGACGGCAAGGCTGGCGGGCGTGTCCAGGGACGCGGTGCGCAGCTTCTGCAGGAGGAACGGCCTGGCGGGGCAGGCGGCGCAGGACGGGCAGGAGGACGCCCAGGCGCAGGAAGGCATCTGCCGGGAATGCGGGAAGCCGCTGCAGCAGACGGCGGGCGTGAAGCGGCGGGCGTTCTGCTCCAGGGAGTGCCGGGAGAAGTGGTGGCACGGGCATCCGGAGCAGATAAGGCAGAGGTCGGTCTATTCCTTTACCTGCGCCGGGTGCGGGAAGCAGTTTGACGTCTATGGGGATTCCAGGAGGAAATACTGCTCCCACGGGTGCTATATAAAAGCCAGGTTCGGGGGAGGCGGCGCAGATGAGTGAGGGGGAATTCCGCGCGGAGCTGCGCTACCGGATGTCGCTTGCCGTGGCGCGGGCGATGCTCGAAGAAGGCGCCATCACCAAAGAGGAATATTCGGAAATTGATACAATACTTTTGAAGAAACACCGGCCAATTCTGGGTACATTATTAGCGGGAAAACCCTTGCAATAACTGCGTTTCAGAGTGATGAATGGTAGCGGAAAGGAGTGGTTTCATTGAAGAAAATCAGCAGAATCGAGCCGGCCCTCCCCGTACTCGCAGGGCGGAAAAAGGTAGCCGCTTATGCGAGGGTGTCCAGGGACACGGAGCGGCTCATGAATTCCGTTTCCGCACAGATAAGCTACTACAGCGCATTCATCCAGGGCAACCCAGAATGGGAATATGCAGGGGTGTACGCGGACTGCGGTATATCCGGGACAGGGACGGCCAGGCGCGGCGAATTCTTAAGGATGCTCGCAGACTGCGAGGCGGGGAAGATCAACATTATCCTCACAAAATCCATCAGCCGCTTCGCAAGGAACACGGTCGACCTTCTGGAGACGGTCAGGCATTTAAAGTCCCTCGGCATCGAGGTGCGGTTCGAGAAGGAACATATCAATTCGCTTTCGGAGGACGGGGAGCTGATGCTCTCGCTCCTGGCGTCCTTTGCGCAGGAGGAGAGCCGGAGCATCTCGGAAAATGTGAAGTGGGGAGTCAGGAAGCGGTTCCAGTCCGGCGAGATCGGGACGGCGAACAAGCACATCCTCGGATACCGGTATGATGAGGATGAGAAAAAATATGTCATCATACCGGAAGAGGCGGAAACAGTCCGCAGGATATTCGCCATGTACCTTGAGGGGCGCTCCCTGCGGGAGATTGCAGGGGAACTGAATGCGGCGGGGCTTTCCACGGTGAAAGGCTGTAAATTTTCGGAAGGCTCATTAAACGTGATGATACGCAACGAGGCATATGCCGGGGACATCCGGCGGCAGAAATGCTTCATGGAAGACCCGATCACGAAGAACAAAGTGCCGAACAAAGGCCAGCTCCCGCAGTATTACATGGCGGACTGCCACGAGGCAATCCTGGACCGCGCGACATGGGAAAAAGTGCAGGCGGAGATGGGACGGCGGGCGGGGCTTGTCAACCCCACCTACCCTTTTACGGGGAAGATGAAATGCGGCATCTGCGGGCAGCCGTTTACACGGAAGAAAGGGACCGTAAGGGGGAAAACCTATGTACACTGGATATGCCGCTCCAAAAAGGAAACGGGCATGAGCTGCACCAGCGTGAATTTCAGCGAAGAAGAGCTGGAGCGGATTTCGGCGCGGACGCTTGGGATGGATGAGTTTGACGGGGCTGTGTTTGAAAAGACAGTCCTGGGGATGGCAGTCCTGCCGGATGGGGATATCGAATTCCGGCTTGCCGGCGGGGAGATGAAAGTCTGGAAGAACCTGCACCTGGACCCGCCCAGGCACATCGCAACAGTGACGGGCTGCTTCCAGGGGAAGATACGGTGCGCCGCCTGCGGGAATACATACCACCGGGTGAACGGAGCGGGGAAGTGGGTGTACTGGTACTGCATCGGCAAGAAAAGGAAAAATGTGGAGTGCCATAACCCAAACTACACCGATTACAAGCTGAGGCAGGTTTCCGCATACATGATGGGGCTGGAGGAATTTGACGAAGCGGAGTTTGAAAAGCAAATAGAGGAAATCACGGCGTTCCCGGACGGGAGCCTGGAATTCCATTTCAAAGAAGGGAGGGTGGAGCGGTGGCAAAGAGCGTGATCACGATACCGGCCACGGTGAACAGGCACACGGCGGCACCGATAGGCAGCTACAAAAAACGCAGGGTAGCCGCTTATGCCCGCGTTTCCACCGACCATGAGGAGCAGCAGAGCAGCTACGAGGCGCAGGTGGACTATTACACGAACTACATCAACGGGCGTGAGGACTGGGAGTTTGTGTCCGTGTACGCGGACGAAGGGATAACCGGCTGCAACACGAAAAAGCGCGACGGCTTCAACAAAATGGTGGAGGACGCCCTTTCCGGCGCCATCGAAATAAAACTCGCTTATTTGATACAAAGAATAGGAACAGAATACTTGAAAAACCGCAGAAATAAAGGCTTTCGGCATATTTGGCGTGACCGGAAGTCTTTTTCTTTTTATGACAGTTCATATTCCGACATGAAGCAGAAGTAAAAATGAACCCTCCCTACAGATATTTGAACCCACCCTGACAATAAATTTGAACCCCTTTAAGGCAAAATCAAAAATTATCAAATTGAAGATTTTTATGCCTTGTCTTTAATTCCACAGAAAAAATTGACTGCGGACGATATATCTTCATCATTTGGATGCCCTTTTGCAATGCCTCCAACGAGTTTAAAGGGACCAAATGTATCAAATCCGAGACAACCATAGCAGCCTTGTATTTTTGATTTTTTGGATTCGGCAATCTGTTTAATTGCATCTGCATAGCTCTTGCGTTTTACCCCGCAGGTGTAGAGAAAGAATACCTTTTTATTTTGGGGAAGATTAGCCTCTGCCCATTTCAGGATACTTTCATGAAATTTTTGGTAGTAGATACCAGAAGCAAAACCAATCATGTCATAATCAGAACAGTCAGTTACAGTTGCGGCAGAGACATCAACGGCTGTAACATTTCCTTGTGCCACAATTGCATCTACCAGTTTTTTTGTGTTCCCATGATGGCTTGAGTAGTAAAGGATTAAAGTTTTCATTTTTCGTCCTCCTTGTAAGTGATTTCAATGCGGAATTTACTGCCGTCTGATTTTGGAACAGCCGAAATTATAGCATTTCCATTATGTTCGAGGGCAAGCACGGCATGGCGGGAGGCAATACCAATATCAATTTTATTCAGCTTATTTTTAAGGATGAGACGGGAGATGCCCGTGCCTGCATCTTCAATAATTACTTTCCCTGGCTCAAATTTTAGTTCCCAGGGCTGTGAATTAAGGGAAGAAGGGGCAAGCCTTACGGCTCTTGAGACGGCAGTATCCTCTGTACTGATACGGTTTAAGGGTTTTCTCTTAAACTCAGATTCATTTATTCTTGCAGGGGTATCTGCCTTGCCAATAGCAAGGGCGATACAGAACCGTTTCAATTCATTTTTGGGCTTAATATTCATAAAGTATCCGCTGCCAAGCCCCATGCTCTGGACATATAAATCAGCCTTTTGCAATAGAAACCCAACATTAGCATAGGCAGATGGAGAGCTGTCGCAGAAAGCGAGTAAATAATGGGATGCACCTTGATTGGCGGAAACTTCTGCAGCCGGGAGAAGTTTGAAATCGGCGTGCTGCCCGCTAAGCTGCTCCGATTCGGAGACACAGGCAAGAATACCGCTTAAACGGTCTTCTGGAACAGGAGAGTTAAGGTAATTCCGTACCTGCCTGCGGGTAAAAATTGTTTCATAAAGTGTCATTGTGTTTTCCTCCTGAAAATATAATATCTGTTTCATAGGGCAAATAACGCAGCAAATAGAAAATAGAGTAACGGTTGGTGGATCATATATAAACCGAGGGAGTGCCGGCCAAACCATTCCAGCGGTTTTGCTTTGCTGTTTTCTAAATGTGCAAGTAGTTTATGGTGTATAAAGAGCTGATGTGTAAAATATCCGGCAGTGTACAGGAAAAGCCACGGCAGAAGCGAAAAATAGTCTGTCGAATAAAAACCGGACATGGGAAATCCCAGGTAGGTAGTTATAAAGTTACGATACCAGCCATTTGGCAGCGGCAGAATATTCAAGCTGCCAAAACCGAGATAACCGTGATTGATGTTCTTCGTAAGAAGAAATAAGGCAATGCTAAAAATTAAACCATATTCCGATTTGAATTTTTGTAAGAACTTTTCTAAAGGAACCATTAAAAGCATACAGGAACCAATCAGAGTAAGAACACCGAACCGTACCCGGTTTTGTGGCATTGTAATCAGCGTAGCTGCCACAATCAAAAATCCAAGGCTGAAAACAGTAATGCCTCTTTTTAGTTTTTCTTTCCCCAGCGGCTCACAAAATCCGGAAAGGAAAATAAATGTCCAGCAGATACATTGCTGCCATATATAAGCACCTTCCGATTGATACCATTGCAGATGAAAGTTGAAAAGATAAACCAAATCCCATACTGCATGATAAGCGATCATGTTCAGAAGTGCCAGTCCCCGTATACCGTCTAAAGCAAAATATCTTCTGGATTTCATGTATCATATCCTTTCGTATGAAGTGTCAGAGGAAGGGATACGGTAAATGTCGTTCCCTTTCCCTCTTTACTGGAAACAGAAATATTCCCACCATGCAGATCGACAATCCGCTTTGCCAGCGCAAGCCCCAGGCCGTTTCCCTGGGAGGAACGTGAAAAGTCCCCCTGATAGAATTTTTCAAATACCCGCCGCATTACATCCTTGCTCATACCGATTCCATTATCCGTGATGCTGGTTATCAATGAGCCGTTTTCCCTGCGGAGCAGGATATGGATGATTCCATTTTCAGGGGCAAACTTAATGGCGTTGCTCAAAATATTCTGCCACACATGGGCGAGTAAATCTTTATTGCCATAGTAATCCACAGCGTCCAGGTCAATTTCAAGTTCCAGTTGTTTTTCTGTCCAGCCATCTTCCAGAAGGAGAAGGATTTCCCGGAGCTGTTCATCCAGACAAAAGGATTCCTTTTTAATGCCGATTTCCTGATTTTCCAGGCGGGACAGAAGTAAAATGTTGCTTGTCAGCGTGGAAAGCCGGCGGGTATTGTATAATATTTTTTTCGTATAATTCTGGCGTTTTTCTTCACTCAAATCCTTTCTTTGAAGCAGGGTTGTATAACCTTCGATGGCGGACAGCGGTGTTTTAAATTCATGGGATACGTTTTCCACAAAATCGGTACGGAGTATTTCGGTTCCAGCCAGTTCTTTTGCCATCAGGTTAAAATTATGGGCCATATCCCGCAGTTCTTTGATCCGGATATTTTCATTTAGGGAAACATCAAAATTGCCCTTTGCTACTTCCTGGGCTGCATTGCTCATGGCAATAATCGCCGTGAGGGGATGCCTTCCGGCATAATTGGAGATAATGGTGCCGACAATAATACTGACAATTGCTATAACGAAAAATACAATCCCACGGTTTTGCTGGACTAATATCCCGGTTTTTATCAATAGAAATGTAAGCAGGGCTGAAAAAAGGATGGTCAGCGTCAGCGTCAGGAAGGTTAAAAGGGAAAACATGACGGAGAGTCGTTTTGGGTACTTTTTCCATTTGGATGCCCGGCAAAGCTTCCGTGTTCCAGAAGGGGTTTGGTTATCCATGTCTGCTCACCGCCTTATATCCCAGCCCCCGCACAGTGACAATTTCAAAGTCTGCATTATTTTTGAACCGTTCACGCAGGCGGCTGATATGGACATCCAGTGTGTGGGAATCCGCTTCACTGTCCGGACCCCAGACATCATCCATAATCTGTCTTCTGGTAAAAATCCGGTTTGGGGAAGTGATCAGTTTATATAGCAGATAAAATTCTTTCTGTGGCAGTTCTGTGGTTTTACCGTGGGAGGAAATCGTCAGTGTGTCACAGTCAAATTCTGTTTCGCCAAATTTGGTTTTACGCTGGTTTACAAGCTGGCTGCGGCGCAGCAGGGCTTCCACCCGCCAGACCATTTCGTTCACATCGATGGGCTTTACCATGTAATCATCCGTACCCAGACGGAACCCTTCACGCTTATCAGTTGCACTTTCCTTGGCTGTGATAATTAGAATTGGCATGGAATATCCGGATTCACGAAGCGCTTTTGTAAGTTCAAAGCCATCCATGCGTGGCATCATAATATCGGAAATAACCAGGTCAATATAAGTGTCATCCAAAATATCAAAGGCAGCAAGCCCGTCAGCCGCCGGAACTGCCGTATATCCGTTATCTGTCAGGACAGTACAGAAAAGGTCACACAGTTCCTTATCATCTTCCACTACTAAAATTTGAAACATCTTTTGCACCTCCGACTTGATTATAGCATAGATTTGTGAACAGTCTGCGTTTATTTTATATGGAAAACCTCAACTGAACCTCAACGGCACGGGTTATTTTTCAGTGATTTGTTGAGGTTCAGTTGAGAAAGGGCGATTATACTCTTTTTGTGTATTGTAGGATGCCCTTGTTTCGCTGGGGAATGAAGAGCAGAAGCCCTCTGTTTATAGAAGTATCGTGGAAGGAATTTGTGTTCCTGTCAATGGATAAGGTGGTGAAATTGAATGTATGTGCTTATTTTATCGGGAATGGCATTATGCCTGGCTGCAGGTCTGTATTGGATGATTGGAAAATGGGCCTTGCTTTATGGTATTGATACAAAAGGAAAACGGTTCTGGATGATACGGTTGGGAATTACCGTTTTTGCGGGCAGCTTGTGTCTCATATGGAGTGTGGCGGGGCTGGTTGAAGTCCATTTAATCGTGTTATTTGCAATTGTGGAATTTGTTGCTTTCCTGATACGGCACATTGCAAAGAACCATACGAAGGAAAAAAGGTATTCTGTTTTCCGCAGACTTTACCACAGCGGGATAATCCCAATATTGGTCACTTGCTTGATGATGGGCTATGGCAGTCTTAACATGAGACAGATTATTCGAACAGAGTATACTGTGACATCAGAAAAGCTCCAGTCAGGTTATGAAGTGGTTTTGATAACGGATACTCATTATGGCACGGTTCAAAACCCGGATATCCTGATTCAAAAAATAGAAGAGATTAATGCTTTGCACCCGGACATTATATTGCTTTGCGGAGATATAGTGGAAGAAGGAACGACAAAGGAATCTATGCAGGAGGCATTTCGGATATTAGGAAGTCTGGAAAGTACATATGGAACCTATTTTGTTTATGGGAACCATGACCGGCAGGATTATAGGACGGCAGTTTCCCGCTCCCGTACTTATACAGATGAGGAGCTGGTACGGGCGATAGAGGAAAATGACATTAAGATTCTGTGTGATCAGTGGATTAACATTGGCGATGATCTGGTATTAGCTGGTCGGGAAGATGCCGCAAGAATACCCGGACGCCTTTCTTCTATAGAGCTGCTAAACGGAGTAGATCAGAATAGATTTATTATAGTAGCGGATCATCAGCCGATAGAGGCAGAGGAAAACGCAGCGGAAGGGGCAGACCTGCAGTTATCTGGACACACTCATGCAGGGCAGATATTCCCTGTAGGGTATCTTACGGAAGGTTTTGGTGGATTGAACTACGGTGAATATCAGGAAGGCGGCTGTAAGGTAATTGTTTCCTCTGGAGCTACAGGATGGGGATTTCCCATCCGTACACAAGGAAACTGCGAGTATGTTGTGATTCATTTAAAGGAAAGGTGATTTCTATGAAAAAAGAAAAGACAAAAATGAGCAGGCGTAAAAAAGTCGTGATAGCTGTCATAGCGGCAGTAGTGGCAGTAGCTGTAGTGGGTGGAGGTATTTTTTACTGTACCTTTTTTCCGAATCCGCTTGCAAAGAAAATTTCCGTCAGCGATATATCGGCAGGAACTATGTCTGTGACAGGTGAGAGCAATGTGCTTGTGGCATATTTCTCTTTGACAAATAATCGGGTATATACGGCAGATGAAATGGATGCGGTGTCCTCAGCAAGCCTGAAAATAGAAGATGGGACCGGATATGGTCATGCAGAGCTTTTGGCTCTTGCGGCACAGGAAGTAACCGGAGGGGATGTTTTCCCTATTAAGGTAAGTGACTTATATCCGGAAACTTACGGCGGGGCGTTTGACCGGCACCACAGCGAGATGGGAACATCGCTTCGACCAGAACTGACAGAACATCTTAAAAGCGTGGAAAATTACGATACGGTAATTATCATTTACCCGAACTGGTTAAGCAGTATGCCGCTACCCGTTTTGTCATTTCTGGAGGAATATGATTTTTCGGGAAAGACGGTCATACCGATTGCCACCAGTCAGGCATTGGGATTGGGTTCCGGCCCGGAGCAGATTGCCGCAGCCTGTCCGGATGCAGTGGTGGCGGATGGGCTTTCTGCAAAGAGTGAGGACAGTGTGAAAGAGTTCCTGATAAAAGCTGGTCTGACAAAGTAAAGGAGGTTTCATGTGTATCAAAAAGGTTTGCAAGCTATGTATAGATATAGGGATGCTGGTTATTACGCTTCTGCTTATGGCTTCGGAGAGAACGGGGATTGTCCTGCATATGTTTCTGGGGGCGGTTTTGTTCATCTTATTTACTGCTCACAATATTTTAAATCTGGCATGGTGGGCAGGCATTGGCAAGGGATCGTACAGCCGGACGAGGTGGGTGAGAACCATATTGAATGTGTTGCTGCTCATTGACTTCTTGCTTGTGATGGTAAGCGGGATTCTGTATGCAGTCGGTCTGCACAGGATAACGGCGCTTTTGTTTTTGATTCTGACAGTGATACATATTAGAGTGCATTGGAAAAGGGCTTCGGCAAAACAGCAGAAATAACAGAGTTTGAATAGGAGGCTTATTAAAATGGTATTGATAATTGTCTGCATTATCGCAGGACTTGGAGCAGGTATTGGAACAGGACTTGCCGGTTTATCCGCAGCGGTGGTTATTACGCCCATGCTGATTACTTTCTGCGGATTTACAGCGTATGAGGCGGTAGGAATTGCACTGGCTTCTGATGTGTTGGCTTCGGCAGTCACGGCATACACCTATGGTAAAAATAAAAATCTTGATATTAAAAACGGGCTTATAATGATGGCCTCTGTACTTGTATTTACGATTTTGGGGAGCTGGCTGTCCTCGCTCCTTCCCAATGCAGTCTTGGGAGGCAGTTCTTATGTTATGACATTTATTATGGGCGTTCGGTTTCTTGTAAGCCCGATCACAAAGACAACATCAAGGATGGATGAAATAGAGCCGAAAAAGAGGATTATACGCTCCCTTCTTTCGGGAATCCATATCGGCCTGTTCTGTGGATTTGTCGGTGCTGGCGGCGGTGTGCTGCTTCTGATTACACTGACCTCTGTTCTCGGATATAGCCTGAAAACAGCAGTCGGAACAAGTACCTTTATTATGACATTTACAGCACTGACAGGGGCGGTTTCCCATGTAATCATTGGCGGTACGGTAAATGTGACAGCACTTGTGGTCTGTGTGATAGCGGCGCTGATTGGGGCAAGAGCTTCGGCGCTATTTGCGAATAAAGTGGATGCCAAAAAACAGAACAGGGTTACAGGCGTTGCCCTGTGTGGATTAGGGGCGGTGCTGGCTCTTGTTAATTGGCTGTAAAAATTGAGGTTGAGTTGAGGTTCGGTTGAGATTGGCTTGAGGTTGAATCAGCATAATACAGGAACAGCGCATAACAATTATGAATTTAGGCGTTGAGGAAAGGGTGATGGCTTATGCTGCAAATAAAAGGCATATCAAAACAGTACCGGACGGGTGAGCTGGTTCAGCAGGCACTAAATGATGTCAGTCTGAATCTGCGGGATAATGAATTTGTTTCCATACTTGGTCCCAGCGGTTCGGGAAAAACTACGCTTCTGAATGTGATAGGCGGTCTTGACCGTTACGACACCGGGGAGCTGGTTATCAACGGTATTTCCACGAGAGAATATAAAGACCGTGACTGGGACGCTTACCGAAACCATACTATCGGCTTTGTGTTCCAAAGCTACAACCTGATTCCCCATCAGACAATCCTTGCCAATGTGGAGCTGGCTTTGACGATTGGCGGTATTTCCAGAAATGACCGCAGGGAGCGGGCAAGGAAAGCATTGGAGGAAGTGGGCCTGGGGGATCAGCTTCACAAAAAACCAAACCAGATGTCCGGAGGGCAGATGCAGCGGGTAGCGATTGCCCGTGCCCTGGTAAATGACCCGGAAGTGCTTCTGGCGGACGAACCGACCGGGGCACTGGACAGCGAAACCAGTATCCAGGTCATGGAACTGTTGAAAAAGGTTGCTGAAAACCGGCTGGTTGTGATGGTAACACACAACTCGGAGCTTGCGGAGCAGTATTCTACAAGGATTGTGAAATTACGGGACGGAAGGGTTATAGAGGACAGTGATCCATATCTGCCAGAAGAAACACCAGAAGGAACAGAGCATAAAAGTATGGGAAAGGCAAAAATGTCCTTTTTTACATCTCTTTCTCTGAGTTTTAACAATCTGTGGACAAAGAAAGGGCGGACTATTCTGACCGCTTTTGCCGGCTCTATCGGGATTATCGGCATTGCATTGATTTTGGCACTGGCAGAAGGGGTAAATGATTATATTTCAGATATACAGAAAAGCACCATGACTTCCTATCCTATTACGATAAACTCTCAATCCGTGGATATGTCCGGGATTATGGGGACGAGAGGTGGCAGACGGGAAAATGAGGCTTCGGCAGAGGAAAATCGTACCAGAGTTTACGCAGATTACAGCGCTATCGAATCCAGTGAGGAAATGGCGTCAAATATTAAAGAGAATAACCTGACGGCGTTTAAGGAGTATCTGGATAATCCGGAAAGTGAAATCCACCAGTATTTAGGTGAAAATGGTGTGGTGTATTCATATGGCGCCCATTTTGGAATTTATTCTTATGATGCTGACGGAACCCTGGTGGCCTCCGATGCGGACATAGATCAGGTCAGTATGTCTACTCTTTCAAGTGAGGACAGTGCAGCAGGGGGCGGCCCGATGGCAAATATGGAGCGGATGAATCAGGTAATGAGCGGTTCTTCCGATGCAGGGGCTGAAAATTTCTCCGAACTGATGCCGGGGACAGACGGAAAAGCAGTTAGCACGATTCTCTTTGACAGTTATGACCTGCTGTATGGGAGCTGGCCGGAAAATTACAATGAAGTTGTCCTTGTGCTGAATGAAAATAATTCGATTCCGGCAGGGATATTATATCAGCTTGGCTTGATTACCGGGGAGGAACATAAAGAGATTACCGAACAGATTAAGAATGGGGAAGATGCAGAGGAACGTATTTGGGACTATGAGGAAATCTGCGGACATACTTTTTACATGGTTTTACCCTGCGACCAGTATAAAGGAAACAAGGACGGCACGTTTACCTATATCGGGGATGATGTTATGCAGATAGAATCCCTTTTGGAAAACAGTGTAAATTTGAAGATTACGGGTATTATCCGTCCGGTAAAGGATGCTGAAAATGCATCAATCCCTACTTCTGTGGCATACACGGTGGCGCTGACTGATTATGTGATAGAGCATACAGATGAAAGCGCGGTTATTTTGGCGCAGGAAAAGACACCGGAAGTCAACATACTAAACGGAATTAATTTCAAAGCTGCTGATGATGAAGCAAAAGCCGCTGATGCAGTTATTTATATGTCAAATTTGGGGATTTCTGATAAGGCCGCTATGTACGCAAATATTCTGGCACATCAGGAAACGGATGAATCGGAAGATCAGGAACATATAGAGGCCATGCAGGGTGCGCCTTCCATGAGTCCCAGTGAGATGGCGTCTATGGAAGGGGTGGAACGGACGGAAGAAGATGAAATCGAATTGGCAAGGGCACTGGATGAATGGCTGGAAAACGACCCGGATCAGGAAACCCTGGTGTCGGCTTACGATATATTTATTGCCGGGCCTACCTTTGAAGAAAACATGAGAAAATTCGGAAAGGTAAGCTACGATGCCCCGTCCTCTATCAGCATTTATACAGATAGCTTTGAGGACAAAGAAGCAGTTTCAGACTGTATAGACCGTTACAACGAGGGGGCTGAAAAGAAGGAGCAGATTACCTATACGGATTATGTGGCGCTGCTTACCAGTTCCATTACTTCGATTGTAGATGTGATTTCCTACGTGTTAATTGCGTTTGTTGCAGTGTCTCTCATTGTTTCCAGTATTATGATTGGAATTATCACGCACATTTCTGTATTGGAGCGTACAAAGGAAATCGGTATTTTACGGGCAATAGGTGCATCGAAACGGAATATTTCACAGGTATTCAATGCAGAAACAGTGATTGTGGGATTGCTGGCAGGGATTTTAGGGGTGGGTGTTTCCGCTCTGCTGACCATCCCAATCACTTCGGTTATCCAGAACCTATTGGGTGCTTCGGAGCTTTCTGCTTCCCTCCCGGTTACGGCGGCGCTGTTCTTGCTCCTGTTAAGCGTTTTGATTACGGTTATTGCCGGATGGATTCCTTCCAGAAGGGCAGCGAAGAAAGATCCGGTAGCGGCATTGCGTACAGAGTAACAACGAAGGAGGTTATTATGCTTAAAATATTAAAATACATGAACCGGCGTGACTGGCTGTTTGTCTTATGTTCTCTTGTGTTTATTGTCTGCGGGGTAGGGTTGGATTTACGGCTGCCGGATTACATGAGGGAGATTACAGCTTTAGTACAGACGCCCGGCAGTGAGATGGGCGAGGTTCTGTCTGCGGGAGGCTCTATGCTGCTGTGTGCGTTGGGGAGCCTTGTGACGGCTTTTATTGTGGGCTTCTTTGTGGCGCAGATTGCGGCGGGGCTTGCCATGCGTCTGCGGGAGGCAGTTTATAATAAGACGATGGATTTTTCAATGGAGGAAATCGGGAAATTTTCCACGGCGAGCCTGATCACACGTACTACCAATGATATTCAGCAGATTCAGATGTTTGTGGCATTAGGGCTGCAGGCAATGATGAAAGCACCGATTTTGGCGGTATGGGCAATCTTGAAAATAGCTGGGAAAAGCTGGCAGTGGACAGCCATCACGGGAGGTGCAGTTGCAATCCTTACAGTAATGCTTGGCACAGTGATCGCCCTGGTGCTGCCTAAATTTAAGAATATGCAGAAACTAACGGATAACCTGAACCGTGTGGCAAGGGAAAACCTCACAGGTATCCGTGTGGTGCGGGCCTATAATGCGGAGGGGTATCAGGAGAAGAAATTTGAGAGTGCAAACGAAGAACTGACAAGGACGAACCTGTTTACCAGCAGAACCATGTCCGTGTTGTTCCCAGGCATGACATTGATTATGTCCGGTCTGACGCTGGCTATTTATTGGGTGGGCGTATATATTATCAATGAGGCGGCGGTTACAGACCGGCTCGGCATCTTCTCGGATATGGTGGTATTTTCCTCCTATGCCATGCAGATCATTATGGCATTTATGATGCTTGTTATGACCTTTATTGTGCTGCCGAGGGCTGTTGTGTCGGCGAAACGTATCAATGAAGTGCTTGATACGGAGATCAAAATAAAGGATGGTAAAATCAGCGGTTCCGAGTTATTCGAACAGGGGGAAATTGAATTTAGGCACGTATCATTCTGCTACCCGGATGCAGAGGAAGCTATTCTCACAGACATCAATTTTACCGTCCATCGGGGAGAGACGGTGGCATTCATAGGTTCTACCGGAAGCGGGAAAAGTACCCTGATTAACCTGGTTCCCCGTTTTTATGATGTGACCGAAGGGGAAATCTGTATTGATGGGATTAATATTAAAGAATATACCCAGGAGGCCCTTCACAGGAAATTGGGATATGTCTCACAGCGGGCCGTTATGTTCAGGGGAAGTGTGCTGTCAAATGTGACGTATGGAGAAAATGGGCGTCAGAGTGTGGATGAAGAATTGCTTTGGAAATCCATAGAAATTGCACAGGCAGATGATTTTGTCCAAGGTATGGAAAATGGTTATCACACGGCGGTTGCACAGGGCGGAACAAATCTGTCCGGCGGGCAGAAACAGCGGCTTGCCATAGCAAGAGCCATTTACTGCAGGCCGGAAATCTACATTTTTGATGATTCTTTTTCTGCGCTGGATTATAAGACAGACCGGGTTCTTCGGAAAATGCTGAAACAGGAAACCGGAACGGCTACGACTTTGATTGTGGCACAGCGTATCGGTACGATAATGGATGCTGACAAGATTATTGTGTTGGATGAAGGAAAGATTGTGGGGATTGGCAGGCATAAGGAACTTTTGAAAAGTTGCCCTGTCTACCGTGAAATTGCAGAGTCACAGCTATCAAAGGAGGAATTGGAAAGTGCCTGAACAGAAAAATGAGATGCCAAAAAGCAATGGTTCCGGACGCAGTTTTGGTCCGGGAAACAGAAAAATGGGTGGCGGGGAAAAGGCAAAGGATTTCAGCGGTTCCCTGAAAAAATTGTTTGCCTATTGCGGCAGATACCTTCCTGCGATAGTTTTTGCTATGGTGCTTGCGGTTACTGACTCCATACTGAATCTGATCGGTCCGGGGAAAGTGGCAGATATGACAAACCTGATGACAGAAGGGCTGATGACAGGGATTGATGTGGAGGCGGTAGTGGAGATTGCCGTTCTGCTTGCGGCGTTGTACGGTCTGGGCTGGTTGTTCAGTTTGATCCAGGGTATGGTGATGGCAACTATAACGCAGAAAGTTTCAAAATCTTTGCGAACAGAAATTTCACAGAAGATGAACCGCCTGCCGTTAAAATATTTTGACGGGACCAGTACGGGAAATATCCTGTCCCGTGTGACAAATGATGTGGACACCATCGGGCAGACACTGAACCAGAGTATTGGGACACTGGTGACGGCTTCGGCTATGTTTGTCGGCTCTTTGGTTATGATGTTTTATACCAACTGGATTATGGCGGTTTCTGCTATCTTAGCTGCCTTTTCAGGATTTGGTCTGATGATGCTTATCATTTCCCGGTCGCAGAAATATTTTAAGCAGCAGCAACAGGAGCTTGGTACGCTGAATGGGCATATAGAGGAAACCTATTCCGGCCATAATGTGGTGAAGGCATATAACGGTGAGAAAGCGGCAAAAAAAGAATTTCACGAAATGAACCAGCGGTTATATAACTCCGCATGGAAAAGCCAGTTTATGTCCGGGCTGATGCAGCCGCTCATGGCTTTTGTGGGAAACCTTGGGTATGTGGTGGTCTGTGTGGTCGGTGCGGTTCTGACATTGAACGGCACGATTTCATTCAGCGTGATTGTGGCGTTTATGCTGTATGTCCGTCTCTTTACGCAGCCTCTTTCACAGCTTGCACAGGCAGCCACCAGTTTACAGTCTGCGGCGGCAGCCAGTGAGCGTGTGTTTGAATTTTTAAGGGAGGAAGAACTTGCGGATGAAAGCGGGAAATCCGTTCATTTGGCAGAGGTGGATGGAAATGTGGAATTTGAACATATCCGTTTTGGGTATAACGAAAATAAAACCATTATCCATGATTTTTCAGCATCCGTAAAAGCTGGACAGAAAATTGCCATTGTAGGGCCTACCGGGGCGGGAAAGACAACAATAGTAAATCTCCTGATGCGGTTTTATGAGGCACAGGGCGGGGAAATCAGGATTGACGGCACGCCGATTCAGTCACTTACCCGTGAAAATGTCCACAACCTGTTCTGTATGGTTTTACAGGACACATGGCTGTTCGAGGGGACAATCCGGGAGAATATTGTCTATTCCAAAGAGGGCGTTACGGATGAACAAATGATAGCAGCGTGCAGAGCGGTGGGATTACACCATTTTATCAAAACGCTTCCCAAAGGGTATGATACCGTATTGAATGATAATGCCAGCCTGTCCGCAGGGCAGCGGCAGCTTGTCACGATTGCGAGGGCCATGATAGAAAATGCGCCCATACTGATTCTGGATGAGGCCACAAGCTCCGTGGACACCCGGACGGAAATTTTGATCCAGAACGCAATGGATAAGCTGATGGCAGGACGCACCTCCTTTGTGATTGCACACCGTCTGTCCACGATTAAAAATGCAGATTTGATTCTGGTTATGAAGGACGGGGATATTGTGGAAAGTGGGAATCATTCAGAATTGTTGGCGAAGGGAGGTTTTTATGCAGAACTTTACAACAGCCAGTTTGAAAGGGCATCGTGATATGGAGGAACAGATTTTACGATTGCAGAATTATATTAATGGCAGCCGTTACACGGTTGCTATTACCGGTGCAGGGATTTCCATGGCAGCGGGGATTATGGATTTTGCACATATGAATTTTCCTTTAGTCCTGCAGATGAGTTCTTCGGCGGTGCTGAAAAGTGCGCCGAATCATTATTACAATACGGCAAGGAAAGCCTTTTTGGATGCAATGTTTGAGAACGGTCCGAGTGTTGCCCACAAGAAACTGGCAGAATATGAAAGGCATGGTCTGCTGCAAGGCATTATTACTACGAATATTGACTGTCTGCATACGCTGGCAGGTTCCAGAAATGTGGCGGAAATTCAAGGAAGCTTTGGATTTAATAAATGTCTGAAATGCGAGCAGGAGTACAATGATGTGCAGATTTGGAATCAGGGTAAAGCTCCTCGCTGTGAGAAATGCGGAGGCGTGATCGGGGCATTTCCGGTTTATAAGCATATCGGACTGGTGGAGGATGAAGTGCGTAAAGCAAGGAGTTTTGCGGCACAGGCGGAGCTTGTTATCATTATCGGCGCACAGGGCAGCTATGGTGGGGTTTACTATCCTTATATCCGTTCGGGCGCGAGAGTGGTGCAGATTAACCCGAAAGCCACACAGTTTGATGATGTGGCGGTATTGAATATTCGGAAAGGGGCGGATGAAGTTTTTTGTATGTTGTCATAGCTGGAAAATGTTAAATATAAGGAGCGTGATATCATCGAAAGAGTGATTATAATTGAGTACAGCGGAAAAAACTCACATATTATGGATGAGATACTGGAAAAACTGAAAAATCACCCAGATTTTAGTTTTTTATGGTCAGAACATAATCCGGTGTTATCGCTTCCAGGTTTGGAAATTGACCAGATGCAACGGAAAGTATACTGTAACAGCCAAGAAATTAAATTAACAACAAAAGAATATGACCTGCTCTGCTTGCTTGCGGCAAATAAGGGGCGAGTCCTTACTTATGATCAGATATATCAGAAAATATGGAAGGAGGAGGCTTTTGGAAATGCCAACAATGCCATAGCCTGCCATGTTCACAACCTGCGCGAAAAAGTGGGCAGGTTATTGCCGGAGGGCTGTTTTGTCATTCGGTGTGTACGGGAGGTTGGCTATTGTTTTGAAGCAGACTCTGAGTGTATTGCAGCTACATAACGACGGCTTGGGAAACTGAGCCGTCTTATTTTTTTGCCCGCTTTTACGCTATTCCTGTGATTTCTCCACAGTTCTTTATAATCAGATTTTATGTTATATTTTCCATTCTGCCGTGTCGTAACTTGCGATATTCTACAGCGTTTCTACAGTTTCACTAAAGCTGTTCTACAAAATCATTTTTTATAATTCCCCCATTGACAAGCTGTCAGGGGAAAGACGGATGTGAATGCTGTGCATCCCCGGAAAGGGGGATGCCATGAATAAAATACCGTGGGCATGGACAGGCTTCACGCCTTCCATAGCAAAACAATATATTTTTTCTGTACATACCGCAGTCCTTAAAGGGATTGCGGTATTTTTTAATTCGACATATTCCCTGCCAATCCCTATAAGTCCACCAATATGTAACATTCTTTTTAAGACGAGCGCATCTGCCTTACGGCGGGTGCGTTTTTTCTTTGTCGGAAAAAGTAAATATCTGACAGCCTGCCGTTCCCGTGCGCCGCCCTTCGGTTCTGGATTTTGTTTTCAAAAATCTCAGGACTGGAGGAAATCAAAGTGAAAATCAGATATGAATTTGCGGACGGGACGGTATCGGAGGTCGAGGTGGAGGAATCCATCGGTGCCGTCATCATTGAGGACAGGCGGCTGGAGGACAACCTTGCCCGTAAAGAGCGATACCACTGCCATTCACTGGATGCCGTGGAATTTGAGGGCGTGGATTATGGCACGGAAGAAACACCGGAGACGTTGCTTGCCGCCATGGAGGAGGACAGGCGTGTATATGATGCTTTCCACAGACTTTCCAAGGTGCAGCAGAGGCGGCTGTTAAAGCTGGCGGGCGGTATGTCAATCCGGGAGATCGCACGGCAGGAAGGTACAAATTTCAGGACCGTGCATGAGTCGGTTGAGGCAGGAAGAAAAAAATTTAAAAAGTTTTTCTGAAAAACACCCCATCAAAACAGCCTCCAAATCTCCGTATAGTGAAGGGCATAAAATACAGCCTTTCAGAAATCGGAGGTGGAAAGGTGAGGCACACATTGAGGATTAGTGTTTCAAAAGAACCTGCGGCAGACGGGATCGTGAGCTGCCGCAACGTCTCCGTGAGGGAGCGTTTCCTGCGCTTCCTCTTCGGGGAGAAACAGCGGCTGACCATCATTGTTCCGGGCGGTTCCGTCCGGGAGCTGGCAGTGAGTGAAGTCATGGAAGGAGGAAACGTACATGGGAAAAGTGAAGTTACTGCTTGACGTCATCGGGGATCTGCGTTCCCTTGCTGACAGCCTGCAGGCCGTTGCGGATGCAGTGGCAGACAATGATGAAGCGGAGGCAGAATTGACGACCACAAAGGAGCCGGAGAAGGTGGGCAGAAGCGGCAAGGCGGTCGCAAAGAACACTGCGAAGAAGGATGCCAAGCCTGCGGCAAAGCAGGAGCAGGAGGAGAAGCCGCTGACGCTGGAGGAAGTGCGCGCGGTGCTGGCGGAGAAGTCCCGCTCCGGACACACGGAGGAAGTGAGGGGGCTGCTTGCAAAACATGGTGCGGATAAGCTGTCGGAGATCGACCCGGCGGAATATGCGGCGCTGCTTGCGGAAGCGGAGGTGCTGTGATGGGGAGACACGCATTATTGTCCGCATCCTCCAGCCACCGGTGGCTTGCCTGCCCGCCGTCTGCAAGGCTCTGTGAAAATTATGAAGACACGGGCAGCGAATATGCACAGCAGGGTACCGATGCCCACAGCCTGTGCGAACACAAGCTGAAGCTGTCCCTCGGCATGGAAACGGAAGACCCTACCGAGGGGCTTGAATTCTACGATGAGGAGATGGAGGAGTGTGCCTGCGGCTATGCGGAGTATGTCCTCTCGCTGGTGGAAGAGGCGAAGAAAACCTGCAAAGACCCGGTGGTGCTGATCGAGCAGCGGCTGGATTTCTCCCGGTTCGTTGAAGAGGGCTTCGGAACCGGCGACTGTGTGATTATTGCGGACGGGACGCTGTATATCATCGACTACAAGCACGGCAAGGGCGTGGAGGTTTCCGCAGAGGGGAACCCGCAGATGATGCTGTATGCCCTGGGAGCGCTGGAGCTGTTCGACGGCATCTATGACATTGATTCTGTCCGCATGGCGATCTACCAGCCGCGTAGGGAGAATGTCAGCGTGTATGCCATGGCGAAAGGTGAGCTTCTCCAGTGGGCAAAAGGCGAGCTTTCCGAAAAGGCAAAGCTGGCTTATGCCGGGGAGGGGGAGTTCTGTGCGGGGGAACACTGCAGGTTCTGCAAGGCGAAGGCGGTCTGCAGGAAGCGGGCGGAGTACAACCTGGAACTTGCAAAGTATGACTTCGAGATGCCCGCCACACTGGAGGATGACGAGATCGCGGCGATCCTCGTGAAAGCGGATGAGCTGGCGGCATGGGCAGCAGATGTGAAGGAGTTTGCATTGCAGCAGGCATTAAGCGGCGTGAAGTATGACGGGTTCAAAGTTGTGGAAGGCCGCTCCAACCGGAAGTATACGGACGAGGATGCCGTGGCGGATACCGTGAAGAAGGCGGGCTTCGACCCGTATGAGCCGAAGCTCTTAGGCATCACGGCTATGGAGAAGCTGCTGGGCAAGAAGAAGTTTGCGGAGGTTTTGAAGGGTCTTGTGGAGAAGCCGCAGGGCAAGCCTGCGTTAGTCCCGGAGAGCGACAAGCGCCCGGAGATGAACACGGCGCAGGAGGATTTCAAGGAGCCGTTACAATGAAGTCTATTCCCCTGACGAAAGGGGTAACTGCCATTGTGGATGATGAAGATTACGAAAAACTTGTGAAATATAGCTGGTGCTATCATGGGGATGGGTATGCAGCAAGAGGATATAACCGGAACGGCAAAGTAATTATTGTTAAGATGCACCACGCTGTGATAGGGAAACCGGCAGCAGGCTATGTTGTAGACCATATCAATGGCAACAGGCTGGATAACCGGAAATGTAATCTTCGTTTTGTTACAGTGCAGCAAAATTGTTTCAACAGCAAAAAGAAAAAATCTCCTGTAGGCGCTGCCAATCCCTCCCCATACAAAGGGGTGACTTGGAGGAATGACAGGAGCAAATGGCGGAGTTGTATCACCGTGGGCGGGCAGAGACTGTATTTAGGTTTATTTGGAACGGCGCAGGAAGCGGCCCTTGCCTACAATGTAGCCGCTCTGAAATATCATGGTGAATATGCAAAACTGAATGAAGTTTAGGAGGAAAATCATATGTCAAACAATGTAAACAATCCAACGAAGGTAATCACCGGGCCAAACACCCGGTGGAGCTATTGCAACGCATGGGAGGCGAAAGCAATCCAGGGCGGCACTCCGAAGTTCTCCGTGTCGCTCATCATCCCGAAGTCGGATAAGAAGACCATTGCAAAGATTGAGGAAGCCATCAAGGCGGCGTACCGCGAGGGCGAGGCGAAACTGAAGGGGAACGGCAGGAGCGTCCCTGCACTTTCCGTTCTGAAGACCCCGCTGCGTGACGGGGATGTGGAGCGTCCGGATGATGAAGCCTATGCGGATTCCTATTTCGTCAATGCTAACAGTTCTACGGCTCCCGGCATCGTGGATGCGGACCGCCAGCCGATCCTTGACCATTCCGAGGTGTACAGCGGCGTGTACGGCAGGGCGAGCATCAATTTCTATGCTTTCAACAGCAATGGCAATAAGGGTATTGCCTGCGGGCTGAACAATTTACAGAAAATCCGTGACGGGGAGCCGCTTGGCGGCAGGTCCCGTGCGGAGGATGACTTTGCGGATGAGGACGAGGAGGATTTCCTGTCATAACCAGATAAGCAATAGCACAGCCGCCGGGTGGCGGGGAACGGGCGTCTGCCTTTTCCCTGCCGCCCTTAAGGCGGTGAAAGGAGCTGGTGGAATTGAAGTCTATAGGAGTGGATTTAGAAACATTTTCGTCTGTGGATTTATCCAAATGCGGCGTTTACCGGTATGCTTCTTCCCCGGATTTTGAGATTCTGCTATTTGGGTTCAGCGTGGACGGCGGCGAAGTACAGGTGGTTGACCTTGCCTGCGGTGAGGAAATCCCTGCGGATATTGTGGAGGCGCTTTCCGATGATTCTGTCATCAAGTGGAGCTACAATAACAATTTCGAGCGTGTCTGCCTGTCAAATTATTTCGGAACGTGGTTCGAGCCTGGGAGCTGGCGCTGCACGATGGTGTGGGCGGCTTACCTTGGCCTTCCGCGGTCGCTGGCGGATGTAGGCGCGGTTCTTGGGCTGGAAAAGCAGAAGCTGTCGGAAGGGAAAGAGCTGATCCGGTATTTCTGCGTCCCCTGCAAGCCGACTAAGACGAACGGCGGCCGGACACGGAACCTGCCGGAACATGACCGGGAGAAATGGGAGCGGTTCAAGGCATACAACCTCCGTGACGTGGAGGCAGAGATGCAGATACAGCAGAGGCTTGCCAAATTTCCCGTGCCGGATTTTGTGTGGGAGGAATACAGGCAGGATCAGGAGATCAACGACCGGGGCATCGGGGTGGACATGGGGATGGTCAGGAACGCAATCGCCATGGACGGACGTTCCAAGGCGGAGCTGTCGGCAGCAATGAAGGAACTGACGGAGCTGGAGAACCCAAACTCCGTACAGCAGATGAAGCAGTGGCTTTTGGAGAATGGGGTGGAGACGGATTCGCTGGACAAAAAGGCGGTGGCCGCAATGCTGGAGGATGCGCCGGAGCCATTGAAGACCGTGCTGACGCTCCGGCAGCAGCTTGCCAAGTCCTCTGTGAAGAAATACCAAGCTATGGAGAATGCGGTGTGTGCGGACAGACGTGCGCATGGAATGTTTGTTTTCTACGGCGCTAATAGAACCGGCAGGTATAGCGGAAAAATTATACAGTTGCAAAATCTGCCCCAGAACCATATCCCTGATCTGGCACAGGCACGGGGACTGGTGGAAGCCGGGGATTTTGATGCCCTTGCCATGCTTTATGAGGATATCCCGGATACGCTCTCGCAGCTTATCCGCACGGCTTTCGTGCCGCAGGACGGCAGGAAGTTCATTGTGGCGGACTTTTCCGCAATCGAGGCGAGGGTGCTTGCGTGGCTTGCCGGGGAACGGTGGGTGTTGGATGTATTTGAAAATGGTGGTGATATTTACTGTGCAACTGCCGCCCGTATGTTTCACTGTAAAGTGGAGAAACACGGTGAGAATGCGGAACTGAGACAGAAAGGCAAGCAGGCTACGCTGTCTTGTGGATATGGCGGATCAGTCGGTGCTTTGAAAGCGATGGGCGCACTGGAAGCAGGGATGACGGAGGATGAGCTGCAGCCGCTGGTGGATAGCTGGCGGGAGGCGAACCCCAATATCGTGCAGCTATGGTGGGATGTGGACCGTGCCGCGAAGGAATGCATCAAAAAGAGGATGCCCACAGAGACACACGGTATCCGGTTTGATTACCAGAGCAGCATGATGTTCACCATGCTCCCATCGGGCAGACGGCTCGCTTATGTGAAGCCGCGTATCGGGGAGAACCGTTTCGGCGGGGAGTCCGTCACCTACATGGGTGTGGGCGGCACAAAGAAATGGGAACGCCTGGAAAGCTATGGTGCAAAGTTTGTGGAGAACCTTGTGCAGGGTATTGCCCGCGACATTTTATGCTACGCCATGCAGACACTGAAAAACTGTGCGATTGTCGGACACATCCATGACGAGATCATCATTGAAGCAGACAGGAGGATGTCCCTTCCTGCCGTATGTGAACAGATGGGAAGGACGCCGCCTTGGGCAAAGGGGCTGCTACTCCGTGCAGATGGTTATGAATGTGATTTTTACCAGAAGGATTAGGCAGGGGGTGCATGATGGAACGGCTACGGATTGAATACGGGACGGGATACATGGAGCTGAACATTGAGGCGTTCTTCCCCTGTAAGATGCCGGCAATGCGGAAAGCCGCAAGGCTCATCAATCAATATTGTCCAGATGGGGCAAGGGCGGAGCTGCTTTCGGAACTGCGGGAGATGGCGGATGGTTATAAGGCTTTATGTGGTATGTACAGGCAGAAGATGGAGGAACTTTCGGAGGAGCCGGCTGCGTACCGGCAATGGAGGGCGCAGTATAACAAGACGGAAGTCCTCCACAGACGGATGGAAAATAATATCAGATTGATTTTAGGAGGCGGAAAGGGATGAGCAGGGCGGCAATGCAGGGGTGCAGGGCGCACAGTGACTGTTTTGCAAACAGGGGCGGTGTCTGCACCTGCTTAAAGGACTGATTTTGTCAAGATTAGTTGACACATTTTCCTCAAGGATTTTGTATCCTATGCTGCTTCTTTCAGGGAATCAT
>QXXL01000188.1 GCA_009911505.1 Lachnospiraceae bacterium | reverse complement strand
CCGTTGCTGTTCTCTTAAAGAATTCTTCTCTTTGAATCTTTCAAGGTTATTCCACTGTTCAGTTCTCAATGTGCATTGTGTTGTCACTTTTTTTGCAGCAACTCGTTTATAATACATCATCGCTGCTCATTTGTCAACAACTTTTTTTATTTTTTTTAAACTTGTGTTATTTTGTCGAATGAAGCGGAGAAGGAGGGATTTGAACCCTCGCGCCGGTCACCCGACCTATACCCTTAGCAGGGGCACCTCTTCGGCCACTTGAGTACTTCTCCAAAGGTAATATCGACAATACCGTTTATAATATACCGCAACGGCTTGTTTATAGTAGCAAATATAAAAATATTTGTCAAGCATTTTTTTCATTTTTTATAAAAATTTACCGCCTTCTTCAAAAAAGGCCAGCTGCCTTTTCCAGGTAGCTGGCCTTTTTATTTTCTAATCTGTCACATATGGCATCAACGCAATATGGCGTGCCCTTTTAATCGCAACCGTAAGCGCCCTTTGATGCTTTGCACAGTTTCCTGTGATTCTTCTGGGCAGAAT
The DNA here is from genome assembly GCA_009911505.1 of Lachnospiraceae bacterium. GTDB lineage: Bacteria > Bacillota > Clostridia > Lachnospirales > Lachnospiraceae > Roseburia_B. The sequence continues at coordinate 25,757 of QXXL01000188.1, read as the reverse complement.
TTTACCCCTTTCGGAGATATATCTTTTCAACTTATTTGTATCCTTATAATCAATTACATTGTCTTTGCCACAGAACACGCAGACTTTTTTTCTCCTGTGCATGGGCCTTCTTTTAAAAGAGCCGCCCTCTTTGCCATCTTTATTAAAAGCCATCTTCATTTCCTCCTGTTCATTGTATTGGACATTCCTATCAGTTGAACGGTAATTCCTCGTCTATCCCATCCGGGATATTCATAAATCCGTCCCCTGCCGCAACGCCCGGCGACGGCCGATCCATTGGGGCAAAGCCACTATTGCTTTCACTGGCCGCCTTGCTTTCCGCAAATTCATGCTCCTCTACAATAACGTCCGTAGTGTAAACCTTCTGCCCCTCCCTATTGGTGTAGCTGCCGGTCTGGATTCTGCCGGTAACGGCGATTTTCATGCCCTTGCGCAAATATTTTTCCGCAAATTCGCCCTGGCGGCCAAATGCCACGCAATTGATAAAATCTGCCGTCTGCTGATCCCCATCGCGGCGGAACCGCCTGTCTACCGCAAGCGTATACCTTGCTACTGCCATTGACTGCTCTGCCTGGGAGTAGCGTATTTCCGGATCCCTGGTTAACCGTCCCATAAGAATTACTTTATTCATATATTTCCTCTTTTCTGTTTATGCCTCGTCTTTTCTAACGCATAAGAAACGAAGAACATTATCCATAATACGGACACGCTGCTCAATCTGTGCCGGTGCATCAGCCTCAGATTCAAACTGGATAAAATAATAAAAGCCTTCCCGCATTTTCTGGATCTCGTATGCTAACCTTTTTTTACCCCAGTCTTCTACCTCAGTTACAGTCCCGCCGAAACGTGTAATATACTCTTTTGCTTTTTCGACTGTAGCTGCCCTGGCATCGTCTTCGATCTTTGCATTCACAATAAGTGTTAATTCGTATTTGTTCATGCAGTTGTACCTCCTTTTGGTCTCTTGGCCCTTTTATCTAAAAAGAGCAAGGATTTTAGTTTTTCACAAAGAGATATGTTAGCATAATTTCTATTCTAAATCAAGCGGTTTTCGGATTTCTTTTACGTTTTTTTCAACCAGCCTGCGGGCAATCATGATTTGATGGCCACATCCTGTACATTTTAGGCGAAAATCTGCCCCTACACGCAATATCTCCCACTCAAAGCTGCCGCATGGATGCTTCTTTTTCAACCTAATAATATCTCCTATTTCAAACTGCATCGTGCTTCTCCTTCCAGGCTTATGAAACCTCAATCTGCGACAGTACCTCGCCGATCTTCCCTTCTATTTTTAGATCTGCCCTGCTGTCCATAGGAGTAGCTGTCTTATTAATCAATACCAGCCGGTTGCCCCGGTAATAATCAATTAGGCCTGCAGCCGGATATACAGCAAGGGAAGTACCCCCTACAATCAGTACATCTGCTCCTGAAATATAAAAAATGGCTTTCTGCATGGTGGCAGTGTCTAATCCTTCTTCATATAATACGACGTCTGGTTTGATATCTCCGCCGCATTCATCACACAGCGGCGTATCTTTACTTTTTAAGATATAATCTGCCGGAAACATATGGCCGCATTTACGGCAATAATTTCGGTGGACGCTACCGTGAAGCTCTAATACCTCTTTACTGCCAGCTGCCTGGTGTAAACCGTCAATGTTTTGTGTAATGACAGCTTTTAATTTGCCTGCCTGTTCTAACTGGGCCAGCTTTTTGTGGGCAGCATTTGGCTTTGCACCTAAACAAATCATTTTATCACGGTAAAACCTGTAAAATTCAGGTTTATTTTTCACATAAAACGTATGGCTTAAAATAGTTTCCGGCGGATAATCGTACTGCTGGTGATAAAGCCCGTCCACACTCCGGAAATCGGGGATTCCGCTTTCTGTTGAAACGCCAGCGCCGCCAAAAAATACAATGTTGGTGGATTCTTGTACCCATTTTTTAAGCTGTTCCAATGGTTCCATTTATGCCCCTTTCTCTGTAGCATGTTAATTTGCCACAATTAACAATGTTATCAGCCCTACCATCAGGACTGTACCAATGGCTGCAAGGATATTTATTAATTTTATTGTATTCCCTTTGAAGAGTTTTGACAATAGTAAAAACAGTAAAATTCCAGCCATCCCGCCCAGTGTATTACCCAAAAGATCCGTAATGTCACTTGCTCCAATCCCGAAAATGAACTGTAATATTTCAAACGCCAGACTGGTAAAAAAAGCAGGGGCAGCTTTTTTTAGAAATCCCCATTCCGTTTTCAGTATACTAGTATATACTCCAAACGGTACAAAGATCAAAATATTGAGTACAATTTCTGAAAGATCTACTTTTCCATTTGTAATGGCAGAAGCGTAAAACGGAATCCAATTAATGCGCCTGTAACCCCCACCTGCCAAAAAAGATAAATCCGTCTGCATTTTAAATAAGATAATCCATACCAGTACAATAAGGTAAACTGCCAACAGGGCTTTTGTAAATTGTAGCTGTTTTTGTGGTTTCATTTACTGATTTCCTTTCTTGTTATTGCTGTCTGGATCATACTGGTTTGAATTTAAGATTTCTATTGGTTTTTTATTAAACTTTTTTAAAGCTTCCTTCCTCAAAAAAACGCCGCAGAGGGCTATATACCTGCTGCGGCTTTGCATTGCGGGGACAGGATTTGAACCTGCGGCCTTCGGGTTATGAGCCCGACGAGCTTCCAGACTGCTCCACCCCGCGCTGTAAAAAAGAAATAGCTGTTATTTTTCTTTTATATTCTACACCTCTTTTGTCAAATATATTCCATATTTTTATTATTTTGTGTTATAATGTGATTTATCAAGCATTTTCGGATGAATAAAAGAAAAGGAGTGTATCACAATGGCTGAGGAAATTACAACACAAGTAGAAGGAACTACAGAAACGGCAGAATCCATGGACGATTACAAAAGGGAGGTGGAAGCGTCTTTCCGGAAACTGTCAGAGGGCGATATTATTACAGGAACTGTAATTGCTGTTACGGAAGAAGAAGTGACACTGGATTTAAAGTACTATGCATCTGGTATTATTAAAGCAGATCAGTTCAGTGACGAACCAGGGTTTAACCTGCCAGAATCGGTGCATTCAGGGGATGTTGTAGAAGCTACGATTATCCGTTTAGACGACGGGGAAGGCAATCTGCTGCTTTCCAAAAAACAGGCGAATGATGTGCTGGCCTGGGATAAGCTAAATCAATATCTGGATGACGGCACAGTGCAAAAGGTCCGGGTCAAAGGGATTGTGCCAAGCGGCGTAATTGCTTATCTGGAAGGCATCCGTGGATTTATACCAGCTTCCCATTTAAGCCTGGATTATGTAGAGGACTGCAACCCATGGCTCGGCAAGGAATTGGATGTGCGGGTGATTACAGTAGACAAGTCCAAAAAGAAATTGGTGCTTTCTGCAAAAGTAGTTGCACGGGAAAGAGCCGAGGAAGAGCAAAACCATAGGATTTCTATGCTTGTGCCAGGCACGATTGTAGAAGGTACAGTAGAAAGTATCATGCCTTACGGCGCATTTATTAATATTGGGGACGGGCTAAGCGGGCTAGTACATATTTCACAGATCTGCCTGCGGCGTATTAAGACGCCTAAAGAAGTGTTAGAAGTCGGACAAAGTGTGAAGGCAAAAATCTTAAATACAAATGACAACAAAATCAGCCTGAGTATGCGGGCGCTGGAAGAAAACACTGCAGCCGATACGAAAAACGAGGATGAATCAAGAAGCGTTGGCGATTATATATCGCATGAAACAGCTTCTACGAGCCTTGGCGCTTTACTTGCAAATATTAAACTGGATTGATTAAGATAACAGCCGCATAACAAATGTTTATGCGGCTGTTATTGTTTGCCCTGTATGCTATTTTAAAGCTTATGGATTTGATCCTTGCTTTCGTTTCACTAAAAATATAGCCGCAACTGCCGCTGCACTTCCAATCAAAGCTCCTGCAAGCACGTCAGTTGGGTAATGGACGCCTACATAAAGCCTTGAAAAGCAGATAAAAAGCGCCAGTATAAATAATGGGATACCTGCTTTTTTGGGGAGCCCCTCTAACAAGGCAACGGATGCCGCCATAGAGCAGGTAGAATGGCCCGACGGAAAAGAAAAGTCGTGCGGCCTTATGCCAAGGTATTGCAGCCCTTCAATCACTTCATATGGGCGGGTGCGCGCAACTATGTTTTTGATACACAAGTTGGTAATGATAAAACCGATCAGCACAGCAATAACCCCTGTAAGGGCAGCTTTACGGTATTTTGTAAAAAACAGGAGGATGGCTAAGAGAATCAGCCAGAACCAGCCGCTATTTCCAAGGTTTGTAATAAATAGCATAATAGGCGTTAATATTTCTTTGCGCAGATGGGTTTGAATCCAAAGCAGGATGTTTGCATCTAAAGTTATGAGCCAGTCCATTTTAACAATCCTTTCTTTTTGTGGAAGTCAGATTAAGACCATTCTCTATTCATTTTTAAATAACGGTGTTGAAAAATAACGTTCTGCGGTATCAGGCAAGACGGTAACTACAGTTTTTCCACAGCCTAATTTTTCTGCAAGCTTTAATGCTGCTGCAACGTTTGTACCGCTGGATATCCCACACATGATGCCTTCTAACCGCGCTAAATCTTTTGCTGTTTTTATAGCCTCTTCATCGGTCACGATATAAATATCTTCATAAATGCCCTGGTTTAAGATCTGTGGGATCACCCCGTCCCCTATTCCCATCTGCAGGTGTGTGCCTATCGTGCCGCCCGCTAATATTGCAGCATTTTCAGGTTCTACTGCCCAAATTGTAATGTCGGGGTTTTGGGCTTTTAACACTTCTCCAATTCCTGTAATAGTCCCCCCTGTACCGATACCGGAGCAAAAGCCATCAATTGGCCCCGCTACCTGCTCTAAGATTTCAAGCGCAGTATGGTGTTTGTGGGCTTTGATGTTATTGGGGTTTTCAAATTGCTGCGGGACAAATACGTTTGGATTTTCCTGTGCCATATTAAGGGCGGTCTGAAGGCATTTATCGATACATTCCCCAATATTGCCCGCATCATGTATCAGTATAACCTCAGCGCCGTAGTGTTCTACTAAAAGCCTACGTTCTTCGCTGACGGAATCAGGCATAATGATCATGGTTTTATAACCGCGTACCGCCCCGACCAGCGCTAAGCCAATGCCCTGATTGCCGCTGGTCGGTTCCACGATAATAGTATCTTTATGTACAATACCTTGTTTTTCGGCGGCCAGGATCATATTATAGGCTGTACGGGTTTTTATGGAACCACCTACGTTTAAACCTTCAAATTTGACGAGGACCTCGGCGTTACCAGGCTTATTCATTTTTCCTAAACGGATTATGGGGGTATGGCCGATGGCTTCTAATACGTTGTTGTATATCATATTTCCCTCCTATTTTGGGATGCTGCTTTTTGTCATTACAAGGATAAAACATTCAAAGGAAGTTTGCAAGTTTTTTTCGGCGGAGGAAGGAAAATGCAGGGCTAAACCTGGTTTCTGTGTCATATAGTCTAGATAAGAGCTGCCTGGGGGCATCTAAATGCAATTTTTACAATTTTTTTCAGAAGCTGTTATCCCGATTACTGTTTTTTTAATTGTTGCTTATGGATTATTGAACCGCCAGAATGTATTCGGCGATTTTTTGAAGGGGGCAAAAGACGGTTTTTATACGGTTGTTGATATTTTCCCTACGCTGGTAGGCTTGATGTGCGCTGTCGGCATTTTACGGGCTTCGGGGTTTTTAGATTTTTTTTCCAAAATTTTAAAGCAGGTGATGGGGCCGCTGCATTTCCCTACAGAACTCATTCCGGTTTCAGTTGTGAAGATGTTTTCTTCTTCCGCTGCTACAGGGCTTTTACTAGATTTGTTTAAAACGTATGGGACTGATTCTTTTATTGGGCTTTGTGCCTCTATTATGATGAGCTGCACGGAGACGATTTTTTATACGATGAGTATTTATTTTATGCATATACATGTAAAAAGGACGCGTTTTACGCTAAGCGGGGCGCTTTTCGCTACAATTTGCGGCATTGCGGCAAGTGTGGTTTTAGCTTCTTTTATGGTATAAAGGTTTGTGGCAATACATGCAGGAAAAGCCAATGGGGATGGATTCAATCAGAAAACATCCCCCTGCCCAGCTTCTAGATCATATGGGATTACAATACCTTGGAAAGAAATTCTTTGAGCCTGGGGTTGCTTGGATTTTCAAAAAACTCTTTAGGCGTATTTTCTTCCATTATGGTCCCCTCGTCTACAAATAACACTTTGCTTCCAACCTCGCGTGCAAAGCCCATTTCATGTGTAACGACAACCATAGTCATACCGTCATCCGCCAATTCTTTCATGACGTCAAGCACCTCGCCAACCATCTCAGGATCTAAGGCAGAGGTAGGTTCGTCAAACAGCATAACCTTCGGATTCATAGCAAGGGAACGGACAATAGCGATCCGCTGCCTTTGTCCACCGGAGAGCTGCGAGGGGTATGCATTTGCTTTTTCAAGCAGGTTTACACGCTTTAACAGATTTTCTGCGTTCTGGCGTGCTTCTTCTTTTTCCATCAGTTTTAGCTTCGTTGGGGCCAATGTAATGTTGTCTATGATGGTCAGGTTATTAAAGAGGTTGAAGTTCTGGAATACCATCCCCATGTGTTCGCGTACTTTGTTGATATTTGCCTTTGGATCGGTAATTAACTTGCCGTCAAACCAGATTTCGCCGCTGGTTGGCTCCTCCAACAGGTTCATACATCGTAAAAATGTACTTTTTCCTGATCCAGACGGGCCAATGATAACAATTTTTTCCCCTTTTTTCACATGGTAATCAATGCCTCTTAGGACTTCTATTTTACCAAATGATTTATGCAGGTTTTTAACGGTGATCACCTTTACGAAGCCTCCTCTCCAACAGCTCAATCAGCTTGCTTAATATCTTGATAATGATAAAATAGATTACGGCAGCGCCAATAAGGGGCATAAATGCCTCAAAAGTCCGCGAGGATACCTGGCTTGCTGTCCTTGTCAGATCTGACAGGCTAACGTAGCCTACGATTGCCGTTTCTTTCAACAGTACAATAAACTCGTTGCCGATTGGAGGCAAGACGTTTTTTATTGCCTGTGGCAGAATGATATAGCGCATGGTCTGCGATTTCGACAGCCCTAATGATCGCCCGGCTTCCATCTGCCCATGGTCAACCGCTAAAATCCCAGCGCGCATAATTTCTGCTACATATGCGCCGCTGTTGATACCAAAAGTCAGCACTGCGACTAAAATACCATTCTTGCAGCCTTCCATTATAATAAACCACATGATCAAAAGCTGCAGAACGGACGGCGTACCGCGTATGATATCGATATAAGCCTGTGCAAGAACGGAAATGAAGGTGCGTTTCCCTCCTTTTTTGACTGACAGCTTCATAAGCGCTACAATTGTCCCAATTACGACGCCAAGGATTGCGGCAAAAAGGGATATCTGCAGGGTGACGCCCAGCCCCTTTAAGTATAGTTTCCAGCGGTCGCCTTCCACGAATGCAAGCTGGAATTTAAACGCAATATCTGCGAACCATTCATTCATAGCTACTCCCCACTTTTGCTGTACTTAGTTCTCGATGTACTGGCTAACCAGATCGTCAAATGTACCGTCTGTTTTAAGCTCCGCAAGTGCATTATTCACTGCATCTGCAAGTGCGGCATCACCTTTGGGAAGGGCAATTGCATAATCTTCCGGCTCAAAATTAAAATCCATATACTGTATTTCTTCGCTAAATTTATCTGCAAATACAAGCGCTGGATTCTTGTCCACGATAACTGCATCCAGCCTTCCGCTGATCAGATCATTAACCGCATCTACTGCTTTGTTATACTGTTTAGCCGTAGCCCCCTCAAAGTCCTCTATCATAAGATCGCCCGTTGTCCCAAGCTGGGCGCCAATCGTCTTGCCTGCTAAGTCTTCTGCGGCTGCGATTTCAGTCTCTGCCGGAAGAAGGACATACTGTACGGCCTGATAATAAGAATCGGAAAAATCTACCATATTCTGGCGTTCTTCTGTTACAGTCATACCTGCGATTGCTACGTCTATCTTGCTGCCAATAGACGCGACTAATGAATCGAATTCCATATTCTCAACTTCTACCTCTACACCAAGCTTGTCCCCAATGGCTTTTATCAGGGCAATATCAAATCCATCTGGTTCCCCGTCGTCGCCGACATATTCAAATGGAGGAAATTCTGCATTGGTACCTACTGTCAAGACGCCGTCTGAAAGTATGTCCCCGCCATCAGACACTTCTGTTGTGGATACTGAATCTGCATTGCTTTCATTACCGCCTTCTGCATCTCCGGCTTGTGGTGTGCTGCCGCACCCCGCAAATGCGACTGCCATAGTTAACACGAGTAATACTGCTGCTTTTTTCATAATAAGAGCTCCTTCCTTGAACACAATATTATTCATTGTAACATCTTTATGCATAAATACAAGTCTTTAATGAGGTTTTTTTGAAAGTTTATGCATTTTTATTACAACGCCATTACAAGGAAGGGATGCACAAGGCCGATGTGCATCCCCTTTTTGTGCTATAGGGATCCGTATCCTGTGGTAATAGAAAATTACTTAAAAATTACATTTTTATTAGGGTTTTGAGTCCTTATAACAATATATGGGTAACTTGGGGCTGTGTTTTTTAACTCATCTTTGGACGGGCCAATTAAGTTGGTATGAAATATGACTGAGTTTTGGGTATGGTAAAATTCTAGAATTTGAATGCTATATCCACCGGTTTCCTGCTCCCCATAGCCCCGGACAATATAAATATAGCTGTCGCCCTCATAGGTTAATTTAAAGCTCGCAGCTTTCTTTTCTTCTATCTTAGCTTTCAATTCTTCCGGGATATTCTCTTCTTCTACCATTTCGTATTCCAGATCGCTTATTTTGCTGCCATCCGTTTTTTCAATGCCACAGCCGCCGTACAAGCCGATGACTGTCAGAAGGGCAATTGCTGCGGCAAAGCACAAAATGCTGTATCCTTGGCGGTTTTCTTTGTATGTGGGTTGTTTCATATTTTCCTGCTTTTTGCCTTTTTTACAGTTTATTCATGAATTACGGTTGTAATTACAACTTACAGTGAGTATAATAAATGAATGTTTGCGGATGTATATGTATTTAGAAAGGATTTTTAATTATGTTACGACTGGTTTTTGTTGCGGTGTTTTTAATTTTATACCTGATCCTTGGAATTCCAGTGCTTTGTGCAGAATGGCTAATTGCCAAGCGGTTTCCGTATGCTGCTGACATTTCACAGCTTCGTATGGTACAATGGGGTTTTAAATGTATTTTAGCCCTTGCCGGGGTTAAGCTTACGGTATCGGGGGAAGAACATATCCCTAAAGATACAGCAGTGCTTTATATTGGAAACCACCGCAGTTTTTTTGATATTGTAATTACTTATTCCAGATGCCCGGGACTAACAGGGTATGTGGCAAAGGATTCTATGCTGAAGGTGCCCCTTCTTTCTGTCTGGATGAAACGGCTGCACTGCCTGTTTTTAAACCGGGATAACGTTAAGGAAGGGTTAAAAACAATCTTAACGGGAATTGACCAGATTAAGCATGGGATTTCAATTTGTATTTTCCCGGAAGGAACGCGTGCAAAAGGGGAGGATGAAACACAACTTTTGCCGTTTAAAGAAGGCAGTATGAAAATGGCATCGAAAACTGGCTGCCCGGTGATTCCTATGGCAATTACAGGATCTGCGGATATATTTGAAAATCATTTTCCATGGATCCGTCCTGCGGATGTAAAGCTTACTTATGGCGAACCAATTTATCCGGGAGAACTTTCCAGGGATGATCAGAAGCATTTGGGAAGTTATACGCGGGAAAAAATTATTAATCTGCTTGAGCATATATAAAATATAATTTTATCATACCTTTTTTATGAATTGTTTTGGTAATATTCCGCTAGAGCGTGTTTGAGAATAACTGGATAACAAAAAACCCCAGATAATTGGGGTTTTTAAGAGGCGCAGACCGGATTTGAACCGGTGCGTACTGGTGTTGCAGACGTATGCCCCTACGTCCACACCGCCGCACCCACAAGGGTTTCATAACCCATCTGATCCTCATGACCACCTTAAGTCCACCTTATTGTATGGAGGCAGTCGGTTCTCTAAACTTGCTAAATTATAGCATGACAGAAGGCTGAAATCAATATTTTTCAGCCTTCTATGCTGTGATTCTCCGTTCTTTGACACTTTCTGAAATAGTAAAGGAGATTGCTATGGATTATCAATTAGAACTAAAACAGATTGTGGACTACCCACGGTGCCGTATCTACCGTGAGTTCCTCCGCAGCCTTATGGAAGATAGGGACATCCGTACCAACGGAAGTTCCTATCTTTTTTATTACATAACACTCTGTTCCTATGCCAACTTCCGCTCCTCTTACCGCCGGATAGAAGGCATCTCCTATCTGGTCGGCCCAGGCGAGTGGATCTGCAGGACCTCGGAACTGGCGGCATGGTTCCGCACACGCTTCCAGCATCAGGCGCTGTCCATCCTGGATTTCCTGCAGAAGCAGAACTACATCACCTATACCCGGCTCGGCAGGAACAACCTGATCAAATTCAGCATCAACGGCTGGAAGCAGCACAATACGGCGCTTGACTACAATTACCCATGTCTGAAGGATGTGGGTTTTTTCTTTTTCCCGATTGCCGCCGTACATGAGCTGATCAGCATGGGGAAATGCTCGGAGATGGACATCGTGCTGGATCTATGGGTACATGCCATCTACAACGACGGGCAGGTGCAGGGTTCCGAACTGGGGCCTGTGGTATATTTCCGCAACTGCACCGGCAGCCCGCTGACAAACTTCAGCGACCTTGCCCTGCGCTGGGGCATCTCAAAGGCTACAGTGAGCCGCATTTTAAACAAGTTACAGGACAAAGAATATCTTTCACTGGTATCGTTCACCGGCAGGCATGGCAGCGTCATCTACCTGTGCAGCTACTTATCCACCATGTTCAATATCAGTGACGTAATGATCGACAAGGAGGAGATTTCCATGACATTTCAGATTCCAGTACATATTCCGGAGGCTTCATCCCTTCCTGAAGCAGAACCGATCAGGGAGGAACAGATCACCATTATGGAGGCGGAAAACAGCGTTTCAGGACAGGCCGGCAGCGTTTCAAAACCGCACATGAAGAAAATCGTCCAGAAAGTGGCGCAAATCCTTGCGGCACAAGGGGTTCCGTGCTGTGAATGCCCCCGGACCCTATATAAGTTATATCCCTTATCCGACTGCAAAGAAAGTATAGTTAAGTATTCCTTACAGATCGCCTGCCCGGACGGGAAGATGCCCTACCGGTTTGAACTGACGCTTTCCCCCGCCAGCCCGCCGGAGGACAGCTGCAATACCATACCATCCGATCAGACTGATACAGAAAATGAAGAAAGAAGGTGAACCATCATGCCAAACACAAGACCAAACAGGAATATTCCCACAGAGCAGGAGAACCCCCTGTTCCACGACACATGGAAGCTGCTTAAGAACTACCGGGATGCCGTCTGGAACCTGGAGCTTGCCGTCCAGCAGGTACGCAGCACCTTTGAGATCGAATACGGAAGCAGCATCGAGGAATTCCTGGACTCCATCTACCTTGCAGGGGCAGACATCGGCGGATCAAAGCTGGAGGATTATGCAAAGAGCATTGAACGCAGCAACAAGATGCTGACGCTCCTAAACTCTGCAGTGGACATCCTGCGCAGCAAGCACAAACACGGGGAACAATATTACTGGATACTCTACTACAGCTACCTGTCCCCCCAGCAGCTCCAGAACACGGATGAGATCATTGAGAACCTGCGGCCCCACATAGCCAATATCTCCACCAGGACATACTACCGCAAGCGCCCGGAAGCAGTACAGGCACTCAGTTCCATCCTGTGGGGATACACCTCAAAAGACTGCCTGGAGATGCTGGACAAGTTCTTCCCGGAGGGAAAATAACAGATTGGCAGGGGATTGGCGCACAAATTGCGCAAACTGGCATGGTATTGCGATTTACAGGTAAAAATGCCCATGCTATAATGGTCATGCTTAAAATTGTACCTGCACCCATATCCATTCCATTTTCCAGGCATCTGCACACATGCAGGTGCTGTTTTTTTGCAGTCCGTACATCATGCTTTTGCATGGCATGGAACCGGCAGTCTTTCAAGGGCTGCCGGTTTTTCTACCACATTAACTTTTACAGGAGGTAATTCATTGAAAAACAAGGAAAACACCAACCAAAACAAGGGGAACACGCTTCCCGGAAAGAAGAAATTCCGCATCCCTTACCAGAACATCATCATGGGAGCGGCAGCCTTTGCCTACTTCTTTGCCCTTCAGACCAACCAGGTGCTTGCAACGGATATGTGGAGCAAGGCGGAATCCATCATGAAGGATGTCTACGGCAAGATCCTGGGCATCTCCACCATTGCTGCCATTGTCACCGCGTCCGTCGCCCTGCTCCTGATGAACTTTTCCAAATCAGGCAAGACCGTGGATGAATCCCGTGCATGGCTCAAGCGCATTGCGATCTCATGGGTGGTCCTGAACGGGCTTGGCTTCATCCTCGCCTATGTCACACCGTTCTTCTCAGACGGGAAATGGAACGGCTGACGGAAGGGAGGGGATGACCCATGGGAATACTTGACGGCATCGTGGAATGGATTGCCGAACAGGTGATGAACGGGCTTGACCTGATCTCCACCTCGGTACTGGGTGCCCTGGGATGTGACATGGGGACTTTCCTGCGCTACTTCCCTGCCGCAGAAACCATGTACAAGATATTTGTGGCAGCTGCCATAGGGCTTGTCCTCCTGAACTGGGTGTGGCAGCTTTTTAAGAACTTCGGACTGATTGCGGGGGTGGAGGCGGAGGACCCCATCCGGCTGAGCATACGGTCCGTCCTTTTTATCGGCCTGATCTATTACTGTGACCAGATCACGGAGATGGTCCTTGCCATAGGAGGCACGCCTTATTCCTGGATACTCTCCTCAGACCTGCCGCCCTTAAACTTCGCGGACTTCAATTCCGTCCTGCTGACCATCCTGGGCGTGTGCGCCAGCGGCTCCGTTGCCCTGATCGCACTGATACTCCTGCTGATCCTTGCATGGAACTACATCAAGCTGCTCTTTGAAGCGGCGGAGCGCTACATCCTGCTGGGCGTGATCGTATATACGGCACCCATGGCATTTGCCACCGGTGCATCCCAGTCCACCTCAAACATCTTCAAGTCATGGTGCCGGATGTTCGGCGGGCAGCTGTTTTTGCTGATGATGAACGCATGGTGCCTGCGCCTGTTCACGTCCATGGTGGGCAGCTTCCTGTCCAACCCGTTATCACTGTAGGAGGGCCCTATGAAGAAAAAGAAAATCCATATTTTGATACTCACTGCCACGCTGTTCCTCTCCCGGTCCATGACTGTCCTCGCCGTAACAGAAAGCGATGTGCAGGCAGTCGGCAAGGAAACCGCCGCCGGGAACGTGTTCATCTGGTTCCTATGCGCCATCGCATTCCTGAAGATCAGCCAGAAGATCGACAGCTTCTTATCCAGCCTCGGCATCAACGTGGGGCATACCGGCGGCAACATGATGGCGGAGCTGATGGTCGCCGCAAGGGGGCTTACCACTGCAAAGAACATAGGGGGTGGAGCCAGTTTCCGTGGCGGCTCCTTCCGAATGGGCGGAAGCTCGAACAGCGTAAACCAGTCCTCCTTCCTTTCAGGCGGCCTTGCAGGTGCCGTGGGGAGGCAGTTCACCCAGAGCGCCATGCAGACCATGACCGGGCACGCAAGCAACCCCATCAGCCGCAGGGCGTTTGAATCCTCCGTGAAAAAAGGTGGGGATTTCGCCAACGGCGTCACCGGGGCTGTGGCAAAAGGGAACATCAGCTACACCGGCTCCATGACCGGCGCACAGGCGGCGCAGGCTCTCACCTCCTACCTGGGGCAGACCGGCATACCCGACGCCCCCAGCTACTCTGGCGTGGAAATAGGCGGCGGGCGAATCATGGGCACGGAAACCTCGGTTGACTACCCTAACGGAACAGCCTTCGGCATGTATAACACCGAGCAGTACATGGCACCAGAAGGAAACTATGAGACCGTCACTACTGCCGATAACGCCACCTGGTACAAGCAGTATGCGGTGGATACCGTAGACCGGACACCTTACATGACCGGGGAGGGCAAGATCGCCTACCATGAGAACATCGTGCAGAAGCTCCCTGACATGCCAAAGAGAAAGGACCGTGTGTAAATGGCTGAAGACAACAGAAAAAAAGAACAGTCCGCCCTTTCCATGACGGCATCGGCGGCAGGAGCCGCAAGAGGCGCCATAAAGACTGGGAAGGCGGCTGCCGGGGCAGCGAAAGGCGCGGCGGCAGGCCCCTATGGGATGCTGGCTGCAGGCTTATGGGAAAACAGGAAAGCGGCCGGGAAAATACTGGCGGCCTTTGCCGCCCTGCTGATGCTCCCGGTCCTGTTCCTCCTGATGCTCCCCTCCCTGATCTTCGGCAGCATGGGGCTGGACGATGCCACAGGCGACGCACTGAACGATAACAGCGTCATCATGGAGAACATTGCCGAAACGGAGGCTTCCATTGAAGCCATCCTGCGCAAGAAGCATGACACCCTGCTGGAAGAAATACAGAGGGAAGCGGACGCCCTGGGGGCTGACTGCGAATACGGCATCACGGACGACTTTTCAGACCGCATCATCTACGAAAGCGCCCTGATCATCTCCCAGTTCTGCGCCTCGCAGGACGACTACCGGGAGATCAGCCTTGAAAAGCTGGAGAAGATACTGCGCGACAATACGGACGGCATCTTCACCTATACCGTGGAAGTCACGGAATATGAAGAAACAGATGAGGAGACCGGAGAAAGCCGTACCATATACCACTATGAATATACGGTGGAATATGCCGGGGACAGTTATTTTTCCGGGAACGTGTTCCACCTGACAGAGGAGCAGGCACAGACTGCGGAATACTACGCCGCAAACCTCCACCTGTTCCTGTTCGATACCGTCTATAAGGTGGAGGTCAACCCGGACCTGGTGCCTGGGGAAACGGGGAACAAAGCCGTAGACTTGGCACTGACAAAGCTTGGCACGCCATACAGCCAGGAGCGGCGGAACCAGGAAGGATATTTTGACTGCAGTTCCTTTACCTACTGGGTATACAGCCAGTTAGGGGTCTCCCTGCAGCATGGCGGCTCCAACACGGCAGCTTCACAGGCAAGGTACATCACGGAGAACAACCTTGCCGTATCCTATGACAGCCTTGCCCCTGGGGACCTGATCTTCTACTCCTTTGGGATGAACAACCGCTACCTGAACATCGGCCATGTGGCAATCTATGCCGGGAACGGCTATGTGGTGGATGCTTCCTTTTCCAAGAAAAAGGTGGTCTACCGCCCCATCTACAGTACGGGCAGCATTGTCCTGTGCGGCAGGCCCTACACGGAATAAACATACAACGACCACTGGCGGGAACGGGCACACCCTCCCGCCTTCAGCAAATATCTTAGGAGGTGCATTAAGGAATGTCTATAAGACAGGAAGAAAACGACATATACATCATACCGCCCAACTTCATCGATACCGGAACGGTGTTCGGCGGGACCATCAAGCTGAGGAACGCGGCGGAGGCGCTGGCAGTCTCACTGCTCATCGGCCTGCCCGTGTTCCATATCCCGGTGACACTGACAACGAAGATCATCATCGCCTGCCTGACCGTTCTCCCGGCAGCCCTGTTCGCCATCATCGGCATAAACGGCGAAAGCCTGACCTCTTTTGTCATCAACTTTTTCGTATACCTGAAAAACCGCCGGGTCGTGGGGATGCAGGAGGATGCAGGCGAAGCGCCGGCAAAAGACAAGAAACCCGCAAAACAGCAGAAAGCCCGAAAGAGAAAACCGGAAAAGAAAGTGAAGCCCAAAAAGGAAGACTTTGCTGAAGAATTCGGACAGTTCAGGGAACGCAGGCAGGCTAAGCAGGCCGCCCCCGCAGAGGATGCGGGCAGGCGCCAGGAAAAGAAGCGCGGCGTTTCCCAGATGCGTGAGCGCATGAGGGAGGAGCCGGAACCGGAACTGTTAAACCCCGCTGCCTCCTACTTCCCCATCCGGAAGATAGAAAACGGCATCATCTACACGAAAGACCACCGCTATGTGAAGGTCATAGAAGTCATCCCCATCAACTTCCTGCTGCGGAGCGCAAGGGAACAGCGGGGCATCATCTATTCCTTTGTCAGCTACTTAAAGATAAGCCCCGTGAAGCTCCAGTTCAAAGTACTTACCAGGCGTGCAGACATCAACAGGCACCTGGAAACCCTGCGGGAGGAGATGCGGCAGGAGACAGATGAACGCTGCCTTGCGCTGCAGAAGGATTATGAGAACCTGATCCGCCGCATCGGTTCCAGGGAAGCCATCACAAGGCGCTTCTTCATCATCTTTGAATATGAGCCTTTTGCGGCAAACCGGGGGAATGAGGAAAGCGACGCCATCTCCGCCCTTACCACTGCGGTACGGACGGCTAAGACCTACCTGCAGCAATGCGGGAATGAACTTCTTGTCCCTGACAATGAGGATGAGATGGCTGCGGAGGTATACTACAGCATCTTAAACCGCAGGACCAGCGTGGCAAAGCCTTTGAGCGTGCGCGTTAATGAAGTCATCGGGCAGTACATCAATGCAGGCAGGCGGGATGAGATCGGGAATATCCCCGCCATGGAATTCATCGCGCCGGAGACCATCGACTATACCCACGGAAACTTCGTGGTCATGGACGGCACCTACCATACCTACCTTCTGGTGCCCTCCGGGGGCTACCGCCCGCAGGTGTGCGCCGGATGGATCTCCCTGTTGGTCAATGCAGGGGAAGGCATCGACGTGGACATCTTCTTTGACCGCCAGCCCAAAGACCGCATCCAACAGAAACTGGGACAGCAGCTTCGGATCAACCGTTCCAAGATCAAGGACACTTCCGATACCAACTCGGACTTCGATGACCTGGACAGCGCCATCCGCTCCGGCTATTTCTTAAAGGAAGGGCTTGCCTCCAACGAGGACTTCTATTACATGAACATCCTGATCACGGTCACGGCGGACAGCCTTGAGGAACTGGAATGGCGCGTGGGCGAGATGAAAAAGCTGATGCTCTCCCAGGACATGGAGGCAGTATCCTGCCACTTCCGGGAGGAGCAGGCGCTGCTTTCCGCCCTGCCCCTTGTGTCGCTGGAGAAGAAACTGTTCGAGCGCTCCAAGCGCAACATCCTGACAAGCAGCGTTGCCAGCTGCTACCCGTTTACCTCTTTTGAGATGTGCGATGACAACGGCATCCTCTTAGGGGTGAACAAGCACAACAACTCGCTGATCATTGTAGACATTTTTAATTCCCGCGTTTACAAGAATGCGAACATGGCGATCCTGGGGACCTCCGGCGCGGGAAAGACCTTCACCATGCAGCTCATGGCGCTCAGGATGCGCCGCAGGAACATACAGGTGTTCATCATCGCCCCTTTAAAAGGGCATGAGTTCCACCGGGCCTGCAGCAACATCGGCGGGGAGTTCATCCAGATTTCCCCAGCCTCCAGGAACTGCATCAACATCATGGAGATCCGGAAGGTGGATTCCTCCGCCAGTGACCTGATAGACGGTCCGCAGACGGAAAAATCAGAGCTTGCAGCAAAGATACAGCGGCTCCACATCTTCTTTTCCCTGCTGATCCCGGACATGACCCATGAGGAAAGGCAGCTTTTGGATGAGTCACTGATACAGACCTATAAACAGAAAGGCATCACCCACAACAACGAAAGCCTGCCTGACCCGGAAGACCCGGAACACTACCGGGAAATGCCGGTGCTTGAGGATGTCTTCAATATCTTAAAGCAGAACCCGGATACCAAACGCCTTGCCAATATCATGAACCGGCTGGTGCATGGCTCCGCCTCCACCTTCAACCAGCAGACCAACGTGAACCTTGACAACAAATACACGGTGCTGGATATTTCGGAACTGACCGGCGACTTATTGACAGTGGGCATGTTCGTTGCACTGGATTATGTGTGGGACAAGGCAAAGGAAGACCGTACCGTGGAAAAATCCATCTTCATTGATGAGACATGGCAGCTCATCGGCGCGGCGTCCAACCGCCTTGCGGCAGAGTTCGTGCTGGAGATATTCAAGATCATCCGCGGATATGGCGGCTCCGCCATCTGCGCCACACAGGACCTGAACGACTTCTTTGCGCTGGAGGACGGCAAATACGGCAAGGGCATCATCAATAACTCCAAGACCAAGATCGTCTTGAACCTTGAGGATGAGGAGGCTATGCGTGTGCAGTCCATCCTGCACCTGTCCGAAGCGGAGACCATGGCAGTCACCCATTTTGAGAGGGGCAACGGCCTGATCTCCACCAACAACAATAACGTCACCGTGGAATTCAAGGCTTCCGAACTGGAAAAGGAGCTGATCACCACGGACCGCCAGGAACTGAAGAAACTCCTGGAAAAGGAAAAGCAGCGCAGGCAGATGGCAGAAGCAGTCTGATACTTACACTTTACATACGGTTTACGCATAACCGGGGAATCTTCCCCTGTTGGAAACACCTGTAAGTATGCTTTAAGTAAAGTTTACGCATACATTCTATATTTTGCGGCCATGTACCCGGCACTGTATGTAAAGTTTATGTAATCTGTACGCAAAGTTACTTCCTATATAAATACCATTCCCTGCGGCAGGCATGTCCCGGTGTCCTTATGGATACCTGCCCACCCGCAGGACAAAAGGAGGCTGTACCATGCAGCAGAAAAACCAACAGCAGGAAAGCCATTTGCCGGAGATCACCCGGCTGCTTTCCATGTACCATGCCCTCAGCCTTCCCCAGCTTCGACGGCTCTACCCGGAACTGGCAGAGGGGAAGCTCCTGCGCCTGCTGGGGCGGCTGGAAAAAGCAGGGCGGCTTGCCTTCCTGCCGGAACGGGAGCTTGTCCTGTACTCAAAGGACTGTATCCCCAGCCCCTCCACCCTTGCCGCCTTCTGGGTGCTCCTGGATTTCCGGGAAGACATCACCTTCCACACGGCCAGCGATTTTCCGGTGGCGCTGACCTTTTACACCCAGTCGGATGCCTATGACGTCATCCACATACCGGAAGAAAAAGAGATGCTCATGAACAATGCCCTTTCCGCCTATAAGGAGGATGCGCCCCGCCGCATAGCCATCGTGGACCATGCCGGGCAGATACCGCTCCTTAATATCCCCGGCACTGCCGCTTTCTGTACGGTCACGCCGGACGGGAAGGTGCAGTATTACAGGAAACAAGGAGTGACAGATACTTAATGGACCGACACACTTTATCATCCCGCCTTGCGCGGATAGGGGATGAACTCCCCCGGCTGTCAAACACCATCAATGCCATGGCAGCCAACACCGGCACCTATGGGAAAAACTATGAGGAGCTGAGCCTGGATGCCGCCCGGCGCGCGGAACGGATCGCCTGTTCCCTGCGCAACCTCATCTATGCCGCAGACCTCGTGCCGAAGCCCGTCCTCATGGAAGCGGCTGCCCAGGTACACGGCATTTCCATAAAACATACGCAGGACATCGTGGAGATCACCCTGCCCGGCCTGATGCCGAAACGCACCAAACGCATCAACACCACTTTCCTGACTGACCCGCTGTATGCGAGCCTTGCATCCTATACAAGACAGCACAGCCTGCCCCACTTCACGCAGTGCGTGGTCTGCTTCTCCCATGTGTTCGATAAGAACCTCTCCGACAGGAGGGTGCGGGACTACGACAACCTGGAGTGCAAGCAGCTTTTAGATACCGTGGCAGGCTTCCTGATGACCGATGACAGCGGGCTGTTCTGCGACGCCTACCACACCACGGAATTCGGGGAGAGTGACTGCACCATCCTCGCCGTCATGGAAAAAAGCTGCTTCCCCGGATGGCTGAAAGAGCGGGAGGACAGGGAAAAAAGCGTATCGGATTTTTAGGCAGATTTTCAAAATAAAATCCAACTCCGGTAAAAATGCCGCCAAAACCGCCTGAAAACGGGCAAACGATAAACCCTGCGCCTGCTTTATTTTACCAGAGATGCAGGCGTGTACGGTAAAAAACATGGAAAGGAGGCTCACCGATGGATACTTCAACCAGTGCGTACCATCTGATGGAGATGGCCGCCATTTCCGGGGAGTGCAGCCCCCGTGTGCTGGCTCATCTGCACCTGAACACCAGCTATGGGGAAAAGCTCATCACCCGGCTCAAAAAGGAGGGCCATATCAGGACCCACTATAAGGACGGGCTGAGGGGATACAGGCTGACGAGCAGGGGGAAAAAGCTCCTCCTGGCAGAAAACCCCGCCCGCTTCTCTTTCTACCTCTCCGGCTGCTCCGACACCAACCGCCCCCGCAGCGACATCCCCAGGAGGCTCAGGCTCCAGCAGGCATCCATTGCCTATGCCATGCTGCAGAAAGCCGGTGTGGAAATATTCCGTGACAGAAAGCCCCCGCTGTTCCAGCCGGGAACCCAAACCGGACCGGTGCCAGCCTATGATATGACGCTGCCGGCCTTTTACCACTCCCGCGAAGTCAAAGAGCTTGGCGCGGAAGCCGTAAAGATCAACAATTCCAGGACCACCGGCATCCTGCTTGCCCCGGAATGCATCTATGCTGTATTCTGCACAGGCGGCGCACTGATGAAATGGGAATACCGGACGGAACTGAAGGTAAAGGCGCTGCTCTCCTATCATACCAGCCGGGGAATCCTCTCCGGCATGGGCGGCGGGCTCCGCTACCACCCGGATACCCCCATCAAGGCGCTCATCATCGGGGAGGGCATGGATACGGCACTGAAGCTGATGGAAAGCACCGGCGGCTTCCAGAAAAGCTACTTCTATCTGGATTCCAGCTTTGACTTTTTCCATTATGTCCCCGATGACGCTGCAGGGATTACCATGATCCGGCTGCTCTGCTCCCCTGCCCTGCTGAAGGGACTGAAAAACCTGCTCCTGTCCGACCTGCAGCCTCCCTGCCCTGACTACGGGCTGGAACATGATGCCGTATCGGAGGGGATGCCGGTGCTCCTTGCCTTCGACTTCGACATGCTGCGGCTCTCCCGGTTCCGTACTGCCCTCTCCTTCCACGGGCTTGCCGGGAACCTGGTCTGCTTCGACTTCCAGAAACCGGTGCTGCAGCAATACTTTGGGGATGCAGCTGCCATCGAAACCATTGATCTGTATAAATTTGAAAGGAGGTTCCTGCACTGAAACTGACAGAAAACAAAAAGAAACAACTGACGCTCTTTTTCGTCCTGCCTGTTCTGCTCATGGCGCTTGCCTATGCAGGCGGCTATGTATCCCAGTTCCTTATCAACTACCGGACCTGGACTTCATCCGGGGGCACACCGGGGAACGGCACTTCTCCGGCATTCCCTGACGGCTCGCCTGGCGCCTGTCTGAAAGCGCTCACCGTATTCCCTTACAGCCTGTACGGGATCGCCCTGTGCATCGGCATCTCCGGGCTGCTGATATTTATGGTGATGCGGATGGGCTTTGGCAGGAAAGGCATCTATGACAGGGAGCGGAACCTGACCTACTCAGACCAGGGGACTTACGGCACTTCCGGCTTCATGACGGATGTCGAGATGCGTGAAGTGCTGGAGCTGGTCCCTGACATCACAAAAAACCGGGGCGTGATCTTAGGGAAGCTGTACGGGAAAGCGGTCTGTCTGCCGGAGAAGACGCGGATGAACCGCAACGTGGCAGTATTCGGAGCCAGCGGCAGCATGAAAAGCCGGGCTTATGCAAGGAATGTGGTATTCCAGTGCGTGAAACGTGGGGAGAGCCTCATCATTACCGATCCAAAGTCGGAGCTTTATGCGGATCTGTGCCTCTATCTTGAAGAGAACGGCTACACCGTGCGGGTGTTCAACCTGATCAACCCGGAGAATTCCGACAGCTGGAACTGCCTTGCGGAGATCGAAGGGCAGGAGATCATGGCGCAGCTCTTTTCCGACGTCATCATCAGGAACACCGGCTCACCAAAAGGCGACCATTTCTGGGACAATTCGGAGATGAACCTGCTGAAAGCCCTTGTGCTGTATGTGGATCAGGGGTTCCCGCCGGAAGGAAAGAACATCGGGCAGGTCTATAAGCTGCTGACCATGAACTCCGAAAAGGAGCTGAACAGCCTCTTTGACCTGCTCCCGGTCACCCATCCGGCAAAGGCGCCCTACAACATCTTCAAGCAGGCGTCCGACACGGTGCGCAGCGGCGTCATCATCGGGCTGGGCACAAGGCTGCAGGTGTTCCAGAACAGGCTGATCCGGCAGATCACCAGCTATGACGAGATCAGCCTGACGCAGCCGGGCTATGAGAAGTGCGCATATTTCTGCATCACTTCAGACCAGGATTCCACCTTTGACTTCCTCTCCTCCCTGTTCATGTCCTTCGTGTTCATCAAGCTGGTGCGCTATGCGGACAAATACGGGGACGGCGGGAGGCTCCCTGTCCCGGTACATATCCTGGCGGATGAGCTTGCAAACGGCGGCTGCACCATCGCGGACCTGACAAAGAAGATCAGCACCATCCGCTCCAGGCAGCTCTCCATCAGCTGCATCTTCCAGAACCTGCCCCAGATGCAGAACCGCTATCCGCTAAACCAGTGGCAGGAGATTATCGGGAACTGCGACACCCAGCTGTTCCTGGGCTGCACCGACGAGCTGACGGCCGAGTTCATCTCGAACCGCACCGGTGAGGTCAGCGTGGCTGTATCCAGCCAGGCAAAGCAGCTCAATACCTGGCGGGTGTCAGATTACACGCCGGAATACCGGGAGACACATTCCATCGGGAAGCGCAAGCTGCTGACGCCGGATGAGGTGCTGCGGCTGCCGCTGGATGAAGCACTAATCATCCTCCGGGGCCAAAAGGTGCTAAAGGTGGGGAAATATGACTACACCCTCCACCCGGAGAGCAGGAAGCTGAAGGAAAGCCGGGCCAGCGACCATATCCCGGAGTGGCGCAGGCTCCCGGAATCACCGGAGCCGGACTTTTCACGGCTGATGAAGCCGGAACCGAAACAGAAGAAACCAAAGCCGCCCAGAAAGAACCCTGCCCCTGCAGACGCTGCGCCCACCGGCCCTCCCCCTGAATGGGCGGATGAACGGCAGGCATTTTTCCCTGCGGACGGGGACTGCGAAATCGTCATGACGGACAAGAAATCCATCATGTCCTGAGCTGCCCGGCAAAACAACCTGCCTGCGGAAACCTGCAGACAGACCAAATAATCATGAAAAGGAGACAAAACTATGCCCAGAAAAGCAAAAACGGAAGAAACTGTTGTAACTGAAGAAAGCGCCATCCTGGAGAATGCACCTGCAGAAACAGGAACCCTTATGGAAGGAGACTCCCCTGCGGAAGGCGAAATCCTTATGGACGATGGAATGCCTGCAGACGAGGATTTCCCTATGGATGGGGAACTGCCTGACTCCCAGGAGGCTGCTATGGATGAGGAACTTCCCGGTCCTGATGAAACCGCTATGGGAGATAACGTGCCGGCGTCTGACAGTGCCATTACAGATGGGGATATGCCGGAAGAAACATCCCTTTCCGGAGAAAACATGGAGGCGGAAGCAGAAACCGGCAATGACAGCGGAATGGAACTGCAGCAAGAAGATACGGGGGAGGCCCCCGTCGAAGGTGACGGAGTGGCGGCTGCTAATGCAAACGGTCCTGCTCTGGAACTTTCCTCTGAGACCGGAACGGAAGATGGAAGCGGCACAGGGAAAAATAACCCTGAAGTTTCAGCCCCTCCCAGAAGACGGAAAGCAAAGGCCGCCCCTGCTCCAAAACCGGAACCTCCTGTACGGAAGACCGCACCTTCCACCATCCTTACCCTGAATGCCGATTCCGAAGTGGAGACACCTGAGAGCAGGGAAGATACCATTTGGCATGAGCTGCAGAACGCCTACCGCACCCGGAAGATCCTGACAGGAAACCTGGGCGGCATTGAGAAGATGGACGGAGGCGGCACCATCGCGGTCATCTATTACAAGGATATGCGTGTCGTGATCCCTCTTTCGGAGATGATGATCAACCTTGTGGAGGATGAAGCCCATGATTACGGGGAACTGGTGCAACGCCAGAACAAAATCCTCGGCAACATGCTGGGATGTGAAATCGACTTCATCATCAAAGGGCTTGAGAACGCCAGCCGCAGCGTGGTGGCCAGCAGGAAAGATGCCATGTATAAGAAGCGCCAGATTTTCTACATGCCGGATGCGGCCGGAAATTCCCGCGTATGCGAAGACCGCATTGTACAGGCGAGGGTCATTGCCGTGGCAGAAAAGGTAGTCCGTGTGGAGATCTTCGGCACGGAATGCTCCATCCTTGCCCGCGACTTATCCTGGGACTGGCTGGGAGACGCCACGGAACGCTTCCATGTGGGCGAGCAGATCCTTGTCCGCATCTTAAACGTGAAGATCCGTTCCCTGGAGGACATTTCCGTGAAAGCCGATGTCAAAAGCGTGAACGGCAACACCAGCAAGGACAACCTGAGCAAGTGCAAGATCCAGGGCAAGTACGCCGGGACGGTCACGGACGTCCACAAAGGCACCGTTTTCGTCCGCCTCCACATCGGAGTCAACGCAGTCGCCCACAGCTGCTATGACAACCGGATGCCTGGCAAGAAGGATGATGTCAGTTTCGTGGTGACGCGGATTGATGCGGACCGGAATGTGGCAGTGGGGCTGATTTCGAGGATTATTAAGCAGAATATATAATACTAAAGGGAACAGGTAAAAAAGTCTTTCCTGTTCCCTCTAAACTTACTTTTATATACTTTTTGACAACTTCCTAATTGAATTTTTAATTTTTTGCTTATCATTGGACAAACCTGCTGTTTCTAAAATCATCATATAAACAACGGCTCTAAGCAATTCCGCATCCCTATACATGACACTTTCAAACTGGTAATTTATTCTTCCATGATCCAGTGCATTCCTACTATTTTTAATGCGCTCTGGCATTTCTAAGTAGCTTTCTTCAAAATCGTACTTTATTTCCTCATCCCCATACATTTTAATAAATTCATTCAGTGCAATTTCAATTCTCTTTCTCAAAGTTTCACTTACATATTTAACTCCGCTAAGTAACTCATCAAATAAAGGTTTTTCTGTTTCATCAAATTGCGACTCCCTTGCTTGTTCTAATATTTCAATCATTTTCTTTTTAACTCGTTCCTGCTCTTTATATCTGAAATTTTTTTTGTATCTATATTGGAACTGTGTTTCAAACGCAGCACAAACATTCATAATATCTGCGTGAGTGATTCTGTCATAATCAGAAACAAAACGCGGTTTGCATTTAGCCTTTCGTTTTCAGGTCGGAAATACATAGAAATATTGCGGTTATTGATATCCTCTCCTTTTACCAACCAAATAGAATCATAAAAATTTACATTGGGAGATTGCGATATAAACTTTAAGAATAGTTGAATCGTTTTGGCGATTCTGAAGGCATCTTGCAATCCATTTAATTTTTATATTAAAATTATTGGTGAATTTAGATTATCTCTTTAGAATTTCTTATATGTCGGTATAGCCCGTATTTTCGGGTTTTCCCGGCATTTTAGATATGGGGAGAAGTTCTTATATACCCTCATAACCTTTTAGGTTTTCCCTCTCAATGGTAGT
>QXXL01000187.1 GCA_009911505.1 Lachnospiraceae bacterium | reverse complement strand
GCTCTCAAGCATTAGAATACCAAAATCAAATGGCTCTCAAGCTATAAAACGGTGGCTCCGAAGCGTTAGAATATTCATTCAACCACATTATGATAAATGGGACGAGTAACATTTAGTATTAATGCAGAATCAAATCGGTTTTCATCAAATATTTCATGTGAAATATCCCAATTAGAATAGTTTCTTTTAGATGACAATTTTACATCCCATAATACAGTACCATTTGTTGCTGACTTTTGTATTGGAAATACATTGATACCAGATTTACTATCAAGAACCTGTCCTGCCGCAAAAGCTAAGGATGCATGTGCATCTAAAAATATTTGATAGGCTTGATTATTGTTGGTATTTGCAAGCAAAAATTCTTTTGCTTTTTCATAAACATCATTATTCCAATCATATCCCTCTTTTATATTACGACCATCAAACTTATCTAACAGGGACAAGCACATTGTTTCATCTTCTAGATGCACTGCTCCACGTGAAAAACTTGTAATACCAATAGATATTCTTTTAGGGGAATATTTATCAGCAACAAGCAAAATACGTTTTTCCAATTCTTCATCAAAAACTCGTCTATCAATGCCATTACCATGTGTTGAAGAAATCATTTGGTCATTTACAGTGGCCGAAGCAATAAAGCTAATTTGGTCAAAAGTCATCATTTGAGTGCTATACGAGATATACTTATGCAACGAATCTCGTACAATTTTTTCTAATACCTCTATTTCAAAAGGTAAAATAACAAAATCAATTCTTTTATCTTTAAGCAAATCCGTATCAAATCCGTTAAGTGATGCTATTGCCATTTTATCAAGCGTGTTGCTATAAAATTTTCCAATTGAATTTATAAAAGTAATTGCTGCCTTTTCACATTGCCCAATTAAACATAGTTCATATTCGGAGGTATCTATATCTGCTATAAGGTCACAAAGCCATAATTTAACATCAGATTTAGAAAATGTATTTATTGTTGATTTTACCTGTATGCTTTTTGTGATTTTATTAGCTTTTCCTAATGCTATATCAACTTTGTCATTAGATGTCGGAAATTCAATATAAATCTTATCCCAATTATCTTTATCGGTTAATGCTTCTAAGACTGAAGCAAAACCTTGATATAAAAAACCTCGTGAAGCTTCCTTACCGCCCACCAGTTTCACCAACCTTTCTTTTTTATCAACTAGTTTTGACCCAGATGTTAGCTGAAATATCCCAAGAATTTTGCCACTCCTCCTCCTTTACAATCGCATCAAATACAGGCTCAAGGAAAGTCTGTATTTCCTCAATGACCGTCGAAAACTCAAGCGTATCATCCTTTATGGTTTTTAAGAAATATTTCCACCGTTTCTGCATATCCGCATCCTCGGCAAGTGTGAGAATACGCTTGAAACTGTCCTTTTCGTAGGGTGTCCCTCGCCGTTCCAATGTTCTGGATATTGCCGTCTGCAATCTCGCTCCATCAAAATCAAAAGTCCTTGCGAGATAGTAAATATCGTAAAAATCTTTCATTCTGCCTGTTAGTTCAAACCGTTGCAGGATAGCGTCAAACTTTTCCGCAATAGTGCTTTCAAGAGAATACGTCATAATAACAGGAGATTCAAAATCAGGAAGCTGCGTATGAATCGTCCGTTCCTCGGCACATGGCACAATCACATCCCCGACTCCTATATCTACATTGAACGGCACACGAACATTTTTGATTTTTCCGATAATCTGCGTACTAATGCCGTGATATTTCCTTTGTGGGGAAATTTTCTCAAAGCCTTTGGCTGTCATCTCAATATAATCATTGCCCGTAGGTATGGCAAGAATTTTTACAATAAGAGCCTGCACTTCTTCTAACGAGTTAGAAACACTGCGCAATAGGAAATCCACATCAACGGTCGCCCGACTTTCAAAGTTTGTAAGCGTATAAATAAACAAACCGCCTTTGAGAATAAGAGCATCCTCATACCCCGATTTTGAAAGTTTGCGCAAAAATTCCTCCTGCATAAAAAGCTGTAAGCATTGCTGATAACTAATGCCGGCCGCCTTTGCCTTATTCCTTAGCCTTGCCAAAACAGATGACGCAATATCAGCCACTACAACCACACTCCAATCAATTCTTTTACTTTCTTCTGCACTCTAAGTTCCTTTGCATATTTCATAAGGTTTGGGATATTCTTCTGCGTGTCTCTCACATAACCTTGAACTGCCTTATTAAAAATTTCTTTATCCATCTTGCTCATATTCCGCAAGACATCACAAATCGTACGGTCACGGTCATAAATGCGGACATCTACAAAATCAATACTTCCTTTTATTTCCCCTAGCGGTACTAAATAAGGCTCAACTCTATAAGCCTTTACAAACGGATAATCTATCTTTGTACGATTCCTTGAAACATTTTTATCAACCGTAATATTCCATTCGGCAGGATTACGGTCGCTATAATGATAATAAAAGAGAGCTGTTTCCATACAAAGGACTGCATCTGGAAAAAGCCGATTGATGATCTTAACCTCCTGTCCATCAAAAGAATCCACCCAATGGTAATATCCCCATTTTACCTTTTCAATCAGTTCTTCATCTAATAATTTCTGAATATCAGCATAATATAGTTTATAAGAATTAAGTTCAGCGGTCGTCATGATACAATCATGGTCAAAAAAAATTCTTCTAACAATATCTATCACTTTTTCATCAAGCATTGATTACACCTCTATTAATCCACACAAAAATATCTCAACAATTATGTGATTTGTTATAGTATATCCTTTTTTGTATGGAAAGTCAATTGTAGTAAAATACCATAAATAAATTATACAATAGTGTGGTTTGATATAAAAAACTCAGCTTGTCCAAGAATATATAGACAAACTGAGTTCATTACATTCCGTATCATAAATAAACATCATCATTAGCTGCCGCATAGAGATTTATCCATCTCGGAGTGTCGCTAACTTCGATAGAATAAGGCTTCCCGACATTCCCCGCATCTTCATTTTCATCATACTTCTTTATCCTCTCAAACGTCGAAAAGCTATGTATCGGAAATCCCACCGTATCATGCCCGTCCCAAAATACAGTAAGCGGAACATTACCGCTGCTTCTCTGGGTACTGAAGAAATGGCACACTTTGAAATGGTAGCCACCATCGTGCACCAGCTTACGCGCAACCTGACCCCGGAAGAAATCAAAGAATCCGGTTTCGGTGACTACTACATCGACCACACTTTAGGAGTATGGCCTCAGGCAGCTGGCGGCGTCCCACAGAACGCATGTGAATTCCAGGTAAAGGGAGATCCCATTACAGATATTGTGGAAGACATGGCAGCAGAGCAAAAAGCCCGGAGCACCTACGACAATATCCTGCGTGTTGTAAAAGATCCAGACGTCATCGATCCCATCCGCTTTTTACGCGCCAGGGAAATTGTCCACTTCCAGCGTTTCGGTGAAGCCCTCCGCCTAATCCAAGAACGCCTGGATTCCAAAAACTTCTATGCCTGCAACCCAGTGATCGACAAAAACTGCGGCTGCAAATAATATCATACGGCACATAGTACCATACCGTACCATGTGCCGTTTTCACTGCCACAACGCATTTTCAGCCAGCATCTCCCATTCCCAAGCTGCCACACACCTTTTTATCCCCTGTTAGATCCATCAGGTAAAACTTTGTGTACCCCCTCTTTTTAGATCTCATGATTTCCCTAATCCTTATCATGCCAAAAGCCCCTTTCCATACCCCTCTACCCTTCGAAGCAATCTAGCGTCTGTTGATTTAACTCCGCTTTCCTTATCCTCCAGTCCGGGCAAAAACTGTCCATATATCCAAAGAACCTGTCATTATGGTTTCTTTCCAGTAAATGCACTAGTTCATGGATAATGACATATTCCAAGCATTCTGGTGTTTTCTTGACTAACTGCAAATTCAGCCAGATACGTTTTTTTTCAATATTACATGTCCCCCATTTTGTGCGCATGTTTTTAATACGCCATTCACTGGCATTTACACCTACTATATACTCGCATTTTTTTAGTATTTTAGGGACAGCTTGTTTCATTTGCGCCCGATACCATTCATTTACTACATGCTCCCTTTGTTTGGGGGTACTTTCCTTTCTAACCTCTAGTACCAGTTTTTCACCTGCAGGCAAAACGTGGCTTCCAGCATCAGAATACTGCACATCTAAACGGTACCTGCGACCCCAAAAATAGATGCTCTCTCCCGTTATATATTGCCTTTTTGTCAGTCTGGGCTGCCCTTCAAAGCTTTTCTTTTGTTTTTTGATCCACTGTATTTTAGATATTGCAAATCTGCGGATTAAATCATCGCTAACAGTATATGGAACTGTAATTTGTACCTTCCCATCTGGCGGCAAAACCCGGATGTACATATTTTTTATTCTTTTTTTTATTACTGACATTGCAATTCCACACAATATTATTTCTTCCACCTAATACTCCCTTTGCCCTCTTACTAACGCAAGCAATTCCTCTGCCTGCCCCTTGTCTTTTATTACTGCCTCGATTGCACGCTTGATTTTTCTTTCTTTTACTTTATTTCCCCTAAAACAGTCCTGCCTTGACGCTAAGACTGCTTCATGCAGCTTTTCCGCAAGCTCTGCATTGCCGCCGGAATAATCATAAAAAGCCCTCTTTGCCGCGCTGTTACGAATATTTTCGGGATAATCCATACCAGCTTCCGGACGATGTACTTTACGGCATAATTCTACAATTTTTTGTAGATATTTTTCGTACTCTAACACATCCTTCTTCCTCTGTTCAATCAACCCCTCCAGCAGGGCGGACATTTTTTCATAGTACTTTGGATTCGTTTGGGTTTTTTCTACAATTTCTTTTCCGACATTGTTTTCGATGATTTCTGCAGCCGCTTCTTTTTGTGCCCTTGTCCCAAAAGGCATATCCTTGATTGCTTCTAGGCCAATATCAGCTAAAAGGCCAGCCAGCGGTTTCCCGTCAAAGGATGTTAAAATACGGCTGGGGCTAGCGGATAAATATGTGTCAATTAAATGCCTCATATCCGGATCATATGCTTTTAAATCAACATAATCTCCGCTGGCCATGCGGATAACATTCCTGATTTTGACAAAGTCTGTGACTTCTTTTTCCAGATTTCTGATGCTGTCCAACGAATAGCCGTATTGTTCCATCAAAGCGCCTGATACTTCACTAAACGCCCGTAATGCCTTTGCTGACAAATCATATAATTGTTCCCTTTTGGGCATATTTGAGTGAAGCTCATCAATATCAAACGACTCCGTATTTGACCCGCAAAAATAATGGATATAATCCACATCATTTTTGGGGGCTGCAACAGGCTCGCACAAGGCATTTAACATCTCCAGCGTATCTTCTAGCTGTACTTTTGCTTTATCAAGCCTGTTTGTTAAAAAGCCTGTAATATCTTCCTTGTCATAACAATCAAATGCCCCTGATGTATAATCATTAATTGCTTTTTCCAGGGAGCAAAACAAATCTCTATAATCAATAATGTACCCATATTCTTTGTCTTCGCCATGTAGGCGGTTCACCCGGCAGACAGCCTGGAATAATCCATGATCCTGCAATGTTTTATCAATATACAAATATGTAGCAGGCGGCGCGTCAAAACCTGTAAGCAGCTTATTTACTACGATAAGCAGTTTCATCTGATCCGGCTGCTTAACAAACTTTTCTTTTACCTCTTTCTCAAATGTTTTTGCATCTTTACCGTCCAGCATTATTTTATAAATCCGGTACTGTTCTAAGGCTTGCGTATTGCCTTCATCTCCCACGGTTTCTGTCCGGATTGCAGCTGCCAGGGGTTCATAGGAAGTCACAACGGCGCATTTCCCCGCCAGCTGTGTTTCCTGAAATAATTCATAGAATTTACATGCCTGGTAAATACTGCCCGCCACCAGTATTGCGTTGCCCCGCCCGTCATGTAAACGCGCTTTTGTTTCCATGTCGAAGACAATATCTGCCACGATTTGGCCCAAACGGGCTTTTGAGCTAAATACTTTTTTTAAAGTCCCCCACCGCTGTTTTAATTTTGCTTTTGTAACATCTGTCAGGCCTCTGGTTTTTGCCTCAAACCATGCGTCTATTTTATCCTGGGCTACAACGTCCTGCCCTATCTCCCTAGCTTCATACTGTAAATCCAAAATCACCTTATCCCGTACTGCCTCGTCAAATTTATACTTGTGGATATACGGCCCAAAAACCTCAATGCTCTTTGCTTTATCTTTTTTCATTAAAGGCGTCCCTGTAAAGCCAATAAAAGTTGCATCCGGTAAAATCAATTTCATTGCCTGGTGCAGCTTACCGGATTGCGTCCGGTGGCACTCGTCCACAAATACAAAAAAATCCCCTTTTACTAAAAAATCTGAAGGCAGGGATTTTTGAATTTCCCTGATATAGCCCGCATAATCCGCTCCCTCACCCTTTGCATGCCCCTGCCTGCCGCACTTTTGAATCAGGGAACACATCATCGCCGGAGAAGTATCATTTATTCTTTGTACCAATTCACCCCCATGCCTGATACGGGCAATGTTCTCACCCACCCCTGCAAAAATATGTTCAATCTGCATATCCAGCTCGTCCCGGTCTGTTATAATCAAAATACGGCTGTCCGGTACATTTTCTTTGATCCATTTTGCCAGCCATACCATTGTCAAAGACTTGCCCGAGCCTTGTGTATGCCAAATGATTCCGCCTTCCCGCTTAAGTACGTTATCTTTCGCCGCCATAATTCCAAAAAACTGATTCGTCCGGCAAGTCTTTTTCCTCCCATCGTCATATACAATAAAATTATGTAATATTTCTATAAACCGTTCTTTATGGCAAAGGGAAATCAAATTTTTATCAAGGCGGACAGGATATTTTTCAATTTGCTTTTTCACCTGGGAAGAAACAGCATCTTTAGCTAAGGTATCCTCTTTCCAGGAAAGATAATACTTCTCCTGTGTCCCTGTTGTGCCATAACGCAGCCCTTCCGAATCATTTCCCGCAAAAACCAGTCCCACTGTGGCAAAAAAGCGCATGATCATATCTTTGCGCTGGTTGGTCAGATTTTGCCGGATCCCTTCTGCTATGGAAACTGTACTCCGCTTTAATTCAATTACAGCAAAGGCAATGCCGTTCACATAGAGCACCAAATCAGGGCGCTTTGTTTCTACGTCATGTATTGTTACCTCTTCTGCAATATAAAAATCATTTTCGTAAGGATGCCGCCAGTCTACAAACTGCACGGTGCACATATGATCCCCTTTATTCTCATGGATCCTGGCCCCGTACCTTAATTTCTTATAGGTCTGCCTATTCAAATCATATAAGTTAAGCGACTGGCTGCCGGCAGTATCCTTAAGCCCTTTTAAGGCAAGGCGGATCACGGAATCTGAATATCCCTTACGGTTTAAATACCGGATAAGCAGCCCTTCTTCTATATTGGAATTATCACGTTCAGTATAATTGCCCAAATAAGTATACCCCAGCCCTTGAACAAATAACTTTATTACACGCTGCTGCGTTTCTTTTTCCCGTTGCCCCACGTTCATTTTATCCCCCCAGCCACATTCTGTTCCATTTTAAGTATCTCCCCTTATCTTTACCCCTGTGTACCGCCAGCTTCTAACCGGATGTGGCCTGTTAAAAGCTCTTTCGTCATACCCTGCCGGATTTGCTGGTATTTGGCAAGCTTCTTTTCTATCTGCCCGATTTCACGATCCATGTCAAAAAGAATTTGGGAAATAGCTTTTTGTTCTTCTATAGATTCTGGTACTGTCACCAGAATTTCTGATATAGGCCCCAAATTGATTTTGCGTGGAATTGCCGTAACCAAAGAATGGGCCTCAATTTCTTTTTTAAAGCCAGTTGATTGTGTATAATAACATAAAAATTGCGCGTCAATATTGCCAACACATTTGATTAGGGCTAAACTCACATAAAAACTCGCATTTACATCCCAGTCAACATATTTACAGGCTCCAATGGAACCTATCCTAGTCATTAAAATATCACCCTTCTCAATACGGTAGCTGGCAGTTATTTTTTTGTGCTCTTCCTCTGAAATATATTTAACATTGGTAAAATTGTTAGACGTTACATTCTCCACACTGTAAAACGGAATACCGCTTTCTACATAATGGGGCGTCTGATGCGTCCCGTCAAATATTTCACAATGCCCCCCTAACCGGGCTTTTATCCAGTTTCCCGCATACCCGGGTAAACGCCGCTTCCCTGTAAGTAATTCCTGCATCACACCTTGCCTGACAGCCTTCTTTTTATCCGCCAGCTTCTGTAAGGAACAAATCAAACAATCTGTATCCATAAGGGCTTCCACAATTGCAGACTGTTCCTTTAAGCCAGGGATCGGAATCTGCATTTTTTCTATCATAGCACGCCTTACAGAATCAACAGAAGACTTTGCGGTATATTTTTCAACCTCTTTTAAAAAATTTGCTTTAAAATAGTAATATAAATATCCGCCAATAACCCTATTGAACCCTGTTAAAACGTATACCCGCTGGTGTACGTCAAATTTCCCTTTATAATAATGGAAAACCTTGCCCGTCCCAACCCCATCCCCTGCCGTTAAAATTGCCTCACAATCATAATGATATGTATTAATATGCTCCACTTTCTGTGAGCGCACAAAAAAAGGATATCTTCCGTCGTCATTTTTATCTTCTGTATTCCTGCCCCCGGTTTCTATCCTGGCACAATTTCCAAGAATATCTATGTCCCAGTCTGCCGGAAACACATCTTTGACTACCATAAAAACCCCATCCTTTCCAAATGAGATTTTACTTTTGCCTCATACCCAGCCACTTCATCCTGGCATTCTTGTAAGGTAAATTCATACCGTTCCATCAATTCCGCCAAGCGCCTTGAAAGCCTGTGTGAAACAGCGGAATGGATCCTATTAATTCCGTCATAAATTGATGCAAACCATTTTTCCTCCACAAGCAATTGTTTGATTTCATCAATAGGCAAAAGCGGATATTTCTCTTGCAGCTTTTCATCCAAAGCCTTCTCTGACCGTCTCAATTCTATTTTTACATTGGCTTCCTGATCTAATAGCCCTACAATATTCTTTTAATATATCCAGTTCCCCTTTTGCAGACGGGTCGTTTTTTATTAGTTTTATCCTTGTGGCCGCTGTTTGCCTTTTTAGACTGTCTAATTCAAAAAAAACTCCATTCTCTCCACTGTTTTCTTCCACCAATTCCGACAGCCTTTTTGTTATACCCCCGCATTTTCCCCGCAGCAGATCCATTGCTTTGACTTCCAGCCCAAAATAATGTGCCTCAAGCAGCCCTTTGGGGATAAGCTTCCCCTCATACCCCTTGACCTTGCCTGTCCTGACAACTACTGTCTGTCCGTTTTCTTTTTTCTTTTTTGTAACATAGTCGTATGAAATTGCGCGCCCTGCCACATAGCCGTCATAACATACCACATATACATCATCCTGCATCGTTTCCGCCCAATAGTCCATAAGTACCTGATAAACCTCATATTTATCTAACAATGGCACGCCGGAAAAATAATTCAACAATTTTTGCGAAATATGTTCAATCAATACCTTAGGCGGCTTGGCGTCCGTCAAATCCATTAAAATAGGCTTTACTTCATTTTTCCAATTCCAATAAGCATCCTCAACCAGCTTTGCATGCTGCAGAAATTCTTCATGGAGTGTAATAACTTTTACGATATCTGCTTTCTTTACCTGCGGGATATAATATTTCCCTTTTAAGGGGCGGAATAAAACTGCTTTTAAACTGGGAAAAACCTTCCAATAGGGCTCCATCCTGTCAATATCCGCCGCCGGGATACCGCCGTTAAGATGCGCGCTGATATCCTGTATTTCTTCTGGTTCACTGCTGTCAATATAGCGTGAAATATTTAAATTATACTCATTGACATCTTTTATTTCCCTATTTGGTACAAAACGGGCATACTTCGGATCCGATTCATCCATACTCTGAAACGTAGCCACAATCTTGTGAATATCCTGTTCCCGCAAACGGTTTTTGTTTCCGTCTTTTACATATTCCCTGCTGGCGTCTATTATAAAAATCCCTTTACGGCCTGCGGCGCCCTCTTTGTCAATTATAATAATACAAGCCGGTATGCCTGTTCCATAAAACAGGTTTGCCGGCAGCCCTATAATTCCCTTAATATAACCGTGGTCGATAATCTTCTTGCGGATATCCGCTTCTGAGTTTCCCCGGAATAATACGCCATGGGGTAAAATAATAGCGGCCTTCCCAGTTGGCTTTAAAGATTTCAGCACATGCAAAAGCCAGGCATAGTCGCCATTTTTTTCTGGGGGCACTCCAAAATCAGTTTGGGAATATCTTCTGTAAATGTCCGGGACTACAATACCATCCATCCATGATTTATCCGAAAACGGCGGGTTTACTACAATATAATCAAACGTTTTTAACAACTCGGGATTGTATTCGTTTTTATATCTGGGAGAAGAAATTGTGCTGCCCCTGGCAATCTCGCCCGCGCCTTTATTGTGTAAAACCAGATTCATCCGCGCGAGGCCTGCAGTTGCATTATCTTTTTCCTGTCCAAATATCGTAATATCGCAGGAAGCTTCATCTGCCGCGCGGATTAATAGCGAGCCGGAACCACAGGCCGGATCGTATACCGTCATTCCCGAATCCGTTGCCGTACTAATCCCAATCACTTTTGCCATAATCCTGGACACCTCGCCAGGTGTATAAAACTGCCCTTTGCTTTTACCAGAATCCTGTGCAAA
The DNA here is from genome assembly GCA_009911505.1 of Lachnospiraceae bacterium. Taxonomy (GTDB): domain Bacteria; phylum Bacillota; class Clostridia; order Lachnospirales; family Lachnospiraceae; genus Roseburia_B. The sequence continues at coordinate 15,963 of QXXL01000187.1, read as the reverse complement.
TTTCCTCATTAAAAATTCATATGCATCGCCTAAAATATCATCTCCCCCGGCGCGGTTATTTGTAAAATCCAGCTCTGGCTTCTGAAAAATCTCCACAAGCCCTGACAGCTTATCCACTGCCTCCTTATCACTTCCCAGTTCCTCACTGTTAAAATCAGCAATATCAATAATTCCTTTTAGTTCATTTTCTTCTGCTAGTTTACCGATTACAATATTAATGCCTTCCCCAATATTCTTTTTGTATTTTAACTTTACAATATCGTCAAAACTACCGCCCTTTGGCACTTCTATATCCCAGTTATCACTGCTCCTATAACGGTCTGAAACATACTTTACAAATAACAAGGTTAAAATATAATCCTTATACCGGGCCGGTTCTACCCCTCCGCGTAATTTGTCGCACGCCGCCCATATTTGGCCGTATATCTCACTTTTCTTTATTGCCATAAAACGTCCCTCTTATCCCATAACCTATAGGGCTTTGCAGCAAAGCCTACTGTCTCATCTGCACGTCAATCTTTGTATAAGGGATTTCAATCCCCTCATCATCAAATGCCAGCTTCACATTCTCCGTCAGCCTCCACTTCGCATCCCAGTAATCCTCCGTACTGACCCAAATCCGAAGCCCCAGCTTCACCTCGCTTGCGCCAAGCTCCGACACAAACACCTGCAGCTCCTCTTTGGGCAAACGGCAGGTTTCCGCTTCGCCAAGCTTCCTTAAAATATCTTTTGCCTGCCTTAAATCTGCCTCATACGCAATCCCGACTTCCAGATCTATCCTGCGCTTCTCACAGTGTGTCACATTTGTTAAACTGCTGTTTGCCAGAGATCCATTGGGAATCACAATTGTCTTGTGGTCTGGCGTCAGCAGCCTTGTATAAAAAATCGAAAGCTCTGCAACCGTCCCTTCGTTGCCGTGCGAGTCTTCAATAATATAATCCCCTACGGCAAACGGCTTTAACAGCATAATCAAAACGCCGCCCGCAAAATTTGAAAGGCTCCCCTGCAGCGCAAGGCCAAGCGTAAGGCCCGCCGAACCGACAACCGCGACTACAGATGCCGTTGTCACGCCAAACAGCGTCAAAATAATAACTACCAGAATCGAGTACGAAAAATACTTTAACAAAGCGTCCAAAAACTGCCGTACGCCCATATCCGCTTCCGTGCGCTCCAGCCAGCGGCGCAGGATTTTGCGCGCCAGTTTAATCAATCTGCTTCCTATCAGGTAAACGGCCACCGCCATCACAATCTGAAGCGCAAACCCCAAAAGCCCTGGAACCAGGCCCTCCAGCCATTCCCGTATCATCCCGGAATCCGTATTTTTCACCTGCTCCACAAACTGCCCGACTTCCTCTAGCGTCCTGGTTTCGGTTGTAATTTCTGATAATTCCAAATCCAATTTCTCACCTTCCCCCAATACCCAATTCCTATTATTTGCTAAAACTATATCTCATGGATAAACAGCCCGCTCCGCAGCTTTGGCTCAAACCAGGTAGACTTTGGCGGCATCAGCTTCCCTGCGTCTGCAACTGCAAACAATTCGCCAATCGAAGTCGGATACATTGCAAATGCAACTGCACAATCCTCATTTACCCTTCTTTCCAACTCGCCAAGCCCCCGGATACCGCCTACAAAATCAATCCGCGCATCCGTTTTGGGATCCAAAATACCAAGCACAGGCTCCAACAAAAGCTTTTGCAGAAGTGAAACATCCAGCCCTTCTACCGGATCGCTGCTCTGATCCCCCTCCTTAACCAAAAGCTGGTACCATTTCCCTGCAAGGTACATGCAAACCTGGCCTTTCTGCTGTGGCCTGGCGGCCTGCCCGAGTTCAGCCACATCAAAAATCCGCCGCACTTTTTCCAGGAACGCATCCGGCGTATCCTGTCCCAAATCCTTAACCACACGGTTATAGTCCATAATCATCAGCTCTTCATCCGGAAATAAAACAGAAAGGAAATAGTTAAACTCCTCTTCCCCGGTATAATCCGGATGCTGCTGCCTTCTCATCTTCCCGGTTTTTACAGCCGAAGCTGCCCTGTGGTGCCCGTCCGCTATGTAAATTTCACCGATACCTGCAAACGCTTCTTTTATGCGTGCAATGTCATCCATACTATCGATTCGGAAAACCCGGTGGCGTATATGATCCTCTGAAGTAAAATCATACAGCGCCACACCCTCTTTTACGCGCCCTACAACCTCCCGGATCACAGCATTTGCCCGGTATGCCAGAAAAATCGGCCCTGTCTGCGCGCTGCAGGCATCCACATGGCGGATCCGGTCCGCTTCCTTTTCGGCCCTGGTATTTTCATGCTTTTTGATTACCCCAGTTTCATAGTTGTCAATGGAAGCGCATGCCACAAGCCCGGTCTGTACCCGGCCCTCCATCGTAAGCTCATAAATATAATAACAGGGCTTCTCCTCCCGGATAAAATCCCCATTGCTAACCATCCCCCACAAAATATCATGCGCCTTTTTGTAAACACATTCGTCATAGGTGTCCACCGAATCGTCAAACTGCGTTTCCGCCCGGTCGATTTTTAAAAAGGAATCCGGATTTTTTTCTGTTTCTGCTTTTGCTTCTCTTCTGTTATAAACGTCATAAGGTAAAGCGGCTATGGCGGCCGCTTTACCTTCTGCTGGACGGATACACAGAAATGGTCTGATGTCTGCCATTTTTGTCTCCTTATTATTCTGTTATTTTACCACACGTACTTTTAATACACCGTCTAACCCTTTTAACTGCTCCACCACTTCGTCCGTCGCCGGCGTTCCGAGATCGAGCAGCGTATAGGCGTAATCGCCTTTGGATTTGTTGGTCATATCTTCGATATTGATGCCGCCGTTGTCAAATACCGCCGTAAATTTAGCAATGGTGCCGCGGATATTTTTATGCAAAATAGCTACGCGCCCCGCTTTGTCACAGCCGCCCATATTGCAGTCCGGATAATTGACGGAATGGACAATATTCCCGTTCTCTAAATAATCGCGGATTTCACGCACCGCCATCATTGCGCAGTTGTCCTCGGATTCTTCCGTGGAAGCGCCTAAATGCGGCGTTAAAATCACGCCTTCCTTACCGGCAAGCGCGGGCGTTGCAAAATCGGAAACGTATTTCTTTACCCTGCCGTCTGCAATCGCTTTTAAGATCGCCTCGTCCTCCACAAGCGGATCGCGCGCGAAATTTAAGATGACGACGCCTTCCTTCATTTTGGAAAGCGCGTCTTCGTTGATCATACCCCTTGTGGCGTCCATTAACGGCACATGGATGGAAATAAAGTCGCACTCCCTGTAAATAGTTTCCACATTGCTGATATGCTTTACGCTGCGGGACAGATTCCAGGCTGCGCTGACTGAAATATACGGATCGTACCCGAATACCTCCATGCCAAGGTTAATCGCCGCATTCGCCACCTGCACGCCGATTGCGCCGAGCCCGATTACCCCTAATTTCTTGCCGGCAATCTCACAGCCTGCGTACTGCTTTTTCTGCTTTTCCGCCAGCTTGCCGATGTCCGGCTCCCCTTCATGCTCCCGCACCCATTCGATTCCGCCGACGATATCGCGGGAAGCAAGCAGCATTCCGGCAATGACCATTTCCTTTACGCCGTTGGCGTTTGCGCCCGGCGTATTAAATACAACGACGCCCTGTTCAGCGCATTTGTCGAGCGGGATATTGTTGACTCCCGCGCCCGCCCGCGCCACAGCCTCCAAACCTTCCGGAAGCGAAAGATCATGCATGGAAGCGCTTCGTACAAGCACTGCCTGCGCGTCTTTTAATTCCTCTGTTTTCTGGTACTGATCCGAAAATAAATTCAGGCCGATTTCCGCAATCGGGTTTAAACAAGCATACTGATACATATTTTCCATCTCTCCTTTTCCTGTCCGATTCCTGTTGCTATGTAAACTTTATGATCCGTCTGATACGGCGGCGTTCGCCGTATCCGCACTGTTTTAGGATTATGCCGAAAAAAACTGTCCGGCGCTTATTTTATGCGTTTGCGGCTTCAAATTCGCGCATAAACGCCACAAGCTTTTCCACGCCTTCTTTCGGCATTGCATTGTAGATGGATGCGCGCATACCGCCTACGCTGCGGTGCCCTTTTAAGTTCTCAAACCCTGCTTTTTTGGCTTCGGCTACAAACTTTGCATCCAGCTCGGCGTCGCCCGTTACAAACGGCACGTTCATTAAGGAACGGTCTTCCTTTGCCACAGTGCCCTTGAACATTTTGCTCTGATCCAGAAAATCATACAGGATCTTCGCTTTTTCTTCATTGCGTTCTTTCATTGCAGTAAGGCCGCCCATTTTTTTCAGCCACTTAAATACCTTGCCGCACATATAGATGCCGTAACAGGGCGGCGTATTATATAAAGACTCTGCGTCGGCATGGGTCTTGTATTTTAACATGGTCGGCGTCCCGGGCAGCGTATCTTCGGTAATCAAATCCTCCCGGATAATGACAATGACTACGCCTGCAGGCCCGATATTTTTCTGCACGCCGCCGTAAATCACACCGTATTTGCCAACGTCCACCGGCTCCGACAAAAAGCAGGAGGAAACGTCCGCCACAAGGGTGTGCCCCTTGGTATTTGGCAGCGTCTTGAATTTGGTGCCGTAAATCGTATTGTTTTCACATATATATACATAATCCGCATCTTCCGGGATATTCAAATCCGAACAGTCCGGAATATAGGAAAACGTCTGATCCTCGGAGGATGCAGCCGCAACGGCCTCCCCGTAGATCTGCGCTTCCTTAAACGCCTTTTTTGCCCACTGGCCGGTAATAATATAAGCAGCTTTTTTATTTTTCATCAGATTCATCGGAATCATGGCAAACTGCTGCGATGCGCCGCCCTGTAAAAACAACACCTTATAATTATCCGGAATCGCCATCAAATCGCGCAGATCTGCTTCTGCCTCTTTGATAATGGTATCGTATACCTTGGAACGGTGGCTCATCTCCATAACGGACATGCCGCTTCCCTTATAATCCAACATTTCGTCCGCCGCTTCCTGCAATACCTCTTCCGGGAGCACGGCCGGCCCTGCGGAAAAATTGTAAACTCTGCTCATACTCATATCCTCCTGTTCAACTTAACTAAAATTCACTCAAACCTTACTGTAATTGTTTTGAGGGGAACTGTCAATTATTTTTTTAAGAAAACGGATTCTGTAACGGTCCGGCTTTTTCACCAAACCGCTGTTCTGCCATATACTCATTTACGGCCTGATCCAGCAGCCGCCCTAAAATATCCATATAATCCCTGCCTAAAGCTTCCGCTTTTTTAATCGTCGCCAGAGAAACGTGTACGGTAAGGGGCTTTGTAACATAGGGTTTCTTTTTTCTCGCTTCGATAAACGCCTGTTCCATCTTCGGATCCAACCCGGGCGAATCTTCGTCAAATAAAACCGGCCTTTTTTTGGCCTCCTCCAATTCCCTTTTTTCTTCCTCTGTGATTGCGGCGCCCTGTTTTACCTTATACGATACCATAGTACAGCCTCCTCTCTCTTGCGTTTGCCAGACGTGCGGATATCAACCGGATATTCGGCTGGCGTTCCATGTAGACTACAAATAAAACTTTCTCCCGCCATTCCAATTGTAATAAATCGATCCTCGTCCCCATGGCTGTGCGCTTCGTCATATATTTCAATGCGGTTCTGATCGAAAAATACTTTTGCAGCCATTTCAAATGAAACCCCGTGCTTATTCAGATTCGTTTTTGCTTTTTCTTCGTCCCATTCAAAGTATAATTCCATATAGATTCCTACTTCAAATCTTCTTCCGTAAATGCTTCCCGGATTGCCGCGCCCGGCGCCACCATAGGCCAGACCTTATCGTCGCACCCTACCACACAGTCAATTACCACGGGCCCGTCTGCGTTTAACGCGGTTTCTAAGGCTTCCTCAAATTCCTCTCTCGTTACTGCCCGAAGCCCCTTTGCACCCATAGCTTCCGCCAGCTTCACATAATCCATCCCGTCGTCAAGCACCGTCGCCGAATAGCGTTTGCCGTAGAACAAATCCTGCCACTGCCGCACCATGCCAAGCACATGGTTATTTACAATGATCTCCACAATCGGAAGCTTCTGGCGTACCGCCGTCGCGATTTCATTCATATTCATGCGGAAGCATCCGTCCCCCGCAATATTGATTACCTTTTTCCCTGGATTCGCAACCTGTGCGCCGATCGCGGCGCCAAGCCCATACCCCATAGTTCCAAGGCCGCCGGACGTCAGCAGCGTGCGCGGGCTTTTAAAACGGTAAAACTGTGCCGCCCACATCTGGTGCTGCCCGACTTCCGTTACAATCAGCGCGTCGCCCTTTGTCTGCCTGTAGACAGTATCCATCAGAAACGGCCCGCTTAACCCGGTTTCTTTTCCTTTTAACGGGTACTTTCTGGTAAACTCCGCCAGATGCGCCAGCCACTCCTTATGATCCGACTGCCCGATCCGCTCGTTCAAACGCGTTAAAACTTCTTTTACATCCCCGATGATACTGGTGTCCACCACGATGTTTTTATTGATCTCCGCCGGATCGATATCGATCTGCAAAATCTTCGCCTGTTCCGCAAATTTGCTGGCGTTGCCGATCACCCGGTCGGAAAAACGCACGCCGACGGCAATCAAAAGATCGCATTCGCTGACGCCGAAATTGGACGTTTTTGTACCGTGCATGCCGAGCATCCCGGTGTATCTTTCGTCCGTACCGTCAAACGCGCCCTTGCCCATTAGGGTATCGCAGACCGGGGCGTCTGTTTTTTCCACAAATTCCTTTAATTCGCGGCTTGCGCCGGAAATTACCGCGCCGCCGCCGACAAATACATAGGGGCGTTTACTGGCCGCTATCATGTTTACCGCTTCAGACAAATCCTCTTCCTGTATGCCCTCTGTGCTGCGTGCGGGATGCTTTGCCTCCTGCGGCGTATATTCGCAGCTCTGCGCCGTGACGTCTTTGGGGATATCCACAAGCACAGGGCCCGGACGGCCTTTCGCCGCGATCGCAAACGCCCGGCGGATGGTCGGCGCCAGCTTTTCAATATCCTTTATAATAAAGTTATGCTTTGTAATCGGTGTTGTAATTCCGGCAATGTCAACCTCCTGGAAGCTGTCTTTTCCAAGCAGCGGGACGCCGACGTTGCAGGTAATCGCCACGAGCGGGACGGAATCCATATAAGCGGTCGCAATCCCGGTGACAAGGTTTGTCGCCCCGGGGCCGCTTGTCGCCATGCATACGCCGACTTTTCCCGTACTCCTGGCGTATCCGTCCGCCGCATGGCTCGCCCCCTGTTCGTGGGAGGTTAAAATATGCCTGATTTCATCCTGATGTTTGTACAGCTCGTCGTATACGTTTAAAATCGCGCCTCCCGGATATCCGAACACCGTATCCACGCCCTGCTCCTTTAAACATTCAATGATGATCTGTGATCCTGTCAGCTGCATCGCAAACCCTCGCTTTCTCTTTTCTGTGATTGGTGAAACGCAAAACTATCTGGTTTCTAAGATCGCACCGCGGTTTCCGGAGGTCACCATGCTTACATAGCGTTTCAAATAGCCGCTTACTTCCTTCTCCTTCGGCTGCCACTTCGCCCTGCGTGCGTTTAATTCTTCGTCACTGACGTCCACTTCTAACTTCAGCTCCGGAATATTGATTTTGATTTTGTCGCCCTCTTCAATCAGGGCAATCGGCCCGCCTACGGCTGCTTCCGGGGAAACATGTCCGATGGATGCGCCGCGGCTTGCGCCGGAAAAGCGGCCGTCGGTAATCAGGGCAACCGAGGAGCCGAGGCCCATGCCTGCAATGGCGGAAGTCGGGTTTAACATTTCGCGCATTCCCGGCCCGCCCTTCGGCCCTTCGTAGCGGATTACAACGACGTCTCCGGCGTTGATTTTGCCGCCCTTAATCGCCGCAATCGCATCCTCCTCGCATTCAAATACCCGCGCAGGCCCTTCGTGCACCAGCATTTCGGGCGCGACGGCGGAACGCTTTACGACGCTTCCGTCCGGCGCCAGGTTGCCGCTTAAGACGGCAAGGCCGCCCGTCTTTGTGTACGGGTTGTCAAGAGGCCGGATAACGTTTGGATTTTTATTTACGGCGCCTCCTATGTTTTCGCCGACGGTTTTTCCGGTCACCGTCATGCAGTCCGTATGCAAAAGCCCGATATCTGCCAGCTGCTTCATTACGGCATATACGCCGCCCGCTTCGTTTAAGTCTTCCATATAAGTCGGGCCCGCCGGTGCAAGATGGCACAGGTTCGGCGTCTTTTCGCTGATTTCATTGGCAAATTTGATATCAAAGTCAAAGCCGATTTCATGCGCAATCGCCGGAAGGTGCAGCATGCTGTTGGTGGAACAGCCTAACGCCATATCGACCGTAAGGGCGTTTAACACGGCTTCCTTTGTCATAATGTCCCGCGGGCAGATGTTTTTTTCGTACATCTCCATTACCGCCATGCCGGCGTGCTTTGCCAGCTTGATACGCTCCGAATAGACCGCCGGGATTGTGCCGTTGCCGCGAAGCCCCATGCCGAGCGCTTCAGTCAGGCAGTTCATGGAATTGGCGGTGTACATGCCGGAGCACGATCCGCAGGTCGGGCAGGTTTTTTCTTCGTATTCGCGCACCTCTTCTTCGGCCATCGTGCCCGCCGCATACGAGCCGACCGCTTCAAACATGGAGGAAAGGCTTGTCTTTTTCCCGTTGACGCGTCCGGCCAGCATCGGCCCGCCGGATACAAATACCGTCGGAATGTTCAGACGGGCAGCCGCCATCAGAAGCCCCGGCACGTTTTTGTCGCAGTTTGGCACCATGACCAGAGCGTCAAACTGGTGCGCAAGCGCCATGCACTCGGTGGAATCCGCAATCAGATCGCGGGTGACAAGCGAATATTTCATGCCCACATGCCCCATGGCGATTCCGTCGCATACGGCAATGGCCGGGAAAACGACCGGAACGCCGCCGGCTTCCGCCACGCCCAGCTTAACGGCGTTTACAATTTTATCCAGGTTCATATGGCCTGGGACAATCTCGTTATAGGAGCTTACAATCCCGACCATCGGCTTTTTCATTTCTTCTTCGGTAAATCCCAATGCGTTAAACAGGCTCCGGTGCGGTGCCTGCTGCATCCCTGCTTTTACATTATCACTTTTCATGGCTTTTAATCCTTTCTGTAATCAAATCCCCCATCTGTCCTGTGCCCACTTGCGATACGGCAGAACGTTTCACCGTTTCCTGCGGCATAATGTCAATAGTGCGGTAGCCGTCTTTTAAGACCTGTTTTACCGCTGCTTCTATGGCGTCTGCTTCTTTATCTAAGTCAAAGGAATAACGCAGCATCATGGCGGCGCTTAAAATAGTTGCTATCGGGTTTGCAATCCCTTGTCCTGCAATATCCGGCGCAGAACCGCCGCTTGGCTCGTAAAGCCCAAACCTGGTATCGTTTAAGCTTGCAGATGAAAGCATCCCGATAGAGCCCGTTACCATGCTCGCTTCATCCGACAAAATGTCGCCAAACATATTTTCTGTTAAAATCACATCAAACTGCTTAGGATCCCTGACAAGCTGCATCGCACAGTTATCAACCAGCATATGCTCATATGTAACCTCCGGGTAATCCAGCGCTACCTCTTCTACGATTTTACGCCAAAGGCGGGATGAATCAAGCACATTTGCCTTGTCTACACTGGTAACTTTTTTCCGGCGTTTCATCGCAATGTCAAAGCCGCGCACCGCGATCCGGCGGATTTCGTTTTCGTTGTAGGACAGGGTATCTATTGCAGTCAAAATACCGTCCTTCTCTTCTGTTTTGCGTTCGCCAAAATACAGCCCGCCAGTCAGCTCACGCATAATAATCATATCAAAACCATCCCCGATGATATCATCCCTCAAAGGACAGGCTTCCTTTAACTCTTCGTACAGGTACGCGGGGCGCAGGTTGGCAAATAGGTTTAAAGACTTGCGCAGCTTTAAAAGCCCTGCTTCCGGGCGCAGGTGCGGCTCTAATTTGTACCACGGGGAGGTTGCGGTATTGCCGCCGATAGAGCCCATTAAAACAGCGTCGCAGCCTAAAGCCTGTGCAATCGCTTCGTCTGTCAGCGGCACGCCTGTCGCATCAATGGAACAGCCACCCATTAAAATTTCCTCATATTCAAATGTATGTCCGTATGTCTTGCTGATACAGTCCAGTACTTTTTTGGCTTCCGCCACAATTTCCGGCCCGATTCCATCGCCGGAAATGACTCCGATACGGTAATTCATAGTGTATCTTCCTTCCTCTTTGTATTTTACAGGTTTTCCTCTTTGGCCTGTAAGACTATTTTTATATCATATAATAATATTTTTTGAATTTCAATATGGAAAGTTATGATAGTTTTTTATATTTTCCATAATATCCGGTTATTCCCGAAAAAAATCCACTAAAAAACACCATATTAATCAAAACTGCATTTCTGCAAATCAGATAGCCTTGCCTCCCCCGCCTGATTCATGTTATAATCAGAACACCGATTCAAAGGAATGAAAATACAAACACGGAGGCATCACAATGGACGAAACCCGCAAGAAAACAATTAAAGGCATCAAAATACGATCATTAAACCTTATCATGCTATCCATATCCTGCATCCTATACATATTCCTCATCTGCGCGACCATCCAATCCATGCACCAGTACAATGACATGATCGCCACTACCAATCAGCATATCGCCTGTGAGGAAATTACCTCATTAGTCACAAACGGCTCCAATTACCTTACAGAGCAGGCAAGGCTGTATACAATGACAACCGACACAAAACACCTTGACAATTACTTCACAGAAGCCCATATCACCCGCCGCAGGGACAAAGCCTTAGAACAATTAGAAACATACCACAGCGATGGTGAAACACATGCCCACCTGACATCCGCGCTCGACAATTCCAACAGCCTGATGGAACAGGAAGTATACGCTATGAAACTGGTATCCATTGCAAAGGGGTACGACATAACAGCCCTGCACGAAGACATCCAAAATATCCCCTTAACGGCCGAAGATAAAACCCTCTCCCCAGAAGAAATGACAACTAAAGCCCGTGACATGCTTTTTGGGGGCAGCTATCAGGATGCCAAGGCCATTATTATGGAAGATATCGCGTATTTTGTAGACAGTGTCATAGAACACACAACCCAGCAGCAAGCCGAAAGCTCCACCGTATTAAAGCGTTCCCTGACAAGGCAGCAAATTTTAATCAGCATTCTGTTCATCGAAAACCTAATCATTTTTTTCCTGATCATACGGCTGATTATAAACCCGCTCCAGGTTTACGTCAAAAACATCAGAGAAGACAAACGTTTAGAATTTGTTGGCTCTTACGAATTCAAATACTTAGCGCTGACCTACAACAATATATTTGAATTAAACGCAGCCAACGAGCTCTCCCTGCGCCACCAGGCGGAGCACGACCCGCTTACCGGACTAATCAACCGTGGCGCATTTGACCATTTAAGGCAGCTTTTCCACGCCAAACAAAGCCCTCTTGCCCTGCTAATTATTGACGTAGATAAATTCAAGCAGGTAAATGATGGCTATGGGCATGAAATAGGCGACCGCGTTTTAAAGCGGGTTGCCAGCCTTTTAGAAGACAGCTTCCGTTCCACCGACTTCCCGGCCAGGATCGGAGGCGATGAATTTGCCGTTATTTTAACAGACCTTACCTGCAACCCAAAAGATCTGGTGCTTTCCAAAATCAACGCCATTAACCACGCCCTTACAAATCCAGAAGATGATCTGCCTCCGATATCACTTAGTGTAGGCGGTGCATATTCTGAAAATGGTTTTACCGAAGATCTTTATAAAAAAGCAGATACAGCACTTTACCAGGTAAAAGAACACGGCCGCTGCGGATGCCGGTTCTATGAAGAATCAATGGAACGGATATAAAATAAAAAACTCTGCCATGTGCCTAGTACTCCATCCGGACAGAAATTGATGTCCGGATGGAGTACTAGAGCGTGTTTGCAAAAAGCAGGCAGAGTTTTTTTATATGGGCAATCCCCCCTCTGTAAGCCAGCCACATTTCGCTTAGCTTACCATCCCCCCTACAGTACCTGATGCTACGCATAATACAAATGTCGTCCCTAAATGCATCCAATCCCCTGCCAGCCCTTTATAAAGCAGCAGCGACACAGCAAATAGAATCGCAAAATACAGCATCCCCATCAAGCATCCCCACAAAAATTTCCTGCTCTTTGTCCTTTTCCCAATCAAAAACCCCCCGGCAAGCCCGCTGATAATATAAACAGCAATCAGCCAAACCTTACTTACCATCTCGCCAGGCTGTGCTTTATAAAGCACAAACGCCAGCAACAACAGCAGGATACATGTAATAAAATACATGACAAACAAGATTTTAATAAAATCCATTACCAGTGTCTGTTCTTTTTCTTGCTCTTTTTTCTGCATACAAAATTCCCCCTCTGAAACCACTATATGATCCAAAGGGGGAAGTTATCCCATTATTTTGAAAAAATTACAGCTCGCAGTTCCCAACTGTCCTAGGGAATGGAACGACGTCACGGATATTCCCCATTCCAGTCAAATACATTACGCAGCGCTCAAAGCCAAGGCCAAAGCCCGCATGCCTGGCAGATCCATATTTCCTAAGATCCAGATAAAACTTATAATCCTCTTCATTTAATCCAAGCTCTTTGATCCTCGAAAGAAGCTTCCCGTAGTCGTCCTCCCTCTGGCTTCCGCCAATAATCTCCCCAATCTGGGGCACCAGGCAGTCAACTGCCGCAACCGTCTTTCCGTCGTCGTTTAACTTCATATAAAACGCTTTGATCTCCTTGGGGTAATCCGTCACAAACACTGGGCGCTTAAATACCTCTTCTGTCAGGTAACGCTCGTGCTCAGTCTGCAAATCAGCCCCCCAAGAAACCTTATAATCAAATTTGTCATTGTGCTTTTCTAAAATTTCAACTGCCTCAGTATAAGTAACACGGGCAAATTCTGAGCTGGCCACATGGTTTAAGCGTTCAATCAGCCCTTTATCCACAAAATTATTAAAAAACTGCATTTCTTCCGGCGCATGTTCCAATACATAGCCAATAATATATTTTAACATGCTCTCCGCAAGTATCATGTCGTCGTTTAAATCTGCAAATGCAATTTCTGGCTCAATCATCCAAAACTCCGCCGCATGGCGTGTAGTATTGGAATTCTCAGCCCGGAAGGTGGGGCCAAACGTATAAATATTTTTAAATGCCATGGCATAGGTTTCACCGTTTAACTGGCCGCTGACTGTAAGGTTCGTAGGTTTGCCAAAAAAGTCTTTTGTGTAATCCACTTCTCCGCTTTCCGTCTTCGGCAGGCTTTCAGGGTCAAGCGTTGACACACGGAACATCTCCCCCGCACCTTCACAATCACTTCCTGTGATAATCGGCGTATGCACATATACAAAATCCCGTTCCTGGAAAAACTTGTGGATAGCATATGCAATCAGGGAACGCACGCGGAATACTGCCTCAAACGTATTGGTCCTCGGCCGCAAATGGGAAATAGTGCGTAAATACTCAAATGTGTGGCGTTTTTTCTGTAATGGGTAATCCGGTGCGGATTCGCCTTCAATCTGAACCTGATCCGCCTGGATTTCAAATGGCTGCTTTGCCTGCGGGGTCGCTACCAGCTTGCCCGTGGCAATAACTGCCGCCCCAACATTTAACTTTTCCACTGCGGCAAAATTTGGCAGCGTATCGTGGTATACTACCTGCAGCGGTTCAAAAAATGTCCCGTCATTGACCACAATAAACCCAAAATTTTTCGAGCCGCGAATGCTTCTGACCCATCCGCCAACTGTCACTTCCTGATCCAAAAATCTGTCTTTTTCCCGGTACAAATCCCGGATGTTGGTAAATTCCATACACTACTCTCCTTCTTACCCTGTACTGCTGATATTATTGCTGCGTATCCTGTACGGCTTCTGTCCCCTGCGGCTCTTCTGCTTTTGTATAGGTCACTTTCGCCTGATCCACCACTAAGCTTAACGCTTTATTGTCCACGTATACCCTCTTTAAATATTTCTCACCAGACGCCTGATCTGATCCATAGCTTTCGTATACCTCTTCCGCCGTTGCAAAGCCGCCGTTTGACATAATTGTAGAAACATGCTGGTTAAAGCCTTCCTGGTCAAATTCTACTTTTTCCTTCTTAGCTATCGCTTCAAAAATCAATTCCTGTTTTAAGTTGGTCTCTAAATATTCCCTGCTTTCATTTTCAAAATCTTCCTGGGTCATGTTATAGTTTTTCTCCAAAAACTCCCCAAGCTCAGTACCATCCGAACAGTACTGTTTGCGGAAGCCCTCGACATACTCGTCCAGCCTTGCGTCCAGCATGCCTTCCGGATAGCCTGTCACCTCACACCGCTCAGTCAGCACATTGATAACTGCAGAGCGGGTATCCGATACCTTTTTTGCTTCTGCTTCCTGATCCAGATAAGAGCGGATATCCGAATAAAAGGCATCCACCGTTTCCGCCCCGAAATTCTCTTTAACAAATTTATCGTCTATTTCATCGGCTTTTACAGGCTTTTGAATAGAATTTACAGTAAATGTAAACGTGGCTTTCTGGCCTTTTAATTCCTCATTGCCGTAATCTTCCGGGAAAGTCACGTCCCAGTCTACGGTATCCCCGACATTTACCCCTATTAACCCGTCAGAAAACCCCTCGATATAACCGGTCCCCATTGCCGGATTGCTGTTAGTTGCGGTATCAATCAGCTGGTTATCGGCCGTCCCGTCTTTAAACGCTTCCCCGTCCTTCTTGCCAACGTAGTTCACATTTACAACATCTCCCTTTTCCACCACCTTCTTAGATTCATCTGTCTGGTAGGGGCTGTAATAGGAAATCATCTGCTCCACATAATTTTTTACAGTTTCATCGTTTACCTGGTAATCTGCCTCATTTAATGTAACCTCAACATTTTTGTAGTCGCCCAATTTAACATAATCGTCTACATTGTACTCAATATTAATACTGGCATTCGGATTACCCGTTTCTGTCCCTTCTGTCAAAGCTTCCGTACCCGAATTATTTCCGGGCTTGCTCCCGCAGCCTGAAATGGCTGCAATTGCTGTACATACCAATAAAATAGATACTGTTTTTCTCTTCATTTTCTACCTCTCATACTTGTTAAGTTTAATGTGGTTTTCTTCTGGTTTTTGAACCATATCAGAAACTATAACATTTAACATACCATATTTAAACAGAAAATAAAAGGTTTTATTGCTTTTTCTTTCAAATAATGTTACAATATGCCCTGGATTACGCGTGAAATGCCCTAGAGCGTGTTTGAAAAATGCTCTAGCCAGCACACATGGCAGCCATTTTTACTGATTTTATTGAAGGAGGAGTATATTGTGTCAACAGTTACCATTGTATTACTGGTTATTACAGCAATATTAGCCATCGGCCTGGTTGTTTTGTATTTTGTGGGGAAACGCATGCAAAAAAAGCAGGAAGAGCAGCAGTCACAGATCCAAGCCGCTGCCCAGACGGTATCCATGCTGATTATCGACAAGAAACGGATGAAGATCAAAGATGCCGGGTTGCCGCCTACCGTATTAGAACATACCCCAAAGATAATGCGCGGCTCCAAGATCCCGGTTGTAAAAGCTAAAGCCGGCCCCAAAATCATGACATTTATTTGCGATTCTGCAATCTTTGACAGTATCCCCGTAAAAAAAGAAGTAAAAGCCGTTGTCAGCGGGCTTTACATCACTTCCGTAAAAGGGATGCGCGGGCCGATTGCAGCAGCTGCACCAGCAAAAAAAGGGATCGGGGCAAAATTACATCAAAAATACCAGGAATTAAGTGCAAGACTACAAAAATAGCACACCAAAAAGCTGCCCTATGGGGTTTGTCAAGAAAAATGTGTAAGTTTTATAAAATTTTCTTACCGGCAGTTTTCAAAGCTGCCGGTTTTACATGG
>QXXL01000186.1 GCA_009911505.1 Lachnospiraceae bacterium | reverse complement strand
GACTACCCGGCAGGGAGTGGCAGGCGGAAGAATGGCAGGCCGGGGTTATCGGCTAACCGCCATGGTTTCGTATTATTGTTAATCATCAAAGATACATGAATCCTTCACTAAGAGATAATCCGCCTTTTAAGGATAATCAGATTGATTATGCTGAAGATGATGAGAGAGGATTATTGACAACGTGGCAATTGTTTAAACAATTTAAATTTATTGAAGCTGGGATTTTTACCAAAGAGGAAACAAGAAATTCGTTAAAGAAAATAGGATTAATTACATTGCTTCCAAGCAATTTAAAGCATATTGGAAAGCTTGATGAGTATTTTAAGAAGGCGAAAGCAGGCATTATAAAATTAAATTCTAGTGAAATTAGTATAGGGGATTCAGTATGGGCAAGAAAAGGAGATGATTGGATAAAAACAGTAATTATAAGTTTACGTTTAAATGATATCGATGTTGAGTCCGTTTGCGATGGTGAGATTGGAATTGCGACAGAAGTTGAATTGGCAAAGGGATATGAATTGTTTGTTAAAATAGATGAGTAGTAAGAACCCCTAATTCTTACTACGTTTTTACTACGTTTCATGGCTTTAACTTGCCACATTTTGCTTATTCTGTGATTTTTTTAACGATTTTCACCGAAAAAACAAACCTCGCAAAACGTGCCAAAACACGGCAAATCAACGCAATTTAGGAGGAATTTTTATTATGATTAAGATACTTTTTATCTGCCACGGCAATATCTTGAAAAGTTCCGGAAAAGCTTGTAAAATCGATTGTTTCACGGTAAAGCAAGGCGCTTACTGCACCACTACTACACCATTTTTGAAAGAGCCTTGATTTGACAAGAAAAAATAGATGCTAAGTGAGTCTTGTTTTTCTGTAGAATTATGAAGAATGTCTCGCTATAATGTAAATTGGGTAGATGAGTTCTACCCAATTTACTTATAAAAAATAAGAGGTGATGGTGAAAATGGTAAAAACAGATGTATTTCCAGCAATTCGAGTGAAAATAGATAGATTGTTAAAAATTACAAATAAGTACAGATTTTATGATCTTGTAAAAGCAATATATTGTATTAACTTATGCATTAATAATAGATCTGTTTTGGAATCTTGTCTGGCATTAAATGCTTGTCTGATTGAATATGTAGAACAGGGTAGTCAAGAGATAAATTGCTATGATAGTTTAAAAAATTTTTTTGACAGAATCTATGAAATTATGAAACCGGGAATTGCAGATGATTATACTGTAGAGGATTTTGGAGAGGTTAGGATTAGATATGAGAATAAGTTTTATCGCGTGATAATTGGAACTGGGCATAATAATGTTTTTGCCTGCTTGAATTTTTTGCCTGTATTAGCCAGAAAAACTTCGCATGAAGATGAACTTAAACTGGTCTTAGATTATTCGTCAGGAATTCTTGATTATTTTATAGAAGATAATAAAAATGATGGAGTTATAGAAAAAAGATTTCAACTTCCGTCAGAACAGCTGTTTTATAGAATACAGAAATTTTTTGATGAAGAATGTAAGAAATATGATATTTTTAAGATTGCGACGCTAATGAAAAGCGAAGAAGCTACTATTGAAAAGAGCCATTTTGTCTATAAGGAAGATAATATTTATCCATTATATAATGTTTCTTTGCTAGTTGATTTGTATGATATTTGGGAGAAAGAAATCGATTATGAACAACAAATAGCTGTTGCAAATATTGGAATAATAGAAAGAATATATAGTTTGTTTGAAATTGATCGGTCACGAGGCTGCATAATGTTTGCACCAGCTATGATTTTTCCAGATCAAAAATTTGATTCAACCCAGAAAACATATACATTTGTAGCAACGTCTTCTCATGGTGCTATTTTTGCAATTAATGCAGATGAATATAAAAATAATCAGCTAGAGAAGGAGATTGAAAATATTGAGGAATATCATAAAAACGGTAAACTTCAAATTGCAGAAACATATAATCGGTTTGAAAAAAATGGATTAAGAGGGCTTTACATCTCGCCTGATATGCCAATAGAATATTTAATCTATGACAGCTTTACGAACCCAAATAAAACATATGTTTCGATGGGTAAGGCAGGGGGGTTAGAAAGAAAAATTTGCACTGCACTGGATATAATTTATTATCTTGATTTTATGGAAGACATTGATGAATTATTTGAATATCTTTCTTATTCAAAAGAGAGAGATTACAAGAGTACTTTTGGATTTGGTAGCGATGCTGCTCATTATTTTACATGGAAATACCAAGATCGATATATCGCAAAAGGTGCAATTGTATTTGATATGCTTGATGTAGGGTATGATACAGAAAATGAAGCCGTTGTTGAATATTTTCGAGAGAAATTAAGTGATTATCCGTTCCAAGTGAATGATTATCATTTTCAAGAACCTTTCTCGTGGAAAATTGACAAAAGAGATTCAGAGGATTATGAATATGTTGCAAAACATGGTATAGGATTTGGCGGGATATTTTTTCCTTTACCAAGGAATAATTATGTTTTTTTGACAAATAATGTTGAGTTTTATAAGGATGTGAATGATTTTGGTGAATATCGTCAATGGATTCAAGTGTTGGAAGAAATAATTACTGAGGGATTTGTTTCTATAAAGTGCATATTTGAAGATAAAAGAGCAATCTGTAACACGGGAATTCAGTTAGCATTTATGCCAATCGAATATGCCGCTCATGCTGGTCATGAATCCTTTTTGCATGAAGAACGGACATATGTATATAGTGATGCTCAATATCATAATCACAAATGGATTATCAGGTATGTGGTGAAAGATATGCAGCGAATCTTTCGAGATATTCAGAAAGCGGAAAATAGGAGTATAGAATTGGACATTTTAAAGGAAGTTTTGTTGCCCTTGTTGCTACAGATTCCTGATTTGAGTGAATTATTTTATGCAAAAACTCAGCAGATTTCCAGTGATAAAAAGAAAGTGGGTGTCTTTGCAACTTCTGTAGAATATAAGTGGGATAATAATATGCAACACTTTTCTCCACAGGATTATCACTATCACGAGGTTAGAAAAAGAATAGCAAATGTTTGTTATGATCGGATGATTAATCCTGGGATATATCGTGGAAGAGAGGCAAATCAAGTTATTCGCACTATGCAAAAGGCGGTTATTGAAGATTTTGAGAGAGAAATTTCAAAATATTCTTGGAACGCATTGTATGTTACAATGTTGGATTATCATTCAACATTGCTGCATGATATATATATTAATCAGAAAAGATATGGTTCTTATTCAGGCTTGGATGAAGAAAAGGATAAAGAAGTTAGAGATAGAATAATAGATCAAAGAGAAAAGGCAAAGCATGAAGATAGAAATGTCCTATACTTGATAGAAACCAATCTGTTTTTGCATTGTGAAACAGAAATATATGCAACGAAAGAAAATATTAAATTTTTATTAGCATATGCAAATTGGCTGGTGGTATTAAATGACGTTGCTGATATGTGTTACTTCGCGGACACAGAAGCTTATATAGAAATAACAAGCGAGTATGTAGTTGATACCTTATCTGATGAGCAGCATTCAGAAAAAATAGATAACCTACATCATAGGGTGTATTCATATTCGGATGGATTAAAGAGAAATGCGGATATTGATTGTAAATACCTAGAAAAAGTTAAAGAAACTATCAAGGAAGACATAGGATTAGATTTTCAGAGTTTCATAGATGCGTTGTCGTATTTTAGTCATTCGTTTTCAGATGAGATAGTTAATAAGATCGGTAGTAATGTGTTCAGAGGAGCTTGTAATGAACTATTAAATGATTTCTTAATGCAAATGGATGGAGTTATTACAAAAGAAGAAGCACTAGGAATTTTCAACTATCTTGTAGTAGCTTTTGAAAATCTTAAAACTGAAAATGGAAAGACGGATTTCTACCTACCCATTGGCAAAAGAAGAACACGGGACACACGATTTGAATTAATGCCTCTTGTAAAGGTTGAGGATGATATTGTTTTTTCGCCGATTACTATGAATCAGCTGAAAAGAGAATGGCTTAATGGAATAATAGAATTTGTTTTGCCATATGAAATTGGTATGAAAAAAACGAAACAATTGTTACAAGAGTGGAAAAATTCATATGAGAAACAGATTGTATATGATATTGAAAATGTTTTTAAACAAGAAAAATACGATATTGTAAAACATAATTACGAATTGAAAAAATTAAGCAAAGAGCATCCACAGTGGCTTGGTGATTATGACGTATTTGCAGTAGATATCAATAATAGAGCAATATGGATTGTGGAATGTAAAGTAATAGAAAAAGTAGCAACCTTTTATGATATGTACCGCCAACAGAATAGATTTTTTAATGAACATAAGGAAGATGAAAAGTTTCAAAGAAGAATAGATTATTTGTGTGAAAATGCAGATAAGGTTATTCAAGAGTTGGGATGCGAGGAATATATAGGGTACAAAGTAATACCATATATGTGTATGAATAAGATTATGGTTTCAAGATATAAGGAAATTGGTTTCCCTATTGTGTCCTACTCAGAATTAGTTGAAATTATTTCGAAAAGTAAAAATATCTTATAAATGGGTAATTAGAAAGGATTATTCTATGGCGAACATTTTGATTGTTGAAGATGAAAAGAATATGCAGGATATTATTGCTGAATATATGAAAAAGGGTGGGCATACCTGCTTTACTGCGGATGACGGTATAGATGCCTTAATGATATTGAAAAATAATCCTATGGATTTAATGATATTGGATATCATGATGCCCCACATTGACGGCTTCACTGTCTGTAAAATGGCACGGGAAATGAGCAATATGCCTATTATCATGCTGACAGCCAAAAGTGAAGAAAGTGACAAGCTAAAGGGTTATGAATATGGTGCGGATGATTACACAACAAAACCTTTCAGCCCTAAAGTCCTGTTGGCTAAAGTGAATGCCCTGCTCCGCCGTTCTTCTTCGGAACCGTTAGATATATTGAGTATTGGAAAAATTTCTGTTATGCCGTCCTCACGTAAAGTATTTTTAGATGGGCAGGAAATCGCTCTTACCCACAAAGAATACGAACTGCTTTATTTTTTTATGATGAATCCCGGACAGATTTTTACCCGTGAACAGCTGCTGAATAGAATTTGGGGCTACGATTTTGAGGGGACTACCCGTACCGTAGATACCCATATCAAAACACTGCGGCAAAAGCTGGGGAGTGAAGGAAAGCATATAGTAACGCTTATTCGTTCTGGATATAAATTAGAGGTGACAGTATGAAAAACAGCGATAATTTAAGCATTTATTCGATAAGGAAGAAAATACTTTTGATGTCTAAAGTGATAGGTGCTATCCTTGTTATTTCATATATCCTTTCAACCAAACTACCGTTTTCCTCAGACATTTCACTTTCTATTTGGACTGTTTTTGTGGTGCTGTTGATTTTTGGCGTTGATTTTCTGATGAGCTGCTTTATCTCAAAACCGATTGCTAAATTGGAAAAAGCAGCAAAACGGATGGCTGATTTAGATTTTTCTTCGTCATGTGACATCATGACAAATGATGAATTTGGGCGGCTTTCCACAAGTCTTAATGTCATGGCTGATAATTTGCAAAATGCTCTTATGAGGTTGGAGGCAGCAAATAAGCAGCTGGAAAAAGATGTTGAAAAGGAACGTCTGTTGTTATCAGAGCGTAAAGAACTGGTAGACAGTTTATCTCATGAAATGAAAACGCCTTTAGGGATTATCAGAGCCTATGCGGAGGGCTATCAGGACGAAGATGATGAACTGAAAAAACAAAAATATGCAGAAATAATCATATCGGAAACAGAGCGGATGAATCATCTGATTACTGCTTTACTGGATTTATCTGCATTGGAAACCGGGGCTGTGCAGCTTACCTCCGAACGCTTTGATTTTGTCGAACTTTTAGAAACTGTCGCCGGGCGGCTGCTGATTGACACGCCGGATGCTAATTTTGAATTGCAGTATGAGCTTCCTGATTATAAAATTTATGTTTGTACAGATAAGATCCGGATGGAGCAGGTCTTAAATAATCTCATTATCAATGCAAAAAAGAATGTAAAACCGGATGGCATATTAAAGCTATGCCTTTCAGACGAAAATGGGCTATTACATTTTTCTGTATATAATCAGGGCGAAACGATTCCAAATGAAAAGCTGAAAAAGATTTGGACAAAATTTTATCGGGATAACCGCTTAAGGTACAGTGGCTCCGGATTGGGGCTTGCGATTGTTGCACAAATTTTATCTATGCAGGAATTAAGTTATGGCGTAAAAAATCTTGCGGATGGCGTACAATTCTATTTTTCCATACCCACAGTTAAATAAGATAACATCCTTATTTTTGGTGGTTCTGTTTTCTATAAAGAGAGCAGAACCATTTTTATTTCACACCAATTTCACATCAATCTCACACCGACTTCACCTCATTTTCTTAAATTCATAATACGAAAGGGCGAAAAGCCCGAAAAAAGGAGGAGCATATATGACATTATTAGGTTTGGAATTGTATTGGTGGTTGGTAATTGCAATAATATTGGTTATCTCCATTCCTTTTAAAATCAAATTTATGAAATGGTGGGGCAAACGCCAGCAGGAAAAGAAAAACAGCCAGAGGGGAAAATGGGGGGATGATGAATGATTGAAGTTAAAAATCTGACTTTTTCTTACGGAAAGGATAAGCAAGCCCTTCATGGCTTAAATTTTACGGTAGGGGATGGTGAAATTTTTGGATTTTTAGGACCGAATGGTTCCGGCAAGTCAACAACACAGAAAATTCTCACTGGAATTTTGAAGGGGAATGGCGGCAAAGTTTCACTTTTTGGGCAGGATATTGCTACAGCGCACACGCAGGATTTTTTTCAAAAGATAGGTGTTTTATTTGAATTTCCCTATTTATATGCAAATTTGAGTGCTATTGACAATCTCAAATATTTTTCTTCGTTCTATCCGGCAGAACAGTTGCGGGATATTGGGGAAGTTTTGGAAGAATTGGAGTTTAAGACCGATTTCCTGAAAAAGCCTGTTTCTTCCTACTCAAAAGGTATGCGGCAGCGTGTAAGCATGGCAAGGGCGCTTATCAACAATCCGAAACTGTTATTTTTAGACGAACCAACCAGCGGTCTTGATCCGACGGGTGCGGTCTTGTTCCGCAAGATTATAGAAGAAGAACGCAGGAAAGGGACAACGATATTTTTAACCACTCACAATATGCTGGATGCGGATCTGCTGTGTGACAGGGTAGCTTTCATTACAAATGGAAATATTGTTGCGCTTGACACTCCGAAAAGGCTGAAGGAGCAAAATAGCAGCCACCGTATCGTGACCACCTATCTGTATCAGGGCAGACGGGAGGAAAAGACTATCGAAATCCCGGAATTGGAAGCAGGCATTCCATTCCCGCATGATGAAATCATCAGCATTCATTCAGAAGAACCAACCTTAGAGGATATGTTTATCCAGTATACAGGAAGGGGGTTGTCCTGATGAAAAATTTCTACTCCCTGTTCAAAAAAGACTGTCAGATGATGATAGCCGGAAAATTCATCTTTGTTGCTTTTGGCTCACTGCTTACTTATACATTGTTTATTAACTTTGGCTACATCAATTTTATGGATATGCAATTATACAATGTATACCTCTATGACCCGCAGGGGACACAGCAGGAAGTGTCAGAACTGATTCGTCCGGTGGCATCGTTAGAAGAACTGGATGACGCTCTTTTGGCTGATACAAACGGTGTCGGAATAGACGCCAGTTCCGGTACGCCAAACATTATTTTGTATTTCGGAAGCGAAAAGGTTGATAATCACAGGGCTGACTATGCGTTATCGCTTCTTCGTTCCGGTGATGAGTACGCTGCGCAGATAGTAGGGACAAATACAACAGAGCAAAAACAGAGGAAAGAAATGTCCTGCGAATTATTGTTTATCGAAATCGTTGCCGTTGGATTTTTGGGGATTGCTTCAGTGCTGTTCAAAGAAAAGCAGATGGGGGTTATCCGTGTCCATGCAGTCCTACCGCTTAAAAGGAGCTTATTTGTTCTGTCAAAACTAGCTGTTTTCCTGCTGTCTGATTTAGTTTTTGCAGTGCTATTAACATTGTTCAATGTAGGTTTTTCCGGTACAATCCGCATTTTGCCTGCCGTATTGGTGCAGACCGCAATTTTATCACTGATTATGGCGCTTACGGGATTTGGATGCACTATGCTGTTAAATGACTTCAAGCAGTTTTCACTTGCCTATTTGGTAATTGCTCTTTTTGTGGCAACGCCCGTATTTTTGTCAGCAAATACTTCCATAAAAATGGCATGGATAGGCTGGCACCCTTTCTATCAGGTTTATATGGGACTTAAAAATGCCTATTTTGGAACACCTGTCACAAGCCCTGTTTATTATATTTGTACCGCTTGTGGAATTGCTGCCCTGTTTGTGGTTGTTCAAACTGCATTCCGTAAAGAAATGGGAAAGGAGGGCTGATTATGCGGGGATTGATTTATCAGCTCAAAAGTGTCTGGAAAGACAAATTTTGTATCATGTCTTTTCTTCTGCCAATTATAGTTGCTGTTGTTTTGCGTTTTGTTGGGACGATTGACCTTTCCTCACTGGGTGAACTTCATTTTGGAGCATTAGAAAACAATTTGTCTGCCGAAACAATATCGTGGCTGGAACGATATGGTTCAGTAACCATATACAAAACGCTGGAAGAATTAACTGCTTCAATCAATGAACCTTCTACAGACTTGATTGGAGTAGAAACCGATGGCAATGGCATCAAAACAATGGTAGCTGGCGATGAGCTGGACATATACCGCCAAGTGGCTGACACGCTTCCAGCATTGTATGCGGAGCGGGAAAACGCAGAGCAGATAAATGTCAGTATTTTAGAGCGTCATGATGTATTGGCAGGAATGCAAAATATTTTTATAGCAATGACGCTAATTGTTGCTATGTTCATGGGGTGTACTTTTAACGCTATGAATATGATATCTGAAAAAGAAAACTGTGTCGATTTGGTTAATCAAATATTGCCTATGACATACAGCCAATATGTCATCCAAAAAATTTTTATTGGTTTTGTCTTTGGATGCCTGTCCGCCGTTATGACAGCCTGTATCTGCTTTCAGCTTTCCTTGCAGAGTACATTTCTTATGCTGTTACTGATTATTCTGTCAGCTTTTGTAGCTGCATTGATTGGGTTGTTTATCGGTAAATTTTCCGAAAATCTTATGGTAGGTGTGGTTTATGTCAAGGTAGTAATGATTGTATTTATGGCAGTACCATTATTATCCTATCTGCTGGGGGCAAATGGTTTGGTTTTAATACTTTGCTATTTTGTGCCGTCCAATGCAACTTTTGAGGGGGTTATGAATTTAGCAAACAGTACTGATCCGATTATTGCAAAAGATATGCTTATTCTTATGGCGCATTGCATTGTTTGGTTTCTGCTTTATTTGTTAATCTCTAAACGGCGAAAAAAGAATGTATAAAGAGAAGAGTTTTTCATGCACCTTATAAACGGCAGCTTTGAGAAAATAGAAACTGCCGTTTTTTAATTGGAGCAGCAGATTTTTTCAAAATGAACTAAAGGGGAATGCAAAATATGCATAAAAGAAAGCTTAAAATGTTGAACCATAGAATAGGAAAAGTAAAAAAATTACAGAGTGTTTTACACATCAAGGTGTACCGCAAGGGAGGAAGAAACTTCACTGCGGTACACCTTTTTTAATGGTGCGAAATTTGTCTGATTTTAGATTTTATAGTGTTTTCACGCTTATAGAATCGTGAAAGAAAATTGACTGACATTGCCCTGTTCTTCAGCAGGGATTCCGTTTCACTTTACTGCTTCATGTACGGCTGTTTTGAGAGCATGGATTTTTGTGTATCCCATACTTGTTTCATCAGCTCTTTGACTTCCTTTACATCGGCGGCATAGACGTTTCCTGTGGCGTTCATGCGTTTCGCTATCTGGTTCAGATTGTTGCCGATTTTAGCAAGCGCAGCATTGTATTCCCGAAGCTCTGAATAATCAATGTCATAGACGTAGCCATACAGAATCTGATGCCGCAGGAAAGAGGATTTATCCCTCATGCCGGAGACTTTGACTTTCTGCTCCAGTATGTATTGCTCATCGTCACTTAGATATATTTTTAACTCGTTTTTGCGTTCTCTGTTTGCCATTTTTTACGTCCTTTCTGTAATGGGATTATGAAAGAATTTTACACTATCTTCTATCCCGTTGAGGGGGATATTCGTGCAGAAAAATGAGTGAAAAAATGAGAAATTCCAGCAGGGCATTTCATGGATTTTTGAGCGCAGAGGGGGCTAGGGGGAAACAATGTCGTCAACTTAAGCCATAGTTACTCCTTCTTACACAGCAGAAAAAATTCAAAAAATTTAATAAAAACACTTGACAGGTACGCCGAAAAATGTTGCCCCGCAATTAATTATCTTATTGATTGCGAGGTATCCATATGTTCAAGAAAAACAGCATCTGTAAGCTTATTAAAAATGTTAAAGACCTTATTGCTTCTGCTTCGTTTAAAGAAAAGCACTGTCTCGAAAAAACTGCCTTTACAAGAAACAGAAAGCTTTCATTCCAGGACATAATGTATTTTGTGCTGAGTATGCCGCAAAAGTCACTGACTACAGAACTGGATTTGTTTTTCGATAAAAAAAACTTTTCCATTTCCAAACAGGCTTTTTCAAAAGCGCGCTATAAAATATCACCGCTTGCTTTTGAAGATATTTTTAATTTATCGACCGACCTGTTCCGGTTCACAAACCATCCCAGGACATGGGATGGATACCGTGTATTTGCCGTTGACGGTTCCGAAATTGCCGTTGACCACAACAAAAACAACGAGACTGAATTTGGCTTAAAAGGTGGTAATCAGCACTCTTATCCTTCCGCGAGACTGACGGCATTATATGATGTTACAAATGACCTGATTGTGGATGCTGTATTTACGGGAATATCCGTTGGCGAAAGAGAACATGCCCGCAAACTTCTCTCATCAGAGGCACTCATAAATGGCAAAGGATACAAAAACTTAATCCTGTTTGACTGTGGCTATCCATCTAGAGAGCTGATATACGAACTTGAGGATAAGGGATTTTTTTACCTGATCAGGTGTACGCATTCCTTTCTCTCATGTGTCAATGAAAGCCCTGACGGAGAGCATAGCGTATCAGACATCCACAAAGGCAGAACAGTCAGCCTGCGCGTAATAAAAGACACCTCCGGGGAAGAGCCGCATATACTTGTCAGCAATCTTTTTGAAGAACATCAGGATATGCATTACCATCAGTACCTTTACCACAAAAGATGGTCAATAGAGACTAAGTATGGGGAACTTAAAACAAGGGTACGGTTGGAGAATTTTTCCGGGAAAAATCCCCAGGCAATTCGCCAGGAACTGTATGCAGCTTTATTTATATCAAACCTGTCTGCATTGATTAAATCCTCTACAGAAAATGAAATCAGGGAAGAAGTGAACAGGGGCAGACATAGATACCAATTAAACAGAAGCTACATCATAGGCGCAGTTTCCAGATATATCCGGTGTTTAATAAATATCCGGTGTTACAAGGATAAACTGCAGCAGTTGATTCAGCGCGCCAAAAACGTAAGGTCCATTATCCGTCCAGACAGACATTTCAAAAGGAAAGTGAGTCATCACGGAATAACAAATGGTTTTTTCATACGCGTAAATTTATAGTTAGCGGATTTTCGGCTTAAGTTGACGACATTGTAGGGGGAAACTTCCCCCTACAAGCATTTTTTTCAAGTTTCCGTCCTTTGGAAAATTGGAAAAATCAGCCTGTGAGGGAACACAGGCAGTGCTTGCTATGACGTTATACCGACTTTTTCGGTAACGCTGATAAATACAGGATTTGTTCAAAAAAAGTCGGTATAACTTTTCCCGTTTTTGAAAAAATAACCAAACTTTTTTGAGGAAGGTAGCCATAGGGGGAACATTACTTTTTCTATAATACCCACAGGGAATCAAACAGCGGAAGGAGGTGAAACATGAAGGACAACGCATTCCAGCGGCGGCGTGATATAGAGCGTATGCTGCTGTCGGGGAAAAAGCTGATCACATCGGAAATGATGAAGATGTACGGTGTCGGCAGGAAAGCCATACGCAGGGATTTTGACATCATAGGCGAGGAACTCCCCGTTATCACAAAGCAGGGATATGACGGAGGCTATCTCCTTGCGGACGGTGTGGGGCAGCACCAGAACACGCTCACGCAGGAACAGCTGGAATGTTTGGAAAAAGTTGCTGTGACCTGTGGTTCAGATGACAGGAAGATTGTCCTGTCAATCATACATGAATTTGGACCGTACTGCGGAAGTTTTACATAGAAAATGACGGGAGGCGTGGCATGGACACTGCACACCGGAGAATGGAAATCATCAGCATTTTATCCGCCAGAGGGCATACGACAATGAGGGAGCTTGCATGGGAACTGGATGTTTCAAGGCGCACGATAATGAATGACGTTATCGCACTGTCTTTTGATTACCCTGTCTACACAAAGCCGGGCGAAGGCGGCGGGGTTTTCATCACAGAAAATTACAAGCCCTATACCAACACACTCACGCTGACGGAACAGAAAACCTTATGCGGCTTATATGATAAAGCAGAGGGGAAAGAGAAAGAAATCCTTTTTCGTATCATTCACAAATACGGTGCGGACAAGCTGAAAATTTAGGGCAGATACATAAAAACTGACAATCAAAACTGAATACATAAATCCCACATATGATTCTGCAATTCTTCCCGATTGATTGCAGAAAGTTTTCAAGGGATTTTGAATTATTTTTCATTAACACAGCGCAAGGGCAGTCACAGACTTATGGGAAAAGTCTGGGCTGTCCTTTTTGTGCGTTTAAGGAGGGCGCACAACGTCCGGTGGACGTTGGCTCTGCGCCGACCGGAACGGAGAGGAGAAATTTATGGCAAAGAGGTATTACTGGCTGAAACTGAAAGCGGACTGGTTTTCAGACAAGCGCATCAAGAAGCTGCGCTCCATAGCGGGCGGCGATACGCATACGATTATCTATCTGAAAATGATGCTGCTGTCGTTAAAAGACGAGGGGAAACTTTACTTTGAGGGCGTGGAGGACAACTTCGCTTCGGAGATTGCCCTTGCGCTTGATGAGGATGCAGAGAACGTGAAGCTGACGCTTGCGTTTTTACAGCGGCATGGGCTGATAGAAATCGGCGATGATGACGAGTACCAGCTAACGGAAGTGCCGACAATCATCGGCTCGGAAACAGCTTCGGCTATGCGTGTGAGGGAGCATAGGGAGAGGAAAAAGCAGGCTGTCGGAAATGACAGGCTGTTACAATGTAACACGAATGAAACGGGTGGTAACAATCTGAAACAGATTTGTAGCGTAGAGAGAGAGTTAGAGATAGAGAGAGATAAAGAGATAGAGAAAGAGGGAGAGGGAGAGAAAGAAACACCCGCCCACGCCACTTATGGGAGATTTAATAATGTTTTTCTTTCTGATGCGGAGATTAACGGTCTGAAATTGGAACTGCCCGGCAAGTGGGAATATTATATTGACCGCTTATCCATGCATATCGCTTCAAGCGGGAAACAGTACCATAACCATGCCGCCACGATTTACAAATGGGCGCAGGAGGACGCTGACAAGGCAGTGCCAAAGAAAGGGATACCTGATTATTCATACAGTGAGGAGGACAGCTTATGAACGGTTTAACGGATACGGTTCTGAAAATGATGGATACCACGCAGGAGCCGGAGGATTACAAAGGGGAGGACGGTTTACTGTACTGTGGGAAATGCCACAAGCCTAAAGAAGCATATTTTCCTAAAGGCAGGGCTTTATTCGGGCGTGACCGGCACCCGTCTGAATGCGACTGCCGCAGGGCAGAACGTGAAAAACGTGAGAAAAAAGATGCGGATGAAAAACACAGTGCCGAAGTGGAACGTCTGAAACGGGAAGGCTTTTCCAATCCTGCCATGCGTCACTGGACTTTTGAAAATGACAACGGGAAATGCCCGCAGATAGGGAAAGCGCACTCTTATGTGGAAAAGTGGGAAACGGTACGGGCTGAAAACCTCGGCTACCTGCTGTGGGGGAATGTCGGATCGGGGAAAAGCTATTTTGCAGGCTGTATTGCCAACGCCCTCATGGAGAAGGAAATACCCGTCTGCATGACGAACTTTGCGACAATTTTGAACAACCTTTTCTACGGCTCGGAAAACAGGAATGAATACATCGTAAAGCTGTGTTCCTATCCCCTGCTTATCCTTGATGATTTCGGCATGGAGAGAGGTACAGAATACGGACTGGAACAGGTATACAACGTGATTGACAGCAGGTATATCAGCAAAAAGCCGCTGATTGCAACGACAAACCTTACGCCGGAGCAGCTTAGGAATCCGGAGGACGTGCCGCACGCACGCATTTATGGCAGGTTGCTTGAAATGTGTGTGCCTGTCCGCTTTACGGGTGGCGATTTCCGCAAAATAACGGCACAGCAGAAAATGGAACGTCTTAAAAAGCTGATGGAGGGAGGCGAAAGCCAATGAAAGAAGTTCCGATTTGGGAAAAGAGTAATCTAAGTCTGGAAGAAGCTGCCGCTTATTCAGGGATTGGTGTAAATAAGCTACGTGAGCTTACCAACGAGAGAAACTGCCGCTTTGTTTTGTGGGTTGGCAATAAGCGATTGATCAAACGCCGCCTGTTCGATCAGTATATCGAGAGCGAGTATTCTATCTGATTTAGCTATTTGACTTATTTCTCACAGTTTTATGAATCTGATGGTGTAAATTTGGCTTTGGTATGGTACAATGGATGAGTCATATCAAGGCTCTTTCCACCACGGAAAGGAGTTTGAAAATGTCTGAGAAACGAAAAGACAATAAAGGACGAGTCTTAAAGACAGGAGAGAGCCAGAGAAAAGACCTGATTTATCAGTACCGCTATACGGATATCCACGGAAAACGGCAGACCATTTATTCCTCTGATTTGAAGGAACTGCGGGAAAAGGAAAAGGTAATCCAGAGGCAGCTTGACGATGGGATTGACTATGCAGCCGGAGAAGTTACCGTTATTGCCCTCTTGGAACGCTATATCAGCTTGAAGCAGGGTGTACGTTACAATACCAAAGTCGGATATAATTTTGTTCTTAATCTGATTAAGAAAGAAGATTTCGGCTACCGTCAGATAAGGGATATTAAGGTATCTGATGCCCAGCAGTGGATCATGAAGCTGCATAATGACGGTAAAGGATACAGCACGATTACAAGCGTCAGGGGCGTTGTAAAACCTGCTTTTCAGATGGCATATAATGAGGATATTATCCGCAGGAATCCATTTGATTTTAAGCTGGTTGATGTTGTGCCAAACGATTCACAGAAGCGTATCGCCATGACAGAGGAACAGCAGAAACTTTGGATGAGTTTTATCCGTGAGGATAAAACCTACTGTAAGTATTATGATGAATTTGTCGTGTTGTTGGGAACAGGAATACGTGTCAGCGAATTTTGTGGCTTGACAAAAAATGACCTTGATTTCCAAAATCGAAAAATCCGTGTTGACAAGCAGCTTGTCAGGGAACGAGGCGGAAAGTATTATGTGGAAAAAACAAAAACAGAGTGTGGATGCCGTTTTATCCCGATGACAGAGGAAGTGTATCACAGCTTGAAGAATATCCTTGCCAGCCGTCCGAAATTGAATACAGAAGTAATCATAGACGGTTACAGCAGTTTTCTTCTGATTGACAAAGACAATCACCCGAAAGTGGCATTACATATTGAGAACGAGATGCGGTGGGCAATGAAGAAATATAAGAAGCTGCATCCGGACAATCCATTGCCACATATTACGCCACATGTATTTCGCCACACTTTCTGCACCAACATGGCAAATGCAGGCATGGATATTAAAACCTTGCAGTATGTGATGGGACATTCTGACGTAGGCGTTACGTTGAATGTATATACCCATGCAAGCTATGACCGGGCGGCGGAGCAGATGGCAAAAATCTTGGACTTCAAAGCTAATACGCAGGGAAAACAGAGAAAATCAGGTTGAGAAGTACACTAATCTACTACACCAATTACTACACCATTTGCCCGTAAATTTGCGTAGATTTATAACGAATTACGCAGATTATGGGTAATAAACCAAAAATGAAAAAAGTGCCTAAATGCCTGAAATATCAAGGTTTGAAGGCTTATGAAGGGATATAAAAGATATGATTAAAATACTATTCGTCTGCCACGGCAACATACAAAAAGTGTTGCAGGAACTTAGGAAATAGAAGATTTTATAGAGTTCATAAGTAAATTTACAACAATTTTACAACTTTTGAAATAGCCTTGATACGGTAAGAAAAACAGAAAATTTATCCTGCTGCTTTTGCAGGCAGAAGAAATATGTTATACTGAAAAGGAGAAGGTTATATGTCATGAAAGATAAGAAAGTACAATGGCATCCGGGATTTGTGGCTGCGATGAATCTTGAATTTCGCCAAAACAAGGATGACCTCATCTTTGAAAAAGAGCATAATCTTAACACAAAGCCACTGGAGATTGACTTGTTGATTATTCGAAAAGATACTTCCGCACATATTGCCAACGAGATAGGAAGTTTTTTTCGGGGACATAATATAATAGAATACAAGTCGCCAGAAGACCATTTGGATATAGATGTTTTTTACAAAGTAGGGGCTTACGCAAGCCTTTACAAATCATATGGAAAGGCTCTTGATGAAAGAAAAGCGGATGACATAACTGTTTCGCTTGTTCGGGAAACAAAGCCGGAGGGGTTATTCCGATATTTTAAAGAACATGGATACCATGTGTCAAATTTGGAGAGAGGGATTTATTATGTGGAGGGAAACGTTCTGTTTCCAACACAGATTATTGTCACAAGGGAATTGGATCAGGAAAAGCATACATGGCTTCGGGTTTTATCAGAGAATGTAGAGAAGAAGGATGTTGTCAAACTTTTGGACAGAATAAAAACCCTGACAGAAAAAGATGATAAGGATATGGCAGATTCTGTCTTATGGGTGATGCTGGAAGCAAACCAACAGATAGTAGAGGATTGGAAAGGAGATGCCGATATGTTTGATGCATTGATGGAAATTGTGGAGCCTCAGGTAAGGCTGCGGGAAGAAAAAGTACGGAAAGAAGGAATACAGGGAACGGTAGATGTCCTAAAAGAGCTTGGACATGGGGAATCTGAAATTAAGATGGTTATAATTAAAAAATACGGTCTTTCTGCAGACGAGGCGGGAGAGTATTTTTAAAAAGTATGTAACTATTCAGTTACCATCATAGTTATCTGTCAAAATCCATTCAAAATCGCCTGCGGCGATGGGATTTTGACACTCTTGTATCATTAAGTATAAAATATATTTTAGAAATTTATATGGAGCGAAAAGTCCACGAGATACCAGTTTGTCTCGTGGGCTTTTTGTTTTTCAACATTGATTTCCTTATACCTGAAATGAAAATTACAGCGAAGTTTTCACTGAGAGTTAATGACTGAAAAATTTTTTATGAGATTATATAAGGCAGATTGTATAGAAATTTAATGAGGATTCTGGGACAGTATGATGTAAGCTTGATTCTTTTTTAAACATGATGAGTATATTCTTTTTCTGAATTAACGGCTTATATCGGTGAGATGCGGGTTAAATGGGTATTTTGCGAACTTGCATCTTGAAATTGTGATTTCTGGTTTTGAAGTTATGTTACAAATCATAGTGGTCTTACATAAGTATGAAAAATACAATGTAAATTTCATGGGAAATTTACGACTGGTATTTTCATTTCAGACTTTATAAAATGAAAAAAAGGTGGTGGTAGTATTCTTACAGATAATGCAAAAAATTACTGTGAAATATATGAAGATTTGGCTGAGATTTTGGGGGATGTCGGAGAAGTGGAGAAAATATATAACCGATATAGGGGATTGACAATCACATTTCCGAAGAAACTATATAACAGGAATTTTGTTTTGCAGTATATCCTGGAAAATCATGGGAAAGAAACAACACAAGAGATAGCGAGAAATTTGGATTTGAGCGAACGCAGGGTGAAGCAGCTGCTGAAGGAAGTGAAAGAAAATAGTATGTGTAGAAAGGAGACGGTATGAGCAGATATGGGGAATAAGCAGGTGGGGATAATGAAGAATATATTGCTACAAGTATAAATTACAGGATTATAATGAAAGAAGATTGAAAAACAGAAAAATCGTATTATACAAAAAGGAGAGAATTGTTATGTTACATACAAGGAGAAAAAAGAAAATATTATCAGTGGTTTTATCAGTTATATTGGCATTTTCGGTTGTGCCGTTAGATTCTATAATAGTAAAGGCAGAAAATACTGATATAAAATCATTGGTAGAAGTGCCTGCTGGCTATGAAGCGATATACACGATTGAGGATTTATATGGAATACGCAATGATTTAGGGGGAAAGTATATTTTGATGAATGATATTGATATGTCAAAAGCCACAGAAAAAGGGGGAGATTATGACTGTGGAACAGGATGGAAACCTATTGGAAGTATGGATCAGGGATTTTATGGTACATTTGATGGGAATGGCCATAAGATTATCGGGATGCATATTTTTGGGGAATTTATTCCTGAGAATGAATATGATGTAAGCGTACATCTCGGACTATTTGAGGATATCTATGGTGGAGGTTCTATTATGAATCTTGGCATGGTAGACTGCAATATTGATGTAACAGCGGCACAGGGTATGAATATTCATGCAGGATGTATTGCTGGAAACGCTTATGCTGATATAGATAAAGGAATTATTATGCAAAACTGCTATGTCGATGGAATAGTACAGGTGCAGGTGAAAGAAGGAAACTCTTATGCAGGTGGTTTACTGGGAAGTGCTTGGAGATATGATGGTTCTGGTACAGTCTTCATTAGAGACAGCTATAATGTATGTGATATGGTATGCAGTGGAAATGATGGCACAGATTTATTCGTTGGTGGCATACTGGGTACGGGGATAGTGTATGCAACAGTAAAGCGTTGTTATAATGTGGGAAAAATTGATGCTGGCAATGTAGGGGGCGCAATATGTGGAGAGGGAGACGAATTTACTGATATAGAAAGCTGTCAGTATTTAAGGGGAACGGCAAAACAAGGTATAGCAGGAGTTTCAGATCGTATAACGGGATGTATGTCTTTAACAGAAACTCAGATGAGGGTGAGGACATCTTTTAATGGATACGACTTTTCTAATATATGGGAAGTTGATACATACTGCAGTTATGCATATCCGCAGTTAAAGAAAACCCGTATGGTTCGGATAAACTCAATTAAATTAGATTCCATGCCCACAAAACTTATTTATAATCAAGGGGAGACGTTGGAACTTACTGGAGCAGCCCTTGAAATAAATTATGAAGATGGGATAAATACGTCAATCCCTCTTGATAAAGAGATGCTGAGTGGCTATGATATGAACAGGATTGGCAGGCAGACGGTTATGGTAAGTTACGGTGGTGAAAAGGCTGCTTTTGACATTGAGGTAAAGGAAATCCCTGTAACCCAGATTGCACTTCCAATGAAACTGTCTCTTAACCGTTCCAAAGAACAAAGCCTGAAAGTGACAATTATGCCGTCAAACGCAACCGATAAGTCTGTCACATGGGAATCTGATAATCCAAGCGTGGCAAGCGTAAGCGGTAGCGGTGTTGTAAAGGCAAAAGCAAAAGGGACAGCGGTTATAACTGCAACTGCCGCAAATGGGCTGCAGGCACAGTGTACGGTCACTGTGCTGGTTCCGGCGGTATCCGTAAAAATAAGCAAGTCTTCTTTAAGCATGAAAGTGGGTGACCGAAAGCCTATATCCGCACAGGCGCTTCCGTTGGAAAGCACTGACACCATCCGTTGGAAGTCGAGTAAAACTGCAGTAGCGGAGGTGAATAATGGAGCAATTTTAGCAAAAAAAGAAGGAACGGCAAAAATTACGGCATATACGGCAAGCGGCGTAAGTGCATCCTGTACCGTCACGGTTAAGAAAACAACAGATAATGGGGCAGGTACAGCCAATGCAATTAAAAAAGTCAATTCAACAAAGGCTAAAATTAAAAGTGCAAAAAACGTGAAAGGAAAAAAAGCAGCGCTAAAATTGAGTGGGCATTTTAATTGTGACGGTTATAAAATTCAGTATGGGCTTAAGAAAAATTTTAAAGGAGCTAAGACGATTACAAGCAAAAGCGGTACGGCAACGATTAAAAAATTGAAACTAAAGAAAACGTATTACATCCGTGTAAGAGTATACAAGAAGATTTCAGGAAAAATCTATTATGGAAAATGGAGCAATAGAAAATCTGTGAAGATTAGAAAATAATATGAAAAAGAAACCCAAGATATTTGACAAATGAGTCGTATATGGGATACGAAAGGAAAATAGTGGGAGAATATGAAGAAAAAAATATTATGTTTAGCAATTTGTGCTGTTTTTGCCGGCGCTTATATTACAAATAAGATTGCGGAAGACAGCTGTGAGTTTGTATTTCCAGAAGATAATGTCTTTTCTATTGATGCTGCAGAATTGGAAGGAAAAACGGCTGCCGAGTGTAGGATTGCAAGAAATGAGATTTATGCAAGGCATGGCAGAAGGTTTAATGATGAACAATTGCAGGGGTATTTTGATATGTGTTCTTGGTATGAAGGCACTATTGAACCAGAAAACTTTTCGGATGACGTATTAAATGAAGTGGAAAAATCCAATCTGCAAATGATTTCAGAATATGAAGCAAGAATGGGTTATTGAGAGATAAAGGTATAATTCTGTGGCATTATAAAAGTTATTTTCAAGATGAATAAAAGGATATCTGTAATTCCCCAATAAGGGTGCAGATATCCTTTTTTATGTTCCAATGGAACTTATAATCATTTAGTGCTATTGGAGGGGTACAGGTATTCTTTTGAGTTCATCAGTATTTTTGTTCAGATTACAGGCATCGTTTTAGCTATCGTAAACAACAGGGATTGGTTGATATATTATCCTTTTGTAACAGAATAACCAATATATAGGCAGAGGAATCAAATCTGCCAGAATACACAGGAGGTTTTAAATGGAAAAAGGAATGAAAGTTTTGAAACTTGTAGGAAAAGCAGCAGGCAGTATCATCATTTGGGTTGCAGGAAAGCTTGAAAGGAGGAAATGAGTATGCCAGCAGAAGTAGAAACCATGTTTTCAGCAAGAGTGAAGCCTTGGCATGGGATTGGAACAGTTGTTGAAGAATGCCAATGTTCAGAAGATGCACTGAGGCTTGCAGGACTGGATTGGAAAGTAGAACAGAAAGACGTTTTTACGGAAAGCGGAACACTGATAACAGGCTATAAAGCCAATGTCAGGGATTTGGATCAGAGCGTGTTAGGCGTTGTCAGCGACCGTTATCAGGTAGTGCAGAATGAGGAGGCCTTTGCATTTACAGATGAACTTCTTGGCGGCGGCATCCGGTATGAGACAGCCGGAGCGCTGCAAGGCGGCAGAAGAACATTCATGCTTGCAAGGCTCCCACAGAGGTTTATTATTGCAGGAGATGAAATTGTGCCATATTTTGTTATCATGAATTCCCATGACGGGGGATGTTCCATAAAAGCAGCCATGACGCCCATACGTGTTGTATGTCAGAATACGCTGAATCTTGCGTTCCGTACGGCGAAGCGGACATGGACAGCAAAGCATACATCTAACATCATGGAGCGGATAGATGATGCACGGATTACCCTGAAGTTTGCAGAGCAGTACATGAAGGAACTTGGAAAAAGCGTAGATGGGTTGGTGAGGAAGAGGATGACAGATAAGAAGATTATGGAATATATGTCTGAGTTCTTCCCTGTTACGGAAGATATGACAGCGGCACAAAAGAAAAATAATATCACCCTGTTAAATGACATGAAAGCAAGGTATTTTGATGCGCCTGACTTGCAGGGGATGGGAAAGAACGGCTACCGTTTTGTCAATGCAG
This sequence comes from Lachnospiraceae bacterium, assembly GCA_009911505.1. GTDB lineage: Bacteria > Bacillota > Clostridia > Lachnospirales > Lachnospiraceae > Roseburia_B. The sequence continues at coordinate 7,116 of QXXL01000186.1, read as the reverse complement.
TGTCTGATTTTGCCACCCATGCGGAGCCAATCCGCAAGACGAAGAACTACCGGGAGAACTTATTTCTGAAGACGGTGGAAGGGAATCCGATGATTGACAGGGCATACCAGATGGTATGCGCGGCATAATGGAACATCATGAAAGGACAGGCTGCTATAATGTAAGCCTGCCCTTTTTGGATAAGACGGTGAGGAGACAGAAGATGAAAAAAAGGGAAGAAAGGGTAAGGATACCGCGGATTGTGAAAGTGGCGCTGTTCTTTGTAGCCGTTGCCAGCATCCTGTTTAAAAAAGAATGGATGGATTGAACGCAGGAGGATGGATATGTACGAGAAGATACCAATTTTAAATATGAGCCATGAAGAATGGCTGGCATTAAGGAAGACCGGGATCGGCGGCTCGGATGCAGGGACGGTATGCGGGCTGAACCCATACGGCAGCCTCATGAAACTGTACCACGACAAGACAGGAGGTGTAACGGAGGATGCGGACAGCGAGGCAGTCCGCATCGGGCATGACCTGGAACAGTACGTGGCAGAACGTTTTATGGAAGCCACAGGGCTGAAAGTAAGGAAGTCTAATTTTATGTACCGAAGCAGGGAGCATCCATTTATGATAGCGGATGTGGACCGTCTGATAGTGGGTGAGGACGCCGGGCTGGAATGTAAGACGGCAAGCGCATACAATGCGGACAAGTGGAAGGATGGGAACATCCCTCTCCAATATATGATGCAGTGTTACCATTACATGGCGGTCACAGGGAAGCGCGCATGGTATATAGCGGCAGTCATATTGGGGCAGGGATTTGTCTACCATAAACTGGAATGGGATGATGGGATAATTGCAGGGCTTGTGGAAGCGGAGAAATCCTTTTGGGAGGGCTATGTCATGACAGGCATCATGCCCGATCCGGACGGTTCTAAAGCCTGCGACCTGGTGCTTGAGCGGTATTTCCATACCGCAAGGAAAGCAAGCTCAGTTGAACTTGTAGGGTTTGACGATAAGCTTGCACGCCGTGAGGAAATCCTTGCAGCTATTGAAAGGCTGGAGACGGAGCAGAAACAGATTGAGCAGGAGGTCAAGCTGTTCATGCAGGACAATGAGACTGCGTCCAGCGGGCGTTACAGGGTATCCTGGAGCAATGTGGATACCACAAGGCTTGACACTAAGAGGATAAAGCTGGAACAGCCGGAGATTTACAGAGATTACGTGAAAGTAGCCTCTTCGCGCAGATTCCAGATAAAGGCGGCATAAATTTGGGGGCAGGGAATACATGGGTTTTCCCTGCCCATTCTATCAGATATTTGAAAGGAATGGTCATATGGAAAACCAGGTCAGGCTGCTCCATGCAGATGAGATTGAGTGCAGGGTGTCTGTTGTGAAGGAAAGCGGTGTCAGCCTACTGCTGTATAAGGACGCCAGGGTAGACCAGAAGGTACTGGATGAGACATTCGGCATGTTCGGCTGGAAAAGGAGCCACCAGTGCATAGATGGGAACCTTTACTGCACGGTGGAGATCAGAGACCCTGCGTCCGGCGAATGGATTGCGAAACAGGATGTGGGCACGGTGGGCTATACGGAGAAAGAAAAATCCCAGGCTTCAGATTCGTTTAAGAGGGCGTGTTTTAACTGTGTGTACACGTCACGAATAATACAAATCTATAAAGGTGCACCGCAAGTTTACACGATATCTACATAAATAATACCACCTCTTTCGCATTGCACCAAAATGCATCTTATGAAATTATTCCCAAGTTACATCGCGTCGGCGTTCAGAGAGCCCAGTTTTAGATAGAAATGGTGATGGTTCAGCCTTTACAAAATCGCCTTGTTTACTTCTATACCTCATTGAGCCATTCATCAGATAGCAAACATCAATTGCGCGTGTTACACCTACATAATGTAAGTTTAAATCTTGCAGTTGTGCGGCTGCATTGCCATATTCATTTGGCAGAATCCATTTATACAAATCCATGTGAAATACAATATTAAATTCTAGCCCTTTTGACTTATGTAGCGTCATAAGGTTTATTTCATTTTCTGCTGCAGGAATATAACTATTTAATAATTTGTCATCCGTTAATACTTGATTTAGCATGGCAATTGCAGATTTACTTTTCTTTTTAGGATAAACCAGCTGTGCTAAGTCTATAATATCGGACTCTACAGAAGAAATAGCATCCCGATGACAAGTAAAGATTCTCTGACAAAGGACGAGTGCTTTGTGATATTTTACAGATTCTAATTCATCAGGAAAAAGTTGTTCGGCATAATCAACAGCAAAAACATTCTCATCAAAGCGTGCAGAAATTATGTCACGAAAAAGGCGCCCCCATTCAGAGTTATCTCGATCCAACGGGGTATCCGTAAAAGTTTTATGAGATGTTTTCAGGACAGAATCCAACAAATGCACAATACCATTATTTCTGCATAAAATCGCCACATTATTGTTATGCTTTACACCATATTTTTCTTTGATGGCAGATAGATTCTGATCAATTTTCTCGGCAATATTTTTTTCGTTCCCAGCAACGGAAACCCTAAAAACACGTTTATCTTCATAAATCTCTTTTGATGCATTAAAGAGGCATAGCGAATATTCTGAAATACTTGGATGACAGCGATGATTCTTATTTAATTCAATATGCTTAAAATTTTTTTGCCCAATCAAAGAGATCAAGTATTTAGGGAAGCGGTTTGAAAAACCATAAATTGCTTGGTTAATATCGCCAACAGCAATACCAGTTAACCCGTTATCTACTAACAATAAAAATATCGCGTGTTGTATTTTTCCGCAATCCTGATATTCATCAATGAAAATATGTGTATACCGTGCTTTCATGTAATTCAATGCGCCAGATACATTTTTTAAAATATATAAGGCAATTTCTCCTGAAATTTCCAAAAATATTTTCCCCTCACTAAGAGCAGATAACAGTAGAGATTCTTGCTCTGGGGTAAGATTGCCATTGATATTATTTAATTCAGAATAACTAGGATCATCTTTCAGCGTATTGACGACTTCATATTCTGGCATTAGGCAAGTCAGATGACTTGCGAAAGGAATTATAATTTGTGAAATGTAGAACTTGTCAATTGTCCCAAAGAACGATTGCTTTGGTTCAACTCCGCGTTGTTTACAACGTCTTTTGAGTTCGTCGCTGGCTTTGTTTGTAAATGAAATCGCTATAATCCCTTGATAACTCGGCAATGATGGCATGATATTTGCGATTTTTTCAACCACTGTAAAAGTTTTGCCTGAACCTGGCTTTGCCGTTACAACAATGTTTCCGGTATGTTCTAGTACTTCCATCTGTTCCTGTGTAGGTTCTTTATTCATGATTTGGGTGAGTCCTTTCTTCAACGGCCTGCTTAAGTATCATTAGAGGTTTCGTAATTTTATTGCCATCAAGTGTCTTTAAAGCCGCATGATGTTCCGATAAAAAACCAAGCATATTTTCAGCTTTTTTAGTCTGCATGACTTTCACAAGTGTATCAACTTTCTTTTTGCCATAATATTGAAAAAGTTCTTCCTGCAAAGGACTATTAGCCAAATCATTTTCTAAATCGATATCGGACAGAAACATTCCAAATAACTCAGCCTGTTCTTTAATGTGCGCATTTAAATCATTGGCTACCGCTGGAGCTTCGGTTTCATATTGCCATTCATTTTCAGCTTTATGATCCGACCAATATTGCAATAACGAGTTATTTTGATCAGCAACGAGTTCCAGAATGCCTATAATGCGAGAAACTCCCGCATAATAGTGCATAGTGGGAGATTTTGTGGGTTTAGAAAAAATATCATTGTCGGTCCTAAGTACCCACGGAATATTTAATGCGTTACAAACCGCAATGTACGGTTTAAAACCTATCCCCTCAACTGACAGGATAGATAGATTATGGCGATCTAAATCAACATCGAGTTCTTGAGCTAATGATGTATAAAACAGTACTTCCGAGGTTCCTTCTACAAGAAAAACTCCATTTGAAAAGAATGTTTCTGAGGATAGCACGTTAAGACGATAGCCGAACTCATCAAAAATTTCTTTCAACATCGGATTACAGCCTCCACAAGCTGCATAGGTAAACTTATTTTTAGAATAAAGCCGCACCATGTTTTCCGGTTTAAACCGTGAGGCAATATGTGGCGAGTGTGAAGTTATAAACACTTGGTCATCGAACTTATTTTGGATGTACTCTGATAATTTTCGTTGCTGATGTGGATGTAGGTGAGCTTCAGGCTCTTCAATTGCATAAAAAGTAACATGATCCACATTCTTTTGAATATTCTGCTTTGCAATCCAAGTAGCCAGGAAAATTTGATTATTTCTACCATCCCCACCTATTGCTAAAGGATTTTCTTCTGAAGAATATGCTAAAACTAAACCGTCTAACAATTTTTCCGCGCTACTCTCACCAGCAATAAACTGAACTGATTGATCTGTGTTGTGAATGGACAGATCAGACAACTCTTTGTTCACTTGTTCTAGAGCTGTAGAAACATAGTTCAACGAACTGACTTTTGTGTTTATAGTATTCAGATCATTTTGAATAGCTGTTGTTTTTTCATCATCTTCTTGCGCTATTTCAACGGTTCGTTTATCTTTTGCAAGTGTTAACATCTGATTCCGTTCGCGCTTTAAAAAAGAAAATAGATCACGATTAGTGTCAACATATTGCATGTTCAATCTTTTAATATAATGACGGCTAGGGAATTCTTCTAAAGTCTTCTCGTTGAATCCCATAAAAATTCTATATGATCCGTCTTTTGTGTTTGAGTAACGAATCATAGTAACACCGTCTTTTATGGAGCCACTGAATGTACTTAAAAGGCAATCCTCTACTACATCAGAAATTGTAACAGTGATTTCAATCTCATTGGCCCTGGAATAAGCATTATAATCACTATCGGCCAACTCCAAATCATGTTCATTAAGTGATTTATCAAATAAAAGTCTTAGAGCATAAAGGAGGTTAGTCTTTCCCACATCATTTGCTCCAATAATCAAAGTTTTTGATTGAAAAGTTATTTCCTCGTCGTCAAAATTCCGAAAACCTTTAATATGTATTTTATCTATTTTCATCTTAACACTCCTAACCAATAAACAGTGTAATTTTATTCTGGAATTTTCGTAAACGGAATAGCTGCTTAAGACAGAAGACCTAAACAATTTTCCAAGTGAATGTCTCTATTCATCACAACTCAATTATACCAGATTTTTCATCTGTATGCAAACATATGGAAAAGCCCACGGAACCTCCGTAGGCTTTAAATTATAAGTTACTCACAGCTAGACTGTGCATTGCTAAAGTACGGTCATGTTGTTTTAGATATTTTTGTTTTTTCTGACATCTGTATCAAGACTTCCGTCCCGTCCCGGAATAAGAATGCCAGTTTTCTATCGGTACATACTGTGACGGACTCAACCATGGAATTCCACAAATCAAGGTCAAACTCTTCCAGGATATCCCCGCATTTCCGTAGCTTATCCAGGCAGCGGCGGATTTGCTCCTTCCTGCCTGATTGTGACAGAAGCTCTTTTTGTATAGCCTTGATTTCTTCCTCAGCCTTTTTACATTCTGCATCCAGTTCAGAAAAGCGGCGGTTATATTCTTCCTGATCTTGGATTTGACGGGTATTTTCCTCCATATAGCGGCGGAGATTATCCATCAGCCCATCATGTTTAGTTTGGGCTTCTGTCATCTGCGCTTCCAGCTTTGTGGTATCTGCCAGTAGTGGCAACATTTCCTCAAACCGGGCAATATATTGTTCTTTATCACCCAGCATTTGGTTAAACGCCTCCACAAATGCCGTTTCGATGGCAGACTCATCCAGATTGGGGGTGGAACACATTGTTTCTGCTTCATATTTCTGGTTGCAGCGCCAGATATATTTGCGGTGCTTGCTGTTGCTGTGCCAGACCTTCCGCCCATAGTAGCCGCCACATTCTCCGCATATGATTTTGGCTGTAAATGGGCTGCTCCGGTGCAGCTGCCGCCTGTTAGGTCGTCGCCGCTCAATTTCCTGTTGTACCAGATCAAAGGTTTCTGGATCTATGATTGCTGGGTGGGAATCTTTGATATAGTATTGCGGTACTTCACCGCGGTTCTTTTTGCTTTTCTTGGTCAGAAAATCGGCAGTATAGGTTTTTTGGAGCAGGGCATCGCCTTTATATTTTTCGTTAGTAAGGATGCTCACAATAGTAGAGGCGCTCCATTTTTCTTTACCTCTTGGCGTTGGTATCCCACATTTGGTAAGGTGGTCGGCAATCGCACGGATAGTTTTACCTTCCAAGAATAGCTGGTAGATTTTCCGGACAATTTTAGCTTCTTCCTCCACAATTTGTAAAATACCGTCATCGCCTTTTTTGTAGCCGAGAAAGTATTTATACGCAAGGGAGAACCTGCCTTCTTCCATACTGCGGCGTTTTCCCCAGGTCACATTCTCAGAGATCGAACGGCTTTCCTCCTGTGCCAGGCTGCTCATAATAGTAATCATCACCTCGCCTTTGGCATCCAGCGTGTAGATGTTTTCTTTCTCAAAATATACTTCCACATTTTTCTCTTTCAGCTTGCGGACGGTGGTCAGCGTATCGACTGTATTTCGGGCAAAGCGGCTGATAGATTTTGTGAGGATCAGGTCAATCCTGCCGCTAAGTGCATCCGCAACCATCCGGTTAAACCCTTCACGTTTTTTGGTATTCGTGCCGGAGATGCCTTCGTCCGTATATACATTGACAAACTCCCATTCCGGATTGCTTTGGATATGCCGGGTGTAAAACTCAACCTGTGCTTCATAACTGGATAGCTGTTCATCAGAGTCGGTAGAAACCCGGGCATAAGCCGCTACACGCTTTTTCTGTTTAGCAGTATCCGCTATGGCCGGATGCAGGCTGTTCCTGCTTTCTATTTTGTGGACGATTCTTGCACCAGTCATTGCTTTCTCCTTTCTGCTTGCCGCCGGGCGTTTTCCCGCGCCTTTTGTTTCATCTCGGGTGTCCAGCTTTCCCGGCGGGATTTATGCTGCCAGGCTACTTCTTCGGTGTGCCCATCACGGAATGCGTAAACCAGACAGTAGTGCTTTGGTACGCGGATTTCTTTAATTTGTTTCGTA
>QXXL01000185.1 GCA_009911505.1 Lachnospiraceae bacterium | reverse complement strand
TGCGCAGGGCAGGCATTTTTGCCGCGGGTATTGAATGTAGAGCAGCACCATACCGGCTTTTCGCATTTCTTCCCGGCATTGGCGATCTTATGGCGGAAATTCTTGCCGCACAGCCCGCAGCGGATCAGGCCCGTAAAAAGGGTTCTCCTGTGCGGATTTCTGGTTATGCCAAACTTTTTGATCCGGCGCTCCAGTTCCTGCTGTGTCTGCTCAAAAACCTCCCTGCTTATGATAGGATCGTGGCTGTTTTCTACAAAGTACTGCGGCAGCTCCCCACGGTTTTTTAC
>QXXL01000014.1 GCA_009911505.1 Lachnospiraceae bacterium | reverse complement strand
ATGGGAATAACATTGGCAAATATCCTCACCCGGCTTCCATAGGCTTCCTTCAGCATGGAGCTGATGTCCTTTGCGTAGTTCGTCCGGCTGTCCACCATTGTAAGCAGAATCCCCTCTATTTCCAGTTTCGGGTTAATCTGCCGCTTTACCTTGCCCACCGTCTTAATAAGCTGCTGCAAGCCTTTGACGGGCAGATATGCCGCCTGTACGGGTATCAATATGCTGTCGGCGCTGGCAAAGGCGTTTATGGTAATCATGCCGAGGGAAGGCATACAGTCAATTAAGATATAATCGTAGCTCTCCCTGACAATCTCTATGTATGACCGGAGTACCGTTTCCCGGCTCATGACATTCACAAGGGAAACCTCTAAACCGGATAATTCAATGTTCCCCGGCATTAAGTCTATCCCTTCCTCATGGTGGAGGATACCTTCTCCCGGCTCTACTTCCTCGTCATTGATTAGATTGCCCATAATGGTTGCAAGCGTGACTTCCAGACTGTCTGGCTCTGTAAAGCCTAAACTTGCGGTCAGACTGCCCTGTGCGTCCGCATCAATCAGAAGCACTTTCTTACCCTGTTTTGCCAACCCGATTCCTAAATTGCTTGTGGTGGTGGTCTTGCCGACTCCGCCTTTCTGGTTTGCGATTGCGATTATTTTACACATGATCATTCTCCTTTGCCTTCTACTGGTTTTCTTTTACA
>QXXL01000013.1 GCA_009911505.1 Lachnospiraceae bacterium | reverse complement strand
CTGTAAAATCTTCCCGAACCACTTAATATCGTTCTTTGTTCCCATAAGCCTGACTTTTAACATCAATCCCGTCCTCCGAACATAGCGTACAGATTATGGTTATACGTTGCGTATTCCGGATAGCGTATCTGTATCGCCTGCCAAAAATAGGGCGCATAGGCACAGCAGAACAGTTCTTCCACTGTGTACATTCTGCACTCGTCCACCTGTTCCTCCGCATCATCGTAATCAAGGACACTT
>QXXL01000012.1 GCA_009911505.1 Lachnospiraceae bacterium | reverse complement strand
GGTACACGTCCTGATACCTGACCTCTTTCAATTTCTCATAGTAGAATTTTTCATGTGCATCGCTGATAAAAATAATCTCTTTCGCTTTCTCTGCTCTTAACGCTGTGTTTGACATTTTTTAGTTCCTCCTTTTAAAATTGAATTGAAAAGAGCATCCCACTATGGAATGCCCTATATAAAAAATAGGGACACTCTCACTCAAGCATCCCTATAATCTATCACTATATTTGATAGCTCTCTATTCACTTTCATTATCAGGATTTTTTGTGTTCCCCGTACCGAGGTCTAATGCCACAACTACGGTTACTTTCTTCACAAGTATCTTTTCCTTGTGATTTTCACCGATTTTGTTAAAACTGAAAAATGTCACAAAGTGCGTAAATTCAAGGATTTCTAGGTATCTTTCCTTTGTATCAACACCACAGTCTCCACATGTACCGTCTGCCCAAACTGATCCACCGCCCTAACCCTCTTCACCTCATACCCCCCATCACACAGCTTTTTTAAATCCCTAGCCAAGGTTGCAGAATCACAGCTAACGTACACAATCCGTTTCGCCTGCAGCCGTATCATCGTCTCGATACAAGTCCCGTCGCATCCCTTCCGCGGCGGATCAACTACAATCACATCAGGATGGTGCATCTCGTCTGACAGTTCCATCTTTTCCGGCAAAATACCTTTCCCCTCCTGCGTTCCCATCTCATAAAACACTGGCAGAATTTCCTCCGCCCTTCCAAGGAAAAATTCCGCATTGGATATTCCGTTTCGCCTGGCATTTTGCCTGGCGTCCTCGACAGCCTGCGGCACTACTTCAACTCCATACACCTGCTTGGCATATCTGGCCAAAAACAGGGAAATCGTCCCTATCCCGCAGTAAAGATCCCAGACCGTTTCCTTTCCTGTCAGGCCCGCATATTCCAAAACAAGGGAATACAGCTTCTCCGTCTGCACGGGGTTCACCTGGTAAAATGACTGTGGGGAAATCCCGTATACCGTCTTTTCCCCAATTCGGCGGAAATCTGACGTATCCCGCAGATATAGCGCGTCTGTAATCCCAGAATCCCCCCAGATAACCCTTGTATGCCCTCCCAAAACCACATTTGTGTCCTTCATATTCGTATTCAGCGAAATACTCTTCATACCCTCTATAGCGCAGAGTTTTTGCACCAGGGCATGTTCTGCTGGCAGGCGCTTTCCATTGGCCACAACGCATACCATAACCTCTTTCGAGTCAAATCCATAGCGGATCAAAACGTGGCGGATCCACCCCGTTTTTGTCACTTCATCATAAGCGGGAACGTCAAATTCCTTCATGTAGTCCAATACGGCATTTAACACGCCCTCATTGACTGGCACGCCCAGGATACAATTGGTATTTGCAATTATATGATGCGTCCTGCCTGCATAAAATCCTGCCACAGCCGTGCGGGAACCATCTGTCCCAATTGGGAACTGCGCCTTATTGCGGTAGGCAAATGGTTCCTCCATGCCTACAATTGGCTCCATAATACTGTCTGCAAAAGCCCCTTCAAACCCTCCAATGCGTATCAGATTCTCCCTGACCTTTTGCTGCTTAAACGCAAGCTGGCTCTGGTAACTCATATGCTGAAGCTGGCAGCCGCCGCAGGCGCGGGCATATATACAACGGGGCTCCACCCGGTCAGGTGAAGCCTCCTTAATTTCCATCAGGCGCGCATAGCCGTAGGTTTTCTTTAATTTTATAATTTTGGCAGTTACTGTGTCGCCTATAACAGCATCCTTTACAAAAAATGCCATGCCCTGGTATCTGCCAATCCCTGCTCCGTCTGAGCTCATATCTTCTATTGTAAGTTCAATCAAATCGTTTTTCTTCATATTTATCCTATTTACCAGTCTTCCGGATATTCGACTCTAAGAGCCGGTTATATCCCAGCCACTCTGTATTCCCTTCCGGCACATTTGCAAATGCTTCTTTTAATGTTTCCATTTTGGCATCCATATTGTCTGCAAAATTTAATGCTACAGCTTCCACTAACGCTGGCTTCTTGGGGGATCCAAACTCTAATTCTCCATGGTGTGCCAGGATACAATGCTTTAGCTCATTACCCAAACGGGCTGGGAAACCGGGAATCTTTTGAATGTACTTGCCGATCCACTCTGTCCCGATTACGATATGGCCTAAAAGCTGGCCCGCATCTGTGTAATCATTTGCTGGAAATGCGGATAATTCTTCCATTTTTCCTATGTCATGGAACATAGCAGCCGTCAAAAGGAGATCACGGTTTAAAATGGGATACTGCCTGCAAAAAGCATCACAGAGTGACGTTACCCCCAATGTATGCTCCAGCAGCCCCCCTACAAAGCCGTGATGTACTGTTTTTGCCGCGGAATGGAATTTAAAGCGTTCCTCAAACGCTTTATCTTCCAGAAAAAACATAGATAAGAGCTTTTGAAGGTAAGGGTTTGCCACCGTTTTGATATAATCCTTCAACCCCTCATACATCTGGCCAATATCATTTTCACTCACCGGCAAATAATCCGCCGGATCGTATTCCCCGGGCTGTGCTTTGCGGACCCGTTTCATATTAAGCTGCAGCGCCCCTTGGAAGCTGGTCAAATCACCTGTGACGCAGATATAATCCAGTGCCCCAAAATCATCAATCCCATTAGATCCTGGCTCCCAAATCTTGGCATCAAGCATACCTGTTTTATCTTGTAAAATTACATTTTCATAAGGTTTTCCGTTTTTGGTAAGCGCGGACTGCTTGTATTTGCAGAGAAAAACCTCGTTGATCCTCTCGCCTTCCCGGAACGTTTCTATATATTTCATAACTTTTTCGCTGCGCTGCAGCTTCTCCTTCCTGTCTAATATACATGTTTATTGCAGTATGCCTGCTGCTACCGCACATGTTACTTCAAGATATTCGTCCATCCCCTGCCTTTTTACTGTTATATCAACGGTTTGCCCTGGATTCATTGAAAGTACTTTTGTCTCGTATTCCTTTATTGAGGATATTTCTTCCCCATCCATACTTACAATGACATCCCCCCCCTGTAGCCCCGCAGCCAACGCAGGTGAATCTAATACCACTTCTTTGATATATACCCCTCTTGGTATGTCGTATTCTTCGGCAATCTTATTTGTAACTGTTACCACTTTAAGCCCCAGATAAGGAATATCCCTGCCATTAGAGAGCATTTCAATCTGTTTCTTTAAATCGGAAACCGATATCGCGGTCAGTGTATTGTCGTCTCCGTTCACACTGTATTCCTGCATAACCAGGCCAACTATCTCGCCCTCCAGGTTCAACAGGACGCCGCTGCTGTTGCTGCTTCCAACTATATCTGTTGTAAATACGGTATATGTCATGTCTGCAGTCTGAATCACATTTCCTACAGATGTTATGTTTCCTGTCCCGATTGAATAATTGGTCCCTAACGGGCTCCCTATTGCGATGGCAATATTCCCCTGTGATACTGCCCTGGAATTGCCCAGGTGTGCATAAGAAATCCGGCTTTTGGTGCTTTCATCCAATTCAGCTAGATCTACAGCTAACACGGCAATCCCCGTGTTGCCATCATATTTTTTTAAGCCGGCGGCTATTGTCACTTCGTCAATAAATGTCACGCTAAGGGTTTCTGCTTGCTGTACGACTTTATGTTCGGTCAAAATTAAAAGCTCGCTCCCATTATCCCCAATGATAATCCCCGAAGCCTGGCCGTTGCTTTCATATGCATTATTATACCAGTCCATATCGCTTTTTACGCCAGTAACGGTCACAACTGAGCGGTTTGCCTCTTTTCCGATTGCATAAATTTTGTTGTGCAGAATCTGGTAGTCCGATAGTTCCAGTTCTTTTACTACAGACGGCGGCTCTTCTGTCTCTTGGACCTCTGTCCCCTGCCCCTCTTGCGTATGCCCGGCCTCTTCTGTATCTGGCATAACTGCTTCTGTCCCCCAGTCGTCTTCCGGAATTGAAATAGTCGGATCCTCTTTTGGATGAAGCCAATTCTCCATGATAGGACGCATTACGGTAAATACAAAACATGCCACCAAGCCAAATATCACAGCAAACGCAATCGTAGAAATACCTTGTTTCAACAATCTTTTTTTATTCACTGGCTTTTTTATAATCTTTTCTTTTATAAATGCAAACTCTTCCTTATTTTCTTCCGCCATACCATTTCTTCTCCTTACTTAATTCGGTATGAACCGCCGCTGCCTTAAAGTGCATGTAAAAACCGCTTTCTGCCAGATTTACGTCCACTGAATGGGGGATACAGATAGCTGGATTCAATTTTAAAACACGCTATAAGGCGCCAAGCGGCGGTGAATCACTTGCCTACCCTTTATTATACGAGGAATGGAGTAGGGATGCAAGAATTTATTTTATCAACTGTAGGTTTCCTAAGTAAAAACCTTGTAACAATCCCCCGCTTATGCTATTGTGTTATAAATAGTTTTTGTAAGGGGGATTTCCATTATGAAACAGCTTTTCAGCGCTATCCTGTTCTTGTTTTGCACATTTCTCCTTGCTGGCTGCGCCGGCAGGCACGCTGGCAATACACTGCTGGAAAACGCATCACCGGATACAAGCGCCTTGGCCTTATATTGTTACGACGGCAGTATAACCACATGCAGCTACCTTTACGACAGCACCGAGGTTCAAAAAGCCCTGCAGTCCCTTTCTGCCGTAGACGCAAAAAAAAGCGGAAACTTTACGCCTTCTCAGGCGGCGGCCCCTGTCTACGCCATAAGCATCGGCGGCAAAGACGGAAATGACATCCAGGCGGCGTGGTCAAATGGTTACTGGATTGCACAAAACGGCGTCTCCTACCGCTTTGATTACGATTTTAAGGCCCTTGCCAGCGAATACAGCTGGTCCGATCCGCAAACATGGACATCCACTGCGATCCTGCCGTGCGCAAGGCATTTAAGCCAGGACAGCTCAGGCTGGTACGCCCCCTTCCTCACTCCTGCAGAACCGCTTGACCCTCCAGAAAATATTTCGGCAAGCATGGTTTCCAGGGAAAATGATGCTATTACTGTGGCATTTGAAAACCAAGGGGACGCCCAGTGGACTTACGGAAAATACTTTTCACTGCATGTCCTTTTGGACGGCATCTGGTACGTTGTCCCTCCTATACCGGACAGCATCTGGGGCTTTCCTGATATTGCATGCATCCTCCCTGCACATACGGCACAACAAGAAACTTACAGCCTTACTATGTATGGCAGCCTGCCGGACGGCACATACCGGCTTGTAGCAGAAAACCTGGCAGTAGAATTAACACTGCCATAATATAAAGGATGGTTTTATTATGAATCAAAAAGCATTACACACATTAGAATATGATAAAATTATAGAAACATTAACTGGATATGCATATAGCGCCGCCGCCAAAGAGCAGTGCCAAAACCTGCTTCCTATGGCCGACGTATCTGCAATCCGCGAAGCGCAGCGCCAGACAGAAGATGCGCTTACCAGGATTTTCCGAAAAGGCAGCCTTTCCTTTGCCGGAATCCATCCGTTTGGGGCGTCCCTAAAACGCCTGGAAATCGGAGGTACCCTAAGCATTCCGGAATTCCTGCAGCTTAGCACCCTTTTAGAAGCTGCCAGGCGTGCGAAAGCATTTGGGAGAAGGGAACGCGACGATACACCGCCAGATTCCCTGGAAGGTTTTTTTACGGCGCTTGAACCCTTAACCTCCTTAAATGATGAAATCAAACGCTGTATCTTATCCGAAGACGAAATCAGCGATGACGCCAGCCGGACGTTAAAATCCATACGCCGTTCGATCCAGGGCATGAACGAACGCATCCGCAGCCAGATGAATAAAGTTATGAGCCAGGCGTCAAACAACGGCTTCTTACAGGACACAGTCATCACGATGCGTGACGGCAGGTACTGCCTTCCCGTCAAGGCGGAAGCCAAAAACCAGGTTTCCGGCATGATACACGATCAGTCGTCAAGCGGTTCTACGCTCTTTATTGAACCTGCTTCCGTGGTCAACCTAAATAACGAATTAAAAGGGCTTTTCTTAAAAGAAGCCAAAGAAATTGAAGTTATCCTGGCCAATTTAAGCATACAGGTTTCAGAATATGCATTAGCCATATCAGACAATTACCGGCTCTTAACTACGCTGGATTTTATATTTGCAAAAGCGCAGCTTGCCAAACTACACAATGGTGTGGCCCCTCTGTTTAACACCGACGGACGCATCCATATCCGAAAAGGCAGGCATCCCCTGCTGGATCCAAAAAAAGTGGTTCCAATTGATGTAACGCTCGGCGATACATTTGACCTGCTTATCATTACCGGGCCAAATACTGGCGGCAAGACAGTTTCCTTAAAAACCGTAGGGCTTTTGACCTTAATGGGGCAGGCAGGGCTGCATATCCCTGCAAACGACCGCTCCGAGCTGGCTGTCTTTGAGGAAGTATTTGCCGATATCGGGGATGAACAGAGCATTGAACAAAGCTTAAGCACCTTTTCATCCCACATGACGAATATTGTATCCATCTTAAAAAATGCAAGTGAAAAATCTTTAGTGCTTTTCGACGAGCTGTGCGCCGGGACAGACCCAACAGAGGGCGCTGCGCTTGCAATTTCCATTCTCTCAAAGCTGCACACACAGCGTATCCGCACGATGGCAACAACACATTACAGTGAAATCAAAATTTACGCACTATCCACCGATGGCGTGGAAAACGCCTGCTGCGAATTTTCTGTGGAAACGCTAAGCCCCACTTACCGCCTATTAATCGGCATCCCTGGCAAAAGCAATGCATTTGCTATTTCTGGCAAAATCGGTTTAGACCCGGCTTTAATCGAAGACGCTAAAAGCCGGATTACCGAATCGGAAGCCAACTTTGAAGACTTACTCGCAGATTTAGAACATAGCCGCACAACCATAGAGCGTGAGCAGAATGAAATCAACGCGCACAAACAAGAGATTGCCGCCCTCAAACAAAAGCTGGAGCAAAAACAAGCCCGCATAGACCAAAGCCGTGACAAAATAATTAAAGAAGCCCAAAAACAGGCGCTTGCCATTTTAAAGGACGCAAAAGACTTTGCCGATGAAAGCATCCGCAATTTCAACAAATTTGGGCAGTCACATGTACCTGCAAGCGAAATGGAAAAAGAGCGGACACGCCTGCGCAGCAAAATGTCCGATACCGAAAAACAGCTTTCCCCCAAAAAAGACAGCTCTGCCCAAAATAAAAAACCGCCCCAAAAACTGCGGATTGGCGACTCTGTCAAAGTACTTTCCATGAATTTAAAAGGTACTGTCCACACATTGCCAAATGCTAAAGGGGATTTGTATGTACAAATGGGGATTTTACGTTCATTAGTCAACCTTAACGACCTTGTACTCTTAGAAGACGAAACGCCTTCCTACGGAAAGAAACCAGGCAAATCCGGCACAGGCAAACTTCAAATGGGCAAATCCGCTTCCATTTCCGCCGAGCTTAACCTAATTGGCAAAACAACCGACGAAGCCATTGCCCTTCTCGACAAATATTTAGACGACGCTTACATTGCGCACCTGCCATCCGTACGCATTGTCCACGGCAAAGGCACGGGCGCATTGCGCAGTGCAGTACAAAAGCACCTCAAACGGCAGAAATATATC
Source organism: Lachnospiraceae bacterium (assembly GCA_009911505.1). Taxonomy (GTDB): domain Bacteria; phylum Bacillota; class Clostridia; order Lachnospirales; family Lachnospiraceae; genus Roseburia_B. The sequence goes on along the minus strand of QXXL01000012.1, from coordinate 165,233 downwards.
AAGTCTTTCCGTTTAGGCGAGATGGGGGAAGGCGATGCAGGCGTTACTATTGCAGAATTTAAAAATGAATAGATTTTAAGGGAGGTTTTTTATGGTTGCCAAACAAAAAATTCTGATTGTAGACGATGATGTCAATATTGCGGAATTGATCTCGCTTTACCTGACAAAAGAATGCTTTGATACCCGCATCGTAAATGACGGAGAAGAAGCCCTTACTGTATTTGAACAATATTCACCTAACCTGATTTTACTTGATTTAATGCTGCCGGGCATAGACGGCTACCAGGTTTGCCGGGAAATACGTGGAAAACATGATATCCCCATTATCATGCTTTCCGCCAAAGGCGAAATCTTTGACAAGGTCCTCGGGTTAGAGCTCGGCGCAGACGACTATATTATGAAGCCCTTTGATTCCAAAGAGCTTGTCGCTCGGGTTAAGGCCGTCTTACGGCGCTACCATCCGGTTTCTAAAAACCAGAAAGCTAATTCTGACATCAAATGTGTTGAATATCCAGGCTTAGAGGTCAACCTCTCCAACTATTCCGTCGTTTACAACGGACATGCCGTAGATATGCCGCCAAAGGAATTAGAGCTTTTGTACTTCCTTGCTTCCTCCCCCAACCAAGTATTCACCAGGGAACAGCTGTTAGACCATATCTGGGGCTATGAATACATTGGGGATACCCGCACCGTAGATGTTCACGTCAAGCGGCTGCGGGAAAAAATCAAAGATACTGGCTCCTGGAGCTTAGCGACCGTATGGGGGATCGGCTACAAATTTGAAGTTAACGGGTGATATCATGAAAAAAACAATTTATCCTAAGCTATTTGCCGGATATCTTCTGTTTGGCATTTTAGGGTTTACGGTAATTTCAACCATTACTTACCACCTATCATACCGTTATACCCAGGACAGAGAAGCCTCCGACCTTTATAAAGAAGCAAACCTCATCGCTTCTGATTATGCCTCCAGCTACTACGGCAACACCGTTACGTTAACGGAGTTTGAAGAGCGCTTAGAAGCCCTTTCGCACTATCTTTCCGCCCAGATATGGATTATTGGGGCAAACGGGGATATCCTGGTCAACTCCTCCCAGAAAGCAGACCTTTCCAATATCGAAACCATCGAGGGCTTCAATATCACCGACTTTGGCTCCGACTACTACCAGACGGGACATTTTTACGGCAGGTTTAGGGAGGAGCGCCTAAGCGTATACGCGCCAATTTCCATTGATTACAAAGTAAAAGGCTACGTTTTCATACACAAGCCTACAAATAGTATCATAACCTTCAACAACGGGCTTTTATACATATCTTATTTCACGCTTGCCATCCTAATCCTATGCGCATTTGTACTGCTTGCCATTTTTACCTGGACCATAATCCTGCCCATCAAAAAAATCACCAAAGCAGCCGGAGAATACGCTTCCGGTACATTGACCACCCGGTAAATGTCCATAGTGATGACGAAATCGGCTACTTAGCCGCCGCTTTCACTTATATGGCAAACGAGCTGAACACACTAGAAGACGATCAGCGGAAATTTGTATCCAACGTATCCCATGATTTCCGCTCCCCCCTGACTTCAATCAAAGGGTATGTGGAAGCCATGCTCGACGGCACCATCCCCACTGAAAACCAGGAAAAATATTTAAAAATCATTCTGTTTGAAACAGAACGCTTAAACAAACTAACGGAAAGCCTGTTAGAACTAAATAAATACGGCAAACGGGGCGTTATGCTGGATATCTCCAAATTTGATATCAACCACACCATCAAAATGACCGCTCAGACATTTGAGGGGATTTGTAAGGACAAACGTATTTCTATCGAGCTGATATTAACCGGGCAGACCTTATTTACAAATGCAGATATAAGCAAGATTCAACGCGTCATCTACAACCTGCTTGACAACGCCATAAAATTTTCTCCGCCTGGTTCTACTATTACAGTAGAAACCACCGTAAAAAACGAAAAAATATTTGTTTCCGTCAACGACCGCGGGATCGGAATTCCAAAGGAAAGCCTGGGGAAAATATGGGAAAGGTTTTACAAATCAGATCTTTCAAGGGGGAAGGACAAAACAGGGACAGGGCTGGGGCTGGCCATTGCACGGGAAATAGTTTTGTCACATAAAGAAAATATTAACGTAATCAGTACCGAAGGAGTAGGGACGAAGTTTATTTTCTCGCTGCCGTTGTGCAATCAGGAGGATGAGTAACAGAAACAGGCTTACGCCTTTTTCCGGAACAGCATCATCCCCACTCCTATAAGCACCGTAAACAGCGCTATAAACTGCGATGTAGACAACGCCCCTACTGACCCGCGCTCCAAATCCCCTCTGAAATACTCCAGAAAAAAACGCCCCACACTATATGTTATAACATAAGCAGCCCCGACCATCCCGTTTTTTAGCCCTGCTTTTCGCCACAGCCAAAACAAAAACACAAAGTTCAAAAAATCGAGCCCTGAGGACACCAGCTGGATCGGAAACAGCTTTACGCCAGATGGGGCGTAAGACGATTCCTGAAATACCACACCGCAAACACTATTTGTTTCTTTCCCATAACAACACCCGGCCAGAAAGCATCCTATCCTGCCTATCGCCTGTGCCAGTGCAACGCATGGGACTGCGAGGTCAAATGTTTTCCAGAAATCGGTTTTTTTCTTTTTGCAGTACAAATAAGCGGTAAGCACACCGCCAATCAAGCCCCCAAATACAACGAAGCCATTCGTCAGATATTCTTTTATAATAGCAGGATCCGCTAAGATCTGTGGCAAAACTGTAAACCAAAACAATAATTTGGATGCCGCATAACCGCCGATTACAGCAGCTAGCCCTAGCCCCAGAATGTAACCATCTTCTCCCACACCACTCCGTTTCGCTTCATGTTCCCCTAACGTAATCGCTGCAATAATGCCAATTGCCGTCATAAGCCCATAACTGTATACCGTAAACGGGCCAATTGAAAATAATTCCGGTAACATTTGTCCCTCCTTTTTTGGAACGTATTTTAATATTGTCTATTCTATAACAAAAACCCCGGCCGTAATATACAACCGGAGTTTTACAACTACATCCTAAACCAGCTCTAACAAAACTTCTAAGGCACCGTCACCCCTGCGCTGGCCAATCTTAACAATTCTGGTGTAACCGCCGTTACGGCTTACATATTTTGGAGCGATCTCGTCAAATAATTTAGCTGGAAGATCCACTTCCTTCGTGTTGCGCTTCCTTCCAGGAGCCTCCTTTGGAACATAAGTCACCGGATAAAGTACTTTTAACATCTGCCTTCTGGCGTGGAGACGGGACGGCCTGTCTTTCTTGATCGTTTTATCTACTTCATCATAGATTGTCACGCGTTTGCCGTTTACGACTTCTTTCACACGCTTGCCGTCTTTATCCTTGCGCGCTACCTTTGCCTTGATAGTAACTTCGTCAAAATTATCTTTCTCTTTCACCGCCATAGCGATTAAGCCTTCTGCAATTTTACGCACTTCTTTTGCCCTTGCTTCTGTCGTAACGATCTTTCCGTTATAAATCAGCGCCGTTACCTGATTTCTTAATAAGGCTTTCCTCTGGGATGAATTTTTACCTAATTTTCTATATTTAGCCATGTTAACCTCCGTTTTGTGGAACACCCGGCATGCGCTTTGGGCTTACTTACCGGGTGCTGTTACCTGTTAGTTGCCTCCACTTCCCTTTTATGGAGCTGACCTCTCCCTGCCGTTTGGGCTTACGGAATTGGCCGTCTATGTGGATTAAAGGTCTTCACTCTGATTGAGCTGAAGCCCAAGCTCTTTTAATTTTGCCAGCACTTCCTCTAATGATTTCCTGCCGAGGTTACGAACCTTCATCATATCCTCCGGCGTCCGGTTGGTCAGTTCCTCAACCGTATTAATTCCTGCCCGCTTTAAGCAGTTATAGGAACGGACGGATAATTCCAGTTCGTCAATATTCATCTCTAACACTTTGCCCTTGGCATCATCTTCTTTCTCTACCATGACTTCCGCGGACATCGCGGTCTCTGACAGGTTGACAAAGAGGTTTAAGTGTTCGCTCAAAACCTTAGCAGCCAAGCTGACTGCTTCATCCGGTTCTAATGTTCCATTGGTATATACATCTAAAGTGAGTTTATCGTAATCTGTAATCTGGCCTACACGCGTATTCTCAACGGTTAAATTGACACGCTCTACTGGTGTGTAAATTGAATCGACTGCAATCACGCCGATCGGTACATCTTCCGATTTATTCTTCTCGGCGCTGACATAGCCTCTGCCCTTTGTAATGGTCAGCTCCATATACAGCTTGCAGTCGGCTCCTCCGTTTAAGTTCGCAATCACCAAATCCGGATTTAAAATCTGAATATCAGGATCTGCCTGGATATCGGATGCTGTAACAACACCTTCACCCTCAAATTCAATGTAAGCAACTTTTGGCTCATCTGTCGGACAAGTATTCTTAAGTGCAAGATTTTTGATGTTCATGATAATCTCAGTCACATCTTCTTTTACGCCTGGGATAGAACTGAACTCATGTAATACACCGTCAATTTTTATCTGGCTTACCGCTGCACCTGGTAAGGAAGAAAGCATGATTCTCCTTAAAGAATTGCCAAGCGTCGTACCATAGCCCCGTTCCAAAGGCTCGACAACAAATCTTCCATACTTTTTTTCTTCTGAAATTTCAGCGATTTCAATTTTTGGTTTTTCAAAATCGAACAATACAAAGCCCTCCTTTTCGGGTATATGCCTATCTGGGTCCGCCGACTGTTAAGCGGATACATCGTCCGCTTCGTTGCTTGCTCATAACCTGATTGCCGCATCTTGGCATTCCGGTTAAATTACTTACTATATAACTCGACGATAAGCATCTCGTCTACTGGTACATCGATCTGCTCCCTGGTAGGCAATTCTTTGATTGTCCCGCCCAATCCGTCTGCATCCATATCAATCCATTCCGGAACCAGCCTGCCACCTGTTACCTCAATGATATCTTTAAACCTCTGCAGCCCTCTGCTTTTCTCCCTAACCTGGATCACATCGCCTGCCTTAATCAGATAAGACGGTACGCTAACGCATTTACCGTTGACTGTAATGAATTTGTGGTTAACGATCTGGCGGGATTCCCTCCTAGTACGGGCCAGGCCCATACGGAAGATAACGCTGTCAAGCCTTCTTTCCAGCATAATCATAAGGTTTTCACCCGTCATGCCCTTCATCTTGTCGGCTTTTTCATAATAATTGTGGAACGGTTTTTCCAGTACGCCATAGATGAATTTTGCTTTCTGCTTCTCCCTTAACTGAAGGCCATACTCGGAAATCTTCCGGTTAGCCCTCTTTAACTCTCTGTTTGATTTTTTATCTACTCCTAAATAAACCGGATCTAAACCCAGTGATCTGCACCTTTTAAGAATAGGAACTCTATTAACTGCCATCTTAGACTATCCCTCCTGATAAATTAGACTCTTCTGCGTTTTGGTGGACGACATCCATTGTGAGGAACTGGTGTTACGTCTCTGATACTTGTTACTTCAAGACCGCATGCAGAAAGTGCACGGATTGCGGCTTCCCTTCCCGATCCCGGTCCTTTAACCATAACATCTACTGATTTTAAGCCATGGATTAATGCTGCTTTGGTGGCTGTTTCTGCCGCCATCTGCGCAGCATAGGGAGTAGATTTCCTTGAACCTCTGAAACCAAGACCACCGGCACTTGCCCATGATAAAGCATTCCCTTCAGCATCTGTGATGGTAACAATCGTATTGTTAAATGATGACTGAATATGTGCCTGTCCGCGTTCAACGTTTTTCTTAACACGCTTTTTTGTCACTTTTTTTGTAACTTTAGCCATAATAAAACTAACCTACTTTCTTCTATTATATGTTGATATTGTGTCGTTAAGCTGCCAAAGAAGCCGCCCTAGGGCTATTTCTTCTTATTCGCAACTGTCCTCTTTGGACCCTTCCTGGTCCTCGCATTTGTCTTCGTGTTCTGCCCACGTACAGGAAGCCCTTTTCTATGGCGGATCCCACGGTAGCAGCCGATTTCCTGAAGACGCTTAATATTAAGCGCAATTTCCCTTCTTAAATCACCTTCCACCATCTGTGTCTTATCAATTACTTCACTGATCCTTTTTACTTCCTCGTCTGTCAAATCACGACAACGTGTATCCGGATTTACATTTGCTTCGGCAAGGATACGGTTAGAGCTGGATCTGCCGATTCCGAAAATGTAAGTCAAACCGATTTCAACACGCTTTTCTCTTGGTAAATCTACACCTGCGATACGAGCCATTCGTCGTTGCACCTCCATAAAAATTCTTTTGCCGCCCGGGCCGTTTCCCTCCCTGGCTGCTGTTTTTGTTCCTTTGCTGCGGCAACAGCCTTCTGCAGCTCCGGTTCCCCGGCCTGAAATGACGTGCATGCACCTATTGCCGTTCCATAACTTAAAATCAAAAGACGCCCAAACGGATTCCGGTATGATAAACCCGGCGCGCCCGGCAGTGTTTATCCCCCGTACTTATTATGAACAGCGATAACAACCGTACCTGGCGTTTCGCTGCAGCCGCACATAATAAACCGGATAAATAAATTACCCCTGCCGCTGTTTGTGTTTTGGATTCTCACAGATAATCCTGATACTTCCTTTGCGCTTAATCACCTTGCATTTTTCGCACATAGGTTTAACTGATGATCTTACTTTCACAGCAAAGCCTCCTTTCTTACAAGTACCTTGTTCTGTGGATTTGTACTATTCGCCAAAAACTGGCTAAAAGCATACGCATATTATTATATCATAGCATTTAAGAATCGTCAAGAAAATTTTCTAGATTTCAGATTGCGACAGATAGAAAAGGTACAAGTGAAAAAATGCCCACCCTGTCCACGCCAGGATGGGCGCCTCATACTAAGCAGTAAGTACTCCCTTAAGGAAACTCCATCTTTGGATCCTTACTTATCCCTCCAGATAATCCGCCCCTTCGTCAAATCATACGGCGACATTTCAATCGTCACCTTATCCCCGGGTAAAATCCGGATAAAGTTCATCCTTAGCTTCCCGCTGATATGCGCTAAAATCTGGTGCCCGTTTTCAAGCTCCACCTGGAACATTGCGTTTGGAAGTTTCTCCACAACCTTACCTTCTACTTCGATAACATCTGCTTTTGACATTCCTATTGCCTCCTACTGATTGATTGATCGTTCATAATCCCTTACCGCCAGCCGGATCTGCTCATCCCGCGGCGGCTCGCTTGCTTCAAGCCGCATCCGGACCTCATCCGGAATATGTTTTATCACCTGATAATGCTTCTCATTCTTCTTCTTGGGACGCTCCCTGGTATGCGCCGTTCCGTCTGCCAGGTATGCAAAACGCCCCTCTTTCGCTAAAACCAGGTAAATCCTGTCCTTGTCATGCCCGGATAGGGACTTTGCAAATTCGTATTTCATGCATTCCCTCCTGGCTTCCAAATTCCCCGCGCAACTTCATCCTCAGTTATGGTGAGGATTTCCGGCCGCCCGTTTGTAATCAGGATTGTGTTTTCATAATGGGCGGACAGCCTGCGGTCACAGGTGACGACAGTCCATCCGTTCTTGCGCCACCCAACCTTCCATGTCCCTTCGTTTATCATTGGTTCTACCGCAAGCGTCATCCCATGCAATAGCCTGATGCCCCTGGTCAGTTTCCGGAAATTAGGCACCTCCGGCTCCTCGTGCAGGTGCTTGCCAATCCCATGGCCAACCAGATCCCGCACCACGCCGTATCCATGGCCCCTGGCATAATCATAAACCGCCGCAGATATCTGGTGTAAATACCTTCCGGCCGTGGCATTTTTCATTCCGGCAAAAAAGCTCTCCCTCGTACGCCGTATTAAAAGCCTGGCATTTTTCGGTATATCCCCAATCCCATGCGTCCTGGCTGCATCGGAATGGTAGCCTTTATAAATCACCCCAATGTCCAGGCTGACAATGTCTCCTTCTTTTAACACGCGTTTCGGAGACGGGATGCCGTGCACGACTTCTTCATTTATGGAAACACAAACCGATGCGGGAAATCCCTGGTAATTTTTAAAAGACGGGATACAGCCGCAGCTTCTTATCATATCCTCGCACATACGGTCAATCTCTAATGTAGTCATTCCCGGCTTTAACGCTTTCCCCAAATCCTGGTGTACTTTACCCAGAATTTTACCGGCTGCCCTCATAAGTTCTATCTCCCTGGCAGATTTGATTGTTACAGGCATAGGTTAAGCTCCTAAAATCCGGACAATATCTGCAAATACATCATCCATAGGACGTGTCCCGTCTACGGATTTTAAAATCCCCTGGGCACTGTAATACTCAATCAACGGCTGGGTCTGTTCATGATAAACGGCCAGGCGTTTCTGCACGGTTTCTGGCTTGTCGTCATCACGCAGGACAACGGCGCTGCCACATTTGTCGCAGATGCCCTCTGCCTTCGTCGGAATATTGACAATATGGTACGTCGCGCCGCAGCTTAAACATGCGCGCCTTCCACCCATGCGGTTTACAATATTTTCGTCTGGAACGTCCACGTCAATGGCATAATCCATTTTTTCACCCATCTTAGAAAGCGCTTCATCTAACGCTTTCGCCTGTGGGATAGTCCTCGGAAAACCGTCTAATACAAAACCGTCTTTACAGTCTTCTTTTATAATGCGGTCTGCAACCAGCTCTACAACCAGCTCATCCGGCACCAGCAAACCCTGGTCCATATACTCCTTTGCTTTTGCCCCAAGCGGTGTGCCTTCTTTGATGTTAGCACGGAAAATATCACCCGTGGAAATGTGCGGGATCTGATATTTCCCGGCAATCTGCTTCGCTTGTGTGCCTTTTCCTGCCCCGGGCGCGCCGAGCATAATAATCTTCATAAGAATACCTTCCTCCTTTTTCATCCATAAACGCCGCGGCTTGTTGTAAATGATGCAAGCCCAGTCCTTTTAGTAAAAACCTGCAGTCTGCCGCAGACATAATCCTTTGGGGATATGCCGCTTCCCCGAAGATAAATACACGATTGGAGATACGGCAAAAGCCAGTATCTCCAAATCTTATATTAATCATTTAAAAATCCTTTATAGTAGCGTACCAGCATCTGTGACTCAATCTGTTTGATTGTTTCAATGACAACACCTACAATAATAATGATAGATGTTCCGCCGAAAGATATATTTGCATTAAATACACCGCTGAAGAATATCGGCAGAAATGCAACGAATGCCAGGCCAACAGCCCCTATAAAAACAATATATGTCAGGATTTTATTTAAATACTCACTGGTTGGCTTGCCCGGACGGATACCCGGGATAAAGCCGCCCTGTTTTTTCATGTTGTTTGCAATCTCAAGCGGGTTAAACGTAATGGATGTGTAGAAATATGCAAACGCAATGATCAGCGCAATATAAATCACAAGCCCGATAGAGTAAACCGGTTCGCTTAAGTTACACCAGTTCGACTGGGACAATCCCTTTAAAATCTTGCTGCCGATCCCCGTACCGTTGCCCTTGCCTATCAGGGAAGCAATAATGACCGGGGTCTGCATCAGTGACTGCGCAAAAATAACCGGGATAACACCGCCGGTGTTTACTTTTAACGGGATATGGGTTGACTGCCCGCCAACCTGCTTCCTGCCCTGCAGCTTCCTGGAATACTGTACCGGAATCCTGCGCTCCGCATCCTGCAGTAATATAACAAATACTACCATCGCAATAATAACCGCAAGAATAATAACCGCAGCAAGTACAGCCTTTGCCGGTACACTCTGCCCAGATATAAACTGCTGGTATAATGTGCTTAAATCTTCCGGCAGGCGGGAGATAATATTAATAACAAGCACGATGGATATACCATTTCCAATTCCTTTTTCCGTTATCCTCTCGCCAAGCCACATCAAAACTGCTGAACCAGCGGTTAAGGTAACAACAACGGAAATAACACTTAATGCATTGTAGTTGGTCAGATAGCCACTACGCCCAAACCCGATTGCCATTGCAACGGATTCGATCAATGCAAGTCCTACCGTGACATAACGGGTAAATTCTGCAATTTTCTTCCTGCCCTCTTCACCATCTTTCTGCATCTCCTCTAATTTGGGAATTGCAATTGTAAGAAGCTGCATAATAATGGAGGATGTGATGTAAGGCGTAATATTCAATGCAAAGATTGACATCTGTTCAAAAGAACCACCTGTTACAGCATCAAAGAAACTGAATGCATCATTGCTCTGTGTCGCAAACCAGCTTTTGAATACTTCCTGATCAACACCCGGAACCGGAAGCTGGCTTCCAATCCGGATTATAATCAGCATTAAAAAAGTAAATATGATTCGATTCCGTATATCCTTAATCTTAAATGCATTACGGAGTGTCTTTAACATTAGATCACCTCTGCTTTTCCACGACGGGCTTTCACTTCTTCACGGAGAGATTTTATCTCTGCCCTTCTGTTAAAGGATTTTACCTCTGCTTTTCCGCCAAGGGCTTCAATTTGCTCTTTTGCCTTTGCGCTGAACCCATTTACCTGTACGGTAAGCTTCTTGGTCAGTTCACCATTCCCAAGGATTTTTACGCCGTCCCTTGGGTTTTTGACAATCCCTTTTACCATCAAATCAGCTACCGTCACTACGGAACCGTTATCAAACACTTCAAGGGCCGATAAATTGATCCCTACGATATCCTTGGAATTGATGCAGGTGAATCCCCTCTTTGGAATCCTCCTGTATAACGGCATCTGCCCGCCTTCAAAACCCGGCCTTGGAGCACCGGAGCGGGCTTTTTGCCCCTTATGTCCTTTGCCGGCCGTCTTGCCGTTTCCGGATGCATGCCCGCGTCCTCTTCTAAATCTGTTATGCACAGAACCCCGTGCAGGGCTTAAATTTGATAAATCCATTCTGGCACCTCCTTATCTTTGAGACTAGATTTCTTCTACTTTTACTAAATGCCGTACATTCTGGATCATTCCGCGAACCGACTTGTTATCCGGCATGATGACTGTCTTGCCGATTTTATTTAAGCCTAAGGCTACCACTGTCTTTTTGTTCTTGGGAACTGCACCGATTGTAGACTTTACCAGTGTGATTTTTAATTGTTCTGCCATTTTAAATACCCTCCTTAACCGACGATTTCTTCCACAGATTTGCCGCGGAGCCTCGCTACTTCTTCTGGGGATTTTAACTGGCTTAAAGCATGGATTGTGGCAAGCACAACGTTCTGCTTGTTATTTGAGCCAAGGGATTTGGTACGGATGTTGCTGATCCCGGCAAGCTCACACACACTACGTGCCGGGCCGCCTGCGATTACACCGGTACCTTCCGGAGCCCTTTTTAATAATACGGATGCGCCAGTATGTTTTCCTGTTGTGTCATGCGTGATACTCTTGTTATCATCTAACTTTACTTCGATTAATTTTTTCATTGCATCTTCTTTCCCTTTGCGGATAGCTTCCGGGATTTCAGTTGCTTTGCCAAGACCGGCGCCGACATGGCCGTTGCCGTCGCCAACAACTACCAGCGCGGTAAAACGGAAGTTACGCCCACCTTTGACAACCTTAGTTACACGCTTGATTGATACCACTTTTTCATTTAATTCAAATTGACTAGCATCAATGATTGTACGTTTCATGTATTCGCGTCCTCCTTCTAAAACTCTAAACCAGCTTCACGGGCCGCATCGGCTAAAGCTTTGACTTTACCCTGGTAAATATAGCCACCCCTGTCGTATACGACTTTCGTGATGCCTTTGTCCAATGCCCTTTTCGCGATTACTGTTCCAAGGTGTGCTGCTGCTTCTACATTATTGGTCTTTTCAAGCCCTTCGCTTACTTCCTTCTCTACGGTAGAAGCAGACGCAAGCGTATGGCCAACCGTATCGTCGATTACCTGAACGTACATATGGCTGTTGCTGCGAAATACCGCCAGACGCGGCCGTTCTGTTGTCCCGGCAAGACGATTACGAAGTCTTCTGTGCTTTTTTTGACGAACTTCTGATCTTGATTTCTTTCTTATCATTCTTTGTCCACTCCTTTACCTATTTCTTGCCAGTCTTACCGACTTTACGCCGGATAATTTCATCAGCATATTTAATACCCTTGCCCTTGTATGGCTCAGGCCTTCTCTTATCCCTGATTTCGGCAGCGTACTGGCCAACCTTTTCTTTATCAATCCCTTTAACGGTAATCTTGTTGCCCTCTACGGTAGATTCAATGCCTTCCGGATCCGTCATCTCTACCGGATGGGAATATCCTAAGTTCAAGGTCAGCTTTTTCCCGGATTTGGATGCCCTATAGCCGACGCCGTTTACCTCAAGGAGCTTTGTATAGCCGTCAGTTACGCCGACTACCATATTGTTGATTAACGTCCTGGTTAATCCATGCAGTGACTTCATCCTTTTTAAATCGTTTGGCCTTGTTACGGTAATAACGGAATCTTCTAATTTGATGCTCATTTCCGCCGGGAGTGTTCTTTCCAGAGTCCCTTTTGGACCTTTTACAGTCACATGATTATTTTCTGCAATGTCGACAGTAACGCCTGCCGGAACTGCGATTGGCATTCTTCCTATTCGTGACATGCCCGTACCTCCTGTATTTTAAATTGTAATATATAATGCGAAGACAGCTTCGTCCGCTAAGCTTAGCTTTTGCCTGTAGCCCAGCTTCCCTAAGACGCCTTTTGTCACCATACAAAAGCCAGCACTTCGCCGCCGACTTCTAGCTTCCTGGCCTGTTTATCCGTAATAATCCCCTGATTGGTGGAAAGGATAGCTATTCCAAGGCCCCCAAGGACATAAGGGATTTTATCTTTCCCGGCGTAAACGCGAAGCCCTGGTTTGGAGATCCTTTTTAAGCCGGAAATAATTTTCTCATTCTTGTCCGCACCGTATTTTAAGGTGACATGGATTGTCTTGAAGTTGTTTTCTTCAACGATGTCATATTTTAAAACATATCCTTCATCCACTAAGATGTCAGCGATTGCAATTTTCATCTTGGATGCCGGAATGTCTACTGTATCATGTTTAGCAGTATTTGCATTACGGATTCTTGTAAGCATATCTGCAATTGGATCGCTCATTGTCATGATGAAATTCCTCCTTAATTTTGTCCACGCAGTGTGGCATGCGTGTACCCTGCGGGTACCTCCTTACCAGCTTGCTTTTTTCACGCCCGGGATCTGCCCTTTGTATGCTAACTCACGGAAACATATCCTGCAGATACCGTATTTTCTCAAATATGCATGTGGACGCCCACAGATCCTGCAACGGTTATATTCTCTGGTAGAGAATTTTTGTTTCCGCTGCTGTTTTACCTTCATAGATGTTTTAGCCATTTAAAATTCCCTCCTATTGTTTTGCAAATGGCATCCCGAATTGGGTTAATAATTCGCGTCCCTCTTCGTCGGTCTTTGCTGTAGTCACGACAATTACGTCCATACCCCTGATTTTATCAATCTTATCGTATTCGATTTCAGGGAAGATTAACTGCTCTTTGATCCCGAGCGCATAATTCCCCCTGCCGTCAAATGAGTTCGGGTTGATCCCGCGGAAGTCACGTACACGGGGCAGCGCCAGGTTTACAAGGCGGTCTAAAAACTCGTACATTTTCTCGCCCCTTAAGGTGACTTTGCACCCGATCGGCATGTTTTCCCTGATTTTAAAGTTGGCAATGGAATGCTTTGCCTTTGTGATAATCGGCTTCTGACCTGTGATAGTCTCCATATCCTTGGCCGCAGCCTCTAATATCTTCGCATTTTCTTTTGCTTCGCCGACACCCATATTTACGACAATTTTATCGATCTTCGGTACCTGCATTACGTTTTTATATCCGAACTTCTTCATTAATGCGTCTACGATTTCGTTCTGATACTGATCTCTTAGTCTACTCACCTGTTTTGTCCTCCTCTCTGCGGTTAATCAATGATCTCGCCCGTTGATTTGGCAAAACGGACTTTCTTATCCCCATCCATTTTAAAGCCCACGCGGGTAGGTTTTCCTTTGTGGAGATACATTACGTTTGACACGTCAATCGGTCCTTCCTGATGGATGATCCCGCCCTGCTGGTTTGCCATGCTCGGCTTCGCATGCTTGGTTACCATGTTGATCCCCTCTACAAGAAGCCTGTGCTTTTTCCTGTCAACAGAAATTACTTTTCCTTCTTTATCTTTATCCCTGCCGGTAATCACTCTTACCATATCGCCTTTTTTAATTTTACTTGTAGCCATCCTGCACCTCCTACAATACTTCCGGAGCCAGTGAAACGATTTTCATAAACTGTTTTTCACGGAGCTCCCTGGCTACTGGTCCAAAGATACGGGTTCCCCTCGGGGTTTTGTCTTCTTTGATAATAACAGCAGCGTTCTCATCAAATTTTATATAAGAACCATCTTTACGACGGGCACCTTTTTTTGTACGGACAACGACTGCCTTTACGACATCGCCTTTTTTTACAACGCCGCCTGGTGTTGCATCTTTAACCGTAGCAGTAATTATATCGCCGATATTTGCATACCTTCTGGTAGAACCGCCCATAACACGGATACATAAGATTTCCTTTGCACCAGTGTTATCCGCTACCCTAAGTCTGCTCTCCTGTTGAATCATGTTTGCAGCCTCCTTCTTTTTTTCCCACGCAATACGGCATGCTAAGGTGCCATGCGGGTACTGCTTTTCTTATTTTGCCCTTTCTACGATTTCCACAAGCCTCCACCTTTTGTCTTTGGATAAAGGCCTTGTTTCCATTACTTTTACTGTATCGCCAATGCGGCAGTCGTTTTTCTCATCATGGGCTTTTAATTTGTATGTCTTTTTTACGATCTTTTTGTAGAGCGGATGCCTTACGTTATCCCTGACAGCGACAACGATCGTCTTATCCATTTTATCGCTTACAACAACACCTACTCGTGTTTTTCTAAGATTTCTTTCTTCCACAGCCTTCGTTCTCCTTCCCGTCCTACTCTGCCACGTTTGCCTTCTCAGTGATAATGGTCTGGATCCTGGCAATGTTTTTCCTGACTTCTTTGATCCTGCTGGTATTATTCAACTGGTTGGTGGCATTCTGGAACCTCAAATTGAAAAGCTCTTTTTTGGCTTCCACTAACTGTGCATTCAAATCTGCAACAGACTGTGACCTTAATTCTTCTAAATATTTACTAGTTTTCATTTGATTCACCGCCTTCTAAGTCTGCCCGTGAAACGATTTTACATTTACAGGGTAATTTATGCGTGGCAAGACGCAGTGCCTCCCTCGCTACTTCTTCCGGCACGCCAGCGATTTCAAATAATACACGGCCCGGTTTTACAACTGCTACCCAATACTCCAGTGTACCTTTACCGGAACCCATACGGGTTTCTGCCGGCTTTGCGGTTACTGGTTTGTCTGGGAATATTTTAATCCAGACTTTACCGCCACGTTTCACATAACGCGTCATGGCGATACGGGCTGCCTCAATCTGGTTGGATTTAATCCAGCACGGTTCCATGGCCACAATACCATATTCTCCGTATATGATTTTATTTCCTCTCGACGCTTTTCCGCGCATGCTCCCGCGGAACTGCTTACGACGTTTTACTCTTTTTGGCATTAACATAATTACTGAGCTCCTCCTTCCTTATTTCCCTTCTTAGGAAGTACTTCTCCTTTGTAGACCCAAACCTTCACACCGACTTTTCCATAGGTGGTATCTGCCTCCGCAAACCCGTAGTCGATGTCAGCGCGCAGTGTCTGCAGCGGAATCGTACCGTCGCTATAGAACTCGGTACGTGCCATGTCAGCGCCGCCAAGGCGTCCGGAGCAGGATGTTTTGATTCCTTTTGCGCCTGCCTTCATGCAGCGTCCCATACAGGATTTCATGGCGCGGCGGAAGGATACACGGTTCTCAAGCTGTAATGCAATGTTCTCGGCTACCAGCTGGGCGTCTTTGTCCGGCCGTTTTACTTCTTTGATGTCTACGACTAATTTCTTGTCGGTCAGTTTCTGGACTTCAGCTTTGATCTTTTCAATCTCCGCGCCGCCCTTGCCGATTACAACGCCTGGCTTTGCTGTATAAATGATTACTTTTACACGGTCAGACGCACGCTCCATTTCAATCCTGGAAATACCTGCCGCATATAATTTTTTCTTAAGGAATGTCCTGATATTGTAGTCTTCGATTAGGAAATCTGCAAATTCTGCTTCCGCATACCATTTCGAGTCCCAATCTTTGATAATCCCAACTCTTAAGCCATGAGGATTTACTTTCTGTCCCATGTTCGCCCTCCTTATTTCTCATCCAGCACAATTGTTATGTGGCTCATCCTCTTCTCGATCCGGTAAGCCCTTCCCTGTGCCCTTGGTCTGATTCTTTTCATTGTCGGCCCTTTGTTTGCATAGCACTCTGCAATGTATAGGTTTTCCGCTTTCATGCCGTTGTTGTTCTCCGCATTGGCAACGGCAGATTTTAACAATTTCTCAAGCAGGCTCGAAGCGTACCTGGGATTGTAAGCCAAAATAGCAAGCGCTGTCCGCACATCCTTACCGCGGATTGCATCTAACACGAAACAAGCCTTCTGTACGGATACTCTGGCATAAGATAATTTTGCTGAAGGCCTTGTGTCTTTCTTTTCGTTTCTCTCTCTTTTTATCTGGGATCTATGTCCTTTTGCCATGGATATAACCTCCTTTCAAATTACCTGACGCCTGATTTTTTTTCGTCTTTTCCATGTCCCCTGTAAGTCCTGGTCGCTACGAACTCGCCGAGCTTGTGGCCAACCATATCTTCGGTAACATATACCGGAACATGTTTTCTTCCATCATGAACTGCAAATGTATGTCCAACGAACGACGGGAAAATTGTAGAACGGCGGGACCAGGTCTTAATGACACTCTTATTCCCGGAAGCGTTCATTGCGTCAACTTTCTTTAATAAACTTTCGTCCGCAAATGGCCCTTTCTTTAATGAACGAGACATATTAACCCTCCTTATTTCAATGCCTTACCATCTCTTCTTCTTACGATAAGCTTGTTAGATTGTTTGTGTTTCTTCCTGGTCTTTAAGCCGAGCGCCGGTTTACCCCACGGTGTACATGGGCCTGGGCGTCCAATCGGGGCCCTTCCTTCACCACCGCCGTGCGGATGGTCATTCGGGTTCATAACGGAACCGCGGACAGTCGGGCGGATACCCATATGGCGTTTACGCCCTGCTTTACCGATATTAATAAGGTTATGGTCGCCGTTGCCTACTACGCCGATGGTTGCACGGCAGAGGATCGGAACCATGCGCATTTCGCCGGATGGAAGGCGGAGCGTGGCATATTTGCCTTCTTTTGCCATCAGCTGCGCTGCATTGCCTGCGGCGCGTACCATCTGGCCGCCTTTGCCCGGGTAAAGCTCAATGTTGTGGATCTGCGTACCAACCGGAATGCTGTCAAGCGGCAGGCAGTTGCCAACCCTTACTTCGGCATCCGGGCCACTCATAACCTTCATGCCGTCTGTAAGACCGGCCGGTGCAAGGATATAGGCTTTTTTGCCGTCCTCATATTTAATCAGGGCAATATTCGCTGTCCGGTTCGGATCGTATTCGATTCCAATAACTGTAGCTAAAACCCCGTCCCTGTTCCTTTTAAAGTCTATAATCCTGTATTTCCTCTTACATCCGCCGCCACGGTGCCTTACCGTAATCTTACCCTGGTTGTTACGGCCGGCATTCTTCTTTAACGCAACGCACAACGACTTCTCTGGCGTCTTTTTAGTGATTTCAGAAAAATCAGAGCCCGTCATATGTCTCCTGGAAGGCGTATATGGGTTATATGTCTTAATTCCCATTGTAGTTCTCCTTTCTTTTTCATGGCATGGTTCCCATGCCATATAGGTATACCCAAAGGGTATTTCAATATATTTTTTTCACGCAATGCTGCGTATAATCCGCTGGCAGAAGCCCATGCCTACAGCCCGCTGAAAATCTCAATATCCGCGCTGTCCTCTGTCAGTTTAACAATTGCCTTTTTCTGGGCTGCCGTCCTGCCAGTGATGGCGCCGCGGCGTTTTAATTTGCCCGGGATGTTCATGGTGTTGACACGCTCTACCTTTGTGCCTTCAAACATCCTCTGTACGGCTTCTTTGATCATGGTCTTATTGGCATCCGGATGCACAAAAAACGTGTACTCTTTGTTTGCCATCAGGTTCATGCTTTTTTCGGTGACTACCGGACGAAGGATAACGTCATAATACTGTATATTTGCCATTATGCATACACCTCCCCAATCAATTCTGCTGCTGCCTTGGTAATCACAAGGTTGTTGTATTTTAAGATGTCATATACATTTAAGGTGGAAGATAACAGCTCCTTCTCTTCACCTGTTTTCTTGTCGGTGGTTTTCACTTTGGTAATAAAGCCCGCCTTTACGCCCGGGATGTTCCTTGCGGAATAATATACGTTTTCATCCGTGCCGTTTGTGACAATGAGCGCTTTCTGAACGCCTAAGCTGTTTAAGACACGTGCCATTTTACCGGTCTTGATTTCGCCGAGCGCAAGATTCTCCATCACATAAATCTTGTTGTCCTGCACCCTGGAGGTGAGCGCCGCTTTCAATGCCGCCACTTTTTCTTTTTTGTTGAGCTTAAATGAATAATCCCTCGGAGTCGGGGCGAATACGACGCCGCCGCCCTTCCACTGCGGTGACCTGGTCGAACCCTGCCTTGCATGGCCGGTTCCTTTCTGCCGCCACGGCTTCCTGCCGCCGCCGCTGACTTCGGAACGGGTCTTGGCCTTCTGTGTCCCCTGACGTTTGTTTGCAAGGTACTGGACTACGGACATGTGTACTAAGTGCTCGTTGATTTTTGCACCGAATACGGCATCGTTTAATTCCATTGTCCCGACTTTGCTGCCTTCCATATTATAAACAGATACTGTTGCCATCTGTGTGTTCCTCCTTTCCTGTTAGCGCTAATTCGTTACTTTTACCGATTCCCGGATCGTGATTAAAGATTTCTTCGGTCCCGGTACGGAACCCTTGATTAAGAGCAGGTTGTTTTCAACATCCACACGTACCACTTCGAGGTTCTGTACGGTTGCTTTTACATGACCCATCTGTCCCGGCATCCCTTTTCCTTTGAATACACGGCTCGGTGACGAGCAGGCGCCATTTGAACCCTGATGGCGATGGAACTTAGAACCATGCGTCATCGGCCCCCTGTGCTGGCCGAACCTCTTAATCGTGCCCTGGAAACCTTTACCCTTTGTAATTGCAGTAGCGTCAACTTTATCGCCTGCGGAAAAGATATCTGCTTTGATTTCATCTGCCAGTTTGTAATCAGACGCGTTGTCAAATTTAAACTCCCTGACATATCTTTTGCTGGTAACCCCTGCTTTTGCAAAATGGCCTTTCTCGGCTTTCGTTACGCCGTGCCTGTTGCGGATTTCTTTTTTGCCGCTTGCATCTTTGGTTACGATTTTTTCTTTTTTGTCTACAAACCCAACTTGTACTGCACTGTAACCGTCGTTTTCTACTGTCTTAATCTGGGTTACATAGCAAGGGCCTGCCTGAAGCACCGTTACTGGTACTAATACGCCGTCATCGCCAAATATCTGGGTCATTCCGACTTTTGTGCCTAAAATTGCTTTTTTCATTCCTTTACCTCCTGTTTTCCTACAGCGGAACGCATTCATCGTGCGTTCATCCTAGAACAGTCAATATAAGTGGATGCTTTGCATAGCTTCTATATTAAACTTTCGAGGATTGTTCCTTTTACCTGATTGAATCACTTGGTTTTCATTTTGATGTCAATGTAGACACCTGCAGGCATTTCCAAGCGGGATAATGCATCTACCGTCTTCTGGGTTGGTGTGATGATATCAATCAGACGCTTGTGTGTCCTCTGCTCAAACTGTTCGCGGGAGTCCTTGTATTTATGAACCGCCCTTAAAATAGTGATTACTTCCTTTTTGGTCGGAAGTGGTACGGGGCCGCTCACCTGCGCTCCGTTTTTCTTTACAGTTTCGATGATTTTCTTTGCAGATGCATCCACAAGCTCGTGATCATACGCTTTTAATGTGATCCTCATTACCTGACTTGCCATAAAAAAAGTCGCCTCCTTTTCGCACTTTGGTTCAGTACGACAAGCGGTGACTGTACACTTTGCCGGGCGTGTCATGTGGTAGTACCTAATTGCCCTGCGTTCTACTTTGCTGGTAGATCTTATGTGATACAGTGACTTGTCGCCAGTTTCTTGACTTGACATTCGCTCCACGGAAAACCTGCCGTTAGCGGCAGCAACCTCACGCTTCTTCGCTATCAATGCCACAGCGATTATAGTATACAGGATTGTCAAAAGAATTGCAAGCATTTTTTTGTTTTTTAAATAGAGCGCACCATATTGTGTAAATAAGAAGCCTTCTTTAGGCCTGCCAAAGCCTGGCGGATCCTTTGCCAGCCGCCCCCCCCTTTAGTCCGCAGCCTTTAAAATTACTGTTTTTATGAAATATCTTGAAAACCTTCTATGCCCATGTTAGAATTAAGCCAGCTTAACTTTTGATTTTATTAGGAGACAAAACACATTGGAAAAACAATTAATTGCATTGTATAAAGACATTAAAGAGATTTCTGAAAGGCTAAACCGTTCCACCTATCCGGATGACATTAAACGGTTGAAAAAACGTTATGCGGATTTATTTGTATCTTTGCGCAGCTATCTGGACGATCCCGACGCACCGCTTGATTCTTTGAATTACTGTGTCGCAGAATTTGCAGCGCAAGAGATGGGGCAGATACAATCAAAACGCAAAAGGGAAATGGCCCGTGTAGACAATAATATGGCTATGGTTTCCTATTTCCTGCCGTTAATCCGGGAAATAGAGAGCCTGCGGGCAAAGGAGCTTGCGCAGGGCATGGCAGATGCGTGGAACGAGACGTTCCCCGGAAACCATATCAGCGGTATGACGGTAGAGGAAATCAAAGGCGGTTTTAGGAGCAGCCCCTGTTTTATTACAACTGCTGTCTGCAGGAGCCTTGACAAGGCGGATAACTGCTATGAGCTTACGCTGTTGCGGATGTTCCGCGATACCTATATGACGGGCTGCAAAGAACGGATCGATGCTGTAAAGGAATACTACCGGATTGCCCCTCAAATTGTGGAGCGGATAGATAGCTGCCCGGATTCACAGGAAGTATATGCATCGGTTTGGGAACAGTACCTAAAACCATGTATCCGTTTGATAGAAGAGGGGCAATCTGCCGAATGTGAAGCGGTTTATTCAGACATGGTTCAATGTCTGGCATCGAGGTTTTGTATAGAAGCTTAATGTTAGTGCGAACTGTAGGGAGTGGATGGCAAAGTGGCCGTCAGGCAGAGGGCAGGGTATGAGGCTGGGCTGTGTTCAGGGGCTTTTAGATGCAGGTATCCAATAACGTAGTCGGGAGCGCATAGCTGTGAAATATTCGCTGTAGTACTAGACACTTTGACTGGGTGAGCCTTGCTTTTATTAAAAGGAAAGGTGTTCCAGGTACAGTTCCTGAAATTTTTCATCTTCTGCAAGGGATATCCCCCTTGCATTTTTTATAATATCCTGTAATGTGCTGTGGTTTTTGGTTTTTAAATATAAGAGTGCGCCTTCTAATGCCGTATTTCCAGCGGCTTTTGTTTTTTTCGCAGCTTCCTTGGGCAGGATGCCGATTGCGGCTGCTTTTGTTATGTCCAGAAAATAACCGAAGCCTCCCGCCAAATATATTTTTCCGATCTCATCCCAATGTGTGCCGGAATGTATCAAAAGGGTTTCCATTCCCGACCGGATAGCAGCCTTTGCCATTTGTATTTCACGGATATCCTTTTGCAGCAGGGCAATTGTCTCCCCATGTATAGTTTTTCCCAAAGGATACCCTTGGGAAAAATAAGGTTCCTTTAACTTTCCGGTGGAATCCATAAGCTTGTCTTCTAGCAATCCGGCAATTGTTTCAACTACGCCCGTCCCGCAAATCCCTGCCGGCTGGCAGTCTCCAATTGTCTTAATCCGGGGCTCGCCTTTGCAGATTTGAACCTGCGAAATTGCCCCTGCAATGCCTGGCATGCCCCATTTGATATTTGCCGCTTCAAATGCCGGGCCTGCAGCAGTGGACGCCGTATAGATAGTACTCCCTTTTTTCAAAGCCATTTCCCCATTTGTCCCCAAATCCAGAAATAATACATTATCTTTAGTATCTAATATGCCGCAGGCATACAAGCCGGCTGTAATATCAGCGCCCACAAATGCAGATATGCCGGGAAGCAATGTGGCTTTTATCTGTTCTTGGGCGCAGGGCAGCGAAATCCCCTGGGGCAATCCGGCAAATAGCTCCGAAAGGGAAAGCTCCTCCATGTTAAGCGTAACCGGAGTAAACGGATGCCGGCTTAACCCTTCGCAGGAATACCCCCGCAAAAGATGCAGCATAACTGTATTTGCGGCAATTACAATTTCAGAAAGCAGGGCAGGGTACAGGCAATTCCTTTTCAGGAGCGTTTGAAGCCCGTGTAAAATATCTTTTTGAGCCAACACGCGCAACTGCTTTGATTTCCCTGCGTTTGCTGCCTGCATACGCGAAAGGACATCTGCGCCGAGGGGGCGCTGGGAATTTACTGCTGTATAAGTGTCTATTACTCTGCCTCCTGCAAGCTGTACCAGGGAAAATGCAAGCGTTGTAGTCCCAATATCTATCGCCACTCCAAATCGGTTATCCTGATCTGTCAATGATTTTTCCCCAAAGCATTTTTCAGGCGCAGGGGCTTTTGCCACGCTTACCAGATCTTTTCGGTGGCATCCTAAGACCTGAAAGGTATCCTCTTTTTCTAAATGGACACAGGCCGTTACATTTCCCTGCAAGGCCGCTTTGCACGACAGGCGCATCCCATTTTGCAGCTCTAATGGAGAAAAAACAGCCTGATCCTCCGGAGTGATTGGAAGGAAGCCTTCTACTATTTGAACGCCGCATTTTCCACAAACGCCCTGTTTGCCGCAATAAGCAGGCGGAAAAATACCGTTTTCATGGAGTACGTCTAACAAGATGCTGCCTTTACTGCAAGAAAACTGTTGGCGGGATACGGCGTTACTTTGGCACGCCCCCCCTTCACTATGTTGGAATGGCAAAGCCACTTCTACTGTAATCTGCAGATCGTTTGTTTTGCGCAGCGCACAATCTTCTGCCAGGCACGTACTACAGTTATGTTCAAGGCACTGCATATCCGTATCATCCGTCAATTCAAATAAAAGGCTCATGGATTTTTCCGGAGTCAGCATAAAGCCCGAAGTCATAGAAATGCCCAGAGTACGGCCTGCATCAACCGTTTCATAGATAATTTTTAACATGCTTTCTGGCACATCGCTCATAAGCTCTAGCCGTCTCATAACCCCAAAGCCTTCTTCCAGGCAAATTTGACGCACAGACGGCAGCAGCTGCTCCTCAAATGTATACAGGCAGCTGTCTGCCATAGCGTCTAACACAAATGCCTGTAACATATCCTGTTTATCCATAGCCTTTTGGATCATCCGGCTGACACCGCCCCCAATCGTAAGCATAGCAAAAAGCGCGTCTTTTTCCGCCTGTTGCCGCCTGCTGCTTAACGGAAGGCGCACGGAGCCAATTGACAACGCCGCCTTAGGGCGCAGGTGCATTAGAACGGACGGCAGCTGCTGCCGAAAGATCCTCTGTACTTCACTGTCAGATGTACCTGGCAGCTTTACACCGCAAAGGGCGGCTACCGTATCTATGGACGGGGTAATTCGTTTTCCGGAAATAATACGGATATCTTTCACACTAAAATCCTCGCTTTTCTATTTAAAATCATATCAGTTCATAAAAAAGGGAACTGCCATTTATCATGGCAATTCCCGGCTTTCTTATTCAACCTCTGGAAGTGATGCAAAGCCCGGCTTTAACTCCTCATCTGTCGGAATATAATCCATCATTTCCCCGTTATGGTATTTCTCATAGGCAACCATATCAAAATATCCCGTCCCGGTCAGGCCAAATAAAATTGTCTTTTCTTCCCCTGTTTCCTTGCATTTTAATGCCTCGTCAATTGCTGCACGTATTGCATGCGAGCTCTCAGGCGCAGGCAGAATCCCTTCTACCCTTGCGAACTGCTCCGCCGCGTCAAATACCGCCGTCTGTTCTACTGCACGCGCCTCCATCAGCCCGTCAGCGTAAAGCTGGGAAAGGACTGAACTCATACCATGATAGCGAAGCCCTCCCGCATGGTTAGCCGATGGAATAAACCCACTGCCCAAGGTATACATCTTTGCCAGCGGGCATACTTTTCCGGTATCACAGAAATCATACGCGAATTTACCCCTGGTAAAGCTTGGACAGGAAGCAGGTTCTACTGCAATAAAATGGTAATCCTTTTCTCCCCGGAGCTTTTCACCCATAAACGGCGAAATCAAACCGCCCAGGTTTGAACCGCCCCCCGCACATCCGATAATAATATCTGGCGTTATACCATATTTATCCATGGCGGCTTTTGTCTCAAGCCCTATTACAGACTGATGCAAAAGCACTTGGTTCAATACACTGCCAAGTACATAACGGTAGCCTTCCGTATTAACAGCAGTCTCTACCGCTTCTGAGATCGCGCATCCAAGGCTTCCGGTCGTACCAGGATGCTCAGCCAGAATCTTGCGCCCAACTTCTGTTGACTGGGATGGGGAAGGGGTCACGCTGGCGCCATAAGTGCGCATAACCTCGCGGCGGAACGGTTTCTGCTCATAGGAAACCTTTACCATATATACCTTACAGTCCAGATCGAAATATGAGCAAGCCATAGAAAGCGCCGTTCCCCACTGGCCCGCGCCAGTTTCTGTTGTAACGCCTTTTAAACCCTGCTGTTTTGCATAATAAGCCTGGGCAATCGCAGAATTTAGCTTGTGGCTTCCACTCGTATTGTTGCCCTCAAATTTATAATAAATCTTCGCGGGCGTTTTGAGTTGTTCTTCCAGGCAATACGCCCGTACCAGAGGAGAAGGGCGGTACATTTTATAAAACTTTAAAATTTCCTCTGGAATATCAATATAAGGAGTCGCATCGTCCACTTCCTGCTTTGCCAGCTCAGTACAAAACACGCCGGAAAGCTCTTCAACCGTCATAGGCTTTAATGTTCCTGGATTTAGTAGGGGGGCTGGTTTATGTTTCATATCAGCACGTACATTATACCATTGCTGTGGCAACTCATGCTCGTGTAGATAAATTTTATAGGGTATTTTTTGATTACTCAAGTTCTCCATCTCCTTTTTTCTTTTAACGCTATCATTTTCCATGGATTCTGTCAATGATTTTCCGTTTGAAATCCGTTTTATTGCCGGTTTAAAACTAAAACAAACACTAACACCATTGCAGAAGTTAAAACTACCACATCCAATGTCACATATCTCCTTCCATCCAAATAAAACTTGATGCTCCTCCAGCTGTACCCACAGTTACACTCTGTATCCTCCCTAATATCACCTTCATATGCCATTCCCCTGGCATCATCCTGCCTCCAGCCGAAACTGCCCTCGTCTGTCCCTATATTTGCACTTCTGAATAATAAAATACAACTAAAGCATAATAGTACTACCACAAAAAATTTGTTAATTTTTTTCTTCATAGTTATTTATCCTCCGTAAGACATTTGTATTATGCTATTCTATACTATTACTTCACTAAATCTTTGTCAAATATTTTATCGCTTAAAGCGAATTATATCAAACTATAATTAATGTTATTGCACATAGCATACCTGTTACAATAATCAGGGAAACAGCCATTTGGCAGCTTATAGAGTTACAGTTTGGCCCCTTATGCTTTATCCAGCTAAAAATTAGAACACTAAATTTAACTGTAACCTTGATGGAGGACCATGATGACAGATATTCTTGATAAATCCAAAATCGGGCAGCGCGTCCGGCAGCTGCGCCTGCTGCATGATTATACACAAGCTGAATTCGCCGAATTAATTGATATATCTATCAATTTTTTGTCCGAGATTGAAAACGGAAAAAAGGGAGTGTCACAAGACACATTAGCAAAAATCTGCAGGCAGTTTAATACGTCCGCAGATTATATCCTGTTTGGGGATAAACAGAGCCAGACTTCGCTCATTGATTTAGCAAATGCACTAAGCATTGATGAAATAGAAACAACCATCCATTACCTTAAATCTCTAATTGAAATGAAAAAAATACAAGTCTAAAAAGTATATTTGTGAACGAAAAAAAGGCTGTCGGTAAATGGAGGTATATCCAATAGCCATTTACGACAGCCCTTTATTACGCATTATTTATCTGTAGATCATTATTTTAAAGTAACCTTAGCGCCTTCTGCTTCAAGCCTTGTCTTAAGATCTTCTGCGCTGGCCTTATCAGCAGCTTCCTTCACTACCTTCGGAGCGCCGTCTACTAAGTCTTTTGCTTCTTTTAAGCCTAAGCCAGTCACTTCACGGACAACTTTAATTACTTTAACCTTGTTCGGGCCAACCTCTGTCAGCTCTACATCGAATTCAGTCTTTTCTTCTTCAGCTGCCGCTTCGCCGCCTGCTGCTGCAACTACTACGCCTGCTGCTGCAGATACGCCAAACTCTTCTTCACATGCTTTTACCAAATCATTTAATTCTAACACGCTCAACTCTTTGATCGCTTCAATAAATTCTGCTGTTGTCATTTTAGCCATTTTTATTTACCTCCATAAATAAATTTTGTTCTCTTCAAATAAAGTTCCCAAATTGCATTAAGCTTCTGCTGCTGGTTCTGCCGCCGCTTCGCTGCTGCCGTCTTTTTCGGCAATCTGCTTAAGCACACGGGCGAAGTTGGAAATCGGGGACTGTATGCTTCCAAGGAACTTGGAAAGCAGCTCTTCCCTTGACGGAACCGCCGCAATTGCTTTCATGCCATCTGCATCATAAAATGTACCCTCTACAACGCCAGCCTTAATCTCAAGCGCCGGGGCGTTCTTTGCAAATTTAGACAATACCCTTGCCGGGGCAGTTGCATCCGTAGTGGAAATTGCAATTGCGCTAGGCCCTTCAAGTACGGGCGCCAGGCTTTCAAATTCCGTATTCTTGAATGCAAAGTTCATCAGTGTATTCTTGTATACTTTATAAGTAACACCAGCTTCCCGAAGCTGTTTGCGCAGCTCCGTATCCTCTGCAACGGTAAGGCCGCGGTAATCTACGATTACAACGCTCTGTGCGTCCTTAACGTGTTCGGAAATCTCCTGTACGATCGGTTGTTTCAGTTCTACTTTTGCCACGAACGTGCACCTCCTTTTATTATTAATCTGGCATATGCCACCGTTCTGTAGGAAATAGACTAAGTCTTATTAATAAAAATCTCCCTGTCCAAAGACAGGGAGGTAGTAGCCATCTGTTCATCTCCTCGGCAGGCTCTTTGCGATTACGCCATGTGGCACCTGCTGTCTTCGGCAATATGCTTACTTACTATAGCATGATTTATAAGGATTGTCAATCAGCAAATTACTGCGCTGCAGAGGTAGCTTTCAGGACATTTACCTTGATTCCGGGGCCCATCGTCGGTGAAACGGTGATGCTCTTAATATACTGCCCCTTTAAGCTGCTTGGGCGCGCTTTGTTGACTGCATCCATAAGAGTCTGGAAGTTGTCCGCTAATTGTTCATCTGTGAAGGAAGCTTTTCCAATTGGCACATGGATAATATTGCTCTTGTCTAACCTATATTCAATCTTACCAGCTTTGATATCGGCAATCGCTTTCGTAACGTCCATCGTAACCGTACCAGCCTTCGGGTTCGGCATCAGGCCTTTTGGCCCGAGCACACGGCCAAGGCGTCCGACAACGCCCATCATGTCTGGCGTAGCAACTACGACGTCAAAATCGAGCCAGCCTTCATTCTGGATCTTCGGGATCAGCTCGTCTCCGCCGACAAAATCTGCCCCTGCGGCCTGCGCCTCGTCTACCTTCGTCCCTTTTGCAAACACCAGTACGCGTACGGCTTTTCCTGTCCCGTGCGGCAGTACGACTGCACCGCGCACCTGCTGTTCTGCATGGCGGCCGTCACATCCGGTCCGGATATGAACCTCGATTGTCTCGTCAAATTTGGCAATTGCTGTCTTTTTGGCCAGGGCAACCGCTTCAGCTTTGTCATAAGTAGCTGTCCTGTCTACTGCTTTCGCAGCCTCTAGATATTTCTTTCCTCTTTTTTTCATGATTCAAACCTCCTGTGGTAGTATCGGGGAAGTACGTTCCCTCCCACTGTCCGGGCATCCGGCAGCCGCTGTCATCCGCCGGCCATGCCTTTTTTCGATTTTTATTCTTCTACTGTAACACCCATGGATCTTGCCGTACCGGCAATCATACTCATAGCTGCTTCCAAAGAAGCCGCATTTAAATCCGGCATCTTTAATTCTGCAATCTCCTGCACTTTTGCTTTGGAAATCGTTGCAACCTTAGTCTTATTTGGGACTGCCGAACCAGACTTAATGTTGCAGGCCTTTTTGATTAATACAGGTGCAGGCGGGGTCTTTGTGATAAAGCTAAAGCTCCTGTCTGCATAAACCGTAATAACAACCGGGATGACCATATCACCCTGATCTGCGGTCCTTGCATTGAACTGCTTGGTAAACTCAACAATATTTACGCCGTGCTGGCCAAGCGCCGGGCCAACAGGTGGGGCAGGCGTTGCCTTTCCAGCAGGAATCTGTAACTTAATATATCCTTGTACTTTCTTTGCCATTTGGAATTAACCTCCTTAATTCATCTTCTTGACTTCTGCGAAACTAATTTCTACCGGCGTTTCGCGGCCGAATAGTTCAACATTGATGGTGACAATCTGCTTACCGTGGTTCATCGTCTGGATGACGCCAATGGTATCCTTCCAGACGCCTCCTGTCACGACAATGGTATCCCCTTCTTCAAAATCCACCACAACGTCTTCTCTCCCTACTCCTAACGGCATCATTTCTTCTTCCGTCAGCGGCACAGGCTTGGAGCCCGGCCCGACGAACCCTGTAACGCCTCTGGTGTTTCTGACAACATACCAGGTATCATCATTCATAACCATATTGATGAGTACATATCCTGGGAACAGTTTCTTGGAAACCTGCTTTTTGGCGCCATTTTTCATCTCAAATACGTCCTGCATCGGGACCCTTACTTCTAAAATCTGATCTTCCAAATGCCTGTTTTCAATCGTTTTGTCAATGTTCGCCTTTACTTTATTCTCATATCCGGAATAAGTATGAACAACATACCAGTGTGCTTCTGCCATAAAACGCCTCCATTATAAACTAACCAGGAAATCAATGCCGTACTGGATAAAGGTATCCAGAATTGTGATAATGAGCCCAACTACGACTGAAACAGCGATGACAGCCGCGGTCTGTTTGGCAAGCGCGTCTTTTGCGGGCCAGGCAATTTTGCCAAACTCCGTCTTTACGCCTTCAAACCAGCTCGTCTTAGGAGCTTTTTCTTCTTTTGTTTTTACATCTGTGTTTGTGTTATCTGCCATAATTTAACACCTCCGCCCTTTCCGGATTATTTGGTTTCTTTGTGTAAAGTATGCTTTCTGCAGAACTTGCAATACTTTCTGGTCTCCATTCTGTCCGGATGAGCTTTTTTGTCCTTCTTTGTGTTGTAATTACGCTGTTTGCATTCTGTGCATGCCAATGTAATTCTCGTGCGCACAACTTCCACCTCCATAAATTCATTGTGTTTTCTATGCCAAAATCTGCCCTTTTATTTTTAAGATAAATTTAGGCATAAAAAAAAGACCTACTTCCAAGCTGTTTTATGATAACACACTGCGGCAATATCGTCAATTGTTTTTTTATGGAACCCAAAAAAGGCGGGCAAACGTCCCTCCCGCTGGCCGAAAGGGACGTTATCTTCACACCACTATACACTTTAATAAGAAAATTTAAACACTGCCACACCGTACCCAGGCAGTGGGTAGGCAAACGAATAGGGCTTCCCGTCACATTCTTGTTTCTTTGGCCGATAGCTGACCGGGCGTTCCTGCCCTGTTCCGCCGAACCTCTTGTCATCGCTGTTAAAAATTAGCCGGTATACCTTCCGTTGCGGTACGCCAACCCGGTAATCCTCCCTCGCCACCGGGGTAAAATTGCAGACAAACAGCAGGCAGTTTTTCCCGTCTTTGCTCTTACGGATAAAACTAAAAATGCTGCGCTCAGCATCGTTAGCGTTGATCCATTCAAACCCTTCCCAACTGTGATCCAATTCATGCATGGCCGGATATTTTTTGTACATATGTAAAAGCTCTTTGACATATTCCTGAACCTGCTTATGGCTGGGGTTGTCCAGTAAATACCATTCCAGCTCTACCTTTTCACTCCACTCATGATCCTGGGCAAATTCCTGGCCCATAAACAAAAGTTTTTTTCCAGGATGCCCCATCATAAAAGCGTAGGCTACTTTTAAGTTGGAAAATTTATCTTCGCCTAACCCTGGCATTTTATTTAACATAGAGCATTTTAGATGTACTACTTCATCGTGTGACAATACCAGGATATATTTTTCACTGGCATTATATGACATTGCAAATGTCATGCGGTTGTGGTTGTCTTTCCGAAAATACGGATCCAGCTTCATGTAATCCAAAAAGTCATGCATCCAGCCCATATTCCACTTCAAAGAGAAGTTTAGGCCACCCTCCTGAGCCGGGCCAGTAACCATTGGCCATGCGGTGGATTCCTCCGCAATCATAACCGCTCCCTTGTTGCGCCCGGTAATCAGGGTATTGATGTGGCGGAAAAACTCAATAGCTTCTAAGTTTTTGTTCTCGCCATATTTATTGGCCACCCACTGGCCATCCTGCTTGCCGTAATCAAGATATAACATAGAAGCTACCGCATCTACCCGAAGTCCGTCGACATGGTAATGCTCTATCCACATTAAGGCGCTGCCAATTAAAAAGTTCTTGACCTGGTTATTGCCGTAGTCAAAAATCTTAGTACCCCAGTCCGGATGCTCCCCCATCCTCGGATCGGCATATTCGTACAAAGCCTGTCCGTCAAATTCTGCCAGCCCGTGTGCATCCCTTGGGAAATGCGCAGGCACCCAGTCTAAGATAACGCCAATATTGTGTTTATGTAAGTAATTGACCAGCCACGCAAAATCCTCCGGCGTACCATAACGGGATGTCGGCGCATAATACCCCGTTACCTGGTATCCCCAGGAGCCATCAAACGGATACTCGGAAATCCCCATCAGCTCCACATGCGTATAGCCCATTTCTTTGACATACTCAGTCAGTGACTTTGCCAGCTCGCGGTAGGTGTAAAACCCGGTGTCCTCTTCGTAGCCGGGATGGCGCATCCAGGATCCGGGGTGTACTTCGTAAATACTCATGGGCTGCTCGTCCATAGTTTCACACTCCCGGCGTTTTTTCATCCATGCTTCGTCAGTCCATTTAAAATTGTCAATGTCTACGATTCGGGATGCCGTACCTGGGCGCATTTCCGCAAAGTTCGCATACGGATCGGATTTATAAAGCTTTCTGCCGTCCGGCGTTTCGATCAGGTATTTATATAGGCTGCCTGTCCCAAGGCCAGGGACAAACAACTCGTAGATCCCCGCTGATTCCGGCTCTAACCGTTTTAGCTCGTGTGACGTTTCATCCCAATCGTTGAATTCACCGATAACAAATACCTTCTGCGCATGCGGCGCGTAAACAGCAAAGCAGATACCTTTCTTCTTCCTGCGGGTCTGCGGATGCGCCCCCAGCTTTTTGTAAATATCATAATGTGTGGCCTGCCCAAACAAATACATATCCAGTTCTGAAAAATTTCCCATAATTGTACCCCTCCGGTTTTTATTTATTCTTCAAAGTCTTTTTCCCTGAGCATGATATAGTCATCCTCATTATATCTTCTGGAAGTTAAAATTGATAACGCTTTTTTCCAGGATTTCTTTTCCGCTTTTTGAATCGCTTGATCTACAATATCTTTTATCTCTATTAGCGTAGTCGGCGTATCGAGCTTCTGGATATTGCTGATACGGTTGTAAAGCGCCAGCACGCCCATATTGTCTATTTCATAATCACGTTCATGCGCATATGTTTTGCCAAATTCCACAAGCTCGTCGCTCGTAAATACCGGGATGATAATTCTATGTGTAAACTTCCTTGCAAATGCCTCGTCCTTTTTTAAGGCATCCTCTAACCCCAGCCTCGTATCCTCAAGGATAACTAAAATCCCCGTATCATCGTTTTCCAGGAGCAGTGAAAGCTTGATCGCCGTTTCGCGTGTCATTTCCCCGGCCTGTTCAATAACCAGGCAGCCCCCCCTCACCTGTTCCAAAAGCTTCGTAAGATCTTTTTGGTTTAGTTTTTCAGCATCAATTTTGCCAAGTGTGATATCTTTCCGCTGCGATATTTTTTTTAATGCCTTCACCAGCCTTGTTGCCAGGATAGTTTTACCACAGCCACGCCCCCCCTGGATCAGGATATTGCCTCCTGGCAAGGCCCCTTCACCGGAAAATTTGGCAAGCGCACCTGTCAATGCCTCGCAGATCTGTGTTTCCATACCTGCCACCGGGACGAAATAGGAAAAAATAGCTTTCAGCCCCTCATCCAGCCCGGTTATTTTCGGGACGGTCTGTGCTTCCTGCCTTACTATGCCCGGTTCATCCTCCTCGTCTTCTATTGGGGCCGACTGTAAGCGCATTGCCAATGCCTGTTCAATCTGGCGGGATTTGATTTCTTTCGTATCCTGCTTGGCCAGCATTTCGGCCACCAGGCTTTCCGGCGGCGTTTCCTGTTCACCTTCTGTAAGCGTTTCTACCGGAACACCATAAAACTCTGCTTCTGCCATCCGCATTTCTTCAGTTGCAATTGGCTCTTCCTCGCTACTGTCAAACATCTGCATGTTCTCCACAGCAGGGGGCTTTGGCGCTGCTTCATATTCTTCGTACCCCTCTGAATCTATTATATCTGGCGGTTCTATTCCAATCCCCCTTGATGCTGGCCCTTCCATTCCAAAACTAACTCCATTGGATTCTGGCGGTTCCAGTCCTGTACCAGTACTATGCGGTTCCGACGGTTCTGCCCCCGCATCAGCACTATACGGTTCTAATGGCTCTACTTCAAGTTCAACACCATAAGATTCTGGTGGTTCCACCCCAATTCCATTCAATTGCGGCTGTCTCATTCCAAATCCAATTCCATTGGTTTCAGGCAGTTTCATCCTGGTGTCGATTCCATTCAATTCTGGTAGCTCCACATCAATACCGGCACCATGCGATTCCAGCGGCTCCATTCCAGTTCCAATTCGATTCGATTCCAGACGCTCTATCCCCGTAATAATTCCATTCGATTCCGGCGGATCCGACGATTCCACTTCAAAACCAATTCCATTCGATTTTGGCCTTTCTATCCCTGTATCAATTCCATTCGATTCCGGCGTCGTTATTCCCAAACCAATACCATTGGACTCTGGTAGTTCAGCCCCAATTCCATTCGGTTGCGGCAGTTCCAGTCCAACACCCATTCCATTCGGTTGCGGTAGTTCCAGCCCAATACCAATTCCACTTGATCCCGGCGGTTCCCCGCCGGAGGATACCCAGGGGGGTTCTGCCTGCCCTTCATAACCCTGTTGGAAATCTGCCGATTCCCTTTCCGGCTGCTGCCCATATGCATCCAGCTGATCCAAATTCAGGCCTGGAACGCCCTCTGCTTCCATTCCAGGCAAATCTGCAAAACTGCCTGGAGCATCCCCGCGGGATGTAGCTTCATAGCCAACGTCATCATATCGTATCCTCCGCGGTATGTAAGGGCGTTCGCCCAGCTGTTCCCGGAATTTAGGCTTTGCCCGTTTTATCTTCCGTAATAAGTCTGGTTCTGCAAGGGCCTCCTCCTTTGGCACTCCAAACGGCTGCCCCCGCATCCGGACATCTGTATGCATCCTGCCACGCCGTTCCGCTGCCTGATCCCCGGATAGGTATTCCTGCTGCATAAGCTGCGCCTGGGTAGCCCCTCCGTCCATCTTAGGGATTACATCTGCAAGCAAATCCATAATATCTTCTGTTTTTTGTATTGCCTGGGCCTTCGTATACTCCAGCTCTTTCTGCTCCGCACTTTGCAGCACAGCTTCAATTGCCTGGCTTGTCCTCTCCCATCCATCTGCCTGATACCCCTTTGCATACTCCCCTTTTGGTTCCTTTTGAGGTTCGCCGTAATTGCCCTCCAGCGCCTCCCTCATATTCGTACGCAAAAAATCATCCATCTCCGGCCTGGCTCAGACTGTATATCCGGCACCTGCTCCTCCACCTGTTTTTGCAGATAGGGGAATTTCTGTACCATTTTATCAATGGAGTCCATGCTCTTTTCTACGGTTTCTTTTTCCCCGGCATTTAAAATCTGGCCTAAATTCTTTTTAATCTCCTCCTGCAGCTTAGCCGTATCAAACTTACCCACATGCTCTTTTACCTCAGGGATACGCACAACCTCTTCTTGCGGATATACTTCCTTTACGCCGTCCCTGCGCTGCTTGCATGCCCTGTATTTATCCTCCTGTGTCTTTGTCAACGGTTTATGCAGCATCTTAAGCTCCAGTGCACGTTCCACATAAATCCCATCGCCAAACCACAAAATAAGCTCGTCACAGACATCAATACACTTCTCATACTCCCCTGCTTTATGGTACAGGTACGCCAGCTCAAACGCCCACTCTTCTGTATATTCAGACTCCTTTAATTCTTCGAGGATCGCAATGCGGGTCTGTAAATCCGCCCCCTTCGCCTTACTGATTTTATAACGCAGCACATACTTTAAATTATCATGAGGGGCGATCTTTACAAACTCTTCACAATAGTCCTTTGCTTCTTCAAAGCTTCTTGTCTTAATCGCAATCTCGGCTAACCGGTAAATAATCATCCTCCCGATTGGAGAACGGTCATATGCCATCTGCAGAATATCCTTTGCATCCTCATAACGCTTAAGCTTGGAATAAATATCCCCTGCTTTAATCAGCAGGTTAATATTGCGCACCTTACGCCACTGGATCGTATCTGCAATCTCTGCTGCCGATTCGTAATCCCCTTCATCCGTTAGCACTTTCATCTGCTCAAATTTTAATTTATACTCATATTTATCTATCAATGTATCTCACCTCAACAAAGAAGGCTACTTCTCTTCCTCATATCTAACCATCCCCGTATCCACATCCACACCCTGCATCTGTATATACTCTTTTGTCCCCTCCGGAAGCCTTCTGCGTCGAAGTATATAGCCTACAATCTCACGTATCAGATAATAAATCAGCGCAAACGTTGGTACGCCAAGCAGCATGCCCATAAACCCAAACAGCCCTCCTCCGACCAAAATTGCAAACACAACCCAAAAAGAGGACAGCCCTGTGGAATCACCAAGTATTTTAGGACCAATAATATTTCCGTCCACCTGTTGCAAGACAAACACAAATATTAGAAAATACAGCCCCTTAATGGGCTCCGCCAAAGCAATCAGTATTACGCCTGGCACAGCGCCGATAAACGGCCCGAAAAACGGCACCACATTGGTGACGCCCACAATTACCGCCACAAGCAGGCTGTACGGCATGCGCAAAGCCACCAGCCCAATATAAGCAATCACGCCGATAATCGCAGAATCTAAAATTTTACCGCTGATAAACCCGCCAAACATCCTATGGCTCACCCGCAATGTCTGGATGACATGGTTTCCAAATCTGGGGGGCAGTGCAGCATATATAATCTTTTTGCCCTGGCCAATAAACGTTTCCTTACTGGTTAAAAGATAAACCGCAATAACAAGCCCGATTACAAAATTAAACAACGCTTTTACAATACTTATAACCCCAGTGGTAATGGAAGCAATATAAGAATTGACCTGGGGCAGCACATCCGCCTGCAGCCACTTTTCCAGGTAATTGGTCGCCGTGACAAGTCCGCTGCCAAGCATTTCCGCCAGCTTGCTGTCACCAGATAATGTTTTTTTACTCCAATCCACAAAGGAATTGATTTCGGAGGGCAGGTTTGTCGCCATGCCCTGCAGGCTTGTAATCAATTCCGGAATTACCATATCTAAAAGCAGGAAGATAACCAGCAGGAAAATGGCAAGCGCCCCTCCCGTCGCAATCGTACGGGACATTTTCTTTACCTTTTTTTCGCTTTTGACCCGCGCTCCCAAAAACTTTAACAGGTATTTTTCCAGAAACATCATAACCGGGTTTAGCAGATACGCCGTAATGCAGCCCATTATAATCGGCTGAAGTACTGATACCAGCTTCTGCCAGTATGTTGTAAGCCCTTGGTAGCGGTAAATAAAGAAGAAAAAAAGCACACTGCAGCATACCGTCACAAACGCAATAACTGCAATTGCGATATATTTATGCAAATCCCATTCCGGCCCTTTTTTCTTTTTTTTGAAGCCCTGCATCTCCTCCATGGCGAAACACCTACTTTCTGTTGTAATTAATCAGGCATCCTTTCAAAATAATATCTCTCTCGTCGTCTGTCAGCTCCCCCATGGTTAGTGTAAATTCTTTGCATCCCCCGTCTTTTATCACATATGCTTTGATTTCGTCCGCCGCGCTTTCCACTTCCTTTCGGATATCCGGCAGGAAAATATAGTCCCCATTTGCAAACGGCAGCCCGCCAGGCCCAATTAACAGCGGCAGCATACCCCAGTTAATCAGGTTCGAGCGGTAACGCTTGGTCGCGTACTCGTTTGCAATGTTAGCCCAGCCGCCAAGAACCTTCTGGCAGGAAGCCGCTTGTTCCCTGGCCGATCCATCCCCTGGCTTGACAGCAAAAATTGTACTTCCAATCCCAATCGTCTGCCTGCTTATATCACCAAATTCCGCTTTTAAATAATCCATGACAGGCTTTAATTCCGGCACTGCTTCACACGGGCACGAATCAGCTTCAATTGCTTTCTGCGCCTTTTGTATTTCTTTCGCCCTGTCCACATATGCCGGATCTTTCCGGGAAAGTGTAAATTCCGCAAGGCCAAGCGGGTTGGAACGGTAGGAAGACGTTTCGCCGGATGGAATCAGCTCGTCGGTCGTTGTAACCGGATCGTGGATTTCAGCGGCTACCTTTAAAATCATATGCTTGGGCAGCGGGCTCATTTTAGGCCAGTCCTTAATATTTGGCCCAAACTGGATTTCCACGGACGGGTCTGCCACGCCCTTGCTGTCAAAAATGCGGTTTTCGTATATTTTACTGTCAAAGAAGTATTTTTTCTTTGTAAAATCCACGTCCATATCGGTTGCCGCCGTCAGATAACCCTTATTGGCAGCAGTTGCCGCAATCGAGCGTGCGTCCATAAGCGCTACCGATGCAACCTGTCCGTTTTGAACCTTAGAGCCTTCCCGGTTCGGGAAGTTCCTGGTCGAATGGCGGATCGAAAACGCGTTGTTCGCCGGCGTATCCCCTGCGCCAAAGCACGGGCCGCAGAATGCTGTTTTTAAGATTGCGCCTGTCTGCATAAGGGCAGCAGCCGCGCCGTTTTTCACAAGCTCCATATAAATGGGCATACTCGCCGGGTAAACGCTTAACGTAAAGCCGTCCTGCCCGATGGAAGCGCCGTTTAAGATATCCGCTGCATCGCAGATATTTTCAAAACCTCCTCCAGCACAGCCTGCAATAATCCCCTGATCCACATAAAGCCTGCCATCCCTTACTTTACTCTTTAAATCCAAATCCACTGCGCCGTCAAAGCTGACCTGCGCGCGCTTTTCACAGTCGTCCAAAATATCCATTAAATTCGCGTTTAAGTCGTCAATTGTGTAAGTATTGCTCGGATGGAACGGCATTGCAATCATGGGGCGGATTTTAGCCAGATCGATCTCAATCATGCCGTCATAATATGCTGTGCTGCCTGGATTTAACTCCTTATAAGCGCCTGCCCTGCCATGGATTTCATAAAACTCCTGTACAGCTTCATCTGTCCGCCAGATGGAAGAAAGACAGGTCGTCTCAGTAGTCATAACATCTACGCCAATCCGGTAATCTACGCTTAAATTGGATACGCCAGGACCTACAAATTCCATAATCTTATTCTTCACATAGCCATTTGCAAAGACCTCACCAATAATGGCAAGGGCAATATCCTGCGGCCCTACGCCCTTTACGGGCTCCCCTTTTAAATATACGCCGACAATGCCTGGCATATTAATGTCATACGTCTGGCTTAACAGCTGTTTTACAAGCTCTGGGCCGCCTTCGCCCATCGCCATCGTACCAAGCGCCCCATAGCGCGTATGGGAATCCGATCCCAGAATCATAGCGCCGCCTTCAGCCAGCATTTCCCTGGCATACTGGTGGATAACTGCCTGGTGCGGAGGTACATAGACCCCGCCGTACTTTTTAGCGCAGGTCAAGCCATACATATGGTCGTCTTCGTTGATAGTGCCGCCAACCGCACACAGGCTGTTGTGGCAATTGGTCAGTACATACGGGATCGGGAATTTCTCCAGGCCGCTTGCACGCGCCGTCTGGATAATCCCGACAAACGTAATGTCGTGGGAAGTCAGTTTATCAAATTTCACCTGCAGCTTTTCCATGCTGCCGGAGATATTGTGCTCTTTTAAAATTCCATACGCAATCGTATGACGGGCTGCTTCTTCCTTTGCCATACCGACTTTGGATGCATTCTCCTTTGTATCTTCAATCAACTCTGTTCCGTTTACGAGGTAAACCCCGTTTTTATAAAGTTTCATCTGGTATTCTCCTTATTCTAGTCTTTCTGTTGCACAAAGCGGCGCCGCGCCGCCTGCGTATGAGCCTGTTTAAAATTATAAAGGCAGTACCGCTAAAAATCAAGGGTTTATCAGCGGAAACGTAATGGATACGGTAAATAAATCACCATCCAGTACAATTTCAAACGTCCCCCCCATCAAATTGGTCAGGTTTCTGGCAATTGAAAGCCCAAGGCCGCTGCCTTCCGTTGTCCCCCTTGATTCATCCCCGCGCACAAAACGTTCACTCAAATCCTGCGCCGTCTGATGTATTTCATGTGCCGAAATGTCCTTAATAGAAAATTCCGCCATCCCTTCTGTTTTTTTGAGCTCCACATAAATCCTGGTATCCTTTAGAGCATATTTGGCTGCATTGTTATAAAGGTTTTGGATCACGCGCCAGATGCGGTTGCCGTCTGCCATAATAATGACGGGATCTTTAGGCAGCCGGGTAACAATCGTAAGCCCCAAATCCTCAAAAATTTCATTAAACTCCCCACCGGTCTGGTAAATCAGCTCCACCATATTAATAGGCTGCATATCAAGGCGGATATTGCCGCTGGTTATCTGGGATACCTCTACCAAATCCTCTGCCAGCTGCTTTAGGCGCTGGGACTTCTTTTCTAAGATGCCTACATAATTTTCCAGGTTTTCGTTTTCGATTTTTTCCATTTTTATCAAATCAATATAATTGATAATGGACGTTAACGGCGTCTTTATATCATGGGATACATTGGTAATAAGCTCCGTTTTGAGCCGTTCGTTTTTTACATTTTCCTCCACAGCTGTAAAGAGCCCTTCTCCAATCCCGTTAATTTTTTCCGCTAGCTCCTTATAATCTCCGTCAAATTCACGGGTATCAAATTTGTAGCCAAGCTTGCCGCTGCCGATTTCAAGCACTCCTTCCAAGATTTTTTTCCTGGCATTCGCCAGCTTTAACGCATCAAATGCCAAATACAAAAATACGGCAAGGCTTCCGGCAAGTGCCCACTTCCTACGGGAAAACGCAGCTTCCCATATAAAAAACAGCTCCAGGACAGTACAGATAAACAGCCTTATCATTGCCCAGCTTAACACATGCTGCCTGCGGACAGTTTCTTTTAGAATATGCATAGAACGGGACGCAAGACTACAGCTCACAAAGATATCCGCCTTAATGCGCCTCACAAAGCTCATATAAAGCGTCAAAAGAAATACATCAGACAAAAACACCAGCGTTCCGGTCAAAATCAGAGAGCTGGAAATAGAAAAGGACTGGCGGCCTAGCCTGGCACAAAATGCAAACAAGCCCATAACAAACGCAAGGAACGCTACAAACAAAAGCTCCCCTGGAATATAATCAATACGGTGCAGATGAATGTTGTCATCCTCACTGTTGCGCCCTGTCGCAAGGGTAATATAAATCATGCTCAGCACAAAACAAAGCAGCGAAACAATCGATGCCGCAACCCCTGTTTTGACCCAGGGAATGTATGTATCGTAGGCGCTTTGCGCATTTTTTATCGCATCTTCTTTGGGCAGGGTTTCGTCCACTGCCGTAATTAAGCTGCCGCCGCCCGCCTGCCGCCCAAATAAGCGCAGTATCTCAATATTAGAAATCCGGTCCAAAAACAGGAAATCCCCCTGGAAGGTAACCGTGGAATCGTCATAATAAAAATAACTGCCCAGCCCCTTGGCATAGGAAAGCGCTTCATCCTGGGAGGTCGCCCCTTCCATATTAGTGTAAACGTCATCTCTGGACGAAAACCAATAATAAAAATTGCTCTCCCCATTGTCGAATTTCAGTTTCATTTTTTTATATTTTTCTGTCTGTAATTCCGTTTTTTGGGCGTTTTCCTTAAGCTGTAAGTATATCACCAGATCCTTAACTTCCTCTGCAACTGTATCCATATAATACGAAGAACGAAAAAAGGAGCTATTGCCGAGATCCCGAAAGCTCAGCATACTCCTTTCAAACAAATTGGAAAGCAGGGAAAATATGACAATGACAACCATAATGAATACCATCTGCAGTAAAACGGCTACCGTTTTGAATCCATAGTTGTATTTGCTGTTTTCCATAACGTTCCCTACCCTCTGTCGATTTTATACCCAACTCCCCATACAACCTTGATATAACGGGGCTCCTTGGGGTTGATTTCTATTTTCTCGCGAATGTGCCGGATATGCACGGCTACGGTGTTATCTGCACCAATGGCATCGGCGTTCCAGATGCTTTCATAAATCTGGCTGATAGAAAAAACCTTACCCTGGTTTTTCATCAGCAGAAGTAAAATATTGTATTCAATCGGTGTAAGCTTCACTGGCTCGTCGTCCACTGTCACTTCCTTTAAATCGTCGTTGATGATTAAGCCCCCAACCTGATAGACAGCCTGGCTGCTCTCTGCGGCATTGCCTAGCTTGGTGTAGCGCCGAAGCTGCGATTTTACGCGTGCTACAAGCTCCAGCGGGTTAAATGGCTTTGTCAGATAGTCGTCCGCACCTATATTTAGCCCCAAAATCTTGTCAGAATCTTCGGATTTTGCCGACAAGATAATAATTGGGATACTGCTTTCTTCCCGGATTTTTAAGGTCGCGCGTATGCCGTCAAGCCGCGGCATCATTACATCAATAATCAATAAATCTGCCGGCTGTTTTTTTAATTCTGCCAACGCTTCTTCCCCGTCATAGGCTTTCGCCACCTCGTACCCTTCCTGCTGTAAGTATATCTCAATGGCATCTACAATCTCCCTGTCGTCGTCACATACAAGTATGCGGTTCATTTTACCGCCCCTTTCTCTTTGTATAATCTGTACCGTTAATATGCAATCACTTTGGCATACCCTTATTGCTTCTTGCCAAATAAAAACCGCCCTGCATGCTTTTCCTCTTTTTTGGCATCTTTTTTCGTTTCTTTCTTCTCCTTCTTCCCGTCCTTTTTGCCGGATTGCTTTTCAGCTTCCGCTGCCTTTTTAACTTTTTCAAAGTATTCTGGATTCACTTTTATGACTGGCTTTTCAAACTGGACCGGTTCATCCGGCGCAAGCTCTTCTGCAATCTCCTGTTCTGCTTCCTTTAAAATGCCTTCTTCCATCTCCTTAGGCAGCCCTTCCGGCGTAAGCCCTGCCTTTTCAAAGTACTCCTCGTCTATTTTAATCACCGGGGAAGCCACGCCAATCCCTAGCCCCGCCCCTTCTGTGCTCCCTACTGGCCTGGGCTTTCCCTTTTCCTGCTTCTTAGCCTTTGCCTTGGCAAGCTCTTTGTTGCGTTCATCAATTAAACGCATATACTTAGCCGTATCGTTCATATCCTCAAGCTGCGTCATTAGCTCCACCTGGTTGCTGCGGATGCGGCGGCGTTCTGCTTCCATTTCTCTGCCGACCCTGTTAAGGATTTTTTTGGTGGATTTTTCCGCTTCGTCTATAATACCCTGGATACGCCCTAATGCATCATCCGTATATATAACAGAAGCGGCATAGATATCCTCTGCCTGGTGGTTTGCACTGCGAATAATCTCCGTACGCTGCTTTTCCACCTCCAGCTCCGCATGCAGCCGGCTCTGCTCTGTTACCTCATACTGCTCCATCATTTCAGCCACAATATCCCGCAGCGCCGCAAGCTGCCGCTGTATCTCTTTTTTACGGACTATAACAAATTCCGGATCCGACTCCAATACCGGCGCCCTTGAAACGTTAACTAACAGCTCTCTTAAAATTCGTTCCAGTTGATCCTGAATATTCATAATCCCTCCTGCGGCTGTTGAAATAATTCCAGGCTGCGCCCTAAAATACCGTTTAAAAATGCAAGTGCCGTCCCGTAATTGGTCATAGGAACCCCCTGAGCATAAGCCAGGGCAAGCCGGTATTTCATTTCACGCCTGTTTAACGTACAGCCGCCACAGTGCACTACTAAGGCAGCCCCTGACAAATCTTCCGGGAAATCCCCGCCGCTTGTAAAGCAAAAGTCCAGCTTCTTCCCAGTAAACCCACGGATCAGCCGGGGCAGCTGTTCCGTACCAATATCGCCGCACTGCCTGTGGTGGGTGCACCCTTCAGAAATAAGCACCGTATCCCCATCCTTTAGTGACCCTATCCTTTCCGCCCCTTTTACCTGCTGCCACAAATCACCCATGTACCTTGAAAACAAGATAGAAAATGACGTAAGGAATACGTCCTTTGGCGTCACCCCGGCCGCCTGTTTAAACACCTGGCTGTCTGTAATAACCGCCTTTGGTTTTTCTGACAGGGCTAAAAGCGCACGGGGCAGCTCTGTATCCCTTGTAACCACCGGAATCGCCCCCGCCTCCAGGCAGTCCCGTATCACCTGCTGCTGTGGAAGTATGAGCCTCCCTTTCGGCGCGGCAGAATCAATTGGGACAACCAGTACTACCGTATCATTGGGCTTTAGCAAATCGCCAATCAGGCGTTTGGAGCCATCCTCCTGGGGCATGGCGCCTGCAATGCATTCTTTTAACTCCCGTATATTCTGCCCTGTTTTTGCACTTACAAACAGCAGATGCGGCCCTTTTCCAAAAAAAGCGGCTAACTTATCCTGTTCTGCGGCAGTCATAAGGTCTGCTTTATTGACTGCCACCACATATGGCAGTTTTTTTTCGGCAAACTGGCGCATAAGAGGCCCCTCAATTGTCCGGAGGGACGCTTCGTCTGCCGTTTTTGCATCTACGGCAAGCACTGCAATATCCACTTTATTGAGTACCTTCCTGGTTTTTTCCACCCTTAGCTTCCCAAGATAGCCCGTATCGTCTAAGCCTGGCGTATCAATCAATACCACAGGCCCAAGAGGCAGCAGTTCCATAGCTTTTGTAACGGGGTCTGTCGTCGTCCCTTTTTTTCCTGATATAATAGCAAGATCCTGCCCGGTAATAGCGTTTATGATACTTGACTTTCCGGCGTTTGCCCTGCCAAAAATTCCGATTTGAACACGGTTTGCCGACGGTATTTCATTCATGCCCACTGCTCATTCTCCTTAAAAACGGAAATCCCTTTTTCCCAAATGTATATTGCTTATATACTCTGCCGCCCTCTTTTGCACCTTCTGGTTTGGAATCTTTTTCAGCTCCTGCGCAATCAATTTTTCACCAATTGCCTTCGTCCCTTCGGATGCATAATCCTCTAAATATTCTTTTAACGTCATTAACGCATTTGGATGGCAGCAGTTAATAATCTGCCTGCTTTTTAAAAGCGACATAAATCGGTCGCCTGTCCTGCCTTCCCGGTAGCATGCCGTACAAAAGCTGGGCACATAGGAAAGCTCCATCAGCCAGTGCACAACTTCATCTAATGTACGGTTGTCGCTAATGTCAAACTGCGCGGAATTGTCTTCCGGCGCTTCCTCTTGCGCATATCCACCGACACTCGTCCTGGAACCTCCGCTGATCTGGGAAACCCCAAGGTGCAGTACACGCTCGCGGCTTTCCTGGCTCTCCCTTGTGGACACGATCATTCCGGTATACGGTACGGCAATCCTAAGGCATGCGACTATTTTAGCAAACGTATCGTCTGAAATCCCATTGTCAAACACATCTGGATCGATATCGTCCGCCTTTCTGACACGCGGCACGCTGATAGTATGAGGGCCGACGCCGCCAAAGCGTTCCATATGCTCCGCATGCATGATAATCCCGGTAAAATCATAACGGTAATTATTTAACCCAAACAGCACGCCTATCCCCATATCGTCAATGCCTGCTTCCCTTGCACGGTCCATCGCTTCCGTATGGTATGCATAATTGCTCTTAGGCCCGGTAGGGTGCAGCTCTTCATAGGACTTCTTGTGGTACGTTTCCTGGAACAGAATATACGTCCCGATTCCAGCGTCCTTTAACCTCCTGTAATCCTCCACAGTCGTCGCCGCGATATTGACATTCACACGGCGTATTGCACCGTTTTTGTGTTTTATGCCATAAATCGTCTGTATGCTTTCTAGGATATACTCAATCGGGTTATTGACCGGATCTTCCCCCGCTTCCAGCGCCAGGCGCTTGTGCCCCATATCCTGTAATGCGATAACTTCTTTGCGGATTTCCTCCTGCGACAGCTTCTTTCTGGCTATATGTTT
The DNA here is from genome assembly GCA_009911505.1 of Lachnospiraceae bacterium. Classification (GTDB taxonomy): domain Bacteria; phylum Bacillota; class Clostridia; order Lachnospirales; family Lachnospiraceae; genus Roseburia_B. The sequence goes on along the minus strand of QXXL01000012.1, from coordinate 120,507 downwards.
ATTTTTCAAATGGTACGGACAGTATTTGCAGCCGTTAATACAGTAATTGGACAGATAAAGCGGCGCAAACATAACAATACGGTTGCCGTAAAATTCCTGCTTGATATCTTCTGCAAGCTTGTATATCCGTTGGTTTAAATCTTCGATTTCACAGTCTAACAGGACGATTGCCTCTTTGTGGGTAACCCCCTCCATCTTAGACGCTTTCTCTATAATCTGTTCTATGAGCTTACGGTTGTTTTTATTCTCACTTGCAAAAGCAAGGCACTCTTTGATTTCTTCATCACTGATAAACTCTTCCGCCCTTGGCGACATTACGTTGTACATGATATCCCTCCTGGTCCTTCCGCCGGATCCCCGCGGTCCGTTACAATCCTGTAACCAATGCCCTCCATGCGGCCTTTTAAGCAGTTTAAGCATTCTGCCGCTTCGTCACCGGTACATATTTTGTTATCATATAACTCGTATTGTTTCCGAACCCCGATGGGCGAAAGGTTGGGCATAACGACATTTGCGCCCGCTAAGACGCCCTTTTCCCTTCCTTTTGGATCAATTGTGCCAAGCGCCGTAGTCGCCGGGATTAATAAGTCCGGCTTTAACAGGCGGAGCAGTGAGATAAGGTACAAGGTCTGTTCTACCGTGCCCCCCGCTTCTCCCGCAAATGGCGTTTCATGATGCGGCACAAACGGGCCGATGCCTACCATATGCGGACTAAGCCGGGCAATAAAAAGCATATCTTCCGCTAAGCATTCCGCCGTCTGCCCAGGGGAACCTACCATAAATCCGCATCCGGTTTTTAAGCCGGTTTCTTTTATATCCTTTAGGCACTGCATCCGGCCCTCAAAATCCATTTCTTTTGGATGAAGTATTTTATAATGGGCAGGGTCTGCCGTTTCATGGCGCAACAAATAACGGTCCGCGCCTGCCTCAAAGAAAAGCTTGTAGCTCTCCCTCCCCCTTTCTCCGATAGAAAGGGTAATGGCACAATCGGGATAACTGCTTTTAATTTGCGAGATTAGGCCTGCCAGCATGCTATCTGTATAATAAGCGTCCTCACCGCCCTGCAGTACAAAAGTACGGAAACCCAGGCCATAGCCCTCTTTACAGCAGGCTAGGATATCCTCCTTGCTTAAGCGGTAACGCGCTACCCTGCGGTTGTCCCTGCGGATACCGCAGTAATAACAGTTGTTTTTGCAGTAATTGGTAAATTCAATCAATCCCCGGATGAAGACTGCATTGCCGTAATACCTGCGGGCTGCCTGCCGGGCTTTGGCAGCCAGATATTCCCTGTCTGGCTGGTTTGCAATCAAAACAGTCCATTCCCCTTTTGTAAGGCTGTGCCCTGCCGCTAATTTATCAATCAGGCTGCGCATATTTTCTCCTTTCATGGCTGTCTGCTACAATTTGGCATACAGCGCTTTAGATGTGACGCCGCTTAACATGCCAACCTTACCAGTCATGGCGCTGATAATATCCGCAGGGGCATCCATAACAACACTAATCAGGGAAACACCCCGCTTAGGATAGGGTATGCCCATCCTGCCAATGATATATTCACCATATTCGTGGAGTATGCGGTTTAATTCTTTTACACTGTCCTGGTTTTCTACTGCAATTGATATAATGGCGACTCTGGTTGCCATGCGTCTTTCCTTCCTGGCTTGCCGGCTGCAATAATGCTTCCGGCAGATGTTTTGCCTTTGCCCTCAGGCCATACCTTTGGGCTCAGAAACAAGTTGTTATATATATTGCCATTTTCTAATACTTTACCATGGTTGTCAAGGGGTGTGCAAGAAAATGTCCGGGGCGTTTGAAACGCCATATCCCCTTATTTCAAATATTCTGAAAGCACCCGGTTTAATACGCCAGGCTCAATCGGCTTTGTAATATGTGCATCCATGCCCGCGTCCTTCGCTGCTTTCACATCTTCGGTAAATGCATTTGCCGTCATGGCTATAATTGGGATATCTGCGGCATCAGGACGTTTCATGCCCCTTATGGCCCTTGCAGCCCCATATCCATCCAAAACAGGCATCATAATATCCATAAAAACCACCCCAAATGTACCTGGAGGCTCCTGCGTAAACAAATCCAGCGCCTCCTGCCCATCTGCGGCAACCATGACGTCTAACCCGCATTCTTCCAGCATATACTTTGCAATTTCCTGGTTGAGCTCATTGTCCTCCACAAGCAGGGCTCGTTTCCCAACAGCCTTCACTGCCACATCCGCGCCTGTTTCCTGCCGGACCGCAGGTGGATCTGCTATGACTAACGGAAGCACCACAGTAAACACACTGCCCTTGCCTGGCTCGCTTTTTACATCTATCGTCCCGCCCATCTGATCCACTAAGTTTTTTGTAATCGTCATTCCAAGGCCCGTCCCCTGGTAATTTGTCCTTGCGCCGCCCCCTTCTTGTGTAAACGGCTCAAAGATATGTTTAAGATATTCTTTTCCCATCCCAATGCCTGTATCGGAGATTTCAAAGCAAATCTGCGCTATCCCGTTTTGAGCCGAAAGCTCATAACACTTAAAATTTACGCTTCCCATAGGCTTGTTATATTTAATGGCGTTGCCTGCAATATTAATCAGGATCTGCTTAATATGAAGCGGGCTCCCCGAAAAATACCCGCATGCCATATCTCCTGGAACCCCAAAATCCGTATACAGCTTTACTTTGCGCTGCTCTGCTTGGCCGCCTAAGATGACGGCGCAGTTTTCCAAAAGGGTGCGCAGGCTAAATACCTCCATATGAAATTCCACACTGCCGCTTTCAAGCTTGCTGATATCCAGCACATCGTTAATTAATGATAACAGGTGCTCTGCAGATATTCTGATTTTCTCCCGGCAGTCTGCCTGGCGGGCAAGATCCCCCTGATTTTTTTCTGCAATGCTTAACATCCCCATAATACCGTTTATGGGGGTGCGTATGTCATGCGACATGTGCGAGAGGAACTGTGTCTTCGCCTGGCTCGCTTTCTGCGCTTTTTGTATGGCGTCATACAGCTCCCGGTTCTTGTTTTCAAGCAGCCGGTATGATTTTTTCTGCATATACGATATCACAAGCCAAAATACAAAAACCAGCACAAATAATATACAGCATACCACAATGATATTCCTGCCCTGGTATATGTAATCCAGCAGGCTGTAGCTGTCATAAGAAATATTCATATACTGGTTAATAATATCATCTTTTTGCGTTTCGGGCACAAGCCTTAGCGCTTTTCCCATTACGCCAAGCAAAGCGGGATCTACGTCCTTTGACGCAGCTAACACTGCACCAGACTGGTGCCTGTAATTTTCCCATTCGATTAAATCGGAAAACCGTTCGTTTTTGGACTGGTAATTGTATTCTATCGTATTTAATATTGTAATATCCGCTTTATTACTCTTTAACGCCTGCAGGCAGTCTTTTGCGCTGTCGCAGTAAATATTCTTTCCTTCTATCCCCATGTTCCCCGCCAAATAGGCGCGGCCGTTTGTCAGGGCAATTGTAGGCGCTTCCCCTTCTGAAAGGATATAATCATTTTTAGACACAACCACAGCATGGTATTCCATAAATGGATTCGTAAGCACAACATCCGCATCCTGCACCATGTTGCTGGCCCCCATATAAAAGTCAATATCTCCGTTCAACACCAGATCCTTCCAATATATGCTCCGGTCAAGCGGGCAAAGCTCTATTGGAATCCCGCTTTTCTCCTGGGCCGCCTTTAAGATTTTTATATAAATCCCGTCGCACTCCCCGTCGGAATTGAGAAAGGCAAGTGGGCGCGTATCTTTATAAAAACCTATTTTTACCGCCTCTCCCTGGCGGATGAGCTTCAATTCCCCAGCAGCAAAATTCTCACGGCGGCTGCCCAAATAACGGTCGTTAAGCTCCTGCTCCAACGCCGGGAAATCTGTTTTTAACTTCCCAATCCCATAATTTAGCTCATGTAAAAGCTGTGTATTGCCTTTCCAAGTAATATAAAAATAAGGGGCATAAGCAAACTTTCCCACCAGGCATTGCCCCTGCAATACTTCCGTAAGGGAATGCGCCGCTATGTCTATTTCCCCTGCACTTAGGGCTGCTTTCAGCTCTTGTGCCGTTTTATATTCTCTCAGATGCGGCTCCTTGATTCCGTTTTGGTTCAAATACTCCAGCAGTTCCTTTTTGCGGACATAGCTTTTTACAACTCCAAACCACATATCCGCCATACGCCCAAAATCCTCATATGCAAGTCCGCTGCCCTCTTCCACAAAAAGGCAGCCATATGTATATCCGCTGGAAAGCGCCGCATAGTCAAACAGTTTGCCCCTCTCTTTAGAATACTGTGCTGACCCTACCAGATCCACTTCCCTTTCTTCCAGCTTTAAAAGGGCGTCATCCCAGGTGGAGCAATCCACATACTCTATGTTCCATCCCGTATAGCCGCAGAGCGTTTCCAGGTATGCCGCATCCATACCGCCGTACCCATCTGCTTCGGAATACATATGATATCCTTCCATTGGGAAAAATGCCACCTTTACGGTACGCCCTTCTTGTGCGCGGACTGGCGCAGGGCAAAAAACAGCAATAACCATTAACAAAAAAAACAGCACCATGCCCCTTTTCCTGTAATTAATATTCCCCATAAATCCCTCCTGGCATAATTACTGTTTGTTATTATAACACAACAAACGCATTTCGTGTGGAATTTATTTCCTTAGTATAAAAATACAGGGGATACGGCGTTCCCGTATCCCCTGCACCTGTATTTGAGCCTATATCTCAACTAACTCATATTTGTCTGTGCCAAGCCCGATTTCAACACTGTGCCGGATACAGCTTTCCCACTCAGTATCCGGATGTGTCATATGAAAATGATCCTCATGGCCGCACCCCTTATGTTTTTCACAGTTTTCCGCAAGGACGCTTCCCGCGATTACAGGCTGGCGGTTACATGCATCGGCACACGCTACGTCAAGCGCAACCGGATCAAATGAAGCAAACATGCCAACATCCGGAATAATCGGAATGTCATTCTCTGCATGGCAGTCACAATTTGGCGATACATCACACACCAATGCCACATGGAAACAGGGCCTGTCCTGGCAGATCGCCTTGGTATACTCCGCCATTTTACAGTTTAACCGCTTATTAGACGCGTCAAACGTCGCAGAAATTGCATCTTTTGGACAAACGCCAATACAACGCCCACAGCCTACGCATTTATCATGGTCAATCACTGCCTTCCTGTCCGTAACTGCCACCCCGGTATGCGCACAAACCTTCGTACAGCTGCCGCATCCAATGCATTTCTCCGCCAAAACGCCCGGCTTACCGTCACTGTGCATTTCCATTTTGCCTGCACGGGAGCCGCCGCCCATCCCGATATTTTTAATCGCACCGCCAAAGCTGGTCGCTTCATGCCCTTTAAAATGTGTCAGGGAAATCAAAATATCCGCATCCATCAGCGCACGCCCTACTTTTGCTTCCTTCACATATTCCCCGTTTATCGGTACCAGCACCTCGTCTGTCCCCTTTAAACCATCCGCTATAATCACCTGGCACCCAGTTGTCATTGGAGAAAACCCATTCGCATATGCCGTATCAAGATGATCCAGTGCATTTTTCCTACTGCCGACATAAAGCGTATTGCAGTCTGTCAAAAAAGGCCTGCCTCCTTCTTCTTTGACCAAATCTGCCACGACCTTGGCATAATTTGGGCGCAAAAACGCCAAATTCCCATATTCGCCAAAATGGAGTTTAATTGCCGCATATTTGTCCTTAAAGTCAATATCCTTGATTCCAGCTGTAATTATAAGCCTGCGCAATTTCTGCAGCAGGTTTTCTGTAAAGCTTGTTTTAAATGTCGTAAAATATACTTTCGATTTTTCCATGGCTTACCCTGCCTCCTTTATGTAATAGGACTATTTTACTTGATTTTATCACAAAAGTAAACGATGTTCTGTTACAAAACCGGGTTTATCCTGTTGGCGCGCAGCCAGCCCTATGAAGCAGCTTTAAAACACCAGCCAATTCCCGCACACTTAACTGCCCAGGCGCGCTTGCTTTCCCCGCCGCGCCAAATGTAACAGCAGAACCAAACACCCCGCCGCACAAACGGCTGATTACACCCATTCCAGACATAGACATTGTAATAACCGGGCCGCCAGTATTTTGGCGCTGCATCTCCTCGGTTGCCGCAAGCAGAGTCAGCACATCCTTTTCGTCCTGCGGCATAACTGCAATTTTAGAAATATCTGCCCCAAGCCCCTGCATTTTAACAAGGCGCCGGATAATTTCATCCTTTGGGGGCGTCTTTTCAAAGTCATGGTTGGACGCCACTATTTTAACACCCGCACCGTGCGCCGTACTAACAAGCCCCTTTACAAGCGCATCCCCCATAAAAACCTCCACATCGGCCAAATCCACACAGCCAGACACGATAGCAGCTTTTAACAGATTTTCATATTCCTTGGCCCCTATGTGTTTTTCGCCTCCTTCCGAAGCAGTACGAAACGTAAATAACAACGGCATTTCCTTTAAACACGTCCGAAGCATATGAAGGACATCCCTTACCTGTCCTATGTGCAGCGCGCCTTCAAACCAGTCGGCACGCCATTCCACAAAATCCGCCGGAATATCCGCTACTGCTTCCGCTTCTTTTAAAATCTGCCCCTTTGTCGCGCCAACAAGCGGGACACATATTTTAGGGATCCCCTCGCCAATCCTCAAATTCCTTACGATTACAGGCTCCATATGCCATCCTTTCTGCTGTTTTCTAATTTATTATAATACACACAGCTGAAATACGCCGCCATGTACACAAAACTAAATCCCCAAAATTTCTTTCATATGTGCAACAGGCATTTCTTTTCCTGTCCATAACTCAAAAGACGCCGCCCCCTGGAACAAAAGCATCCCCATACCGTTCATCGTTTTGCATCCAGCCTCTTTCGCCATTTTTAACAATTTCGTTTCTGCCGGGGAATAAATAATATCAGCCACAGTCAGATCCGGCCTAAAATACGAGGCATCAGGAATATATGTCTGCCCTTCCATTGGCTTCATGCCCACGCCTGTTGCATTTGTAAACAAATAAGAATCCGCCATTTCCGCTTTTAATCTGTCTAAATCTGCCAGGTCATACAACGTAACCTTACACTGTGTATTTTCGTTAATTTTTTGAACCATTGCTTCAGCATTGCCCCAGAATTTGTCACGGATATTAAAAACGGAAATCTCTGCCACTCCATCTAACGCTGCCTGTACCTGAATCGCAGAAGCCGCGCCGCCAGAGCCAGCCATAGTCATTTTTTTGCCGATTACATCTATGCCTTTGTCTTTTAAAGCCCTCATAAAACCTGTCCCGTCTGTAATATGCCCGGCCAGTACGCCGTCTTCATTTACAATCGTATTCACTGCCCCGCACATCTCTGCCGCGACTGAAAGCTTGTCCATATATTCGCACACTTTTATTTTGTTCGGCATAGAAACGTTTGCACCCACCATTTTCAATGCGCGCAGCCCTTTTATGGCGTCCTCTAACGTATCGTTATCCACCTCAAATGCTAAATACGCATAGTCCAGCCCCAGATAAGCAAATGCCTCGTTGTGTATCGCAGGCGACCCGGAATGCCGGATCGGGTAAGCAAGTAAACCTATCAGCTCCGTATGCCCTGTAATTCTTTCCGCCATGTCAATCTCCTTCTTTCTGTTTTATTAATTCCAAAAGCTTTTTTACCAGTTCAGCGCAGATATCGCGCGCGCCCCTGCCGTCTGTCACAACGGTAAAATCCGCTGCAGCTTCGTATTTCTGCCGCCGCTTTTCCATTAGCCCCGATATATAAGCAACATCCTTGTGCCCTTCCAGCAGGGGACGGCTATGGTTATCCTTTACACGTTCTAAAATTGTCTCCGGCGTTGCCTTAAGCAAAACTACAAGCCCGCTTTTGTTCATTGTTGCAACATTTTCTTCCCGCATCGGCACACCGCCCCCACAGGATACTACAACCCCCTGCTTATCCTGCAATTCAACTAAAAGCTGCGTTTCAAGCCCCCTGAAATATTCTTCTCCGTCCTGGGCGAAGATATCAGAAATACTTTTGCCTTCGCGCTCTGCAATCAGCTGATCCATCTCGATTGCTTCTAATGAGAATGCTTCACGAAGGCACGCCGAAATAGTGGATTTGCCGCTGCCCATAAAGCCGATCAGAAATATATTACAGGGAAATGGGGCCATACCATGCATACAAAAATCCGCCTGTACCTGTCCTAATTCATCCATTATTTTACTGCTCCTTTTACTCTTTATCAGTTTAAAGCGACATAATCATTATAACAATCGATCTAATGCAATGCAATATTTTACTCTCAATTTATAAAAAACTTAGCCCATACATTTCTGTAAGGCTAAGCCCTTGTTACTACCTGCTGTTGGCAGGCTCAATATTAATATCTTTCCCTTTGATTTTTACATTCTTCATCGCAGCAAGCACCTTATTCCCATATTCAATCGGCACTTCCACAAATGTAAATTTATCATACATATCAATTGTACCGACGACATCCCCAGATATGCCGCTTTCCCCTGCGACAGCCCCTAAAATATCGCCAGGCTTTATTTTCTGCTTTTTACCTATGTTAATAAAAAGGCGTACCATGCCATTCTCTGCTCCGGTGTCCCCGAAATTAGCGCTGCTGCCCTGGCCATATGCCATCGGGGCAGTCGCTGCGCCTCCGATTTCCTGTTTTAAGAACGCTGCCGCAATATCCATTGCCGTAAAATCGGATTCATTAATCTGCTTTTCTATAAAATTAATCATATCCCGCAAATCATTCTCTTCAATCACCGTTGCAATGCGGTCCATAATCTTATCCGCTTTAATCTGCGCTACATCTTCCGAAGACGGTATTGGCTGCGCATAGATCTTGGTCTTGCAGTAGCGCATAATATCTTTTAACTTATAGACTTCCTTGCCTTTGACGAAACTAAATGCCTTACCAGTCCTTCCTGCGCGCCCGGTACGCCCGATACGGTGAACATAGTATTCATCATCCTGCGGGATGTCGTAATTAAACACAGCCTCCACATCGTCAATGTCCAGCCCCCTGGCGGCAACATCCGTTGCAATTAAGATGTCCGTATTGCCCTTCCGGAAATTGCCCATAACGCGATCCCTCTGGCCCTGTTTCATGTCTCCATGCAGCCCCTCTGCAAAATAACCCCGCATAGAAAGCTCACGTGCCAGCTCGTCCACCATGCGCTTCGTGTTGCAGAATACAATAGAACCCTTGGGGTTGTAATAATCTAAAAGCCGCGAGAGCACGTCCACTTTATCTTTTCGTTTGACATCGTAATAGTACTGCTCGATATTTGACACGGTCAGCTCTTTTTTCGTCACCTTAATCATTGTGGCGTCGTGCTGATACTTACGGGTAATTTCTAAGATGGGCTTTGGCATAGTTGCGGAAAACAACACTGTCTGGCGTTCTTCGGGAAGATATTCCAAAACCGTTTCAATGTCTTCACGAAAGCCCATGTTAAGCATTTCATCAGCTTCATCCAAAACAATGGTATTCACCTCATCGCAGCGGATAGTCTTCCTGCGCAGATGATCCATGACACGGCCTGGCGTGCCGACAATAATCTGAATGCCCCCCTTTAATGAACGGATCTGCTTTGTAATATCCTGTCCGCCGTAAACAGGCAGGATTTTAACCCCGTGCATATATTTGCCCAGATTGCGTATTTCCTCTGCGACCTGGATGGCAAGCTCCCTGGTAGGGGACAACACCAGCACCTGAGTGCTTTTTCGGGAGGTGTCAACCTTCTGCAGAATGGGTATGCCAAACGCCGCCGTTTTGCCTGTTCCGGTCTGCGCCTGCCCAATCACATCGCCGCCTTCCATAACGGCCGGGATAGCCTGCGCCTGGATTGGCGTCATCTCCTCAAAGCCCATTTCCTCTACACCACGTAAAATCTGGGGGATAATCCCCATTTCATCAAACCTAACTGTTTCCATACATTTCCTTTCTGTGACGGCCCACTATACCGTGCTGCCGTTTGTGCTGCTTCTAATTAACTGTTCTTTTTCATACCTGCTCAGCCGCTTGATCTGTGCTTCCCGCTGCATCGCCCGCTTTTTTGTATCTGCCTGCTCTAAATACACCAGCTTTACAGGTGTACGGGAACGCGTATATTTTGCACCTTTCCCCGCATTATGGGTTAAAACCCGCTTTTCTATATCATTCGTCCAGCCGGTATATAACGTGCCATCACTGCATTGTATGATGTATGTATAACAGATGCCTGTCTGTTTTCCCATGGGTGCACCGTCCTGCCGCCTGCCGTTTTCCTTCAAAAACGGTGTCATTACTCACATAACAGAATGGGCGTCCCGCATCAATCATACGCGGGACGCTCCCTCTGCAAAATTACGCTGTCCTCTATTATAGTTTGAAGCCAAGAGAAAAGTCAAGGTAAAAAACTACTGAAAAAACTCAGCCGGATCGACTGGTGTTCCGTCTTTTTGCAATGCAAAATAGACATTGCTGCCTTCTAACGTATAATATTTCGTCGGTTCGCTGACAAATCCAATTGTGTTGCCAGCTTCCAGGTAAGCGCCGACCTCATACGGGACTTCTTTTAATTGCCCATATACTGCCGTATAGCCGTCGCCAAGATCCATCGTGACAGTACAACCTGTTACTTCATTTGTGGAAATATCAATAATCCTGCCATTTGCAACAGATTTCACTTTGTCATTCACGTTTCCTGAAATAATAACAGCAGGATTATATTTATACTGATCCAATGTCGTAAAATACACCGTCTGATCCATGCTGTAGCCTAATACCACAGACCCTTCCACCGGCCAAAGCAATCCTGCGTTAGTATCAAAATGCAGTTCTACAGCAGGCTCCACCTGTGCAGGCTGGGCGCTTACAGGCTCTGTCTTAGGGGCGTCCGCTTCCAAACCAGCGGCAACCTCGCTGTCCGCCTGCGCCACATCTGCCGGCGGTATTACCTTCGTCTGCGTTTTTTTCTTCTTTTCCTGTTTTTTCTCCGGTTTAATCACCGAAGATGCGCTTACGGATTTTTTTTCCGTTTCTTTTTCTTCCGTTTCATTTTTTGCTACAATTTTTTTGCCGTCTTCTTCGGTCGCCTCTGCCTTAGCCTGTTCGTGTACCTGCGGTCCACCTTCATTTCCCCGCCCTGCAAACATATACACACCTGCAAGCCCAAGCACTGCGGCCAATACACATACCGCAGCTATTTTATACTGGTTTCTCCGAAAAAAAGCACTTCCTCTTCTCATATCATCACCATCCATAGTCATATTTGCTGTTTGCTGACTATAGTCTGTGCGTATTTTGAAGTTTTATTCAATCATACTGCGTAACAAATTCAATTCCGTCATAAAAATATTTTAAAATATCTTTATAAGCATACCCGCCAGCCGCCAGCTGGTTTGCCCCATAGAGGCTTAAGCCCAGCCCATGGCCCAGCCCTTTCGTAACAACGCGGATCTCCCCATCCACTTCCTTAAAAGAAAACGCGGAAGAATTCCACCCATATTTTAAACGTACTTCCTCACCAGAATGCGGTACACCGTCAATCGTGATTTCTATGACATATCCTGCCGTATCCCGTTTAGTAACTACTAGCTGTGAAAGGATATCTGCAGCCGCCTTAGCATCTGCAGCCCCCTTTGTCTCTTCCCCAAACAAATCCCCTCCTTTTTCAATGATTTGCCTGGGGGAATAAAAAACTACCTTTAAAAAATCTTCCGACGATATATCCATCCGGCTATCCTTACATTTTAAATACGGAAAATCCGCATTTCCATACAGTTCGCCAGCATCTCTGGTATACCCGGCGCTAGCCGTATGAAAATCCGCCCGGATACAGCTGCCCCCATATACCATAACCACACCTTTCGTAGCAGAAATGCCCTCTTCCAGGCGCCCATAATATTCCGTAAAATTTTCCTGCCCCCACAGACGTATCATTTCGCCTTTTGTAAGGCCTTCCGGGAGCTCCTCCCCTTGTTCAATAGCCCTTAGACAGTTTGTCCTCGCTATAACTGCCTGGGCCTTTATCGCTTCCAATTCCGTTTCCATTGAAATCTCATTTGCCACAATTCCAGGCAGGATATCTTCATCAAATAAAGATTCCGTAGACATCTCCTGGGGTATAAACCCAGCAGATTCATAAGGGGAATCACCAATACCCTGAATCAAAAGGGTAAAAATAATCGGGATAAACGTGAAAAAAGCTGCTGCGTATATAAATCTAGATAGATAACGTTTCATAAGTATAGTATATGAATTCAAAATTGCAAATATGACAGCATTAAAGCGTATCCCCAAAGTTCCCTTACCCTGCACCCCCGCCCCATATACCCAGATTCCATAAACTATCGCTCAGCTCTGCAAATTGCTCCAAAGAAAGCGACTCACCGCGGACATTAACCGACAGGCCAAGCGTCCGGATAGCATCCTGCGCCTGTTCTTTTGAAAACGGCAGGTTAGACGCATTTGCAATCCCATTCGCCAACGTCTTCCTCCTCTGGTTAAACGAAGCCCTAATTATAGAAAACATTAGCTTGTCATCCAAAACAGACACAGGCGGCGTCTTATGCCGTTTCAGATGGATAACAGAGCTTGTCACCGCAGGCCTTGGCATAAAACAATTTGGCGGGACATTTGCAATAATTTCCGGTTGTGCATAATATTGCACCGCAAGAGAAATAGCGCCATAATCCTTTCCGCCTGGAGACGCCTGCATACGGTCCGCAACCTCCTTTTGAACCATAACGGTAATACTTTCAACCGGGGCACCCCCCTCAAAAAGCCCCATAACAATAGGCGTAGTAATATAATAGGGAAGATTTGCCACGATTTTTGCAGGCCGCCCGCCATTTTCCCGACATACAAGAGAAGCTATATCCAGCTTCAGAATATCCTCATTAATAATGCTCAAATTATGATACCCCTTCAAAGTTTCCTCCAGGATCGGGATAAGGTTACGGTCTATTTCGACCGCAGCCACTTTATTTGCACGTTCACAAAGAAATTGCGTCATAGTACCAATCCCCGGCCCAATTTCCAAAACAAAATCTTCCTCCTGGATACCTGCCGCCCGGATAACCTTGTCAAGCACATGGGAATCAATCAAAAAATTCTGCCCATACTTCTTTTGAAAATGAAAATTATATTTTTGTAAAATTGCAATCGTATTTTGAGGGTTAATTAAATAAGCCATATGATCCTTTCCAGCCCATACCCATTGCCCAAAGCAACGAATATCATAGTTATAATCTATTCTAAAATCTATTACCAAATAATACCACAACATACAACCAAGCAGCAAACATTCCAGCTATGGAAACCTTCCGCATACCCTGCCCCCTGCCTGACGGCCCCTTTGCCACACACCCCAAACTGCCATCTTACATGCCCAACCACATCCAATTACATTCCATCATTATAACTTACACCAAACACTCCATCAACATATTTTTCCCATCCCCCCTTTCCCCAATTCCCAAAACGCCACCGCACTAGCCGCCGCCACATTCAGAGAATCCACCTCATGGAACATAGGGATACGCACCCTATAATCACAAGCCGCAACCGTATCTTCCGCAAGCCCATCCCCCTCCGCCCCCAAAACAACCGCCAGCTTATTAACCTGCCGCAGCTGCGGCGTATCAATACAAATTGCATCCCTGCACAATGCCAAAGCCGCCGTTTCAAAACCCATTTCATGCAAAAAAGCCACACCCTGCCCTGGCCACGACATACCCTCCACGCCCAAAAAAGTCCAAGGGATCTGAAAAACCGTACCCATACTAACACGGATTGCCCGCCGGTACAAAGGATTGCTGCATGCAGGTGTAAGCAGCACCGCATCCATTCCAAGAGCTGCAGCCGAGCGGAAAATGGCCCCAATATTCGTTGGATTTACAATATCCTCCAATACAACAACCCTTCTTGCACCACCGCACACTTCAAGCGGATCTGGCAAAGCCTTCCGGCGCATAGCACAAAGCACCCCCCTTGTCAGCGCAAATCCAGTCAGCCTTGCCAGCACCGCAAAATCCGCCGTAAAAACAGGCAAATCACCGCCGCACCTCTCAATTACCATGCGCGCTTCCCCCTCAACATGCTTCTTTTCAAGCAGCATAGAAACAGGCTCATACCCCGCATCCAGGGCACGTTCAATTACCTTTGGGCTTTCCGCAATAAAAACCCCCATCTCCGGTTCATAAATATGAAGCAGCTGCGGTTCCGTAAGGCGGGCATATATATCCAGCTGCTCAGCAGAGAAATCCGTAATTTCAATTATCTTAGGCATAAAAACCCTCCTTTTTTCCATATTATATCCTATAATCACACCAAGGTACAGCATTATACCTATAAACCCATTTCACACCACTACAATACAATCCACACACCCTAGATCGAACTTTTCACGGCCATGCGCTCCTGACTACGACATTCGATGCCTGCCAGCTAAACATTACTCCATATGGCAAAACAAGAAAATCCTACAGGATACCCCTATACCCATCCGGCGTAAACAAGAAATCCCCTGTAGGCCCCTCCCAAACAAATATTCGATTTTACCCTTGCAATTTTCAACCGCCTGTGTTACAATACAAAAAGAACACTTGTTTGACCAGCAAAGGAGCACACTATGAATCCATCCTTCCACAATACACCATCCTCAAACATCCCCCACACAAGCACCCCACTCCCAAATCCCCCCATTACCGACCATACACGTACAGCCCCCGCCACCCACCTCACCCCCACTATACTCGACAAGCTCACCATCCTGTCCGCTGCCGCCAAGTATGATGTCGCCTGCACCTCAAGCGGCGTAGACCGGGGCGGCGATGGTACTGGCATCGGGAATACGCTTTCCTGCGGCATCTGCCACAGCTTCGCGGCAGACGGCCGCTGCGTCTCCCTGTTAAAAATCCTCTTTACCAACGAATGCATCTTCAACTGCGCCTACTGCCAGAACAATTGCAACTGCGATGTCCCCCGCGCCACCTTCACCCCAGAAGAAATCTGCACCCTTACCATCGAATTTTACAGGCGCAATTACATCGAAGGGCTATTTCTAAGCTCAGGCATTATAGTCAGCCCCAATTACACCATGGATCTGATTTATCAAACAGTCCTGCGCCTGCGCACTGTATACTCCTTCCAGGGCTACATCCACATAAAAGCTATCCCTGGCGCAGATCCACTCCTAATTGAACGTGCAGGCTTTTACGCCGACCGCATGAGCATCAATTTAGAACTGCCCACAAGCGATGCCCTGCGTAAGCTCGCCCCCTGCAAATCACGCAGCACAATCCTAAAGCCCATGCGCCAAATCCAAAACGGCATCACTCAAAACAGGCATGAGCTGGCGCTATGCCGCAACACCCCCCGCTTTGTCCCCGCTGGCCAAAGCACGCAGATGATCATTGGCGCCACTCCGGAAAACGACTTGCAGATTATGAGCGTTGCAGAAAGCCTCTACCAAAAATTCGACTTAAAACGGGTCTTTTACTCTGCTTTTGTCAACGTCAACCACAATGCCAGCCTTCCCGCACTGCCTGAGGGGCCTCCACTGCTGCGCGAACACAGGCTTTATCAGGCGGACTGGCTGCTGCGTTATTACCACTTTACCGTCAAAGAACTGCTTACCGAGGACAAACCTAATTTCAATATTTACTTAGATCCCAAATGCGACTGGGCTGTACGCCACCTTGAATATTTCCCGGTAGAAATCCATACTGCTGATTATAAAACCCTGCTGCGAGTCCCCGGCATCGGAGCCAAATCGGCCAAACGGATTGTAAAAGCCAGGCGGGGCAGCACGCTGGATTTTACTGATTTAAAAAAAATAGGCGTCGTCTTAAAACGCGCCTTGTATTTTATTACCTGCTCCGGCCGGATGATGTATCCAACAAAGCTAAACGAAGATTATATCTGCCGTAATCTACTTTCCGACAACACCCAGATTCCCCGTGAGCTGCGCGGCTTGGGATATCAGCAGCTTTCCCTTTTTGATGACATCCATTTTGGAGGTGGTTCCAATGCATGTATTCCAATGTGAAGACAGCATAGACGGCATACTTACCGCCGTCTATGATGCCTGGGCCAGCCGCCTAGGCCATAAAAATATACGAATTTCCTGTCTCCCAAACGAAGACATCGCCCTATTTTGTGATTATATTACCGTAAATACCGATTATGGCAAAAGCCAGAAGGTTTCACATACCCTAATCACACGCCTGGGCGCGCATTTTTATGAAACCATCTGCCGCGCCGCCATGGCGGACGGCTCCCACCGCAGCCTCTCCATGGACAAGGCAAACGCAGTATACCAGGCCATTGTCATGGCGCTTGCCCTGCCTGAGGGGGCAAAGGTACTGGATTTTTTAGGCGAGCCCTGCATTGCCTGTATTTTTGAGCTCTGCCGCCAAACCTCAAACGAAGCCCACCACCTGCTGGAATTTTTACGTTTTTCCGAATTAAAAAACGGCATTTTATTTTCACAAATACACCCGAAAAACGATGTACTCCCCATATTAGCCGCCCATTTTACCGACCGCCTGCCCCTCGAGAGCTTCATTCTATATGATGCCACGCATAAAACAGCTGCCGTCCACCGTGCCCGCAAATCCTACCTAATAGCAGATGCCTCCTCCCTTAATATAGAACTGGCAAAAGCCCACTCTTCCAATGAAGAAACCTTCCGCCGTCTCTGGCAGGCATTTTTCGATACCATTGCCGTAGAAGAACGGTATAATCCCAAGCTCCAGATGCAGAACATCCCAAAACGCTTCTGGGCAGATACGGTAGAGCTGCACGATAAATTTTACAAAATATAAGGACACCCCAGCCCTTGTCTTTTTTTACACTCACTACTGTATTTTTGCCTATACCGTGCTATAATAGGATTTATTCAACCAACCTATGCATTTTTCTAAACGGAACACCCAGCAGACATGCTCCGCTTTCAATTATGCACATATACTGATGTAATACGCAGGAGGATAAATTACTATGTTTAAAGCCAAAAATCCCATTCACCCGGGATTAAGCATCATTATTGTAGGCTGCGGCAAAGTAGGGACTACTCTAATCGAGCAGCTTAGCAAAGAAGGGCATGACATTACCATCATTGACAAAGATGCCGCGAAAGTACAGGAAATTGCAAGTATTTACGATATCATGGGCTTAGCAGGCAACGGCGCCAGCTACAAGGTGCAGATTGATGCCGGAATTGAACAGGCAGATTTAATCATTGCTGTCACCAACTCCGATGAGCTAAACCTGCTGTGCTGCACCATGGCGACACAGGTCGGCAACTGCGCCGCGATCGCCAGGGTACGCACCCCAGAATACAGCAGCGAAGTAACCTATCTCCGCGAAAAATTAGGGCTTGCACTGATCATTAACCCGGAGCTTGAAGCTGCCCGGGAAGCAGCGCGCGTTTTATACCTGCCTACTGCGCTCGAAGTTAATTCCTTCGCCCACGGACAGGCAGATCTGGTCAAATTCAAAGTCCCGGACGGCAATATCCTGCACCGGACCACTATTGCCAACCTGGGAAAAAATATTACGTCTGACATCTTAATTTGTGCAGTAGAACGGAATGGAGAAGTCTATATCCCATCCGGAGATTTTAGGATACTTGCTGGAGATATTATATCTTTTGCCGCCCCCCGCAAAACCGCCAAAAATTTCTTGGAAAACATTGGTTTTAAAACGAACCATGTGAAAAATATTATGATTATTGGCGGCGGCAGAGCAGCCTATTATCTTTCAAAGCAGCTTTTACAAATGGGGATCTCCGTAAAAATTATAGAAATCGACAAAAACCGCTGTGAGGAATTAAGCATCCTGCTCCCAAAAGCTATTATTATACACGGCGACGGGAC
Organism: Lachnospiraceae bacterium; assembly: GCA_009911505.1. Taxonomy (GTDB): domain Bacteria; phylum Bacillota; class Clostridia; order Lachnospirales; family Lachnospiraceae; genus Roseburia_B. The sequence goes on along the minus strand of QXXL01000012.1, from coordinate 102,584 downwards.
AGACCAGGATCTTTTAAAAGAAGAAGGGATTGAATATGTGGAATCTTTTGTCGCATTGACTGGCATAGATGAAGAAAACATTCTTTTAACCCTATATGCCAGACAGGTTTCTAATGCGAAGGTCATTACCAAAATTAACCGCCTGACATTCAAAAATGTACTTAACAGCCTTGACTTAGGGAGCATTGTCTACCCCAGGTACATAGCATCCGAAGCTATCATTGCCTATGTCCGCGCAAAAAGGAATTCCATGGACAGCAATATCGAAACACTTTACCATATGTTTGACCACCGGGTTGAAGCAATAGAATTCCGCGTCTACGAAAACTCCCGGGTGACAAATATCCCCCTAATGACACTGCCGCTTAAGAAAAACCTTCTGGTTTCTTTTATTAACCGTAATGGGAAAGTTTTGATCCCCAGCGGGCAGGACTGCATCCAAGTGGGCGACACAGTAACAATTGTGACAACCCATACGGGATTTAAAGACATCCGCGATATTTTAAAGTAGTGGGAGGGATATTATGAACAGTTCAATCATTCGTTTTATCCTGGGGCACGTGCTGCGGATTGAAGGGCTGCTTTTATTTTTACCTGCAATTGTATCCGGCATATACCAGGAACATGAAGGGTTATATTACGTTACCGTAGCTGCTATTTGCCTACTTCTTGGCGCATTTATGACATGGAAGCCGCCCAAAAGCCAGGTTTTTTATTTAAAAGAAGGCTGTATTGCCACTGCTTTAAGCTGGATTATACTCAGCTTTTTTGGATGCCTTCCTTTTTATTTAAGCGGGGAAATCCCATCCTTAACAGACGCTTTATTTGAAACCGTTTCTGGTTTTACCACAACGGGAGCCAGCATTTTAAATAATGTAGAAGGGCTTTCTTACTGCGCGCTGTTCTGGAGGAGCTTTACGCACTGGATTGGCGGGATGGGCGTACTTGTGTTTTTACTTGCAGTCATACCATTAAGCGGCGGTTCGCATATCAACCTGATGCGCGCCGAAAGCCCTGGACCGTCTGTCGGCAAGCTTGTTCCAAAAATCCGCTATACGGCAAGGATTTTATATATCATCTATTTCGCTATGACGATATTGGAGATTATTTTATTATTACTCGGTGATATGCCGCTTTTTGACGCATTAACCACAAGCTTTGGTACCGCAGGAACAGGAGGGTTTGGCATTAAAAATGACAGCTTTATGAGCTATTCCCCATACCTGCAGTGGGTTGTTACAATATTTATGATCCTCTTTGGCGTCAATTTCAATGCTTATTACCTACTGTTGTTCGGAAAGATTAAACATGCCCTTTCCATGGAAGAAGTCCGTACTTACTTTATTATCATTTTTGCTGCTGCCGGGGTTATTTTTTTCAACATACTTGAAACCTGCTCCGGGATATTTGACGCGCTGACCCAATCCATGTTCCAGGTCGGCTCTATTATCACAACAACCGGGTTCTCCTCCGTAGATTTCAATCTCTGGCCGCAGGCCAGCAAATCCATACTGGTCCTTTTGATGTTTATAGGCGCATGTGCCGGCAGCACGGGGGGCGGTATCAAGGTATCCCGGTTTATTCTGCTGGTTAAGACAATTGCAAAGGAGTTAAATTCCTACATCCATCCAAAAAGCATCAAAAAGATAAAGATGGAAGGCAAGCCCGTGGAGCATGAGGTAGTACGTTCTACCAACGTTTATTTTATAACATTTATGATCCTGTTTTCCGCGTCTGTGCTCGCAATTTCGTTTGAAGGAAAAGATTTGATTACAAATTTTACGGCCGTAGCAGCAACCATCAATAATATAGGGCCCGGACTGGAGCTTGCCGGCCCCACTCAGAACTTTGGGCATTTTTCCCTTTTTTCTAAATATGTATTGATTTTCGACATGCTCGCCGGACGGTTAGAACTGTTTCCTCTTTTGATTTTGTTCCATCCAGAAGCATGGAAGGATTTGCTTACGAGACGCGGGGCTAAAACCGATATCAACAAATAAAAAAAGAAGGCAGGCGCCAAAACCGCCTGCCCTTTTCTTATTTTATTTTTAGATTCTTATTCATGCCAGCTTTTTTCAATTTGGTCTTAATGCTGTTTTTCTTGGTTTTCTTCATACCCTTTGGCACCTTAACTGTAACTTTCTTAGAAGTACCTTTAAATGCCTTGTCTTTGATGGTCTTAACCGCCGTTCCTTTAAACTCTACTTTTTCGAGTTTCTTACAATTCAAGAAGGCGTTCTTGCCAATCGTCGTAACATTTTTGCCAATTACTACGGATTTCAGCTTGTTTGCACCCTTAAATGCTTTCTGAGAAATTTCTGTAACCTTGCATTCTATCCCGTTTACTTTAAGTGTAGCCGGAATCGTAATCTTGGTTGCTTTCTTATTAGTAATCTTTACTGCAGTTACTGTCTTTTTGGATGCATTCAATACTTTATACTGCACATTGCCTTTTTTCACTGTGTCGCCTTTTTTGAGTACAGGATCTTCTACAGGCGGTTTCGGCGTATTGTCTCCGTCAGGGGCAGGTGGATTTATAACATCCCCGCCCGAGTTTTCAACTTTCCCCTGGATTTTGTATTTCCTGGAAGTTTTACCATCCTCCGATGACGTTAGAATTGTAACTGCGCCTTTATGTACCGGAAGAACTGTAATCGCCGCATTTTTGCTGCTTGTCGCAGTTACTGCGCCTTTGATAACCTCATTTACCGTGTATTCTGTTTTGCCTGGCGCAAACCCTGCCAGCGGCACTCCGCCTATAGAAATACCGTCAAGATCTGCCGAATCGTATACATCGTATGTGTACAGGGCTGACATCACTTCCATTTCTGTAAGGCCGACGCAATTGTCTCCATCACGCTCCAAAACAACCTGCACCGCAATCGGGGTCGTGCTCTCATTCAACCTAAAAATGGCGCCCTCTGTTGATTCTCCTGCTACCGCAGGGATTACTTCAGGTTCCGCATAGCCCATTTCCGTAAAGTTAATGCCGTCTGACGAAAGCTTAATCGTTACCTTACCTGGCTTTGCAACCCCATTAAGCGGAATCGCATAATAAAGATGTACTTCATTCACTTCATGGACTGTATCCCATCTCATTGTAATCGCTGGCGGATTAGTATCCTTATCTGGCCTGGCGTCATTCCAGTCAGTCCATCTGCGCGACTCCTGGGAAGCGTCCGTATACCTGTTTTGATCATTTAATGTCTGCAAATTATCAGAAACAGGCGAACAGTTCTGTGACAATCCAGAAGCAGCCGGGGCAATATTGGAATTTTCCCCCTTCTGCGCTTTGGCTACACGCACATTTGCCGTAACCTGGAAGGTCTTGCCAATATATGGAGCTGAAACTGTTCCTTTGATCGCCTTTATAGAGCCAACCTGCTTAAAATCATCGCCGCTAAGTCCAGCAATATCCCATTTTACCGGGAATGCCTCAAATTCCGTACCATCCGCCGCATATGTCATAAGAGCGGTTGGCAGCGCAGGCATCATGCCGGAAGCCGTATAAGCCGCAACATTCCCCGCTGCAACTATGTCCGCATAGACGTGTACCGTGATTGCTACATTAATCCTGTCTGCCCCGCTTCCAATTGTTCCGCTAATGTTAAATAATCCTGCCTGCTGCAGCTTAGCTGTATCATAGCTGCTCCATGAAATATTTAATGTTTCTTCTTTTCCATCTGCGCGTACAACAGAAGCCTGCGCTGGCAATGTAAGGGAAGCCGAACCTGCTGGTACATAGCAGTGCTTAGACAGGCGATAACTTGTAATAGCGTTTTCTGACTGCCCTTCCGGAAGCTTGGTAGCGACTTCAGCCGTACCGCCAGTCAGCCCTTCCGAAGAAATGTCTACGCTAAATCCGCCGGATCTTGTAGTGGAGCGTACAATTACAAGCGCCTTACCCGCATATGCTTTAATATGCGCTGATGTTGGGCTTGTCAGAACAGATGCCTGCTGGTATTTATCTACCGTTGCCTGATCTCCATTGTCAACACCCATGATGATACCATTGCCTTGCAGATCAAATGTAATATCATTAACTGCCGTCGTATCTAAATTGCCGTCCTCATCTGTAACATCAACCGTAATATAAACCAGGCTGCTTCCGTCTGCCAAAATCTCTTCCTTATCCTGGCTTATCTCCAGCCTGCTGGCTTCCCCAGGCGTTGAAACAGAAGTTTTGCCGACACACTCGGAGGTAATATCATTTCCAGCTTCATCAAATGCTTTAGCGGAGATTGTGCCTGCTTCAAAAGCTACGTTAAATACAGAGTACAGCGCACTGCTTCCTGAACCGGAGCTTGTGTACAAATACTGGTATCGTTGCTTTGGGTGGTATATTCATAACGCTCATGGCCCATTTCTGTCGTAGTCTCGCTTAACGCTTTACGGGTAGCCGTACCAACCAGCTTGTTGCCGCGGTAAAGCTCTACCCTTGCCGCATTCGTGTATACCCATACCGGGGTCTTGCCGCCAGAGTTAATCATGTTGTCTGGATCCCAGGCCGTAACCAGGTTCAATGTTTTTGCATCCTGATTCCACTGGCTGCGGTAGAGGTAAAAATTATCTTTCGGGAACCCAGTCGTCTCTACAATACCAAAATAGCTGCTATTCGGTATCGCGCCACGGCCGCCATCGCCAGTTCCAGTCCCATTCCACGGCGTTGGCTCCCCGATGTAATCAAATCCTGTCCAGACACATTCGCCTGCAATCCAGTCATTACTTAATGTCGGCCACATAGAATCATGCGCCGTTTTTCCCCACCCAACGCTAGATGTATCATAAGATGTTAAGTGGTATTTTCCATCCGCATTGCCCTGGTTTGCTTGAGACATATACCTTCCCCTACTGTTAACTGCAGAAGCCGTCTCGCTCCACAAAAGCACTGGATATTTCGTATGCAAACTGTTCATAGATCCAATATCGCCATAATTATAACCCGGAACGCCGCCAGACTCATAAACCTTCTGATTTACCGGAGCAATATTACCGCCCAGATCCCTTCTGTTTGAACCGGATGTAACCGGATGAACCTCGTCAAGCTCTTTCGTCCATTTGATCAAATCGTCGGCTATGCTCCCCCAATCCCAGGACTGGCTATCTGCCGTACCTTCCTGAATCTCATTCCCCAAAGACCACAAAATAATAGAAGCATCGTTCCTGTCTCGTTTTACCATTGCTTTAATAACAAATTCAGCCCATGTCATAGAGCTGTCCCCGCCTATAATCTGGTTGTCTTCTGTCAGGTTTTGTGTAAAGTGGGTAGAGAAATCATTTACATTGCCGTTTTTAGGCCATGCCCATCCGTCAAATGCCTCCTCTATGACAAGAAGCCCCATCTCATTACAGATATCCACCAACACCTCTGCTGCCGGGTTATGCGTCACACGAATGGTATTCACGCCCATATCCTTCATAATAGACATCTGGCGGTAAATTGCATCACGGTATGCTGCAGAGCCTAATGCGCCCTGGTCATGGTGCATACATACGCCGTTGATTTTAAGCGGCTCCCCATTCAACATAAAGCCTTCATCGGCCACAAACTCGTAATACTTAAATCCAAATTCTGAATCATATGTATCCAAAACTGTGCTGCCCTTTAGGATTTCCGTGCGCACATAATATAAATTGGGCTCATCAAGCGTCCACAGCTTTGCGCCGCGTGCGTCTGATTCCGTATTGACCTTTACTGTAGCGCCAGCAGGCACGTCTGCCGATGTCTGCGCTGTCCCTAATGCGGTTTTGCCGCCCTTTTCATATATGCTGTTGCGGACTGTTATCTTTGCGTCTGCATTTCCGTCATTCTGCACTTCTACGGCAGTACCTACCGTATAATCCCCATCCTTTATATAAGGCGTTGTCACATGTGTGCCATTCAAAGCCACATGCACCGGATCCGATACAATCAGCTTCACATCACGGTAAATCCCGCTTCCCGAATACCAACGGCTGGACGGGATATTGTTCACCGCTTCCACTGCAATTACATTGTCTGTTGAACTGTCACATACTACATAGTCTGTAATATCGAACGCAAATGGCGTGTACCCATAATGGTGCTCGCCAACCTTCGTGCCGTTTACATAAACAGCCGCATGGGAATATACACCGTCAAAGTTCAGGACAATCTGCTTGCCCGCCAGGGATTCCGACAAGGTAAAGTGCTTGCGGTACCAGCCTGTACCACCGGGAAGAAATCCGCTTTCTGCCTCCCCGCTGGATGTAAAGTTCTGTGAAATACTAAAATCATGCGGCAAATCCACATTATTCCAGTCTGCATCATTCAGCTCCTTGCCAGAAGCGCCCGCTATTGCGCCAAGGTGGAACTTCCAGCTGTCATTAATTACCGTGGAACGCTCTTTGCCGTAATTATTGACAAAAACCTGCTCCGCATCCGTAAATACAGCTCCGTTAGTGGCTGCATCGACATTCCCAGATGGCACAGCCGGCAGGCACAGGGCTGCCGCAAGCACAACTGCCAACAATTTGTTTAAACGTTGCTTCATAAAAATCCTCCTTTTAATATAATTTGAACAAAATGTTATTTTCATTCTACCATATAATATGTCGATCTGACCATATGTAAAATGGATTTTTAAAAAAACATTTTTTTCAAAACCTTCATCCTTTCTTTAAAAACTTTACCAAATCTTTCATTTTTATTCAAACTAAGAACACAATTATCCCGTATACTCTTTACTATCAACAAAGGAGTTGTAAGGTCTTACGGGGCTTGGTCAGCTCCGGCAAACAACAATCCCGAAAGGGTTTTTATAGATGAATTCATACTTTTCTCCTTTCCCTGTACCGGCATAAGCTGTTACAGGGACTTTTTATGATTCAAAGCCCCTTCTTCCATTTGGCAATCGCGTCCAAAAATATCCCGCCGTATTTCATACATTTATTTTCCCCAACACCGTTTATCTCCAAAAATTCTTCCTTTGTTTGTGGCTTTTTTGATGACATATGCCGTAAAGACTTATCACTGAATACGATATAAGGGGGTATCCGTTCCTTCCTTGCAATCTCAAGCCGCACCTTACGCAGTTCCTCAAACAGCCCATAATCCGTATCCTGCAAATCCTCCTGTACCTTCGCCGTATCCTGCCCCGGCTTTGTGGCCCTATGCTTTTGCTCTTTCGCTGCTTTCATAAGCACAGGCCCTTCCCCAAACACCTCTGCCGATTTCTCAGTAAGCTTCACAACCGGATACTGATCATCCGTCACCAGCACATAGCCGCTGCCAGACAAAAACTGCATCACCTGCCTTATACGGTACATTGGCATGTCCGAAAGCCTGCCGAAGCAACTGTTGTCCGCCATCCCGTTCTGCTTTAGCTTCGCAGACCCACTGCCGCGCACTGTATCTGCTATCACTGTCATGCCAAACCGCTGGCCGCTGCTTTTGACGCACTCTATCACAGTCTGCGCCGCTTCTGTTATGTTGATATCCACAAACTCCGTCAGGCAATTAGAGCATTTTCCACAATAGCCAGCCGTATATTCCCCAAAATAGCGCAAAACAAAATCACGCAGACAGCTATTTGTCGTACAGTAAAACGTCATCTGCTTTAACCTGTCCCTGTCCCGCTCCTTTATCACCCTGCGTTCTTCCTCCGTAAAAGCATCATGCTCCGATTCCTGGTCAATCAAAAACTGGTTAGTACGCACATCCTGCGGCGCATACAAAAGAATACAGTTTGATTCTTCCCCATCCCGCCCGGCACGCCCAGCCTCCTGATAATAGCTCTCTATATTCTTAGGCATGTTATAGTGGATAACAAAACGCACGTTTGACTTGTCAATCCCCATTCCAAAGGCATTGGTTGCCACCATAACAGGCGCTGCGTCATACAAAAAATCATCCTGGTTTTTACGGCGTTCAGCGTCAGACAGCCCCGCATGGTAGCGTGTGGCAGAGACGCCATGCAGCTTAAGCTTCTCACAGACCTCTTCCACCGTTTTACGCGCCAGACAATAAATAATACCGCTTTCCGTAGGATGCTCCGTCACATATTCCATGACCGCCGCAAACTTATCCTTTGGCGTACTAACCTTATAAAAAAGATTTTTCCGGTCAAAGCCCGTCGTCACCAAAACCGGCTCCGTTAAATCAAGCGCGGCCACAACATCTTCTCTGACCGCCCTTGTAGCCGTTGCCGTAAATGCCGCCAGTACCGGGCGCACCGTAAGCTGCCGGATAAAATCCACAATTTTTAAATAGCTGGGCCTAAAATCCTGCCCCCACTGTGAAACACAATGCGCCTCATCCACCGTCAGCATCGAAATATCCGCCCCCAGGGCAAAATCCAAAAAATCCTCTGTTAACAGACGCTCCGGGGCAACGTATATGATTTTATACCTGCCCTCCTTTGCAAGCCCAAGCGCCTTACGGTACTGCCCCATACTTAAAGAACTGTTTAAATACGCCGCATGGATACCCGCCTGGTTCAAAGTACCTACCTGATCCTTCATCAGCGAAATAAGCGGCGAAACCACAAGCGTTATTCCATCCATCAAAAGCGCCGGTACCTGATAGCACAAGGATTTTCCTGCCCCAGTCGGCATAATCCCAAATACATCCCTCCCCCCTAAAAGGGCGTCAATCAATTCCTCCTGCCCCTCCCGGAAGGTATCGTATCCAAAGTACTTTTTTAAAACCTCATATTTATCCAAAGTAATCCTCCCTCAAACGTATATTTCATAAGAAAATACAAATACTGTTTCTGAATCCCAAAAAAAATTTTATAAAAAGGAGATTTTCTATGATTCTGACAGAAAAAGAAAATACTATTTTAAAAGACCTGCAGACACAGGAAAAGGTCTGTATGGAACACTACAACCTGTGTGCTGCCACAGCAAAAGACGGCTGCTTAAAAGATTTGTTTACCCAGATCGCCAAAGATGAGCAAACACATTACCAGACACTTGGTAAGCTGATGGATGGTGAAGCCCCATCGATCACCCCTGCCCCCGCCGCTTCCCGGGTAGATACCTACCAGCCAAAAGCCACATATACCGCATCCTCCAACCAGGCGGATAAACAGCACGACGCCCTGCTTTGCTCTGACAGCATCGGCAACGAAAAAATGGTATCCGCAGATTACAATACGAACCTGTTCCATTTTGGGTCGGGCGAGGTCCGCAAGCTTTTAAATCATATCCAGACCGAAGAACAGGAACACGCGGAAATGATTTACAAGTATAAAAAGGCAAATGCTATGGCATAGGCTGTTGCCTATGTGGTTATTATAGTATATTCCGTTTTTAGAAACAACCCCCAAAAGCATACCAGCATCCAGCCCCTTACAACAACGGCCGGATGCTGGTATCAGATTTTATTCCGCTTTTCCATCGTCCCGTTGTATGAGCCTAACGCCAGCGCATCCCCTGATTCCTTTCACCTGCGGTCTGAACCAATCGGTTATTTTTTGCGGACAGTTCAATACATACCGTCTTGTGTTTTCCTTATTTTCTCCCTGCGTTTTGGGTTAAATATCCATCAGATCAGCAATATTCGAGAAGTTGATAAACAAATCATCGTAGATACTGGCTTTTACAGAATCGGCAAAAGTATAGTCTCCAGTATCCTCTGATTCAAAATTATAAACAAGAATACGGTTTTTCTCTGGATCAACAATCCAGTATTCTTTAACGCCGACAGTGCGGTATTTAAAGAGCTTTGTAAAATAATCCATTCGCCTGCTGCCAGGAGAGACAATTTCAATTATCCAGTCAGGCGCACCAGAGCAGCCTTTGTCAGTGAGCTTCAATTTATCACAGATTACGGATATATCCGGTTCAACATAGTTTTTATCATCTTTATTCAAAAATACGGCAAATGGGGCAGGATATACTTTACATTCGCCTTTATTTCTGGCGATGTGGTTGTAAATGGCAGCATGTAGAAATGACAATATTTCCTGGTGCTTCCTAGTGGGGGGAGCCATATAGTATATCTGGCCATCAATAAGTTCCGCTCTGCTGCCCTCTGTCAAACTGTAGATATCGTCAATGGTATAGAATTTCTCTTGTGCCAATGCTTGCGCCATAATATACACTTCCTTTCTTTGTACAGATTATTTGTAGCTGATTTTTGTTACAATTTAATGTTGAGTAATGATTTTTCAAACACGCTCTAATATGATTTTAATTTTTTCTCCCATGGTAATTGGCATAATTTCAGCCTCCTTCAGTAGTTTCTACCTATTACTATACACAATAAAATGTAATAAATCAAAAATTTTTATCATAATAAACGGAAGGGTCAAGCGAAGGCAGACGGGAGCCCCCAAAGGGAAACAAAAAACAGAGCTGGACCGGAACTGCCCTCTACCAGGGTATACGCCTGCCTGGCAGATCCTTTGCCACACCTCACCTCCCCCCCATTCAAGCCCCAAACAGATCCGCAACAAAATATATATATCCAAATCCTATAGAAATACTTACAGCAAAATGTTATAATAAAAATATAGCTTTATGTATACTAACTTATTATTCTTACAAAAGGAGGTAAACACAATGGGGGAATTTTTACTAAAAGATATTACTTACTACTACAGCAAAGACAGGCTAATCTTAGACCACATCAGCCAGGCATTTGAAAGCGGCAAAATTTACGTTATCCTAGGCCCGTCCGGATGCGGAAAAACAACACTCCTCTCTTTGCTTGGAGGGCTCGACGTACCTAAAGAAGGGGCAATCCTGTTTAACGGCACCGAAGTGGGCAAGAAAAATCTTGAAGCGCACCGGCGGGCCAATGTTTCATTTGTATTCCAGAATTACAACCTAATTGATTACATGACGCCTGAAGAAAACGTCCAACTAACCGCCAAACAGGATGCCCTCCCCATTTTAGAAAAGCTTGGGCTGTCCCCTGCCGAAACCAAGCGGAATGTTTTAAAGCTTTCCGGCGGCCAACAGCAGCGTGTTGCCATTGCACGTGCGCTTGCATCCGAAAACCCTGTTATTTTAGCAGACGAGCCGACCGGAAACTTAGATGAAACGACGGCAATGGGCATTATGGATGTATTTCGGGAAGCAGCAAACGACTACGGAAAATGTGTAATTATCGTATCACATTCCCACGAAGTCGCCAAACGCGCAGACGTCATTTTTGAACTGGTACACGGAAAGCTAAATTGTATCAAAGCAGAAGACCTTAAGGGGGCTGTAGAAGAATAAAAGGAATGGGGGGATTGAAATGGGCATTTGGGGTCGGTCATGGCTCTACCTATCACGTAACAAAACAAAATCCGGAATACTTTTAACTCTGCTAATAGTGATTGGCACACTCGTAATGCTGTGTGTTTCCATTGGAAATGCGGCGGGTTCTTCACTGGCATCGCTTAGGGAACGCCTGGGAGGGTATTTCCAGATAAAAAGCGACAGGGAGCATGGCTATTTTGAATTTGTAAGCGATGCAATGGTACAGGATATCACACAAAATGAGCAAATCAAAGCTTATAACGGAATGGATACCCGGTATTTTTATACAGAAAATCTGGAACTTACACCAGGGCGTTTTTCAGCGGAAGGAGATCCCAAGGCAAAACTGGCACGGATCCTTTGTAATACAGACAGCAGTCTCAACGAATACTTTGTATTAAAATACTATGAACTAAAAGAAGGGCGGCACATTTCCCCAGATGATCATGGTAAAGCACTGATTTCAAAAGAACTGGCGGAAAGAAACGGCTTATCAGTTGGGGACAGCATTTCCTTGCGAATGGACGATACCATATTAAACGACAAACAGAAACAGCTTGTAAAACCCCATACTGCCGAAATCATCGGAATTTTTGAAATCGAAACTGCTATGGGGGTTGAAAGCGGCAATTCCGCAGAGTGTGACATTGAAAAGAATTTTATTTTCACCGATACAGCGTTTGCAAGGGATTTCTACGAGGATATCGGCTCCCATACAGGGGCATATCTGGATGGCGTATCGTTTTTCGTCAAGGATCCCAAGGAGCTGGATCGTGTCGTGGCTTCCCTTACAGAGATAGGGGATTATAACTGGGATGGGTACGCTGTTACCAAAAACAACAAGACATACGAGGATTCCGCCTTGCCGCTGGAACGGCTGTCCAAAATTGTGTCGGTAATGGTTTTTGTCATTGCCGGAATAAGCGCGGTGATGCTTTCTTTAATCCTGTTCCTCTGGATGCGGGACAGGGTACACGAAATCGGGGTTTACCTCTCACTTGGAAAGAAGCGTTCCGAGATTTTATGGCAGCATATGTTAGAAAACCTTCTGGTCGCTGCAGCAGCGTTCATCGTTGCCTGGGGCATTTGCCAGATTACGTCTAAAACCGTGGAGCAGGCGGTGGGGACAGCATTTTTTGCAGAAACAGAACAAGAAGCAGAGATGCAGACAGAACCTCCGGAGCTTGTAGAGATTGGCGTTATCGAGCTTTTAGAAGTAGCCGGAATCGGGGCGTTAATTATTATCTTATCTACCGGGATATCATCTTTACTGGTATTACGGATGCGGCCAAAAGATATATTGTCTTTGATGAGCTAAAGCATTTTTCAAACACACAAAAAGCAGGCTGTCTGGATAGCCTGCTTTACATTTTATGTCTCCCTGGGGTTGACATGCACCATAATATGCTTTACCTTCGGAAACTTCTGCTCTATTGCATTGTGCACCCTTTCCGCAATCTCATGTGCTTCCCGCAGCCTTTTTTCCCCATCAGCGCATATTTCAATATCTACATATATCTTATTTCCAAACATCCGCGTATGCAAAACATCTACATCCAGCACGCCTTCCTGTGCCATCGCGCAGCCCATAAGGGCCTCTTCCGTCCGGTCGTCACACGACTGATCCACCATTTTCCCTACGGCATCCATAAAAATATCATAAGCGGCTTTGGCAATAAAAAAACAGATAACAATACTGGCTATTGGATCGAGCACCGGGAAACCAAGCCGTGCTCCCGCAATGCCCACCAGAGCGCCAATAGAAGAAAGGGAATCTGAGCGGTGATGCCATGCATCCGCCATCAATGCCCCGGAGTCAATTCTCTCTGCATTGATTTTTGTATACCAAAACATTGCCTCTTTGGATACAATAGACAAAAACGCAGCTGCAAGGGCCAGCCTTCCGGGTACGGTAAGATGTGCATAATCGCGTGCCAGGATTTTGCCACATGCAATATAGCCAATAGCCAGCCCGGTAACAAACAAAGTAGCTGCCAGAATAATAGCGGCGACACATTCCAGTCGCTCATGCCCGTAAGGGTGCTCTTTGTCGGATTCTTTACCGGAAAGCCTGACCCCTATGATTACTACAATGGTACTAAATACGTCTGAAACGGAATGGACGGCATCACTAATCATAGCGCCTGAATTGGCAAAAACCCCTGCCATAAATTTGATAGCAGAAAGAATTATGTTGCCGGCTATACTTACAGCAGATACACGCGCTGCCACTTCCTGAAATTCTTTTTCCATTGTATTTGTATTTTGATACATGGTGATTACCTCCATAAGAATTATGATCGTTTAAATATAAAAAACACCTGCGAAACAAGTAATAGCAACTACTGTCCCGCAGATGTAATACCCATCCACTGTCGCCTGGCTCCATCCAGGCAACCCGGCCCTTAGAGCGTTTTTCAAACACGCTCTGGCAAACACCCGGCCTGCTCAGTCCGTACTGTACAATAAATATGCAGTGCAAAGATTATTTTACCTAATATACTAAAATATTATGCAACTGTCAATATAAATGTGATAATTTTATACTACAATTGTTACAGCCTATCCTATCTGCGTTACTGGCTGCCAGCTGTTCCCCCTGCTGCAACTTCCTTTAAAAAAGGGGTGGCATATCATCCCGTTTAGAGTTATACTAATAAAGCAGTTCTACAGCATTGAGGAAAGGATAAGGTTATAACAATATGTCGAGTAAACAGGAAAAACTTCAACAGCGGAAAGACGAATCCGCGGCAAAGGAAGTCATAAGCTGGGTTATCACGCTTGCCCTTGCCGTAGTAGCGGCATTGTTTGTCAAAAATTACGTCATTATTAACGCAAATATCCCTTCAGGTTCCATGGAAAATACCATAATGACCGGCGACCGCCTGTTTGGCTTCCGCCTGGCATACCGGGATAAGAGCCCGGAGCGCGGAGATATCATTATATTCAAATTTCCGGATGATGAAACAGAAAATTATGTTAAACGGGTGATTGGGCTTCCTGGGGAAAAGGTCGAGATTTTAGACTCCAAGGTCTATATTGACGGATCCGAAATCCCGCTGCAGGAGGATTACCTGAAGGAAGAATGGACTGTTGCAACAGGACAATACAGTTTTGAAGTGCCAAAAGATTCCTACCTGGTCTTAGGCGATAACCGGAACAATTCTTATGACGCAAGATACTGGGATAACACATATGTATCCAAAGAAAAAATCCTGGGCAAAGCTATATTCCGTTATTATCCGTTTGACAAAGCGGGTTCGCTTTATTAGCGCAGGAGACTGGCAATGGAGAAAAATTTACTGTTTATCCGTGGGATATATGATACCATAGATTTATTCATCGAAGCGTTTACGGCTGCTTTTACAAGCTTAGGCTGCGCCTGCCATACCATTGATGTCCGGGATGAAAAAACAGCCATGGCCAGGCTGCGGGAGCTCATAGAAGCCGGGACGCTTGACGGCGTAATTACGTTCAACAATATTGGCTACAACCTTTCATTCACCGGAGGGACCAGCATTTGGGATGAGAAAAGCATCCCATACTTTAACATACTAATGGATCATCCTTTCCATTATTCCCGCCCCTTAGAGCATGCCCCCAAAAGTTCCGTCATATTTTGCACGGATTTGGGTCATGTATCATTTTTACGCAGGTTTTACCCAAATTTAAAACAGGTGGATTTTATGCCCCATGCGGGCATGGAAGCCGACTTGTCAGAATATGGGGCGGCGGGGGCATGCCATCTTTGCACGGACGGGGACGGGTACCACCCCCCGCTAAAAGAACGTCCATTTGACGTGCTTTATGCCGGAAGCCTCTCAAAATACGTCGCCGAAGGGCTAATCCCGGATTTAGGGGAAATAAAGGACTTTGATGCATTTACACTGACGCAGGAAGTACTGTCAGATCTAATCCGCTGCCCATACAAAACAACAGAACAGGCGGTTGAGGAATATTTGCTGTCAATTGGCAAGCAGTATACAGATCGGGAATTAAACCAATGGATTACCGGGCTTAGGTTTATTGATTCTTATGCTACTTCTTTTTTTCGGGAACAGGCAGTGCGGCTTTTGGTTGAGAAGGGGATCAAGGTTACGGTATTTGGCAGCGGCTGGGAGCAGTGCGAATGGGCGGACAACCCCAATTTGATCCTTGGGGGCAAGGTACTTGCACCACAGGTTTTAGAGCTGATGAACCACAGCAGGATTGTGCTTAATACGATGACCTGGTACAAAAACGGGATACACGACAGGATTATCAACGGGATGCTCGCAAAAGCGGTTGTACTAACAGATGAGTCGCTTTATTTGAAGAACGGGATACTTGCACGAAAGGAACCATGCCTTGAAGCTTTTTCACTGCAAGAGATACACCGGCTGCCAGAACTGGCAGAGGGCCTGCTGGGGCATCCTGGCCGGATGGAAGAAATTGCGGAAAATGGATATCTGGCTGCTAAAGAAGGGCATACCTGGCTGCAAAGGGCTGAATTTATATATGCAAAATACTTACAGGGATAAGGGCTTTCGTTCCCTAACGCAAAAAAGGGCATTGCCGAATACAGGCAACCGCCCTTTTTTACCCTTTTTTAACAAAAATGATCCAGCATCATTCCAGAATAAAGTGAATTGTGGTAAGGCGACGGAAAATGGCTGACTCCCGGCTGCTTATAAGCTACAATTGTCTTATCCACATACCGGATCGGATCAACCGAAACATAATTCGCCTTAGCCGCCAATGAATTTTTAAATGTATTTAACACGGAAAATGTCTCGCGTATATCCTTCGTCTCCACTGCATCCGAGAGCAAATTGCGATCCACAGAAATAAAACCATTCCCACCGATCATTAACCCAATAGCCTCCAAATCATTCCGGTATGCATAAGAAACATTCCTAAAATCACGCAAAAGCCGGCTCCCCTGCTGGCTCCCGGAATAACGCTCTCCTGTATTGATAAAGCCATTATAGGAGTCCACCAATTCCTGCAAATTATCCGCCACCGCATCCACGCTGGTCTTAAACCCGATTTTGGTAGAAGACCCTTCCGGGCTGATGCCCTGCAGCGTCAATTCAAATTCCTTGTTGATGGTAAACGTATTGGAATAAGAAGAGTGCTCCACTCCATTTAAAATAAATACAGAATTCTGCGCCGGAGATATCATCTGGCCTATGCCAAGTGTTTCAAGCGCATCCATAGATTGTGAAGACGCCTTAGGATTGATATCAAACAATACGGACTTATTATCACTTAACCCTGTCTGTCTGGAGGTAAGCTTCAAAGAACTCCGATCCTTTTCATCTGTAACCACTTCCGCAGAAATGCCCACCCCAGACGTATTAAAAAGCCTTGCTAACTTTTCCTGGATGGAACGGTTGGTATCTTCCGGGCTAACTGTATATTGGAATTCATAAGAATTGGTCGTTGTAACCAAATCAAAAGCATAGTCGCCAGGCAAAACGTCCAATGACCTGCCGTCTAAAAAATTGCCCATATTCGATTGTGGGGCAGCCATCTGGCGCACCTCAATCTCATACTCATGTGAAACCTCCTTATCGTTATTGCCGCCAATATAAGAAGCTGATACAATCCCTTCGTCAGAAGACGTGGCAACCTTCTTCTGGAACGAGCTTTCTAAGCCTTCCGTACTGTCCGCCAAAGATGAGATGACATTTTTCGCCTGTCGCGCATTCTCCTTAATGTCGATTAAAAACTTGGGGATATTTGTATCGCTGCGCAATTTGTAAAGCGGTGAATCTTTGTTGATCTTTACCATGTTGTTGTAGACGCTGCGCAGTTCACTTTTATTATGCGTATCATAACGCGTAGCGGAAGACGCCCCATAAACATCCAGATAATAACGATAAGCAGTGCTGGTAATTAACATACTAACCCCTCTCCCTTCTTCCTTGAAATTTGTGCCATGCACCGGGGTATATCAAATCCATTTATCTATTAACTATATCGTACGAATTGTAGGATCTATGAAGGGCATTCCAGGAAAAAATGGATTTTTTTTGGGGAAATCGGCTTGAAAAACAGAAAAATTTGTGATATGTTTTAGTAAAATAGTGCAATAATATGCAGCTAAGAAGAAAGGAGGACTCATATGGCTATCTCTTCTATATCGAACCAAAGCATATACCGGGGGTACCAGTCCCTCGCAAGCGGAAAGCGTATAACCTCCGCAGCAGACGACGCGGCAGGGCTTTCCATTGCGCAGAAGCTACAAAGCCAGGCAAACAGCTATGACGTTGGGTCACGCAACGCCGGAATATCCCAGGATATGGTGAATATTGCAGACGGCGCGCTAAGCTCCATTACGGACAATCTACAGCGTATTCGTGAACTAAGCATCCAGGCGTCAAACGATTTATATACGCAAGAGGACAAAGGTGCAATCCAGGCCGAAATAGACCAGCTTAAGCAGTCTATTTCCGATACTGCGTTCCAGACACAGTTCAACACCATGAATCTCTTAGACGGCAGTAAGGACAGCTTCCATGTTGCCACAGGCCCAAGTGCCGGCGGCATGGACATCCAGATGCCAAACTCCACATTAGACGCGCTCGGTATTGCCGATTACGACGTAACAGGCAATTTTGACATATCAGCAATTGATAACGCGCTTGATACCGTCAATTTAGCACGGGCAGGGCTTGGCGCAACATCCAACCGCCTGGATTCTGTTATGGCATATAATGCCAACGCATCTTTAAATACGGCTGCTTCTCAGAGCAGGATTGAGGATTTAGACTATCCAAGGGCTGTTTCCGAACAAAAAAAGAATGAATTACTGCAAACATTCCAGATGGTAATGCAGAGGAAGCACCTGGAGAATGAAAATGGAAAGGTGCTGCGGTTATTCCAGAGTTAAAAATCAGGGCAGAGCCTTTTGTTGCTCTGCCCATTTACTTTATATAGATTCCGAATACCGCTTCATATAATCTGAAATATTATCTGACCATGTAAAAGGGCAAATTGACTTCAGCTTTTCTAAATCCTTGTTATTATGATAACTCCCCTTCCCCTGCTGTTCCTGCAATTCATACTTGCCAAGCTTGATATTATCCCAATTACGCTGAAATAATCCAATCATTGTCTGATGCAATTTACAATAAGATGATTCAAATGTTTCCACATTTTCATCGAATACGCATTCCTGCTGATAAATAATTTTACCCCGATCTAATTTTGAACTTATTTCATGTATCGTAACCCCTTTTGGCGTACTATCAATAAAACTCCAGATATTAGGGTTAGACCCCCGGTTCCAGGGAAGCAGCGAAATATGAAGATTTATAATACGCCCCTGCATATAATCTATAACTTCCTGCCCAATGATATATTTATAATTGTAGCTAATGACTAAGTCCGGGTTCCATTTTTTAATTAAATCAATACTTAGTGGGTCATCATACAACTTGATAGTACACTTGTCCGAAAGCCAATTATATAATTCCATAGTGTTTTGATTATTCGTCAAAAACAAAACTTCATACTTTTTATTTGAAAAAGGCATCTCTTTATTAATCATTTTGTCCATCCATTTTCCTCTCATCTACATCCCATTCTTGCACTGCACATTTTATATTTGACCTATCATATCAAACTTAAGCGGCGTTCCACGTTTTATATCGCATAGCGCCGATTGCCCAAGCACTTCTCCGTAAAATTTTGGTGCAAGCCCATACCCCGGGCGAATAATCCGGATATTTTCTTCCGTTAATTTCTCTCCCTTTTTAATATCCTTTACACAAAAAACGGAACGGCGAAATACTGTGTTTGAAATTTCCTGTTTTGTTGGCCCATATGCAATATGCCCAATAGCTTTTTTTGCCTGGCGGATGTCGTTTACCATCTGTTTGAATTCTGCCGGATTCATAGAAAATGACGCATCCGGATTTTCTATGGAGCGATCCAGGCAAAAATGTTTTTCTATAATCTTTGCGCCTAGTGCAACAGCCGTCACTGCGCCCACTGAACCCATAGAATGATCTGACAGCCCAACAGGTACATTAAAGGTTTCCGCCATATTCTGCATAGTTTTCAAATTCATCTCATCCGTAATTGCAGGATATGCGCTTGCACAGCGGAGCAGGCATAGCCTATGGCAGCCCTGACGGCGGATTGCCCTGACGGCTTCATCAATTTCAGCCAACGTAGACATACCCGTTGACATGATAATTGGCTTGCCCTTTGACGCCACATATTCCAAAAGAGGAATATCTACCAATTCAAATGATGCAATTTTATAGAATTCTACGCCAATTTCTTCCAGAAAATCAACAGCCGTATTATCAAATGGCGTGGAAAAAAAATCCAGCCCAATTTTTTCTGCTTCCTCTTTCAATATCTGATGCCAGCCCCAAGGAGTATATGCTTTGCCATAAAGCTGGTACAAGTTATCACCAGCCCATGTCCCGCCTGAGATCTGAAAATAAGGGCTGTCACAGTCTATCGTCAGCGTATCCGGTGTGTAAGTCTGTAACTTTATCGCATCCGCCCCCGATTCCCTTGCAGCATGTATAATTTCTTTTGCATATTCTATGCTGCCGGCATGGTTTGCCGACATCTCAGCAATAATATACGTGCCTTCTGCCATTTTTTCATATAGCTTCATAAATAGACTCCTTTACTTTAACTATAACATACTCTTGTTCTTCATCTGAAAGTCCGGGATAAAGCGGCAGGCTGATAATCCGTAAATAAATATTTTCTGCCTTTGGGCAATGTACATTTTGGTAGCCATGTTCCTGGTAATAAGGGTGCATATATACCGGAATATAGTGTACGTTAACACCAATTCCATTTTCACGGAGCTTTTCAAACACCCTTCTCCTGTTATGGTTTTTTACCTGGATAATATACAAATGCCATCCGCTATTCGTCTGTGGCAGCTGATAGGGCGTTATAATATCAGTACAGCCAGCAAACGCTTCATTATACCGCTCTACCAGCTCCCGCCTGCGGGAGAGGAAGAAATCTAATTTTTTCATCTGGCTTATGCCTAACGCACACTGGATATCAGTTATACGATAATTAAAACCCAAATCCACCTGCTGGTAAAACCAAGGGCCATCGTTCCTGGCCATACGCTTCCCGTCCCTTGTAATCCCATGGCTGCGAAATAAACAAAGGCGCTCATAAAGTTCCCTGCTGTCTGTCGTTACCATGCCCCCTTCACCTGTAGTGACTGGTTTTACTGGATGAAAGCTAAAGGTTGTCATATCAGAAATAGAACCTATCTTTCTGCCTTTATACTCCGACCCCAATGCGTGTGCACCATCTTCAATAACGGTTAAATTGTATTCTTTGGCTAAAGAATGTATAGCATCCATGTCGCAGGGCTGTCCAGCTAAATGGACGGGCAAGATGGCTTTTGTCTTATTTGTAATCTTTTTTCTAACATCTTTAGGATCCAAATTGTAAGTTCTTTCGTCTACGTCAGCAAAAACAGGCGTACCGCCGCAATAGAGGACACTGTTTGCCGATGCCGCAAAGGTAAGCGGTGTCGTGATGACCTCATCTCCCGGCCCAATTCCCGCAGCAAAGCAGGCAGCGTGAAGCGCCGCAGTTCCGTTCGCGAGCGCCACAGCATATTTTGCTCCCGTATAGTCAGCTATCGTTTTTTCAAATTCCGGAATCATTGGGCCTGTGGTAAGGTAATCGCTTTTTAAAATACGGGTAACGGCCCAGATGTCTTCTTCGTCTATGGTTTGGCGTCCATAAGGTATTTGCATTGTTATTCCTTCTTTCTTTTCATAATTTGGCTGCTCCCTCTTCTGGCAGATTAGATTAGCCCCGCACCTCCAAAAACTGCGCCCTGCCATGCAGCCGCACCCGTACGGAATTTGCCGGAAAGAAAATACAGTCCCCTTTAAAAAAATTATACATTTCTCCACATTCCAAAATGAAAGAACCGCACCCCTTTATACAGAGCAATACACGAAATGAAATACCATCTGCCCAGTAATCCACCATGTGCCTGCAACGTTCCGTATTTAAAAGCATCCGGTAAACCTCAAAATACTTACACCTGCAAAGCAGCTCCAATGCACAGCCCTGGCGGTATTTTAAAACACGTAACGGCTGTTTCGGCATAGTACTGCGTGTTAAAACTGCCGCTTCCAGTGCCTTTTCAATCTGCAGTTCCCTTTGATTCCCATTTTGATCCACCCGTCCATAATCATACAACCGATATGTCAGATTAGAATTCTGCTGGATCTCCGCCATCAGAATCCCTTTGCCAATCGCATGGATTGTACCTGCTTCTACATAAAACACATCATCTTTTTTGACAGGTACTTTCTGTAAGTACTTTTCCACCGTACCATCGCTAATCCCCTGCCTTATTGCGTCCTTGCTAGTATCATGATACAGCCCATAAACCAGCTTTGCATCTTTTGTTGCATCCAGTACATACCACAATTCCGTCTTGCCTGGCAACCCGTTTTCATATTTCCTGGCATATTCATCATTAGGGTGAACCTGAACTGACAGATCCTCTCTGGCATCTATCAGTTTGACTAAAACCGGCAATTCTCCCCTTGTACGCGGATGCTTCCCTAAAAAATCTGGGTTTGCCCGCAGTACTTCCGTCAGCGTTTTTCCTTTAAAGCTACCGCTCGCCACAAAGCTTGGCCCATCTGGATGTGTCGAACACTCCCAGGTTTCCGCCAGTGGGTACATGGAAATCCCTTTTGAAAAATCATCGTTTAAACGGCTTCCTCCCCAAAGGTAATCTTTGCTATCCGGTTTTAAAAAGAATGGATTATTGAGATTCCAACTGGTACTTTTGCTTATCATCTGCTGAAATCTCCTCGCCAAGCTGAACTTCAATCAGCTTTAATTCTGTCACTGCAATAACCGTATGGCGACAGCCTGCCTGCATAGTAACCACATCTCCTGCGCATACCTCCTGCTCCATCCCGTCCACTATAGTACGGCCTGTACCGGAGATAACCGTCCAAATCTCATCCCGGTTTTTATGGCTGTGGTAATTCATCTTATGCCCAGGTTTTAAAGTAACCTTGACTGTCATACCGCCCTGTTCCAAATCCAACACCCGGAAACTCCCCCATGACTTTTCAGCATACATAACCTGCTGATCAAGTTTATCTACAAAAGGCTTAATATAACTGGATTGCGCTTTATCAGACACCAGGATGCCGTCCGCACTCGCAGAAATTACGACGTTATGCAGCCCCATTGCCAGGACAGGGACGCTAATCTCATTAATTACATGCACATTGGTACATGTGCCGTCCATTATAGCATCCCCTACAATATTTTCTCCCATTGCTTCTGTCAATGTATTCCAGGTACCCAAATCCTTCCATTGGCCAGCAAAACGCATTACCTGGATTTTGGGTTCTTTCTCTGCCACAGCATAGTCAAAACTAATTTTATCCAATGAACTATATTTATCAAACAAATCGTAATAATCTGTAAAATCAATCATTTTATGCGCCTGTTCCAATACATATTCCAGTTTAAATGCAAATACGCCGCCGTTCCACAGCGCCCCCTGGCCCATATAAGCTTTTGCCCGTTCTAAATCCGGTTTCTCCTTAAATTCCAGTACATCACTGACCGTGCCCGTATCTTTTGGGATAATATAGCCGTATTTTTCACTGGGGTAAGTTGGTTCAATCCCCATCAAAACAAGGTTCGCGCTGCATGTTGCCGCCTGCTCCCCAAGACGTCTTAACATCTGAAAATAACTATTTTCCACATAGGGATCTACCGGGCAGACAATTACAACTTCCTTAGGATCAATCCCCTGTACATCCTTTAGGTACACCGCAGCCAGGGCAATCGCAGGAAACGTATCCCGCCGGCAAGGCTCAACCGAAATCCCCACTTCGTGGCCTAATTGGTTGCGGATAGAAGAAACCTGTGCCTTACTGGCCGCAACCGTGACAGATATATTTTTATCCAGTTTACAAATCTGACGGTACATGCGCTGTATCATAGATTCATATGTACCGTTTTCCCTCTGAAAAATTTTAATAAACTGCTTAGAGCGTATTTCATTAGAAAGCGGCCAAAGGCGTTTTCCGGAACCGCCGGATAATAAAACAACATTCATGAACCTGTCCTCCTTTATTTTGAAGTAAAGCCATTGTCCCCTCACACTTTATGCGTATCAAATATATGCCCTACATTTTTCTCAAAAATCTGATAGGCATAATTCTTTTCATATATTTCTCTGGCTGCTTCCCCTAACTGCGGCAAAATCCCAGGGTGTTTTAGAACATACTCTATTTTCTCCGCTAAATCTTTTATATTTTCACTTTCAAACAGCAAACCGTCCCTTCCATCCTGTAGCTGCCGTGCTACCCCGCATACATTTGAACAGATGCACGGAACATGCTGCATCATTGCTTCTACGGCGACTGTAGGAAGCGGGTCGACCCTTGAAGGGATAATCATACAATCTGCCTGCGCTATTTTTTTTAACATCTCTTCATGAGACACAAAAGGCATAATCGATACATTGTGGTACTGTCCCGCCAAATCCCGGACACTGCTAAAAACCTCTTCTTCCCGTATTTTCAAATCGCCATAAAACTCCAACTCGAACTTACTTTGGCAATTCAAAGGCAATTGCTGGACTGCTGCAGCAAGAATATCTTGCCCCTTAAGCCTGGAATACGTTCCTGAAACAACAAATTTTAACAATCCCTCCTGCTTTTTTTCCCCTGCAGCATACTCATCCTCTATCCCTATGGGCAACAATGGCGCCTTGTATCCGTAAAGCTCCTGCAGCGCATCCTGAACATATCCGCTCACTGCATACACATGGATTTGCGGCAAAAGGCTGCTAAAATCAGGAAGGACCTTTGTAAAATATTCAAAATACTGCTTTCCCTCGTGTAACCACCAGACTACAGGCAGACTGCTGTATTTTAAAGCGTGAATGGCTTCAAATGTGATCAGCGTATTGGCAAACACAAAATCAAATTCCTCCGCCTGTTTTAAAAAAACCTCATAATCCTCTAAAAAATGCTCCCGCAACAGAACCGGGATACCCATATCTTCCAAATCCTTGCGCAATTCCCCTTCTGCCATACTCATAACAAGGATTTCATTCCCCTTTTTTTTACAACAGCGGATCACATCCAAAAGCACGATCGGCGCCCCTGTTTTAGATAGCTGGTGTGTAATAAACAAAATACGTTTTCCCATTTCTCCCTCTTAATTTTCCAAAATATATTTACAAAAAGCTGCCAGCTCAATCCTGTTCTGGCCTTCTAACGTACATTCCCTGCAAAACTCAGAGTAAACCTTACAAGCAAATAATTCTTTCCAATCTCCGTAAATCTGCAATATTTTTTGTATACTATCTAACTGCTCTGCTCTTTGTGGGTCAGAGAGAGTATTTACATATTGAAGAAACATCCCCATGCCCATCATTCCAGTATTTTCCTCATGCGTCAGTATCTTAGTGAACCTGCGGATCGCTTCTGCATACTCAATATCCGGCAGCTTCCCGGCTAAATCCAGCAACAGGCCTAACCAATCTTGCATACCATACTGTTCCATAAATTTACCGGAAAATAGCTCAAGTATTACTGACTCATACTCAAATCTGCCATATAACTGGATCAGCCCCTGGATAACCGGGTGTTGTAATATCGTTTTCGCCTGCATCCACCGCTCGTTTGAATCCCTTTCTGTGGGATTCATCTCCTTATCCATACAGACAGCCCCTCCTAAGAGGGCTTCTAATTCCCTTGTAATCCCCCGTAATACGGCTATTGCACAAAACCTCGCTTCCTGAAAAGAAAAATAAGCGTCCCTTTTATATGCATCCTTAATACAGTTCCACTGGGGCACAAAAATATACTGTATACCATCCCAAAAATATTTCCCCCTCGTTTGTGATGTATTGGCAACCAAGCCATAAACCTTCTGATCCAATATCAGCATCTTATTAGCTTCCGCCATTGCTTTTGTCATCCCCACGCAATCTCCGTAAAAAGGATCATAAAAATCAATGCCGCATTTTCTAAGGAATGAAACTTTTTCATAGTGGAACATAGAGTTATAAAATGTATTGTCCATAATACATTTTATGTTTGATGCCTTCCTGCCCGCCAGTACGATCCTATGCGGCAAAACAGAGTCCCCTGCCTCAACGATTCCGTTTGGCCCATACTGGTAAAACCCATTTCCGACCCAAACAATATCCGGCGCTTCCTGTTCAATGCACTGTTTTACCCCGCCCAGTGCATCCGGCAGCAAGAAATCATCTGCCGCCAAAAATGACAGGTACATGCCAGAAACATGATCCATTAGCCACGCTGTCCCCTTCGCCCAGCCTTCGTTCCTGCTATTCCTAAAAACATGGATTCTACTGTCATTCACTGCATATTGCTCTAATATCCCCCAAGTAACATCCCGGTTACTGTCACTGTTATCTAAAATCAGTAACTCCCATGACATTTCCTGCTGATTCTGTACGGATAAAATAGCATGATCCAGCAGATCTGTCTGGTTATAAACACACATTAATATTGAAAATACAGGTACTGATTTATCTTCCTTCATAATAAAACTTTTCCTTTGCTTTCCCCTGCTTAATCTATAACAAAGAAAGCAGAAAGTTCACACTTCCTGCCTTACTTTTTACCTTATGCAGTTACCTCTTCTACTGCCTTCCCCAGATTCTCAAACTCTGGAATCAGCGCATTGACTGCATCTGCCATTTTCTGATCGTCCTTTGCAGCAATGGCATCGCTGAATGCAACAATCTTCGCATTAAACTGCTCTTTATTAATACGTTCTTCCCCTTCATTGAGCAGCCCTATTGTGCCATTTACTACTTCTACTTCCCAATTAATTGCATCAATGATACCCCTCAAAAACTGATTCGTATCATCCAGGCGCTTACCGGACAATTCCTTTATCACGATATGCATATTCTTTAATACCCGTCCATTAAACTCCATTAATACTTCTAATGCTTCTTTTTGTTCTGCCCTATTATCTTCCATGATTCTTTACCCGGCCGTCATAGCCTTCCCTTTCTATACATTTTCTCCTATTAATATCGGACAATCCCCCCATATTCTTAATGCCATTCTGTAACAAAATTCTGTTTAATCCCATACCTCAACATACCCTTCCGTCGCTTCTTCCTGGGCAATTTCCAGCATCCTCCTTGCCGACAATTTCTCCTGGTACTTAGGGTTATCAAATAAATTCTGATGGTCTTTTCGGATAGCATGCCCTTTTTCAAATGAGATCGCGTAAAAATCACGCCCTAGCCATTCAAAATCCCTGTCCGAAATCGTATCCGGATTAAAATATAAACCGCCATAACGAAAGGAATGCCATTCCCGGAAACGGTACGCCAAAGGATGCCTGCATACCGTATACGTCCCGTAGGTTTCAAATTCACTAAAGCTATTGGACTGCAGCTTATCGGTATCAATCGCATAAATAATCTTCTCCCAAAAAGACGTTCCTAAAATTGCGGAATTACTTTCTATCTCCTGTATTAGCTCTCTCATAATACTGCAGTTTATTAACATATGCTCCGAAATAAACGATTTTTTAATACTTTTTTTCAGGCCCGGGATCAGCTTTGACAGCACGCGGAAATATTCTTCGTGATATTCCTGTTTTAAATCCAGATAAGGAATATTGCCATATTCCTGTACCATGGAAAACGGCTTACAGGGTATCGTGTCCCCATCCCATACCAAATAATATGCATCCTGGCATACAAAAGAATACTGCATTTTTAAAAACTGCTGATAATACCACCCAGTAACCCCCCTGGGCAGATCCCTGCCGTTTAGTATATCCTTTAACGCTTGTTTCATGACTTCATGTACATGGTGAAAC
Organism: Lachnospiraceae bacterium; assembly: GCA_009911505.1. Classification (GTDB taxonomy): domain Bacteria; phylum Bacillota; class Clostridia; order Lachnospirales; family Lachnospiraceae; genus Roseburia_B. The sequence continues at coordinate 75,509 of QXXL01000012.1, read as the reverse complement.
GGCAGGATATCATTTTCATTCAAGAAACCTGCCCTATCTCCCATTCCGGAAACCTTTACCAAGGAATGGACCTCCTCATTGCCCACAAACAAAACCTGCCTGGACGGCATATTTGATAGCAGCCTTGCGTAATTGCCCCTCAACCTTGTATAATCCGCCCCTGTTACTACAATAATTGCATCATATGACTGTATTGTATCCATATATCCTGTATTCCCTCCTTTTCATATCCGGCGCCGCCCTCTAAACATCCTCCCTGCTTTATAATGCATCTGCCAATATCCCTTGTACAACTTCAGCCTTTATGCTAAAATAAATGTAATTTATTCATTAAAAGGAGATCCTTATCCAGATGCAGACTATACCAATCCTCCGTCAGCTTATCCATACCATACAACTTCATCCACCCGTGGCATCTTCAATGCCCTGGGACGACATACGCTCCTGTATCGTTGCCGAATATGAATGCTGCGCCAGCATCTATCCCGCTTCCCAGCTCGGATCTATCCAGCAGGATTTAGATGGAATCCTTGCAGACGCCAGGCAAAGCTATGCCAAAGCCGACGCCACTAAGACGATTGGTTTTCTGGAAAAAATCATATTTGCCCTAAAGCTCCTTCCAGAAGCAGGACATATCGATGCCCTGCTTAACCAGGCAAATTTTGATCACGCATGCTTAAACCACTATAAGAATAATACTATTATCGTACTTGGCGATTCTCATGTCAACTTTTTTAGTGGAAATGAAAACCTTTCTTTTTTGCCAATCGGGCATGATATCAACACCTGCCCTCTTCATACGGCATATCATTTTACCCCGCTGCATATTGGCCCATGCCTAGCATACAATTGCAACCGGGCAAATACAACATTTCAGTTTCAGGAAAAAGCAGCTTACTTATGCCAGAATTTTATCCGGCCAAATGCCAGGATTATCTGCTGCCTGGGCGAAATAGATCTGCGTGTCCATGTTTTTAAGCAGGCCAGGCTTCAGAACAAAAACTACACGCAAATTGTAGACGATATCTTAAGCGAATATATCCAGTTCCTGATCACCCTGAAAAAGAAAGGCTACCAGGTTTACTGCTGGGGGCCGATTGCCTCACAAACGCAAAACTGCCCTTTAGACCCTATGTTCCCAAGGAATGGTTTAGAAACGGAACGAAATGCGGCTACTGCATATTTTAACCGCCAGCTATCCTCTCTATGCCGCAGGCATAATATCATATTTTTATCTATTTTTGATAAAATGATTACCGATAGCTACCATACTTTGGAACAATACCTTTCTGCAGACCGCTGCCACTTAAGCCAGCGCGCGCTTCCCCTTGCAGAAGAAGAGTTCAAAAAGCTATTTACATGAAAAACAAACGCGAAATTGTATATGTAATAACAGGAATGGATTAGCTTTTCCATTCCCCAACGAGGAGGAGCCCGTGTGCAAGAAAATATCAATTATTATTCCCTGTTATAATACAGAACCATACATTGACCGCTGCTTAACATCATTAACCAACCAGACAATCGGCTTAGAACACCTCTCTGTTATTTGCGTAAATGACGCCTCAACAGACAACACCTGGAAACTATTAGAAAGCTGGAAAAAACGCTTTCCTAACGATATTACCCTGATTAACTCCGCACAAAACGGCCGTCAGGGGACCGCACGGAACACGGCGCTTCCTTATGCAGCAACCCCTTATGTCACCTATCTGGACAGTGACGATTGGGTAGAACCGGATATGTACGAAAAAATGTACCAAACAGCCGAATCTTACGGATGCGACATTGTATTCTGTGGTATGTTCCGCGATTCGGGCGATACCCCTGTTATCCGCAGGCCAAATCCGTCTGCATGGCTGCTTGCCATTGATTCAGCTGAGGAACGGAAAAAATTCATTGTACACAATACCATAAAATACAGCTGCTGCGACAAATTAATCCGGACAGATTTTTTGACATCCCACCAGATTGCATTTCCGGAAAAACTTGCTTATGAAGACATTTATTGGGGCAGCATGCTTTATCTTTATGCCAAAAAAATATGTATTATGGAAGATAATTTCTACCACTATTATATAAACCCCAATTCCACCGTATTGGCAGCAGACTGCCCCTACCACAAAGATATATTGCAAATCAACGAGCTGCGTTGGCAGATGTATCAATCCAGAAATGTTTTGGAGGATTACCGTCATGAACTGGAATATGATTTTTTAGTTTCCGGTTATCTTTTAGCGCTTAAAATCTTAGCGCTGCGGTATACCACCGACACCTGGCATGATTACCGCCAGCTTTACAAGAATACACTCGCCCATATTCCTGATTATACTGCAAACCCTTACCTTTCTTTGTTTACCAGCTTTCAAAGGCTCCAGCTTCAATTACTAAAAAACCCGCTATCCCATGGAGAATGGCAGGAATACTGCAATTTTCTTAAAACACACCCATCTATGAAATGAGGCAACTATTATGAACATCTTATACTATTGCTGGAATGAAAACTCTTCTGCTGATTTGGAGCAAGCTTTTTGCAGCTTAGGCTTTTCCTTCACCAAAATAACCTGCCGCTTAAACAGCTACGATTCTGAGCCTGTATTTGAAAGGCAGGTGGATGATATCCTGCGCCAATACCGGTTTGACTGTATTTATACGTTTAATTATTTTCCAATCTTATCAAATATTGCCCAAAAACACCAGCTTCCCTATATCGCATGGGTCTATGACTGCCCAAACCTCACCATATACTCCCGCACCATCAAAAACCCCTGCAACTACCTGTTTTTATTTGACCGCACCATGTACGGGCAAGCATGTTCCTTAGGCGCGCAGCATGCATTCCATATGCCGCTTGCCGTCCATACGCGCCGGTTAAACCAGCAGTTAAACCTGACAGGGCACAACAGCAAAACCTTAGCCAACGCTTCTTCTTATGACATATCCTTTGTCGGAAGCCTGTATGAAAACAATATGTATGACCAAGTACGCTACCTTCCGGACAGGCTGCGCGGTTATTTTGACGGAGCTATGCGCGCACAGCAGGAAGTGTGGGGATACCATTTCTTAGAAGAACTGGTGGAAGATGATATTTTAAAAGAAACCCTTTCTTACGTCCATTTGGAAGAAAACCCAGCTTATACATTTTCCCCCAGGCAAATTATTGTAAATATGCTGGATCAAAAAATTACATCCAATGAAAGAACCCGGCTGTTACAAAAAATAGCGCAAGCCCACACGGTTGACCTTTTTTCAGGTTCACCTTGTGATCACATCAAACACTGCAGGGCGCATGGCGCAATTTCCTATACCGGAGAAATGCCTTTTGTATTTCGCAATTCCAAAATCAACATAAATATTTCCCTCCGTTCCATTACAAGCGGCATCCCTCTGCGTTGCCTGGATATTATGGGTGCGCGCGGTTTCCTGTTATCCAATTACCAGCCGGAGCTGGCCGAATATTTTGTCGCTGGGGAAGATTTTGTTTATTTTGAATCAGATGAGGATTTGCTTGACAAGATAGAATACTTCCTTGTGCATGAGGATGAGCGCAGGCAAATCGCTAATAACGGATGGCAAAAAATACAATCCGGATTTTCTTATGAGCCAAAGCTAAGGGAGATATTTTCGGTTATAAGCTAAGCTGCTTCCCAAAGTGTCACAGACGGCCCCTCCAGAAATACTGGTATGGCGCTTCTATGGCCTTTGCGTGCGCTTCACGGCAAAAACTCATTTCCTCTATAACAATACCCCCTTTTTCTGCCGTTTCCACCCATTCCTCCGCTGTATAATACTTCAAATGCCCCGGATCTAAAATACCTATATCATACCCTTTAAGATGCTCTGGTACCCCCTCACGGAATGGATGGCTGGCATTATAAAAGCTGCCTGTTATCACTCCGCCTGGTTTTAACCAATGCCGTATTTTTGCAATCAGGCCCGGTCCATCTAACACATGCTCCCAGATTCCTCCAGTCATAATAACATCTGCCGATACCTCCCCTAAGGCGTCATCCCCCAGCTCCAAAACATCCGAACATACCACCTGAGCTACCGTTTGTGCCAGTTTAGCGGCCCGCGGTTCACGCTCAACCCCCAGCACAGACGCCTTTGGAAACAGATACTGGATACGCGCTAACGATGCCCCCACGCCGCATCCAAGATCCAGGACGCGAAAATTTTCTTCCCTGCCTTTTAAAATCTGTCCAATTTCCCACGTTTTCAAATAAGAATGCCTGGATGGATGCAGGTTCCATTTTTCTGTAAACTTCTGTAGGTTTACTCCCATAATCCTGGTAAACTGCTCTTTTCTGCGTCCAAAGCTTTTGCTGCCATAGTGAAAGACAAAACTGTTCCTGCATAAAAACTGTATATATCCCGCTTCCGCCAGACGATACCCTAAATCCGTATCTTCAAAATTCCCGGGCGAAAAACGCTCGTCCAGCAAACCAGCCGCATGCAATGCTTTTCTTTTAATAAGTAATGAAAAACCCACCAGCCAGGTCTTTTTTTCATAGGGATATGCGATCGAAACGGGATGCTGTTTGGCATATTCCTGGTAATTGCCAGCAGTTACATGAACCTCATTTATATTCTGGTAATTGGGGCAATAATTGGACATACTTCCACATGCTCCTGTCCGCCCTGTTTCATATAAGCCCATCTGGAGCCAGAATAATGCATTTTCCGGCACCAGTGTATCACTATTTAACAGCCAGATATCGCTGTCCTCCTCCGCAAGCCCAATTCCCTGGTTGCATCCGGCAGGAAACCCCTGATTCGTTGTGTTGCACAGTAATTTAATATCGGCCTGCTGCTTTAACCATTCGGCGCTTTCGTCAGAAGATGCATTATCCACTACGATTAGCCCGTATGTAGACGGATCGCAATTTTGGCGTATGCTTTCGATACACTCCTGTATTTCTTTTTGAGTGTTGTATGAGAGAATGACAATTGCTGTTTTAGGAACTTTTATCTGGTACTTTTCCTGAATCTCTATAACCATTTTTTCCAGTTCCTGCTTTGCATCTTTTGGGCTATGAAATGCCTGCTGCCGGTAATACAAATACGCCTGGACAGGATTTTTACTTTCATAATAGCTCCCCAGACGGCGTACTGCCGGAAGATAACCACCACATTTCCAGTAAGCATCCGCCGCCTTATCCATTTTAGAAAGGCATTCATATATAACGCCTATGTTATAATAGGCCAGAAAAGAATCCGCACCTGTTACACTGCTTTTATGGAGCGAAATTGCCTTTTCAAACGCCTGCACCGCTTCCTGGTAAAGCTCATTATTCATATAGATAAAACCCATCAAAAACTGAAAATCGGAGGTCCCGCCAAATGCCCCTTCTATCCCTGTAAACCCCAGCGCTTCTTCGGCACGTCCAGCGTTCAGCAAGGCATAGCCATAACAATTGACCATATCTATCACATATTCCAGTTCCGGTTCCAGTTCAAAAGAAAGCGCCTGCGAAAAATAACGGCATGCCATATCATACCCGCCCATCATGTAATAGGATTTTGCAAGCTGGTACAGTATATACGGATCTCCGCCCCCTTCTTCCAGCACCTCTTTTAAAATCTGGATATTCCGCGATGCTTTTTTCTCTTTTTCTTCTTCTGTTAAATAATACCCGCTGTGCCCGACTTCAATTGGTGCAATATAGGTTTTATAATTTTCTTTATCATTTGCTACAAGCTGCTCGTGAATTCTGCCTTCATAGTGGAAATATCTACGGTCAAATATACGGTTTATATATTCCTTTGCTTCCATCGGCCCCTGGTTCTTTTGCAGATAATTCTTCCGCAGGATTCGTCCGGCCGATCGGGGATTTGCCTTAAGAAGAAGCTCTAGTTTAGGAATATCTGCAGCCTCAATAAATTCATCACTGTCCAATACGAAAACCTTATCATTGGACGCTTTTGAAACAGCATAATTTTTGGCTTTTGCAAAATCGTTGCACCACGAAAATTCGTATACCGCCTGTGTATATTCGGATGCCATGGCAACGGTTCCATCTGTAGAACCAGTATCCACTACCACCAGTTCAAACCCATATCCAATAAGCCGCTGCAGGCATTCCTTTAAATTTTCTTTTTCATTTTTTGTAATAATACATACAGATAAATTCATGTAAACTGTACCCCTTCCAATGCTTTTGCATGGCCTGCCTTACCGTTTTGCAGGTAAAACTGCCTTACCTGCTCCAGTACAGCCGCTTTATCCGGAATCCCAACCAGGCTATTTGATAAAATTACCAGCGCCATCACCCAGGAAACGGCATTTTTAAGAAAATACTGCTTGTATGCACTGTCAAACTGACCTTGGCTGCATGCCTTTAAAGCCTCCTCCACTTTATGGTAATGGACAATTTGATCCCCCAACTGCGCTGAAAATTGGAAGAGCCCCTCAATCCCCCGGTTTTGCTCTTCTTGCATGATATATAAAAGCTGTTCAATAACAGGGATTTCCCCTTTGATATCAGAAAGCTCTAACCGCACATCAGGCCGGATTTTTAGAAATTCGTAAAACAGCTCCCTCGCTTGTGGAATTTCTCCATTTTTTACCAGCTGGGAAACTGCAAGCTTTAATTCTAGCGTTTCCGCTTTTTCCGAGGTAAGCCCAACCGGGCATTCATATACTTTTAGCTGGTTTTTAGTAATCCAAAGAAGCAATAATTGTTCGGACAGAAAGCCAAATACCCTGCGGTTATACAAGTCGTAGGAACTGACATCAATTTCTTTTTCGGCTTCCTGCAATATAGCAAATAGCCAGCCGGCATAATCCATAAACAATTCCCGCCTGGCTGCCATCAGGTTGCCGTAATAATACTTGGGTTGATTTAGTACCTGTTCAAACAGCGGGTAATCTTCGGGGTATAATTTTTTAATGGCCCTGCCCACTGAATATAAATCCTCTGCGTTATGCGCTTCACCATAGTATTGCAGATATGGCTTATCTGCCGTCATCCCGGGAGATACAATCACCTCATAGCAATTTAGCAGGCGTTCGTAATCCGATTGCCGTAATAAATGCCTTTGCTGATCTACAAAAAAACGGCGATAATGGCAGATACCAATTATGTCGGAATCCAGGTCGTTCTTCCACACCCAGTAGACCCCTGTCAACTCCCCATAACGGTCATTTTTTGCAGAAATATTTGGGCCTGTATTATCGCTTTGATAGCCCAGATCCTGGCCTAACGCGCGGCCTACATGCAAGGGAAGATAAAGCGTGCTATCCCCCGGCTCCAAAAAACGTCTGTGCGTCATGGTATATATTGTAATTTTCATATTTCCTGCTCCCATTTTGTGTGATTTCTCATGCCGCTTATCTGCAACTATTTATCTGTTCTACAATGGCAATTACCCGTTTCGCCTGGCAAGCCGCGCTGTATTCCTGTTCTGCTTTAATCCTTCCCCTATCTGCTATTTCCTGCCTGTAAGAATCCTGCTTCAATAATTTATGAACCAAAGGCGGCAGCTTGTGCAGCTTTTGTAAATCAAAATAACATAAATCCCTGCCGTCTGCAAAATGCTTTTCAATATAGCTGCTTTTGTCTGTTACCACAACTGCTCCGGCAAGCATAGAATTTATAATCCTCTCATTGCACCCACCCTTGTGCCATGCCAATATATTTAACGAAATTTTCGCCTTTTGCAGCACATCCTGGCTATTCTCCGCATCCACTTCCTTATGGCAGATTAAATTGCCGCACGGCGCAAACGGGCTGCAGTCCCAGCTTTCACCATATACATGCAGTATAATACCTGCATCTAACAATGACCTGATTATCTTTTCACGATAATAATACATGATACATTGACAAACATTTCCCATTTGGCACATCATCCTTGCAAATGGCTCTCCGTCCACAACCAGCCCATAGTCCTGTAACATTTGGGAAAATGCCCACTCCGCAGGCGCATTCAACCGTTGTTTCAAATACTTCATATAACAAGCTGCCATATGGCGGATTTTTCTATCAGAAATATATAAATTATGGAGAATATCCCGGTAATTATTATAGGTGCCAAGAAAAACCACATCCTTATCCCTGATTCCACAATCCAGCTTTTGTCTCACGCCCCCTGGAGGCATTAAAAAGCTCCCGCATACAGACGGTTCATGTTCCTGGATGAACTTCACATAATTCTCATCGTGTGTCAGAATATAAAAATCTGTACCATGTTTCTCTAGCTGTTCACAAAACCAGAACGGATGGTCAAATAGGAATTCCAGTTTCGGCGCATGGATAAGATCTGTCAAATAACATCCCTGATCATTTAGATATACGGCAGGCAAAAATCCCTGAAACCCTATCACTGCCTGATAATATGCACCAGGCAGCTCAGCAATTTTTTGTCTTTTATCTTCTGACAGGACACAGATTTCTACACTTTTTCCACAAAGCCTAAGTCCATGCGCTAGTTTTTTTGCCATATCATTTAAAATATTATAGCAAAAGCTCCCTCCTGACAATATCAAAAACGGCTGTGTCGCCTGATAAATTTCCCAATAACGGCGATCTTTTCTTAACATGCCTTCTAAATATGGCATTGCATCACCCAATCGAAGCGCCTTTGTTACACAGCTTTTCAAAAATGGCTCAAAGGCATTGCAATTTTTGAGGAACGAGGTATAACGGCTTAATATATAGGCATCTGTGTAAAAGCCGCTTGTAACAGCCCATTCTTCTTTTACACGTTTGTCTGTGATACAGCCTATTGTCATATCTTGAGACAGCCGGATTAGAAGCTCATATTGCCAGCCCTGATCTAATTGCCCATTCCTTCCCCCTGCATGGCAATAGCTTTCTTCCGTCAGCCAATAGCCAAAGGATGCGTACCTTTCATCTATAAGCACTTGCTGCTGATTTAAGATACTGCTTCCCGGTTCCGGCAGGATGCAAATGACATCCGCTCTCAGCTTGTCACTGTAAGCTTGTATTTGTTCCATAGATATGAAATTTATATAGCTGCTGCCGATAAACTTCCATTTTTTCATTGCGTTATCTGCTTCTTTCTTTATAAACCTGTGTTTAAATTTCTGCCAAAGCCCTACCATAGGTTATCATGGCCTATTCCACTGTTCTATCACTTTTTTCCTGTCCTTAGCATAACACACTGCAATCCCAAACATAGCCTCCTGCGAAATAAGCCCCTGGTAATTCCGTTCCAAAAGACGCCGTACCGCATTGCCATCACCATACTCTGTCCTCTTTACCAAAAATTTATCTTCCCGGAAATTTTGCAATAATTCCTGCACCCTCATCCCGTCCCCATAAAAATTATGGCGGCTGGCGGCATGCCTTTCTATCTGCCGTACATAACAAATATTCTCCAGGCAAAGCAATTCTGCCTTAGCCCCTAGCAACGTATGATATTTTTCCAGTAACTGCCCTGCCTGATCAATGTCCCCTTTGTCAACCAAATCAAATACCATTTTACAAAACTGCCCCAAAATCTGTGCCTGCCTATTTTGGTACTGATAGATAGGCTCCTGCACAAATGCCCTGATATCCTGATATTCCTGGGAAAATATCCTGCGTTGCCCTTCATAATCCGCCAGCTTGCTTGTTTCATTGTCATGCCAGCACCACGGCTGGGGCTGGTACGGCACAACCACTTGATAGCCGCGCCTCTTCATCTCCAGGGATTGGGAAATATCGTAAAAATCCCATTTTTTAAACAGATCTTCCCTCCAGGGCAAATCATACTGTGTTGCCATAAACAACCCGTCGATAGCTTCAACAAATGTTAACCCGCACCTGGCCCCTTCTATTTGATAATTTAACTCCAATGGCTTACAATTTGTGTCTACCCGCCCAGTATCCCATGCATTATATACCATAACATCAATTGGAACCTGTTTGGCCCCTACCACGCCCACCATTCCAACCGATTCATTGTTTTTAAATATTTCTATTAAGGCCTTAAGCATCCCTGTATCAATAAGGCAGGTATCCTGATGAAGATAAATCCGGTATTTGCATCTGACTGTGCCATACCATAATTATAACCTGCCGCCATGGATACAGCATGTTCAATTACCGTTATATCTATCCTCATTCCATCTGGAATGGACAGCCGGTTAATATAATACCGACATTCTTCCAATTCCCGCTTATCATTGGCGCATATAATAAATTGTATTTTACGGAAATCAGCCATTCTGTTTTGCCCCGTATTCTGCCAGAAATTTCCTTCGTTCCTTATAATAATTGCTTAAATTCAAAAAACCGTCATCGTGAATACACCAGGGATCCGCCATCGCAGGAACAACTACCCGGTACCCCTTCCTGCGGAACTCAAACGATTGGGATACATCATAAAAATCCCATCCAGTAAACAAATCCTCCCTCCATGGGATGTCATATTGTGTAGCCATTAACAAGCCATCTACAGCTTCTACCTCTAATGTCTCTGTTCCGCCCATTATGCTGATACCCGCCGAAACGACATTACTGGTATAAATCCGCCCAACCCGGTCCCCGTACCACATTACTGCGTGATCTGGCAATTTGGGCGACCCAACCATACCAGCCATACCAATGCTTTCATCTTCAAACACTTTTAAAAGATCTGACAAGAAGCTTTTATTGACAATAAAAACGTCCTGATGAAGATAAATCTTATATTTAGCGTCACTTTCCCGCATTCCTGCATTATATCCCGCCGTCATAGAAGCCGCATCAGAAATTGTAAGAATATCTACTTCATATCCTTTTGGTATTGTCAGATGGTTAATATAATAGATGCACTCTTTTGCATACCTGCTGTCATTTACACATGATATAAAACAAAATTTATTTGAATTCATGATTCACACAACTTTCTAAATCTTTCTGTAATCACCGTCGGTTGTTTAACCTGCTGCAGGCAATAAAGCGCTTCTTCTTTCTTACCTGCCTGCAAACACAGATCGGCCATCGTACATAAAATTTCCTCTGTACCAGGACAAAGCTCGTCTGCGTATTTCAGCATGGAAAATGCCATTCCCGGCATGTTTTCCTCCAAAAACAAAGCTGCTAAATGCCCTAAAAGGCCCACCTTATCCATTGCCGCTACATGTACCACGTATTTTAACAGATAACTGGAAATATGCTTTTTACGGATCAGTTCTATTAGTTGTTTACCTGCCAATTCCTCCGTTTCAAATTCCAGGCGCCACAAACTAAATTTTATCTCCTGGATAAAAGACATCATTTCCTCTATACTGCCTTGTCCGTCTAAAACTGTATACTCAGTATGATTTTCCAGCTCTTCCTGATAAATCTGATTGACAAGTATCATGTACATCATATCTGTCACGCCTTCATATTTGTTGCGAAATTCTTGGGAAGATAGTAGGATGGATAGCTTTTCCCGTTCTCCTTCTTTCAAAAGGCGGCTAATATGCTTTCGGCACTCAGGCAATTCTTCTTCCCATATCTGAGCAGTATTCCTGCAGCTGCGTTCTAGTTCCTGGATTTCTTCTTCTGTCTTATTAATAGAAACAGCATCGCTGATCTCCTTTTTCATTTCTTCAAATGGAACCGGCTCCTCCATTGAAATCTGGTTTGCTATAAATTCAAGATAATTTAAATCTATCAGATCTTTTCTCAACTTTGCATTTTCTGCAAACGCAAAAATTAATTTCTCAAAATGAAACAAATTATGGATTCCAGCCATAACAATCAAAGGCATACTATATTGGTTTTGCAATAAGATCTGGTCAAATTGACCTCTCTTGGTATGTCTGCCACGCTCCATATCCCAAAGAAAAAACTTTAACCCATTATATCTCTTTTTTACGGCTTCATAGTTTTCCCCTATGAGCCAGCTCCGGCATGCCCCATAAATCCCCTGCTCCATATCACAAACCGATACTATTTTTTTAATGATTGATAAATCACTGTCCATAATTGTGGTATCGTCATATTGCCCGCACAATTGGACTGCCTTTTTAAGCGCCCCATGCTCCATATACTGTGTAATATCAGCCATAATGCTCTGGTATTGCTGTTTTAAACCATGATTGTAAAAGAAGTCTTCTTCCCTGTATAATGGCCTGTCAAAAAATGATGCATATTCATGTAATAATATTTTACGCCCCTCATTGTAATTTTGCAGCTTCGTCCGTCCACAGTCGTGCATACACCAAGGCTTATCCTGGTGCGGAACTACTACGGAATACCCCTTTTTCCGAAATTCAAACGCCTGGGAAATATCATAAAAATCCCATTGCGGAAATAAATCTTCTCTCCAATAAAGATCATATTGTGTTGCCATTAACATCCCGTCAATGGCTTCCACCTGCAGGCATTCCCCCTTTTGGGGATTTTTACCCTGGTTTGTTCCAGCATCTTCTGTGTCACATGCGTAAGTCATTCCAACATTCCACGCCGGGTACAATATCCCGTCGTCCGGAATATTAACGCCCCCTAATACCCCTATCATGCCAATTCCACTATCCGAAAAAATATTCAGGATATCATAGATAAAATGTTTGTTCCATATAAAAACGTCTTGGTGTAGATATACTTTATATTTAGCATCTGACTTTTGAATGGCCTGGTTATATCCTGCCGCCATAGATTTAGCCCCTATAATGGGAAGGATTTCGAGTTCGTATTCCGCTGGCAAATCCAATTCCATGATATATGAGCTGCATTCCTTTTGATATTGAACATCATTACAGCAAAAAATAAAAGCTATCTTGTTTTCATTATACATCTTTTATATTCTCCCCTTTTTTCTTTGCAGAGACAATATACTGAAATGTGTGAAACATAAAACCTTCCGCCCCCCTGGACATATTGACCAAGTTAACAATAAAGTCTGAATCCTCACGGGTTACTTCCTGTGGACTAACTACAGAATAAATATTTTCTATTTCATATCCTTCCTCATCAAACATCCTTATTATTTCATTATAAGTAAAAAAGTGGATATGTGTCCGATCTAACAGGCCCGTATCTTTATAAGTAAAATATCCGTCTATAAGCCCTCTCATTACAGAATAATGCATCAGGTTGGGAATACTTGCAATGATCCTTCCATTATCGTTTAAAAATAACTTGCAGTAACGAACCGTCGCTGCCGGATCCCTTAAATGTTCCAATACATCGCCAAATATAATATAATCAAATTTAACATCTTCATATTGCAGCTCCCTATCCTCTATATTACCTACCTTGACTTCTGCAATACAAGATGCTATTTCTGCAGCATGATCATTTAATTCCAACCCATACAGCTTTACGTTAGGAAAACGGTTTTTAACTTCCAGTAAATTCACTCCGCAGTCACAGCCTACCTCAAGGATATTAAAATCCTCCTCTTTATCTTTTTGTATGCAAGAAATCAAATTTTCATTTGGCCTGTCATTAAAGTAATTCATGTCCCATTTTTCTTTCAAAACGTCCCGATCCACCTCATCGCCAAATTTCTGCAGATATTCTATTCCACTCACTCCGGATTGAAATAAAAATACTTCTTGGCATTCTAATAATTGATACCCCTTTATAATCCCACGAAACATAAAGTCCATCATACAACTTTGCGGAAGAATTAACCGCAAATCAAATTCCCCAACTTCCTCCCTCATCGTACTTTTTATCATTACTGCCCCTGGCTCAAGCCCCAGCTTGCCTATACTTACACTTGATCCTACTGGTGTATTTTGTGCGTAATCTACGGCGGTTAAATACTCTTTCCCATGCTCTGAACCATATGGTATCGTTGCAGCCGATACAGCCCCAACCCTCTCTTGCGAATAAAGTACCCGCTGCATCTGTTCGATTGTATTCGGCAAAACAATAAAATTAGGCGATAACACCAAAATATCGCCTGTAATCTGAAATTCACGAATAACCGTATTTAAAATAACAGCGTAGCCTTCCATTTCATTTTCACAGACAATATAATTTAGGTTCTTCTGTTCATAAAGCCACTGCTGCAAACCATCCTCTGATGCATTATCTACAATAACCACATCATCCTGATTGATTCCAGCCCAGACACGCAGCATATCCAACCCATTCTTCATTAATTCAAACTGATTGTGTACAATAAATATTACATGTAATTTCATACTTTCGTTCTCCCTTTTTTACACTTAAAAATTATGTTACTTTTCTATTCTCATTACATTTTTTTTATGTTATATTTATCTGAGTATTATACAACATTTCAGGAGGAATTACCATGCATTTTCTTTTTATTCAAACAAAACATTCTTTTTATGATATACCATGGGCATTAACCGAAATGGGGCATATCGTTTCCATTTTTGAGGAAGGCACATTTAATCCGCTCGAATACGATTCCCCCGTCTATGAAGACATCCGGCAACGGATTGTTGAAAATACATTTGATTTTGTGATCTCTTACCTTTTCTTTCCTAGAATATCTGATATTTGTGAGCAATTATCCGTAGATTACATTTCCTGGACATATGACTCTCCTTTGATGTCGCTTTTTCATCCAGCTATATACAACCGCCATAACTACACTTTTATTTTTGACCGCGGCGAGTATGAATATCTGCGTAAGCGAAATGTCCCACATCTGTACCACCTGCCATTAGGGGTCAACCTTTCCCGTACCGGAGCATTAAATATTACCCCGGAGGATGAAGCCAACTATTCTGCTGATATTTCATTTATCGGCAGCCTCTATGAAAATAATACATACAACGCTTCTATCCATTTATTTCCAGAACACTTAGCCCTTGAGCTAAAAACGTATCTAATGAAAAACCTTTGCAACTGGCACAAAGTAAAACCATGGCCTAGTACTTCTCCTGCTGTTACAGATTTTATGAACCAAACCTTTCAGGCCGAAAAATGGAATTTATGGGAAATGGAAAACCCCATATATTATGGCATACTGGTATTATCAAGAAAATTAGCCCAAATGGACCGGCTTACTGTATTAAACACACTTGCTGAGCATTATCCTGTTCAGTTATATACGGACAGCAACCCTGAGCATTTAATTGGAGTACACCTCAAAGAACGCGTGGATTATTTTACAGATATGTATAAAATCTTTCATTTAACCAAGATTAACCTAAACATTACATTACCGTCCATTGAAACAGGGATTCCCCAACGTATCTTTGATATTATGGGCAGCGGCGGATTTGTCTTAACGAATTATCAGCCAGAAATCGAAGATATCTTTTCTATCGGTACGGACATTGAAGTCTTTCACGATTTACAGGAATTACTCGATAAAACCGCTTATTATTTATCCCACGAAAGAGAACGCCTGACAATTGCAATGAATGGGTACAAAAAAGTGCGCGAAAAGTACAGCTATATCCAGAGAATGACAGAAATAATAAGGACCATTAAGGAGGAGAAGCAGTGAATATCTTATTTTACCGTTATAACAATATTTGTGAACCTGATATTATTGCAGCTTTAAATGAGTTTGGATATCATGTATTTGAAATTACAGACGAAATTACAAATAAAGGCATCTCCGCCCAGGAATCCATCCGCATAGTCAGCGATTTTCTTTTAGAGCGCCCTATAGACGCTGTTTTTAGCATTAATTTTTTTCCATCGCTTTCCGAAGTCTGCAATATTTTTAAACTCCGGTATCTATGCTGGATCGTTGACTCTCCCGTAATGGAACTTTATGCCACCTCTATTAAGAATCCATATAATAGAGTTTTTATCTTTGACCGGGTATTATATGAAGAAATATCCCCCCTAAACCCAGACTGTATTTTTTACCTTCCCCTTGGCACAAATGTCAAATCAAAAGACAACATTATTTTATCGGCTTCTAGCGGGGAATGCCAAAAGTTTTCTGCCGAAATTTCATTTGTTGGTTCTTTATATACAGAAAAATGTGCCTATGACCGGCTCCAGAACCCGCCAGATTATCTAAATGGCTATTTAAATGCTATTATGGATGCCCAGCAAAAGATATACGGATACTACTTTATTGAGAATGTGTTGACAGATGAAATTGTCAAGGATTTTAAAGCGCATTTCCCCTATTTTTACTCCTTCCCGGCAGAATCCTATTTAACCGATAAAATTACTTTGTCACAGCTTTACATCGGAAATAAAATCACTGCGATGGAGCGTTTAGAAACCATGAAAATATTAAGCGAAAACTTTACAACTACAATCTATACAGCAAGCGATACATCCACTTTACCGTACCTGCACAACAAAGGACTTGCAAAAACCATTACAGAAATGCCCATCATTTTCCATGAAAGCAAAATAAATATAAACACAACTTCAAAAGCTATTCGCAGCGCCCTGCCCTTGCGCATATGGGATATTTTAGGTTCAGGCGGATTTGTATTATCCAATTATCAGGAAGAGATCCCCCAGCTTCTGACAATTGGGGAGCACCTGGATATTTACAGTAGTATGGACGAGCTGGCAGACAAGTGCCGCTATTACCTCTCCCATGACAAAGAACGGAAAGAAATTGCAGAAAATGGATATAAAGAAGTCCGCGAACATCACACCTATGAAATCAGGCTTGCAAAGCTGTTTTCATTGGCTTTTCAATAAAAATGGTTTGAAACAGAAAGGATTATAGGATAGTATGAATATTTTATTCTTGGAATGGGGCTGTTTTGGAAAGGTTGACGTTGTATTTACATTAGAACAGCAGGGCCACAAAATGTTTTTCTTTGAGCATCCAGATTATCTGCAGAGAATAAGCCCGGATTTTGAAGCTGCATTTGATGCATTTGTGGAAGAAAATCAAATTGAGCTGTGTTTCTCGTTCAATTTTTATCCTGTGTTATCTGCTGCTGCCAAGAAACACAATCTGGATTACATTTCAATTGTATATGATTCTCCGTTTGTTATGCTTTATTCATACACAATTATTAATGATAATAACTACGTCTTCCTCTTTGACAGGCAAGAGTACTACAAGCTGCGCAATATGGGGATTACAACCGTTTATTATATGCCCCTTCCAGTCAACGCTACCATTATTGATTATCTCCTGACAAAAGAATACGATCAGCAGAAGCTTTCAGCAGACGTATCTTTTGTAGGCGCATTATACCATGAAGACCATAATTTTTTTTCAAAACTGGAGGGCATCTCCGACTATACCCGGGGATATCTTGAAGGAATCATGAATGCCCAGCTGCAGGTATCTGGATATAATTTTATTGAAGAAACCCTTCCCAAAGAGATAATAGATGATATGCAGCGTATCGTAAAATACGATAATTCCAAATATGGCATTGAAACCCCAGAATATATCTTTGCTAATTATTTTATTAACCGCAGGCTGACAGCAATAGAACGCCGAAAGCTGCTGACGGCTGCAGCGGAATGTGCTAAACTCCGGCTCTATACCTTAGACAAAAAAGCTGTCATTCCAAACGCCCAAAATATGGGGGCCGTGGACTACTATTCCGAAATGCCCTATGTATTCCACAACAGTAAAATCAACTTAAACATTACTTTACGCAGCATACAATCTGGCATCCCTTTACGTTGTATGGATATCATGGGGGCAGGAGGGTTCCTGCTTACCAACTTTCAGGCTGACTTTTTGGATGACTTTGTACCCGGCGCCGATTTTGTATACTTTGAAGATGCGAAGGATTTGGTCCGTAAAATTGATTATTATTTAACACATGAACAGGAGCGGATTGAAATTGCACACAATGGGCATGAGAAAGTAAAGAACAACCACAGCTTTGAACGGTGTTTTGAAGATATTTTTAAGATCCTATCTCAAAAACGATAAGCTAAACCGATGAAAAATGGCTGCAGCCCAAAGGCTTCAGCCATTTTTCAGTTTATATTTCAGTTCAGCTAATTCCCAATCTTCGTAATTATCTATATCCTGTACTTCCATTTCGTCCATTATCATTGGAATAGTATGCTCCATAATTAAACTCTTTTCTTGCACAAAGGAACTGACTTTCATAAAATAATACTGGCCGCAGTCATGATACCATTTCTCCAGATCCTGGGAGCGGACCAAACGGTTTTGTGGCCATTTAAACTTTACTTTATCACCCTCTAATACAAAACATCTTTGCGGCGGAAAGGAAAACGCCACAACAGGAACCACGCCATCCGCCCCTGTTTCTTCTAATTTTTTCCTGCTTTCTATAAGCTTTTGCGGTGTAATAAACGGTGCAGTTGGATAAATACAACAAACATATTCAAAAGCCATCCCTCTCTTTTGATATTCTGCCAGTACTTCCAGTACAACCTCATGCGTCATGGCCATATCCCCCGCCGTTTCTGCCGATCGGATAAATGGCACTTTTGCGCCGCATCTTTCTGCAATCTCTTTGATGCCCCCATCATCTGTGGATACCATAACCTCATCAAAAATACCGCTTGTAAGCGCTGCTTCAATGGAGTACTGTATAATAGGCTTTCCGCAAAACTTCCGAATATTCTTTTTAGGAATTCTTTTACTTCCTCCGCGTGCTGTAATAATTGCCAGACATTTCTCTTTCATATCCATATTCTCCCTTCTACCTAAGCTCATCCAGGTTCTCTGCCACTTTATGAAAAGCCGCTAATACATCATCCAAATCTGCCTTTGTCATAAATGGACGCATTAATTCGTGGAAAATCGTTTCAGAATGGCACACCTTCTCACAAACCGGACAGTTGCGCCCACTATAATCTATTTCGGGTGAAAACGGATAAGCTGTATCACCGTATGCCCTTTTTTGTTTAAATATCGGCAAATCATACAAGGGCTGTACATACCCCTTGCCAATCTTTACCCCCTCTGATTCCCTTAATTCTATCGGCATCAATTCTGCCTGCATTGCGGCAATAAATTTTTCGCGGGATATTCCAGTCTGTTTTTCATCATATTTCATAGCATGTATATAATACGAATGCAGGCACCCTTCCCTTATTTTGGGCATACGCAAAAACGGGATGTCCTGCAAATTATCCTCCAGGTATTTTACATTTGCCCTTCTCTCTTCTACCAGCCGCTTCAGCTTTTTTAACTGCTCCCTGGCTATTGCTGCTTCCAGCTCTGTCATGCGCATATTAAAGCCAATCATATTGTTTAAATTGGCAACGCCCTTCTTTTCTACAACGGCTTCCGCATGGTTCCGGATCAACCTGAGCCGCTCCGCTAGTTCGTCATCGTTAGTAACTAACACGCCGCCTTCCCCGCAATGGATATGTTTATGGTAATTCAATGAAAATATCCCTATATCCCCTAATGTTCCTGCATATCTTCCATTATAAGCAGCTAAAGGCGCCTGTGCATTGTCTTCAATAATATATAAGTTGTACTTTTGGGCTATTTCATGGATTCTTTTGTAATCATATGGCTGCCCCAAAATATCCACTACAATGATTGCCTTCGTTTTATCGGTAATTTTTCTTTCTATATCATCTGGATCCAAACAATAATATTCGTATTCTATATCTGCAAATACCGGAACAGCATTATAAATCAGCGGCGCCGTCGCAGACGCACACATCGTATAGGGTGATACAATAACCTCATCTCTTGGTGCAATCCCAATCGCACCCACCGCACAATAAAGAGCCGAAGTTGCTGAATTTACAGATATGGCATGTTTTACGCCATAATAATCTGCCCACTCACGTTCCATGGCCAACACCTCTGGCCCCCCATAAAAATCATCTGCCCAACATCCCAAATATTTGGACAGGATTCCTGACCTTAAAACACGCGTTACTGCCGTCTCCTCTTCCTCTCCAATTACGCGGTATGCCGGGAATAATTTATTCCTGACTTTATTTCCTCCATGAATCGCTAGCTTCTTCATCTGACATCTCCCCTCCCACAAGCGCGCAAACCTGATTGGCAGCGCCTTTTATAAATTCAAAATCTAAGCAAAAATCCTCATGATTGCTTATCTGCCTGAGTTGTTCATATAAATCCCCTTCGGACAAAATACTTTTACAAATTCCAATTTCATCCAGTACAAATGGGTTTTTTCTTTTCAATCCTATCATAATACTAACAATAGGTTTGCGGCAAATTGCAGCTTCCAGCAAAAACATGGAAGACATCCCACAGATCAGATCCGCGCTTTTAATTATATCAAAGCTATCTTTTTCTCTGTCACATTCCAGGCTTATCCGCCCGGTTTGCATCTGCACTGCCAGAGATTCCCAATATTCGGCATTCTCCCTTGGGTGCGGCCGAATAACTAACCTTACTTGCCTGCCTTCCTCTTCGGCCAATTTCTGCAGGCTATGGTACAGATGAAAGAAGATTGTCCTTTCATTATATCCCCAGTAACGGTTTGCCTCATCATTATTATCATAATCCTGAATAATTGGTTCCGAAACATAAACCACATTCCATGCTTCGTCCCCATAAATCTCCTTGGCCCTCTCATACTTGTCTGCTACCACATCAAAATGGGGCTGCCCTGTAATACAAATCCTGTTTTCTGCAATACCATCCTTAACCAAATCCTGCTTTGCAAGCTCATCCATAACCAGTATTTTATAAGGCAGATAACTGTGTTTTGGATTTAACCGGTATAAATCATCCTGTCCATAACCATACTCAGAAAACCGTATTCCCAGATTCATCCACTGATCCAAAACAGCAAATGATTTTATGTGTAGCTTGGCACATGCCTTCCATAAAAAACGCTCTGTATAATCGTCTAAGCTTGTACCTGTAATAACAATGTCAGGATGAACCCTGCTTAAAAACAGCATAATTTGCTCTGCACTTTGGGAATTGCACTCTGCTTCTATATCATGTACAAATACATTTTCCTGGCCTAACATTTTAAGCCCAAAATCCTTGGCATAAATTATGGCATGGTAATGCCCTTTCATTTTTTGATAAACTGGTAAAATTGCATTTACACCTCCCGGATCCCTGGCAAAAAACAATATTGTCCGTTTACTTTCTTTCACGCCCCCCCCCAAATATTCATACACAATGCCAACGCATCCATCCCGTCCTTGAGCGTGCACTTTAATGCTTCTCCCCTTTCCAAATAATTTTTAACATTCAAAACCAGCCCCTGCATAGCTTCACTGCAATCTACAGGCTGCCTGCTACCCATCACATAATTTTTATATCCTTTGTAGGTCTTTGACTCCTTCACCTGATATCTTTCAATACATGCACCGCCATCTAAAATACGGATCCTGCACGTTTCAAAAAACAGCTCCATTTCAAAAATAGTCACCATCCTACTGTCAATCGCTGTCAGATAAAACGGGCTTCCCTGTATATTTAATATGACATCCCGGCTTAAATCTTCCTGCCCAAAATCATTTATTTGATAAGGGAGCACTTCTTCAACCTCAATATCACCCATAAGAAAGCGTAAAAGATCCAGCATATGGGAACCATTATGTAAGATACCCTTTCCGTAATAACCGACTCCCTTACAAAAATTGCCATATGTACTGATATCGTGCTTTAATGCTTCAAACTCCGGCAAAAACCTTCTGCTGTAGTTTACAATTACGGGAATCTTTTTTGCATACAATTGCTCAATTTGCTTTGCTTCCGCCAAAGATACAGCTACTGGCTTTTCAACAACGACCAGCTTGGGCATATAAGGCGCGATCTCTCTTAACACAGAGCCATGGACGGAATCTGGCACACAACAAATAGCAACATCTGCTTTTTGTAATGCCATGTCTAACGTAGGATAAGCGCGCCCTCCCCAGATATGGGCGGCTTCCAGCGCTTTCTGATAATCTTTATCATAAAATCCGCACAATATAAATGAAGTATGGCTTGAGAACGCATGCGCATGTGTTAAAATATGCGGGCTGTCCGGCGTATCATACCCCGATGCAATGTTTCCTGCTCCTATGATCACAACTTTGTACATTTTAATCCTCTAAAATTCTAAATATTTACTGCATAATATTGCATTATCTTTCAGCAAAACCGGAATCCGGCCAATCACCGGATATAAATTAAAACAATCATCGCAATACAAGTTCCCTTTATGCTCCGCCAATTTTTTCTTGCAGACAGGACATGCATAGAAAAGCTTTTCCATCTTTTTCTCAGCTTTATCCATCTTTTCTAAAATAATGATCGCAGAATTATTATTTTGGGTAAAAACATCAAAAAGGCGGTATTCCAAGATCCTGACATCCATCTTTTCTAGTGTTTCCTGCAAATTCTTAATATAATACTGTTCATCTATTCTTCTTTTTGTCTCTTCATTACCTAGTTCATATGTAGGTTCTACCAAGATTAAATACCTGCTGCTTACGCGCAGCATTTCTTCAACCGCCTGCCGCTCTTTCCCCCTGTGTGCATCGATACAATAATATGTGAAAACCAAATCTATGGAGTTATCCTCAAACGGCAATGAAAACATATCCCCCGCTGCAAGATGAACTGCCACACCTTTTTGCTTTGCAAATTTCTGGGCGTAATACAATCGTGATAACGATAATTCAATTCCATAGACATTTTTTTCTTTTTGCAGATTTAATAATATATCGCACAGCGTCGTTGCTTCCCCAACGCCCACCTCCAGCAGAGATTCAAATTCCATGTTTTTCATTACTGCTGCAAGGCATTTTGCTGCGAGACGGGAAAATTCTCCAGGTGTCAATTCAATCCGCTGGTATGTCTCTCCCATCTTGTCATTTTTGCACAGATACACACCTTTTTTAAATTATTTGCATTATAATTTTGTGTATAATCTCCAGCCTGATAATCATAAGCACATAAAACAGCATCCATAGAATTACTATCGCAAACATCGCCGTGTTCGCGGAAATACTTCATAATATTCAAATCTTTACTATATAATTGTTTTAAATTATCCATCACGCCATTCTTCCTTCAGCAAGCCATATTCGTATATATCCCAAAAAACCCCGTCTTTGTACAATGCTTTCCTCCTTACGCCTTCGCGCAGAAAATGGAGCTTTTCCCCCAGCTGCTGCATCCCAATATTTTTTTCTGATGTCCCAAAATAAATCCTTTTTAATCCAAGCTGAAAAAACGCATGGTTAATCACAAGCCTGGCCGCCTCTGACGCATACCCTTTTCCCCAATACTCCCGCTCGCCAAGCAAAAAGGCAATTTCAGCAGAACTGTCTATGTAATTAATGCACTGAAGTGATATATTTCCGATATGCTTATGATTTTCCCTTACATCTATTGCAAAAACCAGCATATCCTTTCTACCTTGTATCGAATCAATATATTGGCATAATTCTTCTTCCGACATTACAAACCGATGATGCGAATTATACGCACAAACCTTCTCATCGTTCAGCCATTCACTGTAATTGCCTGCTAAATCGCGTTTACATAACAATCTCAATCCAATATTGACGCCTTCCAAAAAATACATATCCTTTTCCTCTGACATTATATATCAAATGGTTTATATGTTATATCCCGTATATTTTGCATAATATAATGTCTCTGCGCAAACTCTTCTATTAAATGAAGCAACAGATAATCGTTATACTTTCGGGCTGTAATCTGTATTCCAAATGGCATCTGGCTTTCCTGATTCTTAAATGCCGGGATATTTACAGTTGGCAAGTGCAATAAATTCCATATCAAACTTGGATCGTCTAACTCACGGCACCCCCGTTGTACTGCCTCGCTGGCAGTACTCATGGAAATTATAGCGTCATACTTTTCCATAAACCGATCCATATCAGCTAACAATTGATCTTGCCTTTCAAGAGCATGAAAATAATCACTAGCCTCAATTTCTCTGCCGCGCCCTATCATATGCAGCATACCCTCAGACATCTCATCTTTGCATAACGATTCATTCTGGAAATAATAAGATAGCGATTTTTCATATATCGTCCTATGCACTTCATGCGCATCATGAATCATACTATTAATATCTTCTTCAACGACTTCAACGCCGTCCTCGTTATTTATTTTGCGAATCCACTGCTCTATATCCCGTTTCACATAATCTTTTGCATTGTCCCATGTATATGTCTTTATAAATGCCAGCTTCCATGGCCGTTTTCCCTTTTTTTGCCTGTTTTTATTATGAAAAGCGTGATACGAAAAAGGATAATCTATCCCTTTAACAATAAGATTGTCAAATACTTTTCTGATATTCTCCACATTCGTAGTCATAAATCCAACAGTATCCAGCGAATCCGTTGTTTTTAATACACCCACACGCGGAACTATACCAAAAGAAGGCTTAAAACCAATAACACCGCAAAAGCTAGAGGGGCGGATAATCGAACCTGCCGTCTGCGTAGCCAAGGCTACAGGTACCAGCCCCAACGCAACAGCCGCTGCTGAACCAGACGACGACGTACCAGGAGTTTTAGATTTGTCAAATGGATTCCTGGTAGCAGTTAAAGCGTCTACTGCAAATTCCGCCGTTACTGTTTTTCCTGCAACAAACGCCCCTTCCCCTTTTAACTGCGCTACTACTCTCGCGTCATTCCCTGCCTCAAACCCCTTCCATAAGGGGCTGCCCATTTCTGTCGTATAATCGTATGTATTTATGATATCTTTTACACCAATAGGAATACCCAAAAGAGCCCTTATTTCATTTTTTTCTATTTTATCCTGGCAGATCTTAGCTCTTTTCAATAGTATTTCTTCGTCCAAGCAGCTCCAAACGTCAAATTCCTGGTACTTCTTACATTCTTTCAACATTTCATGCGCAACTTCAACCACAGAATATTCTTTTTTTAAATACCCACTCTGTATTGACTCAATATTATTCAAACAAAAAAGTTCCATTATTCATTCCTTTCCCGTGGATCTGGTTGATTTATATTTTTTTCAATCATATATTCCGCAAAAGGCTTTATACGTTCTGTGTTTTTATGATGTTTCTTTTTCACCACTAATTCATAATCCTTTATTTTTTCGTGCCTTTTCTTTTTCATTATTTCATGAAATTCTTGTTCGCTCATTCCAGTAATTTCCAAGAAATAGTCAAGCGCTTCGGGTCTGACACAATCAAATTCTTCCACCAACTGCCACGCTTCTTCGCGTGTCAATAACCCTTGGCGGATATCTGTTGCCGCCTGCATAGATGCCCTGCCAAAGCCCCGTTTCAAATAACAGGTAAAATCGTGCATACCCGCCATTATACATTCTACACTCTTATACCCTTTATATGCCCCCTCCATCTCTGTTTCTCTCCAGCCATATTCTCTTTTTACAAACTCCGTCTGGCGTTCCTCATCCCAAAAAATATAATCACCCAGATGTATCCCCTGGATATTCTTACTTTCACACTCCTCCGCAGATGGAATCTCAAACGGATACAAATCTCTTTTGCTTAAATATTCACAAACCATATCGTCAGGGCTTACCTTTGCAGATACTTTGGTAAAATATTCCCGGTCGTATTTCGTTACCGGATCAAAATAAGAAGCCCTTCCAGAGGATTCTGCTATAGATTCCCCGTATATTAATAACGGAATGTTAAATTTACATGCTATCTGTAATGGAAACGCCCCAACCCCCGCATGGCAGTGCCAGCAAGTATCCCCTATCATTTCAACTGATTTCTTCGCTAGGTTATTGACTAATTTTCTATTCGGGGTAAACATAATATGATCCATATGAAATACCTCTAAACAGCGTTGTAAATTATAATAACCCGTTTCAGAAAACCAATTATGGGAAAACGTAACTGCCAGAGGCTTCATACCATACACCTGAGTAAGTACATGAGCCTGGAAAAAGCTGTCTTTTCCACCGCTGATCGGCAATATGCAATCGTACCCATTACCAGCCCGCAGCTTTGCATCCGCTAAAATTTCAGCAAGCAGCCCCTCCCGTTCTTTCCAATTAATATGCATTTTTTGTTCAGATGACTGGCAAGCTTTACATATTCCCAACGCATCAAATGAAATTCCCTCTTGAGTCTCGGGCATACAACATCTTGTACAATACTTTATTCCTGGGATAAAGCCCTCGCCTACTTTCATAATGATCTCCTTCTTATTGACTGTCTAATTTCACTTTAGCTTCTTCAATTCTTGTTGCAGCTGCTCTACATTTAACCACTCTACATTATCACCAGAATTATACTCAAAGCCTGTTTCTACTTTCTTTCCGCCCGGCAGAAAATTTTTGCTTAAATCCCACCATTCAAAATGAGGATAGATAATATAATGCTTTTCATATTCATATGTCATCAAGGAATCATCCTTTGTTACCATCACCTCATGAAGCTTTTCTCCTTCACGTATCCCAAACTCATTTATTTTGCACCCTGGGAGCATAGCTTTTGCCAAATCTCCAATATGGAAGGATGGTATCTTAGAAATATAGACCTCCCCGCCTTTTGATTCCTGCAATGCCTTAAATACCAAATCAACTCCCTGATCCAAGGTAATCCAAAAACGGGTCATACGAAGATCCGTAACGCCTAACGTATCTTCTCCTTCTTCAATCAGTTGGCGCCAGATAGGTATGACTGAACCACGGCTTCCTGCTACATTGCCATATCTAACCACGGAAAAGATTGTTTTATAATTATTCCCCCTGTATGCATTTGCTGCAATAAACAATTTGTCTGATACCAGCTTTGTCCCACCATATAAATTAATTGGATTCACTGCTTTATCCGTAGACAGCGCCACCACTTTTTCAACTCCGCAATCCAATGCCGCATCAATCACATTTTGCGCGCCATGAATATTAGTTTTGACTGCTTCCATTGGATTATATTCACATGTAGGCACCTGCTTCATGGCCGCCGCATGAATGACATAATCTACACCCTCAAATGCCCTGTACAGCCTGTCTTTATCTCTGACATCACCGATAAAAAACCGAACCCTGCTTAAATCGATTTTTCCTGTATACTCCATTTTCATAACACTTTGCTTATATTCATCCCTAGAATAAATAATCACTTTTTTAGGGTTGTAGGTAAGGAAAATCCTTTCCAAAAATTTCTTCCCAAATGAACCTGTCCCGCCTGTAATTAAAATCGTTTTATCATTTAACATTTTCCACCTCAATATTCTATATAACTACGGACGCTTACCATCTAAAAATATCTGCATAAAATCCAAAAAACGTTTTGTGGCGTCTTCTGGCCAATAATGATTCACTACATTACGGTACTTTTTACCCCGGCAATAACTTATCACTTCCTGATATACCTGTTCTTTATCATCCACATATATAATGTCGCCAAGCTTCTCTAAATCATGAAAAAACCTAAAACTACCAACCAATAGTTCTTGTTCATATGAATCATTTAACGCTAGCACTTTAATTTTATGATATGGTAATGCATCCAAAACACCGGAGCTTCTCATTCCAATCACAATATCGGAAATAGCAAATACATCCCGTACATCCACCACACCGTCTATAAACTCAAAATTATGATGTTCTTTAACAATCCGGGCCTTTTCTTCATCGCTGATATATTCCGAAGAGTGAAGCTTATATGATACCAAATAATTTTCCCCTTCTAAACGTTCCGCCAAACATATTGCCTGCTCAAAGACACCTGGCTCAAGGCTGGAAATAAAATTAACCACAACCGGCATATTTTCATGTTTTATCTGCTCTGTATTAGAATATACCCCTGGCTTTCCAACTGTATATACATTTTGTATCCCATTTTCTATCATAGGGCGGGTCAGGATATCACTATGTGTCAGATAATAATCAGAATAAGATAAATTCTTCGGATAGATCAAATTACGGATTATTCCGCCATGCTCAATTTCCACCGACGGAATCCCTTTATTTTGAGCCGCTTCCCGCAAAAAGCATAAAAATGGATCCGGTCCATGGGTATAACATACAACTTTGGGTTTTACCCTATCTAACACGTCTTCAAAAAAACATATAAACGCTTTTCGCTGTTTCATAAGTGAACTTGCTTTAAAAACACATTTTATCAGAATGGCTTTAGGAACCTTAATATTAAATGCTTTTTCAAGAGGATAAATATATGACTCAACCAAAAACGCCAAGATCTCATTCCTATCTATTTGATCCATTCCATAATACCCTACTACTCCCCATATATCATATCGTATCCTATTTTTAGTCAATACAATGGCGTCATCCTGTCCGGCTTCCATTTCCAAGACGGCATATTTACTTTGATCCACACAGCTTATATAAGCATCCATAGCCGTATGTTCTAATTTCCCACGATACGGCCTTCTTAAAGGTATCATTCCAAACAATATATCTTTTTGTTCTAAACTTTGCAATAAATCACCTGTTTTTTGTATAAGCTCCTGGGGAACATCTGGAATATCATCAGATAGCCCCCCTGCTATCGCACTGTTCTTTTCCAGCTCTTGATATCCGTCAATAATTCCGCTAGTCAGTTCATATTCCAGATATTTCCATAAGTAAGCCCCTTTATAAGATATCTGGGAAAACCTATCAATAAAACTCTGCAGCTTCAAAACAGATGTTGATTTGTCCATTTATATCCTCCTCATAAAATCTATTCTATTATGAATACACGCCAATAATTTGAGACTCATACACCGGATCCTGAATGTCTTCCGCCGCCTCTCCACCAGGTATTTCATTCGTATACTTATAACAAATAGATTCCCTTTTTCCCGTTCCTTTTAAGAACCATTCGTATTCAATATCTACATGTCCGATATCTACTGCCTGAAAC
This sequence comes from Lachnospiraceae bacterium, assembly GCA_009911505.1. Taxonomy (GTDB): domain Bacteria; phylum Bacillota; class Clostridia; order Lachnospirales; family Lachnospiraceae; genus Roseburia_B. The sequence goes on along the minus strand of QXXL01000012.1, from coordinate 46,927 downwards.
CCCTCTAACGTTAAATCATACGCTAATACGCCCGCCGTAGGGCCTGCAGCCAATAAAAACAAATCATCCTGTTTGCCGGCTTTTAGTGCCGCATCTAATATTTCCTGATATCTGCTAAAAGCGTCTCTGGCCGGAATTAAAATACGGCGTACCGATTTACAGCCATCAAATAAGTCATTGCCTACCCCAAGCCTCGTCTGTACCCCTTCAACCATTACAACATCCCGGTTAGCCCAAATCTGTTTTAAATGATCAAAACGTTTTTTGGGCGCGTCGGTAAACTGATCCTTATGTATTACATATGGCCTGGATAAATATGCGTCATAATATACTTTATCTTTTGATAACAGCTGTATATGCTGTTTTCTTACTTCTTCCTGCATATACTGCCGGATGCCATCCCTCGCATCTACTGTGAACCTATCCAAATTGCCATAATTATCTGCAATACCTATCATCAGATTCTTTAGATCTGACTGCAATACCTGTTTTAACCTTTTTGCTAACCCATCATCAAATTTCTGAAACGCATGCCTTATCCAGCCACAAATAATCGCAAATTCCCCATCCCCAAACCGGGCTATTGATTTTCTCCCGTCAATAATCTGCTGAATAGATGTCTCTGCGTCAATGATAGTTGGATAATAAAATTCAAAATCCTGTTTTCTGGGATCCCCCATTTCAAAAGGAAGATTGTTCTCTGTAGCCCTCAGGGCTTCATGTTCCAGGACATTAATTTCATCCCGCTTAGACATCACATGGCTAATAAGCCGCAATTGCTCCATAATAGAATGAAAAAGATTTTTATACTCAATAACCGTATCTTCAACCGCCTTTAGCCTGGTACTTAAAAGTTCATTTTCCTTTTGCAACTCCTCAATTTTTTCCATAATTACTCCCACCTTTCCTTGAAAAATACATTCAATTTAGATATTTTCCATTCTGGCAAAACTTCCCCTATTCCTGATGGATCCATTATCTCCCTCTCACGGTAAGCAACCCTTCCCCAATTAACCTGGATTTTTTTGTTCGCAGCCTTAAGATATGCCTCTACTAGCTTTTTTAATTCTATCGGATATTCCCCACGCAAGGCATACTTTTTATATTGCCCGTAAGACATTCTATCCAGTATCTGTATTGCTTTTATGTAACCATTCACCACGTCGTCTATATGGCAAAAATATAATTTCTGGCCGCCTCCCGACATATCAATGGATTCCCCGTCTTTCATATCACGAAGCCTGTTGAATAATTTGTTCCTGTGGTCATCCTTGCCATAGGTATCAAAAATTTGAAGTGTAATTGCCCTGCAATTTCTTGCATGAATATAAAACCTCAGGATGTCTTCCATTGACTGCTTTGTAGCAGCATACAAATTAACCGGATTGTACTCCTCTCCGCCATAATTTTGCCAATACGACGCCGTATTTATAATATTTCTACATCCACAAGACACGGCGGCATTAAGGACAACCGTACCAAATACGATGTTGCCCTCCAATAACTCTTTAATATTCTCCGGTGAATGCACACTGTAAAAAACACCAGCTAAATGCACCACCAAATCAGGCTGTATCCGTTCCATATCCTTGTATATGTTCTGATCATGATACAAAATAAATTCTTTTACATATTCTTTGATCTGGCTTCTATCAGATTTTTCCCGAACCAGCGCAAAAACCTGATTGTCCTTACTTAAAGCAGCTACCAGTTTTTGGCCAATATAGCCTGTTGCACCTGTCACTACTAGTTTCATACTGGCAGCCCTCCATATTGATCACAAAATTCTTTAAATGTAAGCAAATTTTTATCACGCTCGGATACAATAGGGGCTCCATCGGGCTTACCCCAATCAATACCCAATTCCTTATCATTCCACAAAATACCACATTCCTTATCTGGAACATATTTGCCACCACATTTGTAATGGAACTTGACACAATCAGTTAATGCCCTAAATCCATGTGCAAATCCTTTTGGAATAAACAATCCTAGTTTATTCTCCTCGCTTAATTCAATTCCCCTCCACATTCCAAATGTTGATGAATTTTTTCTTATATCAATTACAACATCATATATTTTCCCTATTGAAACTGTAATATATTTCGCCTGAGGAAATTCTGTCTGAAAATGCATTCCACGGATCACATTTTTTTTTGAATAGGTTGTAAGATCTTCCGAATTCTCAATAAAAATACCATGCTCCGCAAAAACCTCTTTTTCATATGTTTTCATAAAATAGCCCCTTTCGTCGCATAACACAAAAGGATGCACTATCTTTAACCCTTCCAGTTCCGTATCCTCAAACTCAATTTTTGCTCCCATATTAACTAAAGCTCCTCTATCTGTGGTATCAAAACTAAAAATTTAGCCCCCCACTCTTTTGAATATGATAACGTACTCTTAATTTCATCTTTTATATTCCAAGGGATAATTATAATGATATCCGGTTTCGTCTTCTTAATCTCATCTGGAGACACAACAGGAATCAGTGAACCTGGTAATAGGCAATTTTGCTTATGGGGATTTGCGTCGGCAACATAGTCAATAAAAGTCCTGTCAATCCCACAATAATTAAATAAAGTATTTCCCTTAGCTGCAGCTCCGTATCCTACAATTGTTTTACCTGATTTCTTTAAAGAAATTAATTTTTCTAAGATAGTTAATTTGATGTCTTTCGTCTTTTGATAAAATTCGTTATATAAGCTGCACTCAGCCAATCCGGCTTCCTCTTCCTCCAAAAGCGCTTCCTTAACAGAATAACGAATATCAACATCTTGATTCTCTTCATGGGCAGCGTATACTCTTACAGATCCGCCATGCGTGTCTAGTTTTTCAATATCAAAAATCTTTAATCCCTTATCCTTGAAGATATTCATTACTGCCAGTATTGACAGATAAGAGTAATGTTCATGATAAATGGTATCAAATTGATTGTATCTAATCAAATTAAGCAAATGGGGAAATTCAATTGTTACTATCCCTTTTTCTTTTAAGCCCAGCTTCATACCATACACAAAATCTCCAATATCCGGGACATGGGCCAAGACATTATTTGCAATTATGAGATCTGCTTTTTTCTCAAGCTTATCTGCAAATTTACTATCCCAAAATGCGATTATTGTATCTATTCCATTTTTCATAGCTGCCTTTGCTACACGTTCAGACGGCTCTATGCCAACCGGGGAAATACCATAATCCTTAAAGTACTGTAGCAAATAACCATCATTCGATGCAATTTCAATTACCACAGAATCGCTTCTTAACGACAGCCGCTTTACGATCATATCTACATAATTTTTGCAGTGTTGAAGCCAGCTCTTAGAATATGAACTAAAATACTTATAATTAGAGTTAAAAATCTGATCCGGCATCTCAAAATCTAAAGTTTGGACTAATTTGCAATATTCGCAAAAAGCTGCTTTTAATGGCAGGGCAAGCTGCCCTTTATTTTCGTTCTGTTTTTCTATGTAGTCATTTGATAATGGAGCAAACCCCAAATCAACAAACATTGTGCTTAATTTGTTTTGACAATACCTGCAAGTATACATTATCCCCTTCCCCTCTTCCTTAAATTACCATGGCCGGTTTGTGGCTTCCCTTTTCTATCACAACAATCGAATCATAATAATGAACGGAACGAATCGTCTGCGTAAGTTTACTGATCTTCAAATCTGGCGACATGGAATAGCGAGCATTCAGTTGATCAATAAAGTTTTTGGAATATTCTATAAATGAAGCAGGCTTTTTATATCCGCCGCCATACTTAGGCCAATAAGACGTCATTACATCTTCGCACAGATAAATACCTTCCTCTGATAAGCATGGATACAATTCTTCAAATGTAGCAATTTGCTGATTCATGGTATGCCCGCCATCATCAATTATTATGTCAAACTGCCCCTCTTCTTTTTTTACTTTTTGCAGAAAATCCCTGTCCTCCTGTGATCCAATATAAATTTTTATTCTGTCTTCCTCATAATTTTTGCATTCGTCCATAATATCGATTCCAACAATCCTGCATTCATCCCCAAAGTACTTTTTCCACATCTGAAGTGAACCGCCTCCCCAGACTCCGATTTCCAGTATTGTAACCGGCTTGTTCCTGTACTTTTGAAAATGACGATGATATACCTCAAAATAATGGCACCATTTTGTCATTTTATTATGCTGCCCATAAAAGAAAAAATGTTCCAAAGGATTCATAGTATCCGGATCCAGCGCCAAAATGAAGTCTTCTTTCTGGGAAATCACTGCATTATTTTTATACCTCATTTGTCCTACATCCACATTGTATAACCCTTCCTCCAAAATCTCTTGAATCTCTTCATTGCTTTTTTGTAAATAATTAATAAGAGTAGGTATCGCGTTATATACCTGCTTTTTATTTCCGTTTTTCAGATCTTCCTGTATATTCTGAGCCAGACTAAAAGCGTACTCTTCCGCCCAATCTAAAGCCCTGCCGTAATAACATTGTTTGAACTCATACACGTACATGCTGAAGTCCTTTATCTGTCCAAATAAATCTTCGTATATTTCAAAATCTTGTTGCTGTTCCTTTAATTCCTGAATTCTTAAAAGAGCATAAATATACTTTTTCTGTAATACGGCAATTTCTTCAAATCCATTCCTGCAATCCATATTCATTTCTGCCCCCTCTGTTTTTCACTCAGTAAGTATCCTAAAATTGGCTCACCTTTTCAACTAACCGCATTGCCTGATAAATATTCTGTACCCCATACTTTGACGCGTCTAAAATAACCGTACCATCGTCAAGCACTTTACTAACATATCTTTTCTCTTCCATATCTTCCGGTATAGGGGCATCCTCTTCCTTCTGCATTGCCGCTGCCATAATTTCTGCTTCAAACCATTGTAAAAAGTCTAATCCGTTATAAGCTGCAGCAAATCGCAGCTCCCTTAACTGCCGTTCAAAAATAAGCTCCTTTTTATTCATCAGGCTGTAAATTTCAATAAACCACCTTTTCATATCAAAATATTGCCTGGCAAATTCCAATGGCAATATGTTCTTGGCAACTACCCGCATCATACAATTATAGCACAAACCAATATCTGATGTAATGCGGGGAACATTCCTTTCTACCGCAGAGCTGGCCCAGCCTCCGATATAACCTGACTCCCCAAGATCTTTATTTTTACTCCTACGGACTACTTTTTCAAATGAATCCAACAGCCGGGTATATTTCTGTCCAGTAGAATACTGTGCCATTCCCGCAATCGTTAGCGGATATCTAATCCTACATATATTTTTATTGATTACACAGTTTATGATGCCCATAAATATATCCTGGCAAGGGCCATCCCAAAGCCGCCCCGTTTTTTGTATTAATGTTTTCATATAGCTTCTTCTAAACCCTGAATTGATATATAACAGAGGAAGCATGTACATATTCTGTGGATTCCTTAGAACATTGTTAAGGAAATTCGCCCCAGCAATATAGTCAACCTCATACCGTCCTTTTTCTGCTGAGCATGGAAACTGCAGGAGATCTGACATTCCTTTCCCAAAATCCGGCCATTGGTACTGGCCTCTTTCCCAGGTAATAATTTTATCGTCCACATTTTCTAAAACTTCTGCCAATACCTCTAACGTCCATGGCAAAAGGCCATCGTCCGATCCAATTGGAATTAGAAATTCACCTCTTGATTTTAGGAAAGCATACTCAAAATTCCTGCCGATTGCCAGAGAACGGGGTGTCTTGATATAATGTATTTTATCATGATTCATCTCTTTGCACAATTCATATACAGATGTATTTTCTGGTAATGAATTATCACTGACAACAATCTCATAATCCCCATCCCACCTTTGTGAAATACAGGTCTGTAATGTATGCCGTAATGTTTCAACCGGCCCCCTGGTTGGTATAACAATTGAAAATTTATATTCCGTCCTTGCATCTAGCTCTTTATGTGCATTACACTTATAAATCCGGCTGATATAGGACAAATAATCCCCCGCCCAGCCATACGTCAGCTTATTCTCCAAAACCGCAGATTTCATGGAAGTAAGCCTTTCTATTTCGCATTCTCTTCCTGCGCACAGGCTTAACTGATCCAATCGATAGCCAGCCCCTATCAGGCAAACCATATTGTCTTTAGAATACTTTAAACGGCAGTAATGAATTAATTGGCATAATACAGCTTCTGAATATGGGACAACAACAATATCGCCGTACTCTTTTATCAGTTTAATGCATTCTTCTTCAGATGCCCCAATAGAATCATCCGGTATCATTATGATGACAGTATGCCCCAGCCTTGAAATCATATTTGCCAATATATCGTAATTTATGGACGTTTGCCCGTTTGCTATGAGGACAAAGGTATTGCCCTTATCCTGTAGAGATTCAATCAAAAATCCAATATTCAGACCGTTTAAAACCTGCTTACCGATGTTGTCTTTGGATGAAATTCCTCTCTCTATCTGATTGTAAAGCATTTGTGCCGCTACATGTACGACAGGTTCATTCAGATAATATGCGCTTTCAGCTATTATCTGTATATACTTTACGTCATCATCTGTTTCTAAAAACTTACTTTGCGCTATTTCCAGATTCTTTTTTTGCTCCTGTATTTCTTTTTGTTGCTCTAATAACAAATGGCCCCTTTCTGAACAAAGGCAGGAAAAAACCTCAACGATCGGCAGATATTCCTTATAACGGGAATTGGCATCCTCCTTTAATAAACCGGCCAAAAAAACAAGCCCATCCGATAGCCCTTCATAATCCTCATACAGGCAAATCACCTCATTCAAAAAAGATACGGCATCCTCAGCCGTATGCTCCCTATCTGCATCCAATTCCACTAATATCTGTCTGATTGTTTTTGGTATTGTATTCATTTGCCATCTCCTTTGTCATAAAATACCATTTTCCGTATCCCGTTCTCAAAACTTATTTCTGGAGCCCAGTTGACAATGCCCTGAATCTTTTTAATAGACGGTTTTATACTTACTTTTCCTTCAGGTGGATATGCAATACTGCCAAATTTCAGATCACTCCTGCTATTTGTAACCTGATACATTTCCATAATGTAATCTTTTAAAATCCTGGTATCATCTGAAGCAATATTATACACACCGTCTGGCGCTTGTTGTTGTAGCAGAAGCATGACTGCTTTTACAGCATCATCAATATACAGGTAATTCCAATACTGTGTGCTTTCTGTAAATTCACACCGTTCATTTTTCAACATTTTCTGCAGCGCCGCGCTTACCAATGTGTTCTCATAATCATGTTCGCCATATAAACTAAAAAAACGGGGTTCATAAATCCGGATACCATTTGATGTACAATATTGAAATGCCTCTTGATATAACTTCCATTTGTATTTGCCGTATGCAGTTGTCGGATTACACTCCGTCTCTTCCGATATAATCCCATCTACAATTCCATACTCTGCCTGTGAACCTGCCAAAACGCACGCCCCGCAGCCAATCGTATGGATCTGGCTGATAAGTTCCATAGTACACTGGTAATTCTTTTGCTGAAGACTTTGATTATGCCGGTCTTTTCCCCGTGCCCCTTCCCAGGCAAGTGAATACAGGATATCACAGGGACCGTGTATATATTCTCCAATCCGCCCATAATCCTCCATATCTAGCTCAATAATCCTAATTTGCGCTGGGTGCCCCTTTAGAAAATCCTTTTTCTTACTTTGTTTTCTTATAACTGCATAAATAATATTTTCATCGGACAGGTATGCCCTGAGCAATTTATTTCCGATAAAACTTGTGGCGCCAGTTATAACAATATTCATTTCTTTCACATCCTAAATATTTCCAACATCCGCTCTTCGCAAGACAGCGAATGTGTCTTATACGATTGATTTAATAATGAAAGGGCTGACTTTAACGTAACAATAACGCTCATGTATTCCTTCATCTCTTCTTTTCCTATGCCAAATATATGCAGGCTATTTGTCCTATAATATTTCCTTTGCGCCATAAATGTAAGCCAATATGCAGCATCATAGCCCTGCGGCCCTATCATCGCATCTTCCCAGTCTATAATAACAGGCAGGCTTCCATACTGCATCATATTTTTCTGGCTTAAATCGCCGTGGCAAAGTACACTCGTACGGCATTCTGAAAGCTTAATACAATTTTCCCAGCAAAACGAGTACATTTTTTCTGATAAAAGCCCATGATCTTTTAATAACTGCAAACCGGTTTTAGCTTGTTCTACAAGCTCATGTAACGAATAATTTATCAATGTACCGATTCCCTCAAGGCTTTCCAATTTTGACTGATAGCCTTGTACCAGTTCCCGGATCAAATTAGGGGTGCATGCGCTTTCTTCCAATAAGTTTAGCTTCGGCATAATATAATATGCAACCGGCTCCGAATCTATCAAAATTTCATGATAGCTTACAGGAAATATATCTCCATACAGCTTTTTTAAAATACAATACTCTTTGAATAAATTGGTTTTGCCTTGTATTTGAGTTTTTAATACGCAGTCATTGGATATTTCATATACCCTGCTTAATGTGCCTCCAGGAATTTGCCCATGTATCTTTATGCCGTTTTCAAACAAAGCCGTTTCTATCTGTTTCCATGTCAATGCTATATGGTCGTATTCTTTCTGAAACCAGTAATTCCATTTACTCAGCATAATATTTTTTCAAATAGTCTATGCTGCCATACCCAAAGTGCTTGGCAAGCGCCATTGTGCCTCCTGTGATCTGTTTCTTTTCCTCTTCAGACAGCTCATCTATTATTTTAGAATTATACTCCTCTGTGCTCCTTAAAACAGTTCCCCATGGAGCAATATCCGTGTCAATTCTCTTGCTATTCCAGCTTGGATAAAGCATGGTATCTTCAAACTCAATTCCAATAAATGCTGCCAGTTCAGTCATAAACTTTGTTTTATCATGTACCATATCCTCGTAACGCACAATTTTTATATTTTGCGGATACATTTTCTGATACATTTCCACAGTAGAATGATATATATTCCAGGTAATTAAATATTTACTCAAATCTTGCGGGAATGGACGCCGCTTGGTATCACGATATGCCGAAAATGGATTTCTTACGATATGGATTATTTTAATATCAGGGAAATCTTTTATCATCCTGGCTGCATCAATTCCAATTGCCGGTGAATAGCCCACATAAACCATATTATTCCGTTCTTCAGTATAGTAGTTTTTCCAACTGTAAAATGTGGATTTAAAAAAAGCTTCAATGACATCTTTGCGCCTGTACAAATCCTTCGCCTTTAAATCCTGTTCAAAGAAGGCGATCCTCTCTCTCTCATCCATCTGCAAATCTGCATCTTTAAATTTTGAACCATTCCTTTTTCTTAAAAACGTCTTTAGTTCCTCATCTATCATCTGCTCATATAATTCTCTGGGCTCCATACCCTCCGGAAATTCCGGATATCTATACTGTACCCTCTCTACAGATGCCAAAAAATCATTAAAATTCCGGTTTCCCAACTGCGATTCAAATGGATATACCAATAGTTTGGAATGTCCGTCCAAATGCCTGTGGGTTACGTTTCCTCCATGCTCAAATCCTGCCGATAACATTACTAACTTAAAGTTGTCCATTCTGATTCTCCCTTATATAATCCAATATACTTTCTGCATTTATTCTATAGGCCTTCCGTAAGTAATTCTGATCCCCTACTATTCCGGTAAATGTTTCATCCAACCCCAGCCTTACCACTTTAATCCCCAGTCCGTAGTCTGCAACTGTCTCACTTACTGCGCTCCCAAGCCCGCCAATACGGTTATGTTCCTCCAAAGTATACAATACTTTATATTTTAATGCCAGCGCTTTTACTCTATCTGTATCAAAAGGCTTTATAAACGGGACCGAATAGACAGCAATCTTTTCTTTTGAGCGCTTTGCAGCTTCCAAAGCAACCCCTGCAATCGCCCCCATTGCCAAAATAGCCGCATCCTCTCCCTCTTTTAATAAGCTCATCTTTCCATACTGAATATCGGTATCGATCCGTTCTAAATTAGGCTCATGCCCTTTTCCAAGCCTTAGATAAACCGGGCCGGAAAGCTTGTTGGCAATCTGCGTCGCAATACGCGCTTCAAATGGATCTGCAGGTGTAAATACTTTTACACCTGGTATACTTCTTAATACGGCTACATCTTCTGTTGCATGATGGCTCATTCCCATAGGCCCATACGCAAAACCTGCGCCTACTGAAACGATTTTTACATTCGCATAGTGGTACGCAATATCATTCCTGATTTGTTCCAAGCACCTTAGCGTAGGAAAATTTCCAATAGAATAGATAAATACGCTTTTATCCCCTTCTACAGCCAGCCCCGCTGCAATAGACGCCATATTCTGCTCACATATTCCGGCATTTAGAAACCTTTCCGGATATTGATTCCAAAATTTATCCAGAACATTATATCCCAAGTCCCCTGTAATCAAATAAATATTTTCATCTTCCTGTGCCAGTTCACACAGCGTATCCACAAAAGCATCTCTCATCTCTTCCGCTCCAATTCTTTTACTGCAGCATCGTAATACTCTCCCTGCGGATCCCGATAATGCCATAATATATTATTTTCCATAAAGGACACACCTTTTCCTTTCACAGTATGTGCAATAATACAGCATGGATCTTCTACGTTTTGTTCCTTTAGGACATGTTTTAATTTTTCATGATCATGCCCGTCCGCTTCCTTTACCGTCCATCCAAAGGCTTCCCACTTCTCTTTTAACTTTGTTAACCCAATTGTCTTATCACAATAGTCCAAGCTCTGCATTTTATTATGATCCACAATTACAGTGAAATTCCCCAAACTATAATGTTTTGCAAACAATGCCATTTCCCATACTGATCCCTCTTCGCACTCACCATCTCCAACAAGGGCAAATACGCGCCCCTTCCTTTTGTCCTTCTTTTTTGCCAATGCCATACCTGCGGCCACACAACACCCATGACCCAGAGAACCCGTAGAAAATTCTACTCCCGGTACGCCTTTATGAGATACATGTCCAGATAAAACGCTTCCGTTCGCATAATGCTGCAATAACTGTTCTTTTGGTATAAAACCACATTCAGCAAGCGCTGCATATACTGCAGCGCCTGCATGTCCTTTGCTCATAATAAAAATATCCCGGTCTTTATCCTGCAGGTTTTGAGGGCTGATATTCAAAATCCCCGTATACAAAACAGCAATAATATCTGCACAGGAGAATGCCGGCGCTATATGGGAACCATGGGAAACATGTGTCATTTCTACAGTATGGCGCCGGATACGCCAAGCCATTTCTGTACTATCCATCTATCTGCCTCCAAAAATCCATGATCTGACGTTCTAACTCAATTTCAGCTTGCTTTTCCCCACTACTCCATGCCCTTGTCCAATCCACAACCTTCTTTACTGCCGTTTCGATATCCCACACCGTATTCCACTTCATAAGGCCCTTTATTTTTGAACAGTCTAATTTTAGATAATGAGCTTCATGGGGCATATCTTTCTGACCGCCACTTATCTCCCATTTCAGGTGCATTCCCCAATTTTGGCAAAAAATTTTGGTTAATTCCAAAGTTGTAATACATGAGCTTTCTTGCGGCCCAATATTATATGCCCCCTGTAAATGAATATCTTTATACTGTTTTTCTGCAATCAGCAAATAACCATATAATGCCTCAAGCACATGCTGGTAAGGGCGGACAGAATACGGGTTTCTCAACACTATATCTGACTTTTGCAAGGCCGCCCTAACGCAATCCGGTAAAATCCGGCCTTTTGCAAAATCTCCCCCTCCAATCACATTTCCTGCGCGTGCTGTAGATACAGCAACCTCTCTTTGCCCCAAAAAAGATCTTTTATACGTTTCGGTTATCAATTCTGAACAGGATTTGGAATTTGAATATGGATCATATCCGTTTAACACATCCTCTTCCCGATATCCCCAGAACCATTCATTGTTCTTATATACTTTATCCGTCGTAATATTAAGAAAAGACTTCACACATGTATTTAACCTGACGCACTCAAGCACATTAACCGTGCCCATGACATTTACCGCATACGTTTCCCGTGGGCTTCTATAGGACTCCTGAACCAAGGGCTGGGCTGCCAGATGAAAAACAATTTCTGGCTGAAATTGTTTAAATGCAGCGGACAATTGTTCAAAATCGCAAATATCCCCTCTTACCGTACGCATCTGATTTTCCATTCTTAGGATGTGATATAATCCCGGTTCTGTAGGCGCATCAAGCGAATACCCCAAAACCTGCGCGCCTGCCTGCAATAAAACCTTACTTAACCACGTCCCTTTAAATCCAGTATTTCCGGTAATTAATATTTTTTTATCTTTGTAGAAATCCAAGCTATTCATATATTATTTTATTCCCATACTTTCCACTGCGCTTTATTTTCACGCCACAATCTTTCCAGTTCCATTCTGTCTCTTTGTGTATCCATACATTTCCAAAACCCTATATGCCTATATGCCTTCAGTTCTCCATCCGCTGCCAATCTCTCGAGCGGTTCCTTCTCCAATGTAGTTTGATCTGACATCAGATAATCAAATATTCCCGGCTCAAAAACCATAAACCCACCATTGATCAAATTGGCATCCCCTGCTTGTTTTTCCCGAAAAGCATTCACCCTTCCCTGTTCATTTACATCTAAGATTCCAAATCTCTGATCAACGTTTACTGCAGTTAATGTCCCAATTTTACCATGATTTTTATGAAATTTAACTAATTCGGAAACATTCAAATTTGACACACCATCTCCGTATGTTACCATAAATGTTTCTGTGCCAATATATTTCTGTACCCGTTTGATCCTCCCTCCTGTCATGGTATTTAACCCTGTGTCTACCAATGTTACCTTCCACGGCTCTGATACATTATTATGGACAATCATTTCATTTTGTTTTGCAAAATTGAATGTAATATCACTATTATATAAATAATAATCTGCAAACCATTCTTTAATCATATGTTGTTTATACCCACAGCATATAATAAACTCATTGTAACCATAAAAAGAATATAGCTTCATAATGTGCCAGATAATGGGTTTGTCCCCCACCTCTGTCATCGGTTTGGGGTTCAAATGCCCTGTTTCATTGATCCTCGTCCCAAGTCCGCCGGCTAAAATAACGACTTTCATGTATCCTCCTATAACCCACTTACTTTCTCCATTAATTTTACTGCTTCATAAATATTTGTCACGCCATAGCGGGATGCATCCAGAACAACATGGCATGTTTCCGCAACCCCCTGTACATAGTTTTTGGCATCCCCGCCTAATTCGTCCTGTACCTCTTCCAATTCCAATCCCTCTGTAAATATATTTTTATCAAACCATTCTAAGAAGCTCTCGCCCTGTAATTTTGCTTCATACCGCAATTCCCTTAACTGGCGTTCATATGATAAATCCTTTTTGTTCATCAGCTTATATAATCCCATAAACCATCTTTTCCAGTCTACCACTTCTGTAATGATTTCCTGCGATAATATTTTTTTCGCAGCGGCACGCAAAAGGCAGTGGTAAAGAATAGAAACATCTGTTGTAAAATGCGGAATCATTTTTTCCATTTGAGTTCTCGCCCATCCGCCTATATAATTCACATTTTTCCAATTTTCATTTCTATTAATTATGGAGTCAAGTGTCGTCAAATGCCTGTTATAAGTGGCTCCTGTAGATTTTCTGGTCATTCCTGCTATTGTTAATGGATATTTTATCATGCATATTTTTTGATTAATACATGAATTTACGACCCCTGTGTATATATCATGGCATGGCCCATCCCACAATGCCCCTGTCTTCTCCAGCAACGTACTTATATATTCTCTTCGGAACCCAGAATTGATATAACACAATGGCAGCAAATACATATTGTTTTCATTTAATATTGTATTACAGATAAAATCTACTCCATCTATATAACCAATATCTATTTTGTCATATTCATATACGCCAGAAAAATCTAACCGATCTGATATACCGCAGCCATAATCCGGCCATTGGTACTGCCCCCTGTCCCACATCATCAGCTTATCCGGATAACGGGCCAATATGTTGTCTAACACCTCAAATGTCCACGGAAGCAATCCGTCATCTGAACCTAATGCAATAATAAACTCTCCCTTGGCCTTTAAAAAAGCATATTCAAAACTCCTTGAAATGATTAACGGCCTGGCGCCTTTATATAACGTATCCTGGCATCTCCCATAGAATCGCACAGCTCTTTAACCGCCATATTTCCTTCTGTAGAGTTATCACTTACAACAATTTCAAATGCTCCATCCCAGCGCTGGTTTAAACATGTTAACAGCGTATAACGTAAAGTTTCCGCAGAATTCTTTGCAGGTATTACTACGGAAAACCTGCATTTGCTTGGCATTTCAATTTCTGTCTTTACATCCATTTTGTATATTCTGCTAATATAAGATAAATAATTGCCACACCATCCAAACGTTATTTTATCCTCTAATACAGGCGATATTGTATTCGATAAACGTGCAATTTGAAATTCCGCGCACACAGCAGAAGACAATAAATCCAACCTATTCCCTGTTGCAAGCAACAACGCAAATCCATCTTTAGAATGTACGGAACAATACGATTTTATGACGTTATGTAAATCGTCCTCCCTGCAAAATAGTTGTACGATATTATCCCCATCATCATTTAATACATCTTCAGATTTATTTGCTGACTCGGAGATTGCCAATCGCATCACTTTATGCCCACACATTGTGATCATATATGCCAAAGCATCATAGTTGACACATTGTGTCTCGTCTTCAACGATAATACATAATTTGCGCGTTTCGTCGCATAAAAGCTCGACCAAAAACCCTATATTAGTATTGTCTAATATCGGCGCTTTAATGTCTTCAACATAATCACAATTGCCAGCCTGTCTATGTTCAGCTAAAAATGAAACAACCGATAATACTGTTTCATTCAAACAAAAGGCATCCTGGCAAATTTGCTTTAAATACTCTGCCTGATTACTTTCCAGAAATAATTGCTGGCTGTTCTTCAGATGAATAAGAATACTATTTAATTTACTTTGCTCCTCCAGCAAAAATTGATCTTTATCATTTATGCACAGCTTTGTGAACAGTTCTACAAGGGATAGGCATTCCTGATATTTTTCTTTCTTTTTTAAACTGTCACATAATAATACAATTCCTTTTGCAAGCCCCTCATAATCTTCATAAAAGCTCATTAGTCCCGGCAAAAAAAATTCTGGTTTCTCCAGATCCCAGTCATTAAAATAATTTGTTATATTTTCTATCTTTATTGGAACAAAAGACTTTTCCACAATATTTTCCTTTCTGTTTCAAAATAATTCTGAACTTTTACATCTTTATAAAACCTCATGAAAGTCTGTTCAAAGGAATTTACAATCCAATTATATCCGGCCATTTTTAGAAACCACATGAAATTAAAGAGGTAAAAAAAGACCAGCAAACGCTGGTCTTTTTTAATTTTAAAATTACTGTAATAAGGATAATACACCCTGAGTTGACTGGTTAGCCTGAGCAAGCATTGACTGTCCTGCCTGAGCAAGGATATTGTTCTTGCTGTATTCAACCATTTCAGATGCAATATCTGTATCACGAATACGTGATTCAGCTGCCTGTGTATTCTCAGCAGTAGTATCAAGGTTAGCAATTGTATGCTCTAACCTGTTCTGTAAAGCACCAAGGTAAGAACGCTGTTTAGAAACAGAGTTGATAGCGCTCTGAATCTTATCCATAGCAGAACCTGCATTCTGGAAGCTGTTTACAGAAATATTGTTGATACCAATTACACTTGCCTGCATATTGCTGATTGAAATAGCAATGCCCTGTCCAGACAAAGAACCAACCTGTAAGCTCTTACCAGTGAAGCTACCATCCAATAAGTTCATTGTGTTGAACTGAGTTGTAGAACGGATACGATCGATTTCAGATGTTAACTGATCGATTTCGTCTTTGATTGCATCCCTGTCGATAGTAGTATTTGCATCGTTAGCTGCCTGTGTTGCTAATTCATTCATACGCTGTAAGATAGAATGAACTTCACCCAATGCACCTTCAGCAATCTGAACTACAGAAATACCATCCTGAGCATTTGTTGATGCACGTTTTAAACCACGAACTGTAGATCTCATCTTCTCAGAAATAGCAAGGCCTGCTGCATCGTCTGCTGCGCGGTTTACTTTGTAACCAGAAGATAATTTCTCAGTAGATTTAGCCTGTGCGTTTGTTACAACGCCTAACTGCCTGTTAGAGTTCATTGCCTGAAGATTGTGCTGTACTATCATTGCCATAATTGTTTTCCTCCTTGAATTTACTGCAGCTTCCATGCTGCAAAATCTTGTTTTTGATATGTAGTTCTTTGATGCTCTTCCGTCTGGCCGTACGCTCCATTCAGATTCACATCTGCAAGTAACAATTGTTATCTTGTTTACTTGTAATTTATATCGGCCAATACGATTGATACTTTATAGCCAAAACAAAATTTTTTTATTTTTTATTATCCAAAAAATGTGGCTCGTTTGCGCCTTGTTTTATCATATTCTGGTAATACTGCCTGACGACCTTCTGGCTGTTGCGCACACCCTTTACCTGTTCGCGGATATCGGCAAACTTTCGCTGTACCTGTTCTTTGTTCCGCAGTTCCTGTGTCTGGACAGTATTACTCTTCTCCGTAATCTCACGTATCAAATCCTGCATCCTTTTTATCTGGTCTGCATAAGCTTCCCGGCCGCCATTTAACGTATCCCTCACACGTCCAAAAAGCTCTTCAAACCCCATATCTAACTGATTCAGTTCATCAATCAGGGATGCTTTCCTGTCCATATTCTTCTCAAACTCTTCGGGAGACAGGTTGGGATCCTGAAGATATAGCTTCTGCTGCTTGTTTAATTCGATCAACCGATTTAATACAGTTACTTTTTTCTCCAGGCTTTGAATCATTATATCTATATAATTGCTGTTCATTCCTACTCTGCCCTCCATAAACGACGCTGATTTAAGATATATGCAATTTAGGATTATTGCCTGCTTTCTGCATAACTTCTTTCCAGGTATCACGCATAGTACGCAGATGTTCCAATACTTCCTCTAAAATTTCTTTGTCTTTTTTCACATTGGCGTCAACAAGACGCTGATGCAGATATGCATACACTTTATCGAAATCCTCTGCAACCGGATATTTGTGATCCAATGTCGCCTGGAATTCCGTGATAATATCTTCTACTTTCCGGATATTAATATGGGCTTTTTCAATTTCGTTTTTCTCGACAGCCACAATCGCTATATTGCAGAATTTAATTGCACCTTCGTAAAGCATCAATGTTAACTCAGCAGGTGATGCTGTCATAATCCTGCTTTTCTCATATGCTGCATATCTGTTTTGATTTGTCATTTGATAACCTCCCTGTTAATATGACAATGTATTTTTTCTTATGATCCCAGCAAACCTGCCAAGGAAGACTGCTGGCCCTGCAGGCTTGCCAACGCTTTCTCCATAGCGGCAAATTTTTTATAATAGGAATCTTCCATAGCGGCAAGTTTATCTTCCCACTTTTTAATCGTCGTCGTATAATCACTATATTCTTTTGCCATTTGCTTATCGTTATAAACGACATTAAAGCTGCTCAACGAGCTTGACTTCATTTTACTGTAAATATTGTCAGACAGTTCTGTCGTCAGCTTCTTCATAAATTCGATCACGGTATCCGGATCATTACTCAAAGCTGCCATAAGCAAATCCTGATTTCCTGAAACAGCCGGATCCTCTGAGTCTCCATCAATATGATACGCGCTCTCTTCGTTGTCTTTGGCATTTAAAACGCCAAGCGTCTTTATCCCAAAACTGGAAAGGCTGTACTTCTTGCCGTTAATCGTAAAGGATTGTGACATCGCGCTCTTCATCAGATTCATTACGCTGTCCAAGCTGTCGTCCCTTCGGAGTAAAGATTTTTTGATCTTGTCTTCCCATTCTTTTACATCCGTATCACTTAAAGCATCTTTTTCCTCGTTTGTCAAAGGCTCCATGCCCTTTGCCATATCTGCATTGTACAGAGACGTCATTTCATTGATTAACGCATTGTAATCTTTCAGGAAGCTTTTGATTTTATCATAAAGCCCCTGCACATTATTTGAAACTGTAATCGTCAGTTCATCATTCCCAGTCGGTGTCAACGCATTAATCGTCAATCCATTAATTGTAAATGTATTGCTAGTTGAAGTATATGTTGCCCCATTCAAAACAATCGTTGCATCCTCGCCGTTTACGCGGTTTGCCTTTTCGCCGTTTACCCCAACGCTCTCACCCGGCACAGTAATTGTTCCGTCCAGGTTTTTCGCAGCATTTGTTATCCAGCCTGTTACGGATTCCGGCGTATAGGAAGGATCGTCAAATATACTGTAATTTGCAATTGTAGCTTTCGCTGCATCAATGTCATTTTGAAGGTTTTGCACTAATCCCTCTAATGCGCCGGGCGTCCCATATGCGGCCTGGACATCTGCAACTGCCTGTGCGTTTTCCGCATTCCCTTCATATACTTCAACGGTCTTCATCGCATTTTTATATGCAGAAATCGCCGCTTCATTCGGCACATCGGAAACTGTCCCATCATCTGCTGTTTGTGTTGTAGCAAGGCCAGCCGTCACTTCCAAATCCAAAAGCTTCGTTGCGCCTTCTACCAGATCACGCCCAGCGGTAGCTAATTGAGACGTGTCATAATTATTGCCATCTTCCCTGCAAGTATATGTACCGTCTGTCAGCTTATCATACAGCCTGCCCTGGCCATCCACATAAACATTTGACAAATCCTTCTCTTTAAGCAGCGCCTTCAATGTATCCTTATCCTGAGTGGATACAAATTTAGCGTCTACATCTTCCACTGTTTTATATGCATTGGCATACGCGAGCTGTGCTCCATTATTTGTGATCGTCGTAGAAGCGTCCGTTAAATCAGTCAATATCTGTGTAATATGGGCCTTTGTCTGTGCTTCGTCATATGTTCCGTTCGTAATCGCTTGCCCGTTTGCGTCATATCCCGTAATATACTGCGTACCATTCGTATTCAGTGCATACTTCGCAAACTCTTTATACCGCTCCTTATCCGCTGCAGACGTACCTGTGTTCAGGCCCAGTTTCGTCAGAGCATCCCAGCCATTCGCATCCAGCCCCGTCAACGAGAAATCCTTTTTAACCCCCGTATCGCTGGCTGCTACATAAATCCTGTGGTTTGCCGCATCAAAGCTGGCTTTTACGCCATTATCATTCAGCGCTCCCACAAAATCTTTGATCGTCATCCCATTGGTAATATCAATCTCTGCCGTCTTCCCGTTGCTGGTCACTAAAACCTTGCCATCCCCACCGGTATATCCAAGGCTTGACAATGCACTGTCCGCCGTAAGCGAACTATCCAGCTGCGCCCCGGTCAGATACCCGGTCTTCGCAGTCTGGGTTACCTTAAGAGTATAACTTCCGTTTACTGCATTCGACGATGCTGACACCGTTGCCTTTGTCGAATCCGAAATATTCGCCGACTTCATATTATAAGCCGCCGAATATTTCAAGCTAGTAATACTACCATAAAAATTCGTAATCTTTGTATTTAAGCCCTTCCAAATCTCCTGCTTCCAAGACAGCTTCTTCTGTGCCTTTACATACTTCTGGCTCTTTAACCTATGTGCTGATACCAGCTCGGAAATAATTGCCTCTGTATCAAGCCCTGAGTTCATACCCGTAATCCTAATTGGCATAATAATTCCTCCTTATCCTTTCTCATCCACCATTATCCCTGCAATCTCCCACACCTTCGCTATCATGTCTAATGTCTGCTCTGGCGGGAATTCACGAACTACTTTGCGTGATTCCTTATCTACAATCTTAATTGTAACACGGTTTGTCTTGTCATGGATCCCAAACACAACCTCCGAATGTTTGATGTGGCGGTTGATCTCGTCCACGGCTTTCCTCATTGCCTCTGTCCCTGTCGCCTGGCGTTCTTCTTCTATGGGTTCTGCCATGCCATCCTTCGCCGCCGCGTGTTTTTTAACGGCTCCCTGGCGTGTCTCTCCTTTTGCCTTTGCCGGCGCTTTTGCCTTTACTGACATGTCTTCCGCTTTTGCCTCTACGACAAGGGGTTCTGGCATTTTTTTCGCACCTTCGGCCGGCGCCGGCGTATCCACTTTAGGCACACTTCCCTGATATGCCGCCTTTGGATTTGCAATTGATTCAATTGCCATTGTTAACCACCTCCGTGTGATTTTACTGGAGCGCCCTTGCCAAAGCGCCCGTTTCTACGTTATTCTAACCTTTATATCGGTTCGACCAGTAAAAAAGATTAGAATAACTGTTTCAAAGCGTCTACGCCTTTTGTATGGAGCGCCGCCTTATTTTCATCTTCGATCTGCAAATAAACCTCTTTTCGGTAAATCGGGACGTCTTTGGGCGCGGAAATACCGATTTTTACCTGATCCCCCCGAATTTCTAAGAGGGTAACTTCAATATTGTTGTTTAAAATAAGGGCCTCGCCTTTTTTCCTGGTTAATGCCAGCATCCCTATTCACCTGCCTTTTTTTGCCCGTCACGGATCAGGCTGTAAATATTGTGCCGGACAGCAAAATCATCTTCAACGATAACCTGGCTGCCTTTGTTTGTGTCTGTATTGATTATAATCGGAGCCTTTAAATTAACGGAAATATCCTCTATATTCTCCGGAACCCGTACTGTTGCTAAAATGTAGGTATTGTCAGGCGTTAACTCGCCAAGCCCCTGAAGCAGCTCGTCGTTTACAGTCGGGCGGTAATCCGGAAGCAGCTCCCCCGGGACTATGACTGGCATAGCGACATCTCCGTCGTCCATAGACTGCAGCCAATGGATTGCGGATTTGGTCTCGCGCTCACAGTCAAATATAAGCGTGAAATGCTTTAAATCCGGAAACCCTATGATCCCCTGCGCGATATGGATGATTTTTTCGTCTTCTATTTCGATTGGCCCAAAGAGCCTTGTATCTGCTTTCATGCCATGCCCTCGCTTTAAATGTAGTCTAATAATGTCTGCTGGTTGATTTTGCCCGCCGACATCAGCGATGCGGTGTATGCGTTGTAGGCTGCCGTATATTCAATGATGATATCAGACAACTCTTTATCTTCGTTGGTGGACTTCAAATCCTTAATCGTAAGCTGCTGGTTGCTCATCCTGGCTTCTGTCATCTCAAGCTGGTCGCCCCTTGCGCCGACTTCGGTATATGCCATGTTGAGCTTTTCCATGTATTTATCAAATTTGCCGATTCCAGCGCTGTACTGCTCGGTTAAGCGTTTATCCGCATAATCAGCTTCTTTTTTGGCAGCGTCAAGCCACAGCTTTAACTGCTCCTGGCAGTCTGCGTACTGTGATTCTTTCTGCATTTCTTCTAAGCGTTTTACCTTATCGTGGGCGTTGATGGCCGCCTGTACGGTATCCGTAAGCTCTATAACATCCTGGTAGATGCTCATATCAAACACTTCATCTGCCTGCAGGTTGACCTTTAAGGTCTGGTTCAGCGCAACTGTGTAATTGATATCTTCGTAAATCTTATTGCCGTCTGCATCGAATTTGGTATATTCAATTGGATTAGCCGGATCCGTTACATCGGTACAGTTGTAATAGTATTCCGGGCGCAATACCCCATTCTCAAAGCCGGTCTTTTGGTAGTTTACCTCAAATTCAGCTTTGTTGGATTTTAATTCTGCGCCTAAATCGCTGCCGACAATCAGATCGCCGGAAGTACGGATCAAGACCATCTCCCCCGGATCTACCGTCTTTGTACCATCATTGGCAGCTGCCCAGTCATCCTCGGTTGCATATACAGTCAGGGTGACGTCGCCTGTGCTGGTGGTAGCGTTGTATACTATGCTGCCGTCCGCTTCCGGTACCCCGGTCTCAAAGGTTACGGTTTCACCTCCGTAGCTATAGCTTAAGCTGTCGATGCCGTCGATCCCATCGTAGGCAAGCCGGATACGGTCAAAGGAGCCTTTGCCGATTTCCGGGATGTTATCTGTCAGAAGGACTTCGTCTGCCGTATTGGGCATATCTACCTTACCGCTGTAATAGGTGAATTCCTCCATGTTCTTGTAGGTAAATTTCTGTGATATTTTGTAGGAAGTATCGGTTTCATCTGTCATAAAAGTGAGTTTGGAGCTGGTTTTATAACCGGTAAAAACGGTCCTTCCGGCGTTATCTGCATTCCCTTCCGCATAAAGCTGCGTCTTTAGGGCCGTTAAGTTCTTTAAAATAGTATTCCTGTCATCTTCTGTCAGGTAATCGTTGGTTCCGGTATTGCACTGGCTTTTGACATCAGTCAGTATTTTATTCATATTTTTGATAGCAGTTTCCGTTGTCTCAAGCCAGGCTTCTACATCAGGGATATTCTTATCGTAGTACTGGTTGATTTTGCTAAGAGACGTCCGAAGGCGCAGGGAACGGATGGCGATGACCGGGTTATCGGATGGCCGCTGGATCTTCTTCTGCGAGGTCATCTGTGAATTGAGGTCTAACACATTGGACTTGTTCCCATTTATGTTAAGCGCTGTATTGTGAAGCATCATGTTGTTGGTTATCCGCATATTTTATTCCTCCTGTTAAACGTGTAAGGCTCCCGGAGCGCATATTTCAAATACGCCCGATATCTTACACACCGGTTTCGTTGATTAGTTTGTCGTACATCTGCTGCATGCACTGCATCATACGGGCTGCAAGGTTATATGCATTCCGGAATTTGAGCATGTCAAGCCCCTCTTCGTCCTCGTCTACGCCGGAAAGGGAAAGTCGCTGGTTGGTTATTGCGCTTTTGATGTCGTTGAAGTTCTCCGAAAACATCTTTACTTCGTTGGTATCGACTGTAATATCGGTGTAAATACAGCTTAAGAAGCCTTCAGCGCTGCTGCCGCGGAACATTTTCACATCGCTTTGCAGTTTTAGCATTTCATCAATGATATCATGCGCATCAATGTCTATATCCTCGCCTGTCACATCTTTTGTTGTAGCAAACCGGGAAGAATCCCTGACACTGGCGTCTGCAACGTTAAAGTTAAATGCGGTAAGCTGGTAATAGGAGCTGGATGTGGCAGTTATCACGGACGAGCTGTCGGTTACACCGTCTTTGTTTACTATCTGATCCGAGAAATCATACTCCTCCCCGTCAAATGCGGTTGCTACGAAAAACGCCCCCATCGGATCGCCGTTTAAGTCGACGCCTTCTAACTGGTATGCGTTGAACCGCTCGGCAAAATTGCGGATAAACTCGTTCATCTGGCTCATATAGTAGGGGATCCCCATGCTGTCTATAGTTGCGCCAATCCGCGCCTTGCTGCCTGCAATCCCACCGATCTGAGCTGCGTCTAACCCCTCTTCCAGTTCAAATTCATAGGAAACGACATTGCCGTCTTCGTCTAACTCAGCCTTAAAATCGGTATAGTGGTACTCCTTATTTTTTACGGTAATAATACCTTCTGACGGCATATTCATAGCTTCTACGGTAGTCATAGTAGACGGCTTGATGGAAATGCTATATGGTGAAGCAGCTGTCACCTGCCCTTGGAAATTCTCAGCATTGTTGCCGTCGCGTACTTCTAAAATCGCTTTCAACGATCCGTCCATGGTATACGAATTCATATTGAAATTCGCCTTTGTGTCTGCCCAGACAATGTCATAAAGCCCATCTGCATCGGTCTGGCTGGCCTTATACTCCCGCGGTACGCAGGTAAGCGACCTGTATTCAAATGTATTGACCAGTGTCTGGCCATCTATTTTAACAACATAATTCGTCCCGCCCAAGTACATATCCGGGTAATTGGTATTGGCAACCGGGGTTTCCTGTACAGTAACAGGGACAATCTCAGATAACTCATCAATAATCAGCGCGCGCTGGTCACGCAGCTCATTGGCTGTGCCCCCCTCGAGCTCAATGACATTGATCTGCTTGGTCAAAGACGCCACTTTTGCTGCGCTGGCATTAATCGTCTGAACCAGGGCCTTTACCTGCTCGTTGCAGTCCTTTTGCAGATCATTTAGTCCGTTCGCCACATCGTGGAAGTAAGCGGTAAACACCTGCGCCTGGCTGATAAAGTTCTTGCGCCGGTTTTCATCCCCGGCAGAGCTGGTAAGCGCATTCATCTGGTTAAACATATTGGCAAAGATGGTGGAAAAGCCAGGTTCGGCTTCCCCTTCATCAATAAAATAATTCTCAATCTGGTTTAAGTAAGACAGCTTGGTGTCATAACGCCCCACCGAAGACTGGTTGTTCCAGTATTTGGTATCGTAATAGGTACTGCGTACGGATGTAATGGATGTGGTGGTAACACCAGTCCCGACAACACCGTACTTTTGGTAAACGCGTATACCCTCAGAAGCCTCGCGGTTAGCGACCTGCTTACTGTAGCCTTTGGTCTGCACGTTTGATATATTATTAGCGGTCGTATTGACGGCCACTTGAAATGCATTGATAGCGGAAGCCGCTATATTTAAGCCGAAAAATGTAGATGGCATACGAAAATCCCTTCTTTCTGTTTCTGCCAGGCTTTATCCGAGCCTGTTTATAATCGTTTCGATCATTTCATCAACAACATTGATAAAACGGCTGGACGCATTGTATGCGTTCTGGAATTTAATCATGTTGGTCAGCTCTTCGTCAGATGATACGCCAATGACCTGCTGCCTTGCATTGTCGGTCGCAAGCGCCGTACCTTCTAACCCTGACGCGGTTGAACCAAATACATCCCCGAGCGTCCCAAGCTCCCCTATCATCTTGGCATAAAAGCCGCTGAAGTTACACGGCGTCGTGTCGTGCGGGCTTAAAAACATAGTATCGTCCTCCCACACCTTTGCCAAAGCCTCGCCCAGCTTATATGCTACAGGCCGTTCGCCGTCTTTGCCGTTTTGCATGTAGGACGGGAGCAGCGATTCGCTCTCCAAAAGCTTTTGGTTGACACTGATACTCCCTGTGGTATACTGCTTGGCAGTATCAGACGGATCTTCTTCATTGTATACATAATAGGTCTTGCCGTCATCGCCCGTTACCTCTGTATAACGTTTGCAGCCGACACGCACAAACAGCTCCTGCGGCGGAAGGGATCCGTCCGCGCCGACACAGCAGTTTTCTGTGTCCAGGATCTTCGTGCCAGGCTGTAAGGTTACGACATTGCCGTTCTCGTCTGTGCCTGTAATGGCCGCCGTCAAATTGATATTCGGCGCAAGCAGATCATTTACCTTTGTGACAATGGTATGCACCAGCATATCCAGCTCCGCTTCTACATTCATCATAACGGAATTGCCCAGGGTATCATCGTACTCTTGCAAGGATACCCCGTCCAAATCCCGGTAATTGGCATTTTTGTCGCCCCTTGCGAACAAAAGCGCCTTTAACGATCCAATGTCGTTTTTACGGGCGGGGGAGATTTCTTCTGCCATATTATAAACCTTGTAATACCTGTCTTTGCTCAAATCCGACAGGTGCGGCCAGTACGGCGTAATAAAGTGCGTATCTTGCTCCGTCTTCATCCCCATTTCATAGAAATGGGACTCGTCTACAAAGAGCGCCCCTTCAAAATTGACCTTTACCGTCCCGTTCCCAAGTTCTTTATAACTAATATTCCCATACGTCGATAATTTATCCAGGGCAGTATCCCTTACGTCACGCAGGTTCATCGCGGTTTCTATGCCGCCCGCTTCAATTTTCATTATCTGGAGGTTTAAATCCCGAATGGTGCTGCCAAGATCATTAATATCCTTGATCGCATCGGAAATTTGAAGGTTCAGATTTGACTGGTATGTCTTAAGCCCATTATATACTGCCTTAGAACGGCTGGCAAACAAGCTGGCTTTCTGGATGACTAAGTTCTGCCTGGAACTGTCCGAAGGGTCTTTGGCAAATTCCTGGAATGCTACCCACAAGCCGTCATCCCCTGTCAAAACTTCCTGGAACGCGGTCCCTTCAAGCTCCTGGAAGAGCGTCTGGACTTCGGAAATCGTCTCAAATGTGGTAGAATAAAAGCCCGAGCGCCCGTTCTGCGTCCGGTACATTTTATCCAGGAAAATATCCCTTGCATGTATAACGTCGCCAATGGACACGCCAAGCCCTGACTGCTGGTAGCTGACGGCCGTCGTCATGTTCATGGTGACATAATTGCGATCCTGCTGCAGGATCCGTTCGCGCACGTAGCCTTCGGTATCTACGTTTGCGAGGTTATTTGCAGTCATATTGAGTGCATTCTGGCTGGTCTGGAGCCCAGATACCCCAATATACAAACTTCCCATTGAATTGGCCATAATTCTTCCTCCTTGTCAAATGACCTACTGTTTTGCGTCAAATCCGCTGTTTCCGAGCAGATCGCCCGTATTATAGGCATTTTTGTCGTAATTCGCAGTCTCAGGCGCCTGCCGCATACTTTTAAACAAGGTGAGATCGAATTCTACCATTTCAAGTGCCTGCTGCAGAAGGGCCTGGTTGCGCATATTCCATTCGTGCATCTCATTGCCGGAAGACAATAGCTTCGCGCGGATTTTGGAAAGGCGCTCCTGCTCCTCCTTCTGCTGATCCAAATACCCGATCAGCTTGGTAATGGTCATCTCTTCCATATCCTTGCCCAAGACATCCGCCATGTCTTTTAAAACGGCATCACGCCGAATGTCTAAGTTCCTAAGCTCGCTTGATATATCCTGCTCCTGCCCGGTAATGTCTTCTAACGCTGCAATATCTGCACGGATGATCGCCTGCTTTTTGTCCTTTGACAGTGACACGAGCTTTTCATACCAGGTATTTTCCTGCTCTAAAACCTCTACGAGATTGTCCATTAAACTAGCCACGGGTATTCCTCATTTCTTCGCACTTATTTCTGCAGAGCATTGTATTTCTCTAACAGCTTGCTGGCAAAATCTCCAGGGTCAACTTGGTAACTCCCTGATTCCACTCTTGTTTTCAGCTGAGCGACTTTATCTTCCCTGATATCTGAAGCTTCTGCTACCGCCTGCTTTGCAAACTGGTAATCATGACCTGCCCGTGAGATGGTCACATCGTCACGTCCTATGGCTGCGCCATTTGGCCTGGCTGCCTTTCCTGACTTACTGCCCTGATAAACCTGGGCCACCTGATTATAAGCCTCTATACGCATGACAGCATCTCCTTTCTTCCTTGAAATTATGGTGTAAACCGAACTTATTCTTCGCTCTTACACTATTTATCGGACGATTTTCTGATTTTATTATAGGAAGGGGGATTTTTTCTCCCTGCCCCTGTTTTTTTATATTAACAACCAAAGCCCCTTCTTGAAAAACAACCGCTTCCATGGTAAAATTATCTTCGGAAAAGTTATAATAGAGGATTTTGCTGCCGTAAAAGGCATTTTTGAAAGGTTGTACATCGCTACACCTTCTACACGGATGAGGCCCTTTTAGTATCCGCACCCACCTTACAGATGTTATGCGTGACCTCACCCATATTGCCAACCAGATGGGCAAAGGTGCAAATTTCCAGACGAATATCCTTGCACTCAATACTTCAGTAGAAGCCTCGCGTGCAGGAAGCGCAGGCAAGGGGTTCTCGGTTGTATCCGGAGAGGTAAGGAACCTTGCAATCTCCGCGATGCAGGTGATTACCGAGTGTATCCAGTCAATCAAAACGCTGATGGATGAAATTTCACTTGCCAGCGTTCAGCAGTCTGAGATGATTGTTTCCGTAGAAAACCGGATTAAAGAGGTTTCCAAAGTAATTCAGACAAACGCCGCAGCGGCAGAACAAAGCGCCGTGATTTCTACCGAATTGTCAGAACAGGACAGGACATTAAACCAGCTAATTGGACAATCCCGCATTCAATAACCAATGGCAGAGGGAGGATAAATCCTCCCTCTGCCATTTAAAATGTTACGCACACTTATGTTTTTTCCCATTTTTGTGTGTGTTATGATGTTTGCTGCAATATTTTTTACAATTGCTTTTCTTTTTATGCGTTTTACTATGGTAAGGGCAATAATACCCTTTTGTGCTTCCCCCGTTGTCTGCACTAACACTGTAGTGGCTGCTTTCATGGTGGCTGCTGCTGCTAACGCCTGCGCTGCTGTGATGGCCGCCCCCATGCCCGTGCGCCATAACAGGCATAGCCAGCCCGCCCAACAGCGTGAAGGCTGCCGCCATTACAATAAGGCCTTTTTTACACTTCTTGAAGAATTTCATTTTTGTTACCTCCTTGTGATCTCTATTTGTTTTTATCTTACATATAGAATACGATTCAGTATCCGAAATCCTTGCATTAAAATGAAAAAAATTTAATTTTATTTATGCCTATGGCTTTTTTTCTTATACCTTTTTTCCTTGTGGCTTTCTTGTTTTATTGAACCCTCATGCTCTATATTCTTTTCTTCTGCGTAGTGTTCCTGATTAATCTGCCCTTGTGGCTCTAGTTGGCTTTGTTCTTGCACATGGCTTTCTTGCTGGTGGTTTTCTGGTTCTGCATGCCTGTCTTCTTGCGTGTGGCTTTCTGGCTCCGTATAGCTGTCTTCTTGTGTGTGGCCTTCTGGCTCCGTATGACTTTCATCTTCATGGCCCTCTGTTTGATGCTCCCGCTCATGTTCTGAAATCAACCCGTGCAGCTCTGACATACTCATATCTTTACAGTCATCTACCGTCACTGTTTCACCGTATTGGAGGAGTTTTTGCCAGGCGTAATATTTGCCCAGTGATATCCCATAGCCATGGGCATTTGCGGCCGCATCCATATCTACGCTAATGCTTTGGCTTTTCTGCCCCAAATGCCCTGCGCAGCTTTCGACGCCAGATTTTAGCCCGCTCCCACGGCCACCCTCCGCCGCTACGGTAAATACAATCTCTGCCCCTTTTACCAGATAAACGCCCATTTCTTTACTTTCTACTATTATATCAATCGCATCCGTATAACTTTTCCCCTTTAAGGATAAGCCCTTTAGCACCTCCATGCCTTCTGCATTATAAGCCTTTACAGAAACTACTTTATCAAAACGGTTTAATGCCAGCTCAATAGATGGGTTCACGTCAATTCCGACATAAGATACAGGCGCCTTTAGCCAGGAATAGCCCCCCGTCCCCAATACCACGGCAGCAAATATCCAGGCTGCTGCCATGGCCATCCGGAACACCGGATAAAACGTATACCTTATTTTCTTCCCCCGCCCGTCTGAAAGGAATTGCCTGGTTGCTTCTACCAGTTCGGGTTCTGCTTCAATGTTGTCAAATGCTTCTTTAATCTTGTTCGCCAATCCCTTCACCTCCCAGCCTTTCCAGGAGAATCTTTTTCATCCAGAAGATAATCCTTTAAGATTTTGCGTCCCCTCGATAACAGGGAATACACGGTATTCTCTTTTTTATTCAGTATATTTCCAATTTCTGATGCGCTATAACCCTCGTAATAATGCAGGTATATGGCATCCTTATATTTGGGGGGCAGCGACAGCACTGCTTCGAGCACTTCCTTATGCTCTTCCGGGATTTGCGCCTGCATCTCATTTATGAGCTCCAAGGAAACTGCATTCCGCCGGAAAAAGCTTTTCAAATAATCTTTACAGGCATTAATCGCAACGCGGAGCAGCCACGCCCGTTCGTGCCCCTTATCACAGAATTGCCCGTCATACAGCATATATTTAAGAAAAACCTCCTGAAATATATCTTCGCAATCTGCGCGGTTTTTTAAATGATAAAAACAGACGCGGCGTATCATGTCCGCATATTCTTCTATTGCATGGTTTACCTCCATTTCACTGCGCATTGACTCCCCACCTTTTAAGCCGCTTTTGTCTCCTTGTTGCTTTTGCCTATTATACTACGCCTGCCTGGCATTTGAAAACCTTCTTTTATACATCCCTATCTCCCGTTTCAAATGCCTTCTGCCAGCACATCATTCACTTTCTCAAGCAGCTTGTCCGAAAACAGCTGCCCCTCAGGTACATATGTAACCTTCCCACACCCTTCCACCATTTTAAAAATCCCCTCTGGCACTATTCCAGCATCCGCTTCCTTTACCATTGGAACGTCAAATGCACTATCCCCTGCCGCCACCACGGCCCCCGGGGATACCCTCTTACAAAACCGTTTAACCGCCATCCCTTTATTAAGCGCCTTTGGTACAACATAAACCTTTAATCCATTGCAGAAAACATCCACCAGCCCCTTGTCAAGCGACGCCCTCAAATACTCCGCCGATTCTATAGGATTTTCACTCTTTGTGAATAAAAACAGCCCCCGTATATCCCTTACCTCAAAACAACGGTTATTATCTTTTTGCATGAGCTCTTTTGCAAACGCAAGATGGCCTGTACACCCTGCCACCAGCTGTTGCGATTCTAAAAACCAGGGGGCGTCCTCCCTGCCGTCCGCAAGTAAGACGCCCCCATTACAGGCCAGGGCATAGGCAGGCGCCCCTATTCCAAGATCTATCCGGTTATACTGCTCCACCGTCCTGGTTGTCACCGGAATGATAAGCGCCCGTTTTCGTATTTTTTTTAAAAGCCTGTGTGCCTTTTCTGTCATAAAAGAAATTTCCCTGCCCTGGTACACCTCCACGCACCTTTTGGCATCGCCAATATCGCGCTTATAAGAGTAAATTAACGTATTATCTAAATCCGTAAAAAAGATACGCATATTACTTTTTCCCATCGCCCACGCATATCTTCCGCACCAAATCTACCGGAATCATCGTAGCGGCAAGCAATATGGCTGCAATCCAGCCTGCTATGCCAAACGGCACACAGCTAAACATATTCCCAATCCATGTAAACACAACAAATGGAATCAGCGCGGCATTTACAATAAGAGCCTGTACCAATATAATCGTAAAGAACACTTTAAGGAAACCAGTATTTTCATCTAACCCTTTAAAAATGGCGAATCCATCGTCCCGGACATTAAAGCCGTTAAACAGGGCGCTTACAATAAACAGTACGAAATAACCCGTCAAATGCATTGCATTGGGCGTACCGTTTAATACATTCCCGGCTTCATCTACAGCCCAACCGCCAAACAGCTCCGCAAAGAACGGAAGTTTTAAAAACAAAAAGCTAATAATAGTAAGCCATGCGCCCATAGTAATGATTTGAGCCATCATTTTTTTGCTGACAATATTTTCATCCCTGCGTCGCGGTTTTTCTTCCATATATTTTTTGAGCGCAGGCTCGTTTCCAAGCATAATCGCCCCCAGCCCGTCCATAACAAGGTTTACAAACAAAAGGTGCGTAACCTTAAGCGGCTCTTCCACTCCAAAGAACGGGGCAATCGCACTTACCACAACGGCTGCTACGTTTATCACCAGCTGGAATTTACAGAATTTTAAAATATTGTGGTAAATCGTCCTTCCATACCAGATAGCGTCTTTAATTGATTTGAAGTTATCATCCAAAATGACAATTTTACCTGCTTCTTTGGCAGCTTCTGTACCGCTCCCCATTGCAAAGCCGACGTCTGCGCGCTTTAACGCCGGGGAATCGTTGACTCCGTCGCCTGTCATGCCGACTACCAGGTTCATTTCCTGGCACAGTCGTACCATCCTGGACTTATCTGTGGGCAGCGCGCGGGCAATCACACGGATCTGAGGTATAATCTTTTTCAGGGCGTCATCGGACATTTCGTTTAGCTGCGCCGAAGAGAGGGCTTTGTCTGTTCCACTTTTTAGGAGCCCTGCGTCTTTTGCAATTGCAACAGCAGTTTCCAGACGGTCGCCTGTGATCATAACAACCTGAATACCGGCATTTTGCACTTCTTCAATAGCTTCCCTGGCCTCCGGGCGCACGTCGTCACGGATGCCCGCTAAGCCAATGATTACAATATCGTCGTTGATGGCGTTTTCTGTCAGATCTTTTTCCGAATAGCCAAAGGCAAGCACACGCATGGCCTTGGCAGCCAAATCATCAATTTTTTTATTCAATGCTGCCATGTCAACAGGTACAACCTGCCCGTCCTGGCTTAAACATTTTTTTGCCTGTGCCAGCAGGCGCTCGGGTGCACCCTTGTAAAAGGTTTTACCTGCGCTTTCTATTCTGGCCTGGCTGAATTTGTTGGTGGAATTAAAGCCCTGGGCTTTCGTAATAATGCAGGATTTGTCGGCCTCAAGCGCCCGGAAGGCCTGCTCGCCCAAAAATTTCATCAAAGCCTGATCCGTCGCATTTCCTCCGATAACCCTGTGTTCACCGTCATACATAGACTGGGTATTTTTTCCAATAGCAAGATCCAAAAGCCCTTTAATGGCGCTGTATTTACTTAACTCAGAAATTTCAATGGAACTGCCGTCCGCTGTAAAAAAGTCCACAACTTCCAGCCTGCCCTTAGTTATCGTACCAGTTTTATCACTGAATAGAATGTTCAATGAGCCTGCTGTCTCAATTCCTTCGGCTTTACGCACCAGTACATTGTGATCTAGCATTTTGCTAGTATTTTGCATCAGAACCAATGAAATCATAAGCGGCAGCCCTTCCGGGACTGCACATACGATAATCACGACAGCTAATGACACAGCGTTTACAATATCTTTTATGATCTGTTCTGCCCCCTGTGTAAAGTATGCGGACACACCGCCCTGCGATACAATGAAATATGCAAAATAAAGTACGGCAATGACAATTGCCCCGATGTATCCAAACGTGGAAATCTGCTTGGCCAGCTTGGCCAGCTTAACCTTTAACGGGGAATCCGGTTCATCCTCCTGCATTTCCTCCGCCATCTTGCCCATCATAGTTTTTAAGCCGACTTTCCGCACATCCAAGATTCCTTCGCCGTCAAATACAACAGCGCCGCGGAACAGGGAATGCTTATCTACAAAGGTGTCCCCGGTGATATCTTCGGCAAGCGAAACCCCTTCGTCTGCCGCCGTCTTCTTACACTCTTCGGCCTCGCCGTTTAATGCAGAATTGTCAACAGCAAGCGATCCGGATACTAAAATACCATCCGCCGGGATTTTATCACCGGACTGTAACAGCACTTTATCGCCTACAACCACATCATCTACATCAATAACGGTTATTATTCCGTTCCGGTGGACTTTACACTGGTCTTTTTTAGTGCTGTCTTTTAGTTCGCGGTATTTGGTATCGCTCGCGACACCTGTTTTCGCAGATACAAAGGCTACAATCAATACAGCTACAATTGTTCCAAGCGGCTCGTATATCTCTGCATAGCCAAAGAAGAACATCACAATCATAAGCGCTGCAATTGCAAGCAGTATCTTGATCATGGGATCTCCAAAGGTTTCCTTAAATTCCTCCCAAAATGTCGTTGGTTCAGAATCCGGAATTGCGTTTGTGCCATATTTTTGCCTCGAATCCGCAACTTCCCTGTCGTTTAGTCCTTGAAATTTCATGTTGTCCTCCTTCTGGCGCGCCCAGGCGCCATTTAGACAGATTTAAAAGCCTGCCACACAAGCTTTCTCTGTTTTTACTTCCTGCATCAAATAACATACGCTGTTCTGTGATGCCGTTGGAAATGCCAGTACAGCAATGCTGTACTGGCTTCCCCTGTCATTTATACATAACGGTTTGCAAGCTGCCCAAGGCCAGGATCGTTTGTACCCTGGCCAATTGCGTTGAACTTCCACTCGCCATTGTGCCGGTAAACCTCTCCAAAAATAACGGCCGTCATGCCGGAATAATCGTCTGTAAGGTTGTATTTGCACATTTCCACATTGTTCCTGCCATCCACTAGCCGGATAAATGCATTTTGGATCATGCCAAAATGCTGGTTGCGCTTCATAGCTTCGTAAATGTTTACGACAATCACGATCCTGTCGTATTCAGCCGGAACTCTGGATAAATCTACAATAATCTGTTCATCATCGCCTTCCCCCGCCCCGGTCAGGTTGTCGCCCATATGCTGTACTGTGCCCGACTTGTGGGATAAATTACCGAAATATACAATATCTGATTTATCCCATAGCTTTCCGCCCTGCAGCATCAGAACAGATGCATCGCAGTCAATAGGCTGGGGCTTTGGTGCAAAAAAACCTCCCCTGGAACGCTTTGCTTCATCCCAGCCAAGTCCAATTAATACTTTGGAAAGGCCTGCATTATCTTTTGACAGGCTGACTTTTTGCCCTTTTTGTAAATTAACTGACATCTGGTTTCCCTCCTATTCCAGTTCTACGCCAAAATTAGTACATAGCGCCGCAAGGCCTCCCTGGTAGCCGCTTCCTATCGCATTAAACTTCCACTCGCTGCCATTTTTATACAGCTCGCCAAATACCGCTGCCGTTTCAATGGAGAAATCCTCCCCCAAATCATACCGCAGCATTTCTTCCCCTGTTTCTTCATTGTAGATACGGATAAATGCATTGCTGACCTGCCCGAAATTCTGATTGCGCTGTTCTGCTTCGTATATAGTCGCAGTAAACGCGATTTTGGTAATATCTGCAGGCACCGCGGACAGATCTACCTTGATTTGCTCATCGTCGCCTTCTCCTGCCCCGGTACGGTTATCCCCCAGATGCTTAACGCTTCCGGATGGGTGCGTTAAGTTGCCGTAAAATACAAAATCTTCGGATTTTGTGATTTTACCTGTGTCCGCCAGCAGGAACGCAGCGGCGTCTAGGTCAAAATCCCCCCCGGTATCAAATGCATTCACATCCCATCCCAAGCCGACTACGACTTTTGTTAAGCCTGGGTTATCCTTTGTCAAGCTGACTTTCTGTCCCTTTTTTAAACTAACTGGCATAAACTTACTCCTTTCTGCATTTACGCTACTTCAATGCCATAATGCCCGCAAAGCGCTGCAAGCCCGCCCTGGAACCCGCTGCCGATGGCGTTGAACTTCCATTCGCCGTTGTGGCGGTACAGCTCTCCTACAACAATTGCTGTCTCAATCGAAAAGTCTTCACCCAGGTCGTAGCGGATAAGCTCTGCCCCGGTCGTCTGGTCTAGGATCCGGATATAGGAATTGGACACCTGGCCAAAGTTCTGCCGTCTGGCTTCCGCTTCGTATATTGTCACCGTAAACGCCACTTTTTCAACATTAGGCGGGATTTTAGACAAATCTACATGGATTTCTTCGTCATCCCCCTCGCCTTCTCCTGTTAAATTGTCCCCCATATGTTTGATGGATCCGCTGCTATGTTCTAAGTTCCCGTAGAAAATAAACTCTTTCTCGGTCGGGCACCTGCCGTTTGCACCTAACATGAACGCCGCTGCGTCGAGGTCAAAATCCGCGCCGGAATCAAACGCGTTTACATCCCATCCAAGGCCTACCATAATGCTTTTTAACCCTGGATTTCCTTTGGTTAAATCTACTTTCTGTCCTTTTGATAAACTAATTGGCATAGAAATTTCCTCCTCCTATTTTTTGTTTGGCATATGATACATCCTGTTAAACTCCTGTTTGATGTTTTCAAGCCTGACCTGATCCTCGGCGCGCTTTTTCCTGGCGTCGTCCTGAATCTGCTTTGTCTCGCTGATCCCATCTACAATCGTCTTCCAGGTTGTTTCCAAAGTTTCAATTTTGATTGAGCTGCCGGATGCCATGCGCGCTGTCATCTTCGACTGCTCTACTGTATTCTGCGCATTTTTGATAAGCATCTCATTCGTCTTTTGATCAAGCGCGGACATAGCCTCCGCCTGGATACGCTGGCGTTTTAGCATTATAGCCTGCGCAAGCGCCTGTTTGAAGACCGGAAGCGTTATGATAAACGCCGAATTGATTTTGCGGACTAGGTTCATATTGGAAAATTCCATAGTCTTAATCATTGGCACAGACTGCATCGCTACGCTTTCTGCTGTACGCAGATCCTGGGTTCTTTGCTCCAGCATCTGCAGCGCCTGATTTAAGCTTTGCAGCTCGAACTGGATCGACGTATCGCCTGTGTTCTGCATATCGGCCTGCCGCTGCTCAATATACGCTTCAATTTCACGGCAGCCCTGCTCCCCGGCCAGTATGTATTTGACCAGATCGTGATAATAATTGACGTTTGCCACAAACATCTGCTCTAATTTGCGGTTGGACTGCTTAATTTCTGATTCATACTGCTTTAACTGGACATAGATTTTGTCTACCTCTTCGCCCATAGTATGATATTTTGCCAGAATTTTATCCAGCTGCTTTCTCATGTTCCCAAAAAGCTTGTTAAACAACCCCGGATTTTCCTGAAGCTCTTCAATGTCAAACTTGGACATGATTTTACCGAGTGTATTTAACATTTCGCTGGAATCATCGATTTGGGACATGTCCATACTGTTTAATACGACGTCGGACGCTTTGGAAATTTCTTCCGCCGCTTCCGCGCCAAAGGATACGATAGTTTCTAAGTTGTCAAGCTCAATGGTGCTGACAAGTGCGTCGACTTCTTTTGTACCTGTCAGGACTTCATTCATCTGCTTTCTGTCTTCGACGATATCGTAGCTTTGTACAAGCTCTGTTCTTGTTTCTTCAGCGGGCTGCTGGATAGCTGCCGCTTTACTAAAATTTAATCCCATATTGCCTTCCTCTCTATAAAAATGAATCACACTGGGGCCGCTGCAGCCCCTTTATGTATCGTTAGTTCGAGTCTTTCAGCCTAAACGAACCCATTAACCCTTCCAAAAGCCCTGCCTGGGCAGACAGCTCCTGGCTGGCGGCGGCGCACTCCTCGCTTGTCGCAGAGTTATTCTGCACAACAGCGGAAATCTGCTCCATGCCGCTTGTAATCTGACCGATAGCCGTTGTCTGATCCTCCACGGCATTTACAACTACAGACATACGGGAGGTCACGCCTCCAGCAAGGCGGTTTGTCTCTTCAAGGGCTTCCGTAACCCTCCTTACTGCACGGCCCCCCTCTGTAACTGCAGTAATAGAGCCTTCAATCAGCTCTTTCGTCGCCTTGGCGGCTTCGTCTGATTTTGCCGCCAGGCTGCCCACTTCATCAGCTACTACGGCAAACCCTTTTCCGGCTTCGCCCGCCCGCGCCGCCTCCACCGCAGCGTTTAAAGCTAAGATATTAATCTGAAATGCAATATTTTCAATGGAAGCAATGATGGCGCTGATTTCTTTGGATGAATTGGACATATTCTCCATTGCCACATTCAAGTCTTTGGTATAATCCATACTCACGCCCAGCTGTGCGCCTGCCTGGTTGACGAGCTTTCCAGCCTCCACTGCGTTATCCGCGGTCTGGCGGGCATTTTCGGAAATATTTGCAATAGTAGCGGATATCTCCTGTACCGAGCTGGCCTGTTCGGTCGCCCCCTGGGCCAGCGCCTGGGCGCTGCCGGATACCTGCTCAGAACGCGAAGATACCTGCCTGGCGCTCGAAGCAATCTGTCCCATCGTATTGTTTAACCCATTTTGAATGCTGTCCAATGAGTTTTTAATGGACAAAAAATCGCCCCTATAATGCTGTTTTGCGCTTGTTGTCAGGTTGCCTTCTGCAATTGAACCAAGTACATCGCCGATTTCACCGATATAACCCCGCAGGCGGTGCATCGTTTCTTTAAATATTTCGCCGAGCATACCTATTTCATCATCTGAATGGACGTTCACGCGTATCTCTTCCCCACTGCTTAACCCCAGATCTCCTTCCTCCAGGCGCTTGGCCACGCGGGTAATTTCGCCTAAAGGCGCAGACACACTCTTCTTTAAATATGCCGCCAAAACTAGGACGCATATAAAAATCGTAACGGCGCTCACAATCCCTGCCCAAACAATGGCGTTTAGCATTTCATGCCTCGCCTGGGCCATAGAGATCCCGGCAAAAACCAAGCCGCTTACCTGTCCGTCCTTTCCCTTCGTCGGAACGTAAGAGCACAGATATTCTTCATCCAGGATATCCGCTTCTCCCACATACGATTTCCCTTGTTCTAACACAATGGTACTAAGTTTCTCTGAAAGCTTGGTTCCTACCACACGTTCTCCGTCCCGCAAGACGGTGGTATATGCCCTGGTATCGCCCTCGAACACCGTAAACTCACAGCCCATAAGCTCTTTTAAATTGTCTAGAAGCTGTGTCATGTCTTCCCCATCTTCTATTGTGCCAAATTCATGCATCAGCATATTTGTGCCGCTTGTACATCGCTCCTCCAACATGCCTGTAACCAAAGAATTGAATATTAAGACACAGACAGCCACTGCCAGCAGGCCGGAAACCACCTGCATAATTACAACAACCAATCCTACTTTCATCCCAATTTTCTTATACTTATTTGCCTTTTCGCCCCTGGGCAACTGGACGTTATTCATCTTAAACTCCTCCAACTTTAACATATTTTCATTTTAAAAGATATCCTGCCGTCCTCACTATGCACGGCTTCATAAGCGCCTTTATGAGATAATTCCCGCGCCGCCGTTTTGTTGAAATTAAATACCTATTACCTCCCCCGCTTAAAAATTTTATCACGCCAGGTCGGTTTCGCCCCGGCAGGCTTTATCTTAAAACCAGGAACTTTTAAATCATACATATAATCCCCGATCTGGTGTACTTCCATGCTTTTTTTACTAAAATATTTTTCAACGCTTAAGTATCCGGTAGGTACATAAAACAGGATGTCAAACCCCACCAGATTTAAAAATGATGTAAGGATCGTATCTTCTAACGATAATATCTGTTCTGTAGTAAGGATGAAAATGAGCTTCGGGTTCTTTTTGGTAAAATCAAACCG
Organism: Lachnospiraceae bacterium; assembly: GCA_009911505.1. Taxonomy (GTDB): domain Bacteria; phylum Bacillota; class Clostridia; order Lachnospirales; family Lachnospiraceae; genus Roseburia_B. Next base: position 8,335 of record QXXL01000012.1, on the reverse strand, counting down.
CTGGATCATCCTTAAGATATCTTTATTCAGGTTTAGCACGGTAGCAATCACCGTGTATTCCGCCCCATTTTCAAACATCCCTTTCACAGGCTTTTGCGAAAGCAATAGTGCAAGCTTATCCAGGATATGCTCCTGAATTTCCTCACGTAAAAATCCGTACGGGTAGGCCGGATGGGCTTTGATTTTCTCTTTGTTAAGCCTTCCATTTTTAAAAAATTCCACAGCATGTGCCCGCATTGGGTTTGGGGCTGTAGGGCTTATATACGGAACCGATGGTATAACAAGCGTATCCTGCACCACAAGCGCCTTCACATCCGCCCAATATTGCTGCAGCAAGCCATCTTTTACACCGGAAACCTTAGCGTACAGCACCGGGACATTAACAACGGAATCCGTTACGCCAAAATTCGGGCGGTATTTTAATTCCTGATCCCATAAAAGCGCAATTTCTTCATAGGTCGTGCGCAGGATGACCGTATTTGCCTTCTGGTATTGCTGATTACGGTACATGCCGGAATCTTGGTACATTATTGTATCTAACTCACGCTCGGCATGATACGCCGCCGTGCCTGCAGTAAGCTCCCCTTCTTCCGTAGGAAATCTGGTAAGAGGCAAAGATTCCGGATAATTAATTTCATAGAGCATTTTATCCTGCAGCACGCACATCTGGCTTAGATCCGGCATAAGCAGAAGCACATCCACCGGAAGGCGTGAAAGGAACCGGACAAACATCGCCTCATTTTCATTCTGGCAGCCTCCAAGCAGGATAAAAACGCCTGGCTTTGATGCCTTGCCTCCGGCAAATAGCCCAGCCTGGTACCGTTTTAAAAAACACAACAAATAAACAGCCTTGTTTGTCAGCTTATTTAAATTCATCCCATCCGCTTCTCCTTCTTCCAGAAGGATATCTACAAATGCTTTATGCATCAGGCGTTTTAATTCGGCATTACCGTTATCCCGGATATTGGCAGACAGATCAAGGATCATCTGATCCTGCTTATTATAATTTTTCCGGCTAATGCCGCGGATTTCTTCTGGTGTAGGCGGAGTAAGCCCATTTTCTATTATAACGGCCTTTCGCCCATCGTGCTTTAACCCAAGCTGAAACTGGTAGAGCTCATTGACATATGTCAGCTTATCCTCCACGCCTTTGATGCGGATAAAGCAGTTGTAAAACAGGTTGGGGCTGCTGCCCCGGCTTTGGGGGCTCTTGCTTATATTTTCAAGCCCTCCCCCCGTAATCCAGGCATTTGTACAGTTCATAAGCTGCGGCTTCGTGCCGTAAAGCCGCTCCCTGTCCACGTTTGCGCGCAGCTCATTTTGAAGCCACTGTAAGTTGAAATATGGCGGGAATGTTTTGCCGTCTGGAACGGTCAGCACATCTGAATACTGTGAACCCGGATCGGTTTTTAAATAACTTACATCGCCGCGGTACTGCAGCAGGATAACGTCACATCCGGCATCAGACAATACAGAAAGCATCAAAAGCTCGTACTTGCTGATTTCCCCTTCGTATAAAATCTTCGGCAGATCTTCGTCGCCTAAATGGTTTGCGATCCGCTCAAATTTATAATAGAGCCAGCACATAAATTTAATGTAGGCGTTCCTTAACATGTTTTCATTCTTTCCTGCGTTTTTAAGGGAATTTAACGTACGGTAAATAGAAGACGCCACGCTGTCCCTCTGGCGTATGTCCATGCGTGGAAGCCATTTTTTTAAACTGTCCGCAAAAAAATCCTCCCGCAGTGCAAACGAAAGCCCCATTACTTCTTCATAATACGACAAGTTTTTTTCATCTGGATTTGGCAGCCTACCTTCTATAATAACACCAAACCGCCTTGCCGTTTCATAATATTTTATTAAAAATTGTTCAATCTTAGGGGTATGGCTGTTGATCCGGTAAAAATAGGGTCCTTTCTCACCCCTGGCTGACAGGGGTAAAAAGAAATCTTCTGGGTTTTGAATTTTTTTATGTTCAAACATAGTTATATCACTTCCATTGTATACCGGGTTTTTTACACAAAGCCGCTGATAAAGCGGCTGATGCATTCATATCCCATTGCCAGGTTGATGTTTTGCCCCGCGTCGAAGCCTGCCGTACTGATTCCTATAACTTGGCCAGACATATTTAAGACCGCCCCGCCTGAGCTCCCGTGGGAAGTAGGGGCGGTAAACTGGATCATGTCTACACCGTCTATCTTGCGAAACCCCGAAATAATGCCATCTGATACGGAATTAAACAGTCCTAAAGGGCTGCCGATTGCTACTACCTTCTGGCCGCGGACAAGCGGCGCTTTCCCTTGGTAGATGGGCAAAGGCTTTAATCTTTGGTCTATGCGCAGGATGGCAAGATCTAACCTGGAATGGTATTTAATCAGTTCGTCCGTAGTGTATACCGTTTCGTCGTCTTCGATACGGACAGAGTAATACCTTCCCCCACATGCTACATGGTTATTAGTCAGTATGTAGCCGTCTTTCCCCACCATGATACCGGAACCAGTGCCAATAATATCGCCGTTTGCGCCATGTATGGCAATCATAACGACAGACGACGCAAGCTGCGCCAGCTCCTCAAAGCTTTTTTCGGCTGCCGCTTTTGACACTGCCGGCGCAGCGGCCTGCCTTGCCGCCCGGCCAGGGCGGGGCGGGATTGTAACCGCAGCGGAACGTGATGGGCCAGTATTTTTTGTCCCCTGCTGTTTTGCCGACCGCCCGGGATGGGGCGGAAGCTTAATTGTAACAGGACGGGGTGCCTCTGCCGCAGTTCTGCTGCCCCCGGCGGGCGCTTGTATCTGCCCAGGGAAAACATACCGTTCCTCAGGCATCATAAGCTTCTGCGGGTCAAACGGCAAAAGCCCAGGGTTTCCAAACTCTCCAAGTACAATTTTCTGCGACATACCGCGTGCGTCCTGCTGTTCAGAAATATCCGCTATACATTGCAGCAGCAAAACATCATATCCTAACAGGGCAAGCAGGCAGGCGAAAAGGTATTGCTGTTCCAATACAAGGTCACACAACACCAGCTTCGCCGTAAGCTGTTCATCCCAGTGGCTGAGCACGCCACAGAGCAGGCTGTCATGCCAAAAGAGCATTTTTGCGATAAAATTCCTCTCCATAGACTCACTTACCGGAGGCCTGCCAGTGGCATACATCCCGGCTACCTGCTTTAACGCTCCGCCAAGCAGACGGTTATAAACAGTATTATCCGCGATAGCCCTTGACGAAACATATTCCTTTTTACCCAAAACCCATGCCTCATAACACGACCCATAGTATGCGATATCTGACGGGCTGCTTAATACTGGCAGGCGCAAGATACGGTTGTATATAAAATCAGGTTCATTTGACATACGCCGTGCCATCTTAGATTCTAATTGACAGATATCAGATGCCAGGGCTGCATTTGTACCGATTAAGCGTACAAAACAAGCCTCCTTCACGCCTTTGGATACACTGCTATTGTGTTCTATAAAATCAGCAATCGAGTGGATCGGCATTTGGCTTTGCCTGATGCGTATAATATTTTCCATAATAAAATAACCACTCCTTATAGATAATGCATTTAACTATGAAGATTCTACCATAGATCGCATAAATTATCCAGAGCTGGTTTACATATTGGGAATGATAATTTGGGAATTAAATTGAAAATATTGCTAAAAAGACCACTTCATATATAGCCGTGTGTTAAGAAAGTAACGATAAACCCAGGGGACAGACAAACCAAAACCGAAACGAAGGCCTGCCATTCCCCGTTATTCATCTACAAAATTTGAAAACGTCTTTCCTGTTTCCATAAAAAGAGACTTCTTATCCTCAGGAATATTCCGGTAGATATTTACAAGATGCCTTTCATCCGCATTATAAGGCGATGCCATCGGCTCCCGTAACGTTGTTAGACCATAAATAAAATCTGTTGTTGTATTGAAATAAGAAGCAAGCCGGATAACAGTATTAGCATCCGGTTGTCTTCGGTTTTTTACATAGCCATTTAATGTCGTTGTCGAAATATTTAAATCTTTTGCTAATTGCTTCTGTGTAATCCCATCCTGTTCTAATAGCTTGCGTAACTGGCTTCCGATATCCAAACAGCATTCCTCCTCTTAGGTTTTGGTCTATTGTAATTCAAATAAACTATAAAAACCCAAAAGTACACAATTAGAATATCGCAATGTGCAAAACGCTTATCTGTCTATTTAAAACCTAATTCCAGTATACCTATAACACAGCAATTGGTCAAATCCACCCTCCGTCAAACCCAATCACCTGACCCGTCAAATAAGCGGGGGCTTCTGCCAATTGCAGCAACAACCTTGCAACCTCCGCTGGTTTTGCAAAATACCCCGCTGGAATTTCTTCTTCCAGCCTTCTGCGTTCTTCTGTGTCAAAACAGGCATTCATATCTGTATCTATTACACCACATGCAACTGCATTGACTTGTATATTACTTGGCGCAAGCTCTTTTGCAAGGGCTTTTGTAAATGCATTTACCCCTCCCTTTGCGGCCGAATACGCTACCTCACAAGATGCGCCATATAGGCCCCAGCTTGAAGAAATATTGATAATTTTTCCTGATTTTTGGGAAACCATATAGGGAATTGCACATTTACAACATGAAAAAACAGATGTCAGGTTCGTGTGCAGCATTAACTCCCATTTTTCATATGGCATATCACTTAACAAGCCAATATAGGAAATCCCGGCATTATTGATCAATACGTCAGCCCCACCGCAAAATACATGTATTTTGGCAAACATATTTTGTACAAATTCAAAGTTCCCAATATCGCCGCAACAGCATAGTATACGCACTGCAAATTGACGTTCCAGCCTGGCTGCAAGATTTAAAAGCTCTGTTTCGGAGTGCATACAGTTTAAAATTAGATCGTACCCCCTGCCTGCAAAGGCAACTGCCGTTTCCCGCCCAATTCCGCGGGAGGATCCTGTAATCATTGCTGTTTTTCGTTTCATTGTGTTGCTCCTTTCTTTTTGGGGTGATGTTGGCAAAGAGCCGCCAGTCAGAGGGCAGGGTATGAGACTGACTACGGTTTTGGCTAACTTACATATGAAGATCTTACGTTTGCCATACCTTGCCGAAGAATACACCTGCCGCGGCTGTAGTTAAAAATGTTGATATCTTTTTCCTGTTGCATGTTTTGGTGGATAACGTAAAAATCATAACATATTATTTGAGGTTCTTCTATCATTAATTTTTAGTATGAAACTGTAATTAAGTTTATATCTGTCACTTTCCGATACCTGCTTTGTGCCAGCGCTAGAGCGTGTTTGAAAAATGCTTTTCGACAGATGTATTCCACACTTAGTGGGAGATTTGTGCCAAATGAGGGAGTCGTAGCGGGCTACGTTGACCGAATTTGGCGCAAATATCGCGCTAAGTGGGGGATACAGATGGCGGGAATGATTGTTCAAACACGCTCTAGGCAAAATTTCGATGGCGATGCGGTGGCATCGTCTAGAAATTTTAACGACGCAATGGTACGGCAGACGGTTCCAGACTTCATTTTCTGTCCGGATGGAGTAGTAGGTTGTCTTATCAATCTTCTTTTGCAAACAGGGTGTTAATTGCCCTGTAGTATAGGTTTAAATGCTATCGCCCACATTCCTCCTTTTAGACGCAAAAAAAGACACATGGTTTACAATTTACTGTTCCATGCGTCTTTACGCTGTTATTTTGATATTACATTATTTCTCTGATTTATACTAACTGCATAACCTCGGCTTCTATTTCTTTTAATTCATCAAGTGACAATGACGGAACACAATCCGCAATATCTTCAAGTGACATTTTCCCTTTTCTTATCAACCTTTCTGCGGTTTCCCTTGCTTCATCATGCCTTTCACTTCTGATAAACGACTTGATTATCTGTTCACTATCAAACAAACCCATCATAATCGTCACATCTGTAAGGGAATCCTCTGTCGCTGTGGTGTCCTCTGGGTGGAGCGTTTTCTATAGCTTTAGCAGATAACTCTTGTTTTGAAAAAGGTCAAGGAATACACTGTTTTTCGCGGTACGCTTTGCCATGACTTCCTCTATATGTTTTGTATCGTCCTGCACTTTAACACCTCGATTTCTAAAAATCTGTGATACAAGATACGATATATCCTACTCCTGTTACACTTTAATTATACAAAAAACCGCCTGGTTTTACAATAAAATTCACATTAAATATCTTCCTCCCTCCGATTCGTTTTATTCTGTTGCCTGTTATGCTGTCGGCTCTTGCTCTGAAGCTCCCTTTCAAGGCTCTTAAAGCTGTCTATCTTCCTTGTCGTGATGAATTTCTCCGCATTGTCGGCTGACTGCAAGGCAACCGGTAAGATACGGTTTAACTCACCCTCGTCATAGTGGTAGCAGTCGGGGAAATACTTCACGATAATACCGCCCATAATATACTTGTGGTGGTTCTCGGCTTTGCATTTCTTCTCGTTCTGCTTTTTCTTTTCGTTAGCTACACGCTGTTTTGCCTGTTCCAATGCCTGCAATGCTTTTTCTAAGTTCCTGCTTGCGTCATTCTTACTTTCAAACATCTTGATACCTCATTCTTTCTGTGCTGTATTGACAGCTTCTGAAAATATAAAAGGTAGCTGATTGTCTGCTAAGATAATCGCTACCTAAAGGTAAACAATATTAAATTTTTATATATCCGTTACTGATAATACTGAAATATTAAAATCTACTATTTAATCAGTTCTTTGCAGCAACCCGATATGTTAAGAAAATATCTATAACTATCAGCATTCCCCATACTCCTAAAACAGATAATAAGCAAGGAGTACCTTTCATAACGATACAAATGCCTATTATAATAATTCCCCCAATGATAAAGGAAATTCCTCCTATATGCTGGCTTTTTTTCCATGTTGCTTCATTTTTCATGCTCCAATATGTCCTCAATCCTATCATAGAGTTCATCCGCAACTTAGGCATGAGATTTCCTGTAACAATCATTAACATACCAATGATGCCAAAAACAAGCTGACCAATATCCAATGAAACAAATGATAAATTTTCTACTTTGTTAAAGCTTGTGTATAGAGAATAGACATTCAAAGCATTAAGCAATATCAGCACTAAAATACCCACAATAATCGTAACATTTTTATTGTTTTCCCCATGTTCTTCCTTTTTCGCCGCCAGCTTTGCCATTCCAAGCAGAAAATATCCCATTAAAATACTTACTACCGGAAATAACAAAGCCACATATTTACTCCCCCAACGATCAACCTGATTATCAAACCCATAATGTACAGGGATTTTTTCGGGAAGATGTGGCAATACAATCAAGATAACTACTAATGGAAGATACATTAAAATATAACATACTGTTTTCTTTTTATTCATTTCTGACCTCCTCTTAACTCGTTAATCCACATGATAGTTTCATCAAGTACGGATAAATTCAGTTCATAATAAATATAATTCTTATATTTTGTTTCATAAATCAAATCTGCCTTTTTTAATTTTGATAAGTGATATGACAGGGCTTGCGGTGTCATGCTTAGGGCATTTGCTAAATCGCCAGAATTTATTTTCCCCTCCTTTAATTTATGCAAAATTCTTCTTCGGTTTTCATCTGCCAATGCTGCAAGTATCTCATTTACCGCCAATATACCACCTCCTATTTCAACAAATTTTTAAATAGATTCTACCAAATTTGTATGGGGCCGTCAAGAACTATTTAAAATTATTTTTAAATAACCAAATATTCTATCTAAGTCTCTGGATAATCTTTTCGTCCTATCGCTCTATTCTGTCCAATCATCATCTGCCTTGCCCGTTCCCTCTGCCTGGTACTAACCGCCCTCGGTTTTCGGTAGCTAACGTATGACTTCGGAAAGAAATAGGTCTTAAATATTTCGTCCTGCCCTGTCAGCTTATACATGGCGGGGAACAGTTCGTAATTATCCCTCGGTAAAATGGCGTATGCCCGTAAAGCCATTCTTTTCTGCATAATCCTCAAGCACTGCCATTTGGTTGGATATGCTGTGGCTCTTTTGTATTTATTTTGATTAAGAAGTCTTTTACATTTTATAACTCCATGCGCTCCTAATTACGTTATTGGATACCCGACAATTAAAGATTACTCCATCTGGCAAAAGCAAGACACCCCAATACCAAAAATCCCCTGTAGGCCAGCCAAAACCGTAGTCAGGCAGAGGGCAGGGTATGCGGCTGGGCCTTGTAAAGGGGGTTAGGAGCTCTTAAGCATTCCGTCCGATTCCCAGCAATGCCCTGCCACGGATGGCAGGGCAAACCGTAACCGCGCCATGAACGGCGCGTTTACGGTGGTTGCGTTAGCATGAGATTACC